>CAZZHS010000005.1:0-118023 GCA_964654275.1 uncultured Syntrophobacteraceae bacterium
TCGCTGTCTCCCCGGAATTTGTCATTTACCCTTGCATTTTTATATGTGAAGAGTCCTTTGGAACTGCCAACAAGTTTATCTGTGAGGAGGAATTCAAGATGGCAAAGAAGAAGTTTGAGCGGACGAAACCGCATGTGAACGTGGGCACCATCGGTCACATCGACCACGGCAAGACGACGTTGACGGCGGCCATCACCAAGAACCTGGCCAAGCGGGGGGCGGCGGACTACGTTCCCTTCGACCAGATCGACAAGGCTCCCGAAGAGCGCGAGCGCGGCATCACCATCGCCACGGCTCACGTGGAGTACGAAACCGCCAAGCGTCACTACGCTCACGTGGACTGCCCGGGACACGCGGACTATATCAAGAACATGATCACGGGCGCCGCTCAGATGGATGGAGCCATTCTCGTGGTGGCCGCCAACGACGGCCCCATGCCTCAGACGCGGGAGCACATCCTGCTCTCCCGCCAGGTGGGGGTGCCCTACATCGTGGTCTTCCTCAACAAGGTGGACATGGTGGACGACCCGGAACTCATCGAACTGGTGGAGCTGGAACTGCGGGAACTGCTCACCAAGTACGGGTTCCCCGGTGACGAGATCCCCATCGTCCACGGGTCGGCCTTGAAGGCCCTGGAAACCGATGACCCCGATTCCCCCGACGCCAAGTGCATCATGGACCTCATGGACGCCATCGACGCCTACATTCCCGAACCCGTGCGGGCTGTGGACAAGCCCTTCCTGATGCCCATCGAGGACGTGTTTTCCATCAGCGGCCGCGGCACGGTGGTGACGGGTCGTGTGGAGCGCGGCATCATCAAGGTGGGGGATGAAGTGGAAATCGTGGGGTTCCGTCCCACCTTCAAGACGGTGTGCACGGGCGTGGAAATGTTCCGCAAGACCCTGGACCAGGGGCAGGCGGGAGACAACGTGGGCATCCTCATCCGCGGCACCAAGCGCGATGAAGTGGAACGCGGCCAGGTGGTGGCCAAGCCCGGCAGCATCAAGCCCCACACGAAGTTCAAGGCGGAAGTGTATGTGCTCAAGAAAGAGGAAGGCGGCCGCCACACCCCCTTCTTCCCCGGCTATCGGCCCCAGTTTTACTTCCGCACCACGGACGTGACGGGCGTTTTGACCCTTCCCGAGGGCGTCGAGATGGTCATGCCCGGCGACAACATCAGCTGTGAGGTCGCCCTCATCACCCCCGTGGCCATGGAAGAGGGCCTGCGCTTCGCCATCCGCGAAGGCGGCCGCACCGTCGGTGCAGGCGTTATCACCGGCATCATTGAATGAGATTCAACCACACAAAGGTGAAAATCCATGCGTGTCATCGTTACATTGGCGTGCTCTCAGTGCAAGCGGCGTAACTACACGACCACCAAAAACAAAAGAACCACGCCGGAAAAGCTGAGCCTCCAGAAGTATTGCCGTTTTTGCAATGCGCACCTGGAGCACAAAGAGACCAAGTGAGGGCAGTCGCTCCTGAGGGAGGGCACAATCGTGCTCCTCTCCCGGGCTGAGACGTGAACGATCGCCCCACACCGGCTCCCTTCGGGATGTGGGGCGCTGATTTTTTCGTCCTTCCGGAATGCTCCACAGCTGCTGAGGCATGAAGAGCACCGCGAGGATGTAGGGCGGGGTCGGGCGGAGTCCCTCGAGGGGCCCTGCGGTCCCAGCATCCGAACACATTGTGAGATACTGACAGCCAACAAGGTCCGAACCATGGAAACCCTGAAGAAGAGCGTTCCCAAAGTGAGCAAGCCCAAGAAGGCCGAGGTTCAGAAGAAACCCCCGAGGAAATCCGACGAATCCTCCCTGCAGTGGTGGCATCGGTCTCGTCAATATTTTTGGGAGGTGTGGCATGAGCTGCGCAAAGTGGTCTGGCCTTCGCGCAAGGAAACGCTCGGATCCACTTCGGTGGTGTTGGTGATCGTGATCCTTTCAGGGATCTTTCTGGGAATCGTCGATTTAATTCTAAGCCGTCTGGTGGGGTTGCTCATCGGCTAGCCCCGGGGCTGCATCATGGGCGCCCTGGAGCGCGGCAATCATCCGGACCGGCACAAGCGGGGTGGGTTCGTGGCAAAAAAGTGGTACATTGTTCATACCTATTCGGGTTTTGAGCACAAGGTGAAGTCTTCCCTGGAAGAGCGCATCAAGGCTGAACACAAGGAAGCCTTTTTCGGCCAGATCCTGGTGCCCACGGAGAAGGTCATCGAACTGGTCAAGGGCCAGCGAAAAGCCTCTTCCCGAAAGTTCTATCCTGGATACATCCTGGTCCAGATGGAACTGAACGATGAGACCTGGCACCTGGTGCGTCACACTCCCAAGGTCACGGGCTTCATCGGAAGCCAGGAACGCCCCATCCCCCTCACGGACGAGGAGGCCGAAGCCATCATCACCCAGATGGAGGAGGGCATCCAGAAACCTCGCCCCAAGTACCGCTTCGAGAAGGGCGACGAGGTCCGAGTGGTGGATGGTCCTTTCGCCAACTTCAATGGGATCCTGGATGAAGTCATGCCTGACAAGGGAAAAGTTCGGGTCCTGGTCAGTATCTTTGGACGATCGACACCGGTAGAGCTGGACTTTGTCCAGGTCAACCGTATCTAACGGTTTGATGCAGAGCTAGACTGAGGAGTTCAAACGAGGATGGCAAAAAAGGTTATTACCAACATCAAACTGCAGGTGTCCGCGGGGCAGGCCAATCCATCGCCGCCCATAGGTCCTGCACTGGGTCAGCACGGCGTCAACATCATGGAGTTTTGCAAAGCCTTCAACGCCAAGACCCAGGGACAGGAAGGCATGATCATTCCTGTCGTGATCACCGTCTATGCGGATCGCTCTTTCACTTTCATCACCAAGACTCCACCAGCTTCCGTTCTCCTGAAGAAGGCGGCGCAGATCGCCAAGGGTTCCAGTGAACCCAATCGGAACAAAGTCGCCAAGGTCACCAAGGCACAGGTGGAAGAAATCGCCCGGCTGAAGATGCCCGACCTCAACGCACGCGACGTGGATGCCGCCATTCGCATTGTCGAGGGAACCGCCCGCAGCATGGGAGTTGAAATCGTCTAACAGCCGGCCTGTGTGGTGCAGAGAATCGGTCAGTTTGTGGAGAGTTGAAGATGGCAAAAGGTGGAAAGAAATATCGCGCAAGTCGCGAAAAAATAGACCCTGCGAAACGCTACACGTTTCAGGAGGCGTTGCAGCTGGCGGCTGAGTGTAAATTCGCCAAGTTCGATGAATCGCTCGACATCGCCGTTCGACTCGGCGTGGATCCTCGCCATGCAGACCAGATGGTCCGCGGCACGGTGGTGCTCCCCAACGGTTTGGGCAAGCCCGTTCGCGTGCTCGTTTTCGCCAAAGGCGAAAAGGTGAAGGAGGCTCTGGATGCAGGAGCGGACCACGCGGGCGGGGATGAACTGGTGGAGCAGATCAAGGAGGGATGGCTTGAATTCGACAAGACCGTGGCCACCCCCGACATGATGGGAACCGTCGGCAAGATCGGCAAGGTCCTCGGGCCCCGAGGCCTCATGCCCAATGCCAAGCTCGGAACGGTCACCTTCGACGTGGCCAAGGTGGTCAAGGAGATCAAGGCCGGCAAGGTGGACTTTCGAGTGGAGAAGACCGGCATCGTCCATGCGCCCATGGGAAAGATCTCCTTCGGCGAAGAAAAGCTCATGGAGAACATCGCGGCTTTCATGGACACCCTCATTCGCTTGAAACCGACGGCGGCCAAGGGAACCTACGTGAAAGGCATCGCCATCTCCACCACCATGGGGGTCGGCATCCAGGTGGATCCGCTGGCGGTGAAATCTTTCGCCTCCTGACCGGAGGGTTTTCCAGAGACGGCAATCACGGAGGGTTGCTGCTCTGTATCCATACACATTCACACGACTAACTGCCGACTGGTGTTTTCAGCCGTCTGAGACCGTAGGGACGCCGCGCGGTGTTTAAACTCCCGGCATGGGAGCACCTACCGAGAGGGATGAAAGAAACCATTCCGGCTCAGGGACGCAGCACACCGATCCTCGTTATCTTCTCCTCCTGGAGAGGAGAGGGGCATCAGGGAAAGCACGCCGGCAGATGAAAGGGGGTTTGATCGACATTGGAGCGAGCCAAGAAAGAGCAAGTCGTCACAGAACTGCATGAGAAACTGCAGCGGGCCAGCGCAGCCATCTTGACGGATTTCAAGGGATTGACCGTCGCCGAGATGACCACGCTCCGTGACGCTCTTGCGGCCGAACAAATCGAGTATCAGGTGGTCAAAAACACCCTGATGCGTTTGGCGAGCCGCGAAACGGGCGCAGCGGTGCTCGAACCACACTTGAAAGGCACTTGTGCCGTCGCCATCGGCTACGGAGATCCTGCGGTTCCCGCCAAGATTCTCAAGAAATTCTCGAAGGACAAGGAGAAATTTCAGATCAAGGCGTGTGCGCTGGGCAATCGGCTCCTGGATCCTGCACAGGTCTCCGATCTCGCGGAACTGCCGCCCCGGGAGCAGCTCCTGGCCAAGTTGCTGGGCACTCTCAACGCGGTGCCCACGGGTCTGGTGACCGTTCTCAGCGGAGTTCCGAGAGCTTTTGTGGGTCTGCTGGCTGCCGTGCAACGAAAAAAAGAAGAACAGGCTTAAAAAAAAATACCCTGATGGAGGAAGTGAGAAATGTCTGTGACCAAAGAAGATGTCATTAGCTTTATCGAAAACATGACCGTTCTGGAGCTGAGCGAGCTCGTCAAGGAACTTGAAGAGCGCTTCGGTGTGAGCGCCGCGGCACCTGTGGCCGTTGCGGCCATGCCCGGCGTCGCTGCCGCCGAAGCCGCCCCTGTTGAGGAACAGACGGAGTTTTCTGTTGTGATCACCAGTTCCGGCGAGAAGAAGATCAATGTCATCAAGGAGGTGAGAGCCATCACCAGCCTGGGTCTCAAGGAAGCCAAGGATTTGGTGGAAAATGTCCCCGGTGTCGTGAAGGAAGGCATCCCCAAAGAGGAAGCCCAGGCCATCGCCAAGCAGTTGACCGATGCAGGGGCCACCGTCGAAATCAAGTAGCTTTTCTTTTCTCTTCATCTCATCGGAAATCGGCTGAACTGTCTTCTTCGGCCGATTTCCGTTTTTCGATTTTATGGCAACCTATCCAATGGCTCTGAGTCCCACAAAGATCTCATCCCGGACGCACACAATTTTCGACCACGTTCAGTGTCACCCAAAAGCGCACTTTTAAGTCGCAGGAGAGACCATGGCCACGGCTTTGACCCACGAATACAGGGTGCGAAAAGATTTCGGCAAAATTAAGAAAATCATCGACCTCCCCAACCTGATCCAGATGCAGAAGGAGAGCTACGAGCAATTTCTGCAGAAAGACGCCGCCCCTGACGCACGAAGCAACAAAGGGTTACAGGAAGTTTTCAAGAGCGTTTTTCCCATCGAAGATTTCAGCGGCACGGCGTCTCTGGAATTTGTTCAGTACAGCTTTGGTGAAGTCAAGTATGACGTCGAAGAGTGTCTTGCCAGGGGCATGACCTATGAGGCCCCCAACAAGATCGTGGTCCGGCTGGTCGTCTATGACGTGGACAAGGAAGCAGAAACTCGCTCCATTCGCGACATCAAGGAACAGGAGATTTATTTCGGGACCCTCCCGCTCATGACGGAAAATGGAACCTTCATCATCAACGGGACCGAACGGGTCATCGTAAGCCAGTTGCACCGGTCTCCCGGTATTTTCTTCGATCACGACCGCGGCAAGACCCATTCCAGCGGCAAAATCCTTTATTCCGCACGCATCATCCCGTTGCGCGGATCTTGGCTCGACCTTGAATTCGATCCCAAGGACATCCTGTTCATGCGCATCGACCGTCGCCGCAAATTCCCGGTCACGGTTCTGCTCAAAGCACTGGGCTACAGCACCGAGGAACTGCTGAACTACTTCTACCCCAGTGAAAAAATCTTTTTGGGGACGGAGACCCATTCTCAGAAAGAGCTCAACCCTGAGGTCCTGGTGGGCAGCCGCGCCCCGGAAGACGTGCTTCACCCGGAAACGGGGGAAGTCCTTGTCAAAAAGAACAGAAAACTCGGCAAACAGACGTTGAGGCGGCTCCAGGAAATCGGGATTCGGAGCCTTCCCATGAAGACCGCGGATCTCGTCGATAAGGTGCTGGCTCAGGATGTGATCGACTACGCCACCGGCGAGATCATCGCCGAGTGCAACGACACCATCACTGAAACCATGCTCGCGGAGTTTTTCGAACGGGGCGTGCAGGAGATCGAACTGCTGCATCTGGAAGGACTCGACATCAGCCCTTCGTTCCGAAACACCCTGCTCATGGACAAGGTCAACACCAAGGAAGAGGCACTCATCGAAATCTACAGGCGTCTGCGGCCGAGCAATCCCCCCACGCATGAGGTGGCCCGGGATTTTTTCGATAAGCTGTTTTTCGACCCGGATCACTACGACCTTTCCGAAGTGGGTCGTCTCAAGCTCAACATGCAGCTGGACCTGAAAGACGTCCCCCTGGACTACCGCACCCTTCGCAAAGAGGACATCCTCACGGCCGTCCGCCATCTCATCCGTCTCAAGGATTCCCAGGGTCCCGTGGATGACATCGACAACTTGGGAAACCGTCGCGTGAGAGCCGTGGGGGAACTGCTCGAGAACCAGTACCGGATCGGCCTCGTGCGCATGGAACGGGCCATCAAGGAGCGCATGACCCTTCAGGAAGTGGAAGCCCTGATGCCTCACGACCTCATCAACGCCAAACCCGTCTCGGCAGTGGTGAAGGAGTTTTTCGGAACGAGCCAGCTTTCCCAGTTTATGGACCAGACCAATCCCCTTTCGGAAATCACGCACAAGCGCCGCCTGAGCGCTCTCGGCCCCGGAGGGCTCACGCGCGAGCGGGCCGGCTTTGAGGTCCGCGACGTCCATCCGACCCACTACGGGAGGATCTGTCCCATCGAAACCCCGGAAGGTCCCAACATCGGTCTCATTGTGTCCCTTTCCACTTACGCCCGGGTCAACTCCTACGGGTTCATCGAGACCCCGTACCGCAAGGTCCAAAATTCCGTGGCCAAGAATGAAGTGGAATACCTCGCGGCCATGGGCGAAAAGGACTATCCCATCGCCCAGGCCAATGCTCCTCTGAACGATGACGGGGCCTTCATCCGCGATCAGGTTTCCGCGCGAAAAGCGGGAGAATTCGTCATGGTTCCCCCTGAGGAGATCTCCTTCATGGACGTTTCTCCCATCCAGCTCGTGAGCGTCTCCGCATCCCTTATCCCCTTTCTGGAGCACGACGACGCCAACCGGGCGCTCATGGGCTCCAACATGCAGCGCCAGGCCGTTCCTCTCATCCAGACGCGCTCTCCCCTCGTGGGGACGGGCATCGAAAGGGTGGTGGCCAAGGACAGCGGCGTGGCCATCGTGGCAAAACGAGACGGCGTGGTCGAATATGTGGACGCCACACGCATCGTGGTGCGGGCAGACCGCTACGACGCGGAGATGGGCCGGAGTGTGGACATCTACAAGCTCATCAAGTTCCAGCGTTCCAACCAGAACACCTGCATCAACCAGAAACCGCTGGTGAAGCAGGGGGACCACGTCATCAAGGGCCAGATCCTGGCCGACGGCCCCTCCACCGACCACGGAGAACTGGCTCTGGGACGCAATGTGATGGTCGCGTTCATGAGCTGGGGCGGCTACAACTTTGAAGATTCCATCCTGGTGAGCGAGCGCATCTGCAAAGAGGACGTTTTCACCTCCATCCACATCGAAGAGTTCGAGGTGGTCGCGCGGGACACCAAACTGGGCAAGGAGGACATCACACGCGACATCCCCAACGTGGGAGAAGAGGCCCTCCGCAACCTGGACGAAAGCGGCATCATACGCATCGGCGCCTACATCAAACCCAACGACATCCTCGCGGGCAAGGTGACGCCCAAGGGTGAATCGCAGCTGACTCCCGAGGAAAAACTGCTGCGGGCCATCTTCGGGGAAAAGGCAAGCGATGTGAAGGACACCTCCCTGCGCGTGCCTCCGGGAGTCGAGGGGATTGTCATCGATGCGAAGGTCTTTTCGCGCAAAGGCGTCGAAAAGGACGACCGGACCCTGATGATCGAGGATCAGGAGATCGCGCGGCTCATGAAGGACCAGCGCGATGAGCTGGACATCATCCGCAAGACCTCGGTGCACCGCCTCTTTCGCCTGCTCGAAGGCAAGGTGAGCGATTCCACGCTCAAAGACGGCAAGCGGGTCTACATCAAGAAGGGGGAGGTTTTCACGGAAGAGATTCTCATGGCCCTTCCCAGTGCGCTGTGGCACCAGATTTCCGTGGCCAAGGATCCCGCCGTTGCCATGGAAGCGGAGATCATCCTGCACAATTACAACGAGCAGGTCGAGCTCATCAAGTCCCTGTTCGAGGACAAGATCAGCAAGCTCAAACGTGGGGATGAGCTGCCTCCGGGTGTCATCAAAATGGTGAAACTCTACATCGCCGTCAAAAGGAAGCTCCAGGTCGGCGACAAAATGGCGGGCCGACACGGTAACAAGGGCGTCGTCTCGCGCATCCTCCCCGTGGAGGATATGCCCTACTTTCCCGACGGCACGCCCATGGACATCGTGCTGAACCCCCTCGGTGTGCCCTCACGCATGAATGTCGGCCAGGTGCTTGAAATCCATCTGGGCTGGGCTGCCAAGGGGCTGGGGGAGCAGCTGGCCTCCATCATCGAAAAGATGAAAGAGCGCGAAACGGTGGACCAGAAGCTCAAACGCATCTACTCCAAGCTGGAATTCGATCAGTACTTTTCCGGCGCGAGCGACGAGGATCTCAAGGCTCTCGTGCCCTCTCTGCGCGAGGGGATCCACGTGGCCTCCCCTGTTTTCGACGGTGCGGAAGAAGATGAGATTCGCACGTTTCTCGAGGAAGCGGGCTTTTCTGCGACAGGCCAGTCGACACTTTTTGACGGCCGCACGGGAGAGCCTTTCGACCAGCCGGTCACCGTCGGCATCATGTACATGCTGAAACTTCACCATCTGGTGGATGATAAGATTCACGCACGGTCCATCGGCCCCTACTCCCTCGTGACTCAGCAGCCCCTGGGAGGCAAGGCGCAGTTCGGCGGCCAGCGCCTTGGAGAAATGGAAGTCTGGACCATGGAGGCTTACGGAGCCGCGCACGCACTTCAGGAATTTCTCACTGTGAAATCCGATGACGTGGCCGGTCGCACGCGCATGTACGAAAAGATCGTGAAGGGCGACAACACCCTCGAGGCCGGGCTGCCCGAATCGTTCAATGTACTGGTGAAAGAACTCCAGGCGCTGGCACTGGATGTCAGGCTGCTTGAAGAGGAAGAAGAAGAGAATTGAACTATCCGATCCTCAGTGGCCGGGACGCTTTGGATGAGACGCCGATCCGCATGGCCCGAAACCGGTGTATCAGGGAATCCGGGGATTTCACGCCAAGGTCTTCCGGTGTCGACGTTCCACCACTGACAAGGAGTTCGCGTTGAAAGAACTTTACAGTCTTTTCATGAAGCCCAAAGACCCTTTGAATTTCAATGCCGTCAAAATCATGATCGCCTCCCCCGAGCGCATCCTCGAATGGTCTTACGGTGAGGTCAAGAAGCCGGAGACCATCAACTACAGAACGTTCAAACCGGAGCGGGACGGTCTCTTTTGCGCCCGGATTTTCGGCCCCATCAAGGACTACGAGTGCAACTGCGGGAAATACAAACGCATGAAGCACCGGGGTGTGGTGTGCGAGAAGTGCGGGGTGGAGGTCATTCAATCGAAGGTCCGGCGCGAACGGATGGGCCACATCGAATTGGCGGCCCCCGTGGCGCACATCTGGTTTCTGCGCAGCTTGCCCAGCAAAATCGGGAACATGCTCGACCTGACTCTGCGCGAACTAGAGAAGGTCCTCTACTTCGATTCCTACATTGTCCTGGATGGGGGTGACACGCCCCTGAACCGGGGCGAACTCCTGACGGAGGAAAAATACCGCCAGATGGTTCAGGAACACGGAGCCGGATTCACCGCCGGCATCGGAGCCGAAGCCATCAAGCAGTTCCTCGCCGAATTGGACCTTCATTCGCTCGCAGCCGAACTGCGTGAAGAGATGATGAAGACCAATTCCATGGCCAAGCGCAAAAAGCTGGCCAAGCGGCTCAAGATCATCGACGCGTTCCGCGAATCCGAGAACAAGCCCGAGTGGATGATCATGGACGTCATCCCCGTGCTGCCTCCCGACTTGAGACCTCTGGTTCCTCTGGATGGAGGGCGCTTTGCGACCAGTGACCTCAACGATCTCTACC
The DNA here is from genome assembly GCA_964654275.1 of uncultured Syntrophobacteraceae bacterium. Classification (GTDB taxonomy): domain Bacteria; phylum Desulfobacterota; class Syntrophobacteria; order Syntrophobacterales; family Syntrophobacteraceae; genus SLCH01. The sequence goes on from CAZZHS010000005.1 coordinate 10,294, forward strand.
GCCGCGTGATCAACCGCAACAACCGTCTCAAACGCCTGCAGGAGCTCAATGCGCCGGATATCATCATCCGCAATGAAAAGCGCATGCTTCAGGAGGCCGTGGACGTGCTGTTCGACAACGGTCGAAGGGGAAAAACCATCACGGGAGCCAGCAAGCGTCCTCTCAAATCCCTCAGCGACATGCTCAAGGGAAAGCAGGGACGCTTCCGCCAGAATCTTCTCGGCAAGCGCGTCGACTATTCGGGCCGTACCGTCATCGTGGTGGGTCCGAATCTCCGTCTGCACCAGTGCGGGCTTCCCAAGAAAATGGCTTTGGAACTTTTCAAACCGTTCATTTACAACAAACTTGAAGAACAGGGGTACGTGACCACCATCAAGGCGGCCAAAAAAATGGTGGAACGGGAAACTCCGGAGGTGTGGGACACGCTGGATGAGGTCGTCCGGGAGTTTCCCATCATGCTCAACCGGGCCCCGACCCTTCACCGCCTTGGCATCCAGGCCTTCGAACCGATCCTCATCGAGGGCAAGGCCATCCAGCTGCACCCTCTCGTGTGCACCGCGTTCAATGCGGACTTCGATGGCGACCAGATGGCTGTTCACGTGCCCCTTTCCATCGAGGCCCAGACCGAGGCGCGCATCCTGATGATGTCCACCAACAACATCTTGAGCCCCGCGCACGGTGATCCCATCATCGTCCCGTCGCAGGACATCGTGTTGGGCATCTATTACATGACTCGCGACAAGCATTTCGCCAAGGGCGAGAACCGTGCCTTCTCCAGCCGCGAGGAGGTCCGGTGCGCCTATGACGCCGGAGAGGCCGACCTGCACGCTTTGATCAAGGTTCGCATCAACGGCGCGCTGGTGGACACCACGGTCGGGCGTGTCCTGCTCTCGGAAATCCTCCCCGAGGGAGTTCCTTTCCATGCCGTCAACAAGGTCATGAACAAAAAGAGCCTCGCTCAGCTCATCGACGTCTGTTACCGGAAGGCCGGCGTGAAAGCGACCGTGATCCTGGCCGACCGCCTGAAGGACCTCGGGTACCAGTTCGCGACCCGGTCCGGAATTTCCATATCCATCAAGGACATGACCATCCCCAAGGCCAAGCCGGTCATTCTGGAATCGGCCTTCAACCAGGTGAAAGAGATCGAGAGGCAGTACAATGAGGGTCTGATCACCGAAGGGGAAAAGTACAACAAGGCGGTGGACATCTGGGCCAAGGCCACGGAGGATGTTGCCGCTCAGATGATGAAGGAGATCGCAACTCACAAGGTCACGGATGAAGAAGGCAATGTGAAGGAAATGGAGTCCTTCAACCCGATTTTCATGATGGCGGATTCGGGGGCGCGCGGCAGCAAGGATCAGATGCGTCAGCTGGCCGGCATGCGGGGGCTCATGGCCAAACCCTCGGGAGAAATCATCGAAACGCCCATCACGGCCAATTTTCGCGAGGGACTCACCGTGCTCCAGTACTTCATCTCCACCCACGGCGCACGAAAAGGACTCGCGGACACAGCGCTCAAAACGGCCAACTCGGGCTACCTCACGCGTCGGCTTGTGGACGTTTCACAGGATGTCATCATCTCCGAAAAGGACTGCGGCACCCTGGACGGCATCCAGGTGGAAGCGCTCATGGAAGCCGGAGAAATCATCCAGAGACTGGGAGACCGCATCCTGGGTCGCATCGCCCACGAAGACATCATCGATCCGGTGACCAACGAGATCCTGGTGCATGCGGGCGAGCAGATCGATGAGCAGCGCGTTCAGATCATCGAGGACGCGGGCATCGAAAAGGTTTTCATCCGCTCCGCCCTGACGTGCCGCAGCGAGAGGGGCATCTGTTCCATGTGTTATGGGCGCGATCTGGCCATGGGCAAGATGATCCAGATCGGTGAAGCGGTCGGCATCATCGCCGCTCAATCCATTGGGGAACCGGGCACGCAGCTGACCATGAGAACCTTTCACATCGGGGGAACGGCGAGCAAGAGCATCGAGCGAACCTCCATCACGAACCGGTACCCCGGGACCGTGAAATTTCTCAATCTGAACACCGTGAGCAACCGCGAGGGCGAGCTGATCGCCATGAACCGCAACGGCGAAATCAGCGTGATCAGTGAAACGGGGCGGGAACGCGAACGTTACGTGATCAACTACGGCGCCAAGATCAAAGTCACAGACGGGCAGCAGATCGAGACCGACGTGCTCCTGGCGGAATGGGACCCCTTCACGACCCCCATTTTGACCGATGTGGCGGGCACCGTGAAGTTCGGGGACATTGTGGAAGGCCAGACCATGCAGGAAAAGCTTGACCCTGTGACGGGCAAAGCCAGCAAAGTGGTCGTGGAATATCGGGACTCGGATGTTCGGCCGCGGATCTCCATCAAGGATGAAAAGGGAAAAACGGCGAGAGTCGGCGAAGGGGGGCATGCCCGCTACTTCATGCCGGTGGGGGCTATTCTCATGGTCACTGAAGGGGACGTGGTGTTCCCCGGCGACGTTCTCGCTCGAATTCCTCGAGAAACGACCAAGACGAAGGACATCACGGGAGGTCTGCCGAGGGTCGCGGAACTTTTTGAAGTTCGAAAACCCAAGGAAAATGCGGTGATCACCGAGATCGACGGCGTGGTGAGCTTCGGCAAGGACACCAAGGGGAAACGCAAGGTCACCGTAACCCCCGAGGTGGGAGACCCGAGGGATTATCTCATTCCCAAAGGCAAGCACATCAGTGTGCACGAAGGCGACTTTGTCCGGGCCGGCGAACCGCTCATGGACGGGTCCCCCAACCCCCACGACATCCTCACCGTTCTTGGGGAAAAGGAAGTGGCCAAGTACCTGGTGGATGAAGTGCAGCAGGTCTACCGGCTCCAGGGCGTCAAGATCAACGACAAGCACATTGAGGTGATTGTCCGCCAGATGCTCAAGCGCGTGCGCATCACCGATCCGGGAGATTCGGAATTTCTGGTGGGTGAATTTGTCGAGAAGAACGTGTTTGAGGAAATCAATTCCAAGCTGGAACGGGAAGGGAAGCGCCATGCAGCCGCTGAACCGCTTCTGCTGGGGATCACCAAGGCGTCTCTGAGCACGCAAAGCTTCATTTCCGCCGCGTCGTTCCAGGAGACGACCAAAGTGCTCACCGATGCCGCCACCGCCGGCAAAGTGGATGCGCTCCTCGGACTCAAGGAGAACGTCATCATGGGCCGGTTGATTCCCGCGGGCACCGGACTGAAACGCTACCGGGAAATCAGCCGCTGAAGGGTCCGGGGGGACGCCGGCATTTCTCTCCGCTGCCGTCTCACGGTCCCATGCAATTTCTGAGACATCGTGATGGAGAAGTGTCCGTCTCCTCACAAAAATCTTGACAACCCCGGCGGTCATCTGTAAAAAGAGGAGATTTGGAAGCCCGAAGCAGGGCAAATGGACCGGATTTCCGAAAGAAAGTGGAGAAGAAGAGCGATGCCCACGATCAACCAGTTGGTTCGAAAAGGCAGAGAAAAGATCATCACCAAGTCCAGTACGCCGGCACTGCAGAATTGCCCGCAGAAGCGCGGAGTCTGTGTGCGCGTTTACACCACGACGCCCAAGAAGCCCAACTCTGCCTTGCGCAAAATTGCCCGCGTCCGCCTGACAAACGGCATTGAGGTCACCTCCTACATCCCCGGCATCGGGCACAACCTGCAGGAGCACTCGGTGGTGCTCATCCGCGGAGGCCGCGTCAAGGACCTTCCGGGCGTGCGGTATCACATCATTCGAGGCACTCTGGATGCACTGGGAGTGGCCAACCGGAAGCAGGGCCGGTCCAAGTACGGTGCCAAGAGACCCAAATAGGCAGAGCAACACGTTTGTCTGGAGGGCCATGACGCTCTGAGCACCGTCATGGCCTCTCTTTTCTCGTGAATTCAGAAAACATCGAGGACGCGGATGCCAAGAAGAAGAGAAGTCCCAAAACGTCAGGTCCTTCCTGATCCCAAGTACAACAGCCGCCTGCTGGCCAAGTTCATCAACAACATCATGAAGCAGGGCAAGAAAAGCGTTGCGGAATCGATCATCTATGGCGCAATGAACCTCATCGAGCAGCGCTCCAAACAGGAACCTCTCGAAGTTTTCAACAAGGCCATGGAGAATGTGCGGCCCTTGATCGAGGTCAAATCCCGCCGGGTGGGCGGCGCAACGTATCAGGTTCCCGTGGAAGTGCGCTACGAACGTCGCGATGCGCTGGCCATGCGCTGGATCATCAATTACTCTCGCCAGCGCTCGGAGAAGACGATGGTCCAGAAGCTCGCGGGCGAACTTCAGGACGCAGCCCAGAATCGAGGCGGATCCGTCAAGAAACGTGAAGACACGCACCGCATGGCTGAAGCGAACAAGGCCTTCGCTCACTACAGATGGTAGTCTCCCATGCCTTTGACAGCCGCGACGAGGGGGCGCCTCCCCCAAGGTTTCCCTGAAGTCGGGAATGCAGGCTTTCGCCACTCTCTTGGGTACCTGCAAGTTGGGCTCGGCTGCGGCTCCCGGCATCCTGCGCGTCTTCCCTGACAAGGTTGATTTCACCGCACCTTCACTAGAGGTTTGGAACTGAGAGAGTATCGGCGAGGAGGAATTCAAGATGGCAAAGAAGAAGTTTGAGCGGACGAAACCGCATGTGAACGTGGGCACCATCGGTCACATCGACCACGGCAAGACGACGTTGACGGCGGCCATCACCAAGAACCTGGCCAAGCGGGGGGCGGCGGACTACGTTCCCTTCGACCAGATCGACAAGGCTCCCGAAGAGCGCGAGCGCGGCATCACCATCGCCACGGCTCACGTGGAGTACGAAACCGCCAAGCGTCACTACGCTCACGTGGACTGCCCGGGACACGCGGACTATATCAAGAACATGATCACGGGCGCCGCTCAGATGGATGGAGCCATTCTCGTGGTGGCCGCCAACGACGGCCCCATGCCTCAGACGCGGGAGCACATCCTGCTCTCCCGCCAGGTGGGGGTGCCCTACATCGTGGTCTTCCTCAACAAGGTGGACATGGTGGACGACCCGGAACTCATCGAACTGGTGGAGCTGGAACTGCGGGAACTGCTCACCAAGTACGGGTTCCCCGGTGACGAGATCCCCATCGTCCACGGGTCGGCCTTGAAGGCCCTGGAAACCGATGACCCCGATTCCCCCGACGCCAAGTGCATCATGGACCTCATGGACGCCATCGACGCCTACATTCCCGAACCCGTGCGGGCTGTGGACAAGCCCTTCCTGATGCCCATCGAGGACGTGTTTTCCATCAGCGGCCGCGGCACGGTGGTGACGGGTCGTGTGGAGCGCGGCATCATCAAGGTGGGGGATGAAGTGGAAATCGTGGGGTTCCGTCCCACCTTCAAGACGGTGTGCACGGGCGTGGAAATGTTCCGCAAGACCCTGGACCAGGGGCAGGCGGGAGACAACGTGGGCATCCTCATCCGCGGCACCAAGCGCGATGAAGTGGAACGCGGCCAGGTGGTGGCCAAGCCCGGCAGCATCAAGCCCCACACGAAGTTCAAGGCGGAAGTGTATGTGCTCAAGAAAGAGGAAGGCGGCCGCCACACCCCCTTCTTCCCCGGCTATCGGCCCCAGTTTTACTTCCGCACCACGGACGTGACGGGCGTTTTGACCCTTCCCGAGGGCGTCGAGATGGTCATGCCCGGCGACAACATCAGCTGTGAGGTCGCCCTCATCACCCCCGTGGCCATGGAAGAGGGCCTGCGCTTCGCCATCCGCGAAGGCGGCCGCACCGTCGGTGCAGGCGTTCTCACCGGCGTCATTGAATGAGATTCTTTTAGCTTTTTCCAGGGGAGCCATGTCCCGCCTAGGACCTCTAGCCCCCTTAACCGACAGGAACAAAACCTATGATGACGAATCAACGAATTCGCATCCGCCTGAAGGCATACGATCACAAGCTGCTCGACCAGTCCACCAATGAGATCGTGATGACGGCCAAGAAGACCGGTGCGAGGGTAGCGGGCCCCATTCCGCTGCCGACCAAAATTCATCGCTACACCATTCTTCGATCCGTCCATGTGGACAAGAAGTCGCGTGAGCAGTTTGAGATTCGCGTCCACAAACGTCTGATCGACATCCTGGAACCCACACAGCAGACCGTCGACTCGCTCATGAAACTCGACCTCTCTGCCGGTGTCGATGTGGAAATCAAGCTTTAGCCAACGAGCGGGCGCTGAAGCAAAAGAAGGCAAGAGACCATGATGAAGGCAATCATTGGACGCAAACTCCAGATGACCCAGTTGTACACAGAAGAGGGCAACGCCGTACCCGTGACACTCATCGAAGCGGGACCCTGCACTGTGACTCAGGTGAAGACCCCGGAACGAGACGGCTACGCAGCCCTGCAGATTGCGTTCGGCACGCGCAAGCCCAAGCACGTCAGTCGTCCCCTCAAAGGCCACATGGACAAGGCGGGCCAGGGGTATTTCCAGGTGATCAAAGAAGTGCGCCTCCCCCAGGACGGCAGCGAGTCCTACGAACTGGGCCAGCAGCTCACCGTCGACACTTTCCAGATCGGCGATCTCATCGACGTCCGCGGCACCAGCAAGGGCAAGGGATATGCCGGCACCATCAAGCGGTGGGGGTTCGGACGCGGTCCTGACGGACATGGTTCCAAGAACGTGAGAGAACCCGGCTCCACCGGTAACGCCACCTATCCAGGCCGCGTCATCAAAGGCAAGAAAATGCCCGGCCAGAAGGGGAACAAGCGCGTCACCGTCATGGGGTTGAAGGTCATCGACGTGCGCCCGGAAGACAACCTGCTGGTTGTCAAGGGTGCCGTTCCCGGCGCCAGGAATGGCATTGTATTCATTCGCAAAACCAATCGTGTCAAATAATCTGCAACCATTCCGTTGGGGAAAGAATTCGGGGATCACCATGCCAACTGTGGACATATACAACAACAACAGCGAAGTGATCGGACAGCTTGAGCTCCGGGACGACATTTTCGGCGTCCCGGTCAATCCTCATGTCTTGCACGAAGTTGTCCTTTACCAACTGGCAAAGCGCAGAGCGGGAACGGCCAAGACCAAGGGGCGCAGCGAAGTGCGCGGCGGCGGCAAAAAGCCCTGGCGCCAGAAAGGGACGGGGCGCGCGCGGGCAGGAACGAGTCGCTCTCCCATCTGGCGCGGCGGCGGAACCATTCATGGGCCCCAGCCACGTTCCTACGACATGAAGGTGCCCAAAAAAGTCCGGCGTCTCGGGCTCAAAATGGCCCTCAGCCAGAAAGTCCTCGAACAGGAATTCAAGGTGGTTGACAATCTGGGGCTTGAACAGATCAAGACCAGGGATTTCGCTGCCATACTCGATCGATTCCAGATCAGGAAGACCCTGGTGCTCACCGCACAGGAAGACGAGGTCATCGAAAAGTCAGCGCGCAACATCCCCGATGTGAAGGTGCTGCGCACCGACGGGCTCAACGTCTACGACCTTCTCAACTACCGCACCATCCTCTTGACTCAGGAAACGATTGGGAAGATAGAAGAGAGGTTTGGCTCATGAGCAAGAAAACTTTTCAGATTCTCAAGCGTCCTCTGGTCACCGAAAAAAGCACCATCGAGAAGGAAGAGCACAACAAGCTGGCCTTCGAGGTGGACCGTCGCGCCAACAAGATTGAGATCAAGGAAGCCGTCGCTGCCATCTTCAAAGTGGATGTCCTCGATGTGACCACCACCAACATGAAGGGCAAGCGCAAGCGCGTGGGGCGTTACTTCACCAAGCGTCCCGATTGGAAAAAGGCCATCGTCACCATCAAGCCCGGCCAGCGTGTCGAATTCTTTGAGGGTGTCTAGAGATAGGAGAGAGGATCCGTTATGGGCATCAAGACAGTGAATCCGACTTCACCCGGCCGTCGGTTTCAGACCTATGCCACATTCGATGAAATCACATCCACCACCCCCGAAAAGAGTCTGCTGCGCCCCATCAAGAAATCGGGCGGGCGCAACAACACGGGGCGGGTGACCGCATGGCACCGAGGGGGCGGGCACAAGCGGATGTACCGTGTGATCGATTTCAAGCGAGACAAGGAAAACATCCCCGCAAAGGTGGCGAGCATCCAGTACGACCCAAACCGGTCATCCCACATTGCGCTGCTCCACTACGTGGACGGTGAAAAGCGCTACATCATCGCTCCCGTGGGGCTTTCCGTGGGGGATACGGTCATCTCGGGTCCCGAGGCCGACATCAAACCCGGGAACTGCCTCCGCCTTGCCAACATGCCCGTGGGCACTGTGGTGCACAATGTGGAGCTCAAGCCCGGAAAGGGCGGCCAGCTGGGCAGATCGGCCGGATCCAGCATTCAGTTCATCGCCAAGGAAGGCAAGCACGCAATCCTGCGCATGCCCTCCACTGAAATGCGCATGGTGCTGCTCACCTGCAGGGCCACCGTCGGTCAGGTCGGCAACATCGAACACGAAAACATCTCTCTGGGCAAGGCGGGGCGCAAACGCTGGGCCGGCAAACGCCCTCACGTGCGCGGCGTTGCCATGAATCCCGTCGACCATCCCATGGGCGGTGGCGAAGGTCGCAGCTCCGGCGGTCGTCATCCGTGCACGCCCTGGGGTGTTCCCACCAAGGGATACCGTACCCGCAAAAGCAAGCCGAGCGACAAGTTCATCACGCGTCGCCGCAAATAGGAAACGTTTTAACTGGGATCACACTCATATTTTGGTTGGCACGGCGCTGAAATCTGTTATCATTCCCCTCTTTCGCAAACGGGGAGAAGGCGGCTCCGCTTTCATCGATGAGTGCGCCCGGCCATAAGGAGAATGTAATGCCACGATCCTTGAAAAAAGGACCATTTGTCGATTCTCACCTCATGGAGAAGGTTTTCAAGGCAAAGGAGACCGGGGATCGCAAGGTCATCAAAACCTGGTCCCGCAGGTCGACGATCCTGCCGGATTTCGTGGGCCTCACCCTTGCCGTCCACAACGGCAAGAAATTCATCCCGGTTTTCGTCTCCGAAAACATGGTGGGCCACAAGCTTGGTGAGTTCTCTCCCACGAGAACCTTTTACGGCCATGCCGGCGACAGGAAGTCCAAAGTGAAGGGGAAGAAGTAATGGAAGCGAGAGCCGTAACCAAGTACCTGCGTGTTTCGCCGCACAAGGCTCGTCTGGTTGCCAACATGGTTCGGGGCAAAATGGTGGACGATGCGCTCACCATATTGAAATACACGCCCAAGAAAAGCTGTCGTCTCATCACCAAGACCCTGCGTTCCGCCATCGCCAACGCTGAAAACGCCGGCAACATGGATGTCGATCACCTCTACGTGCACACCATTTTTGTCGATGAAGGCCCGAGGCTCAAACGCTGGCGTCCACGCGCCATGGGGCGCGCCACGCGCATCCTGAAGGGCAGCAGCCATATCACTGTGGTTTTGAGGGAAAAATAGCCGTTTGCCGCGGCATTCAGCCGAAGGCGAATTCACGGGGGCCCGTGACCTTTCGCCGGCCCGTGGATTCACGGACCCTTTGAGCGCATCTAAATTCTTGTGGAGGTGAAGTTTGGGACAGAAGGTACATCCGACAGGTTTTCGGTTGGGCGTCATCCGAACTTGGGATTCCCGGTGGTTTGCCACCAAAGATTATCCCAAGCTGGTGGTGGAAGACCGTCAGATCAGGAACTACATCAAAAAGCGACTGTATCACGCCGGGATTTCCAAGGTGGAGATCGAACGCGCGGCCAACAAGGTCAAGGTACGTGTTTTTACGGCGCGGCCCGGCATCGTGATCGGCAAGAAGGGCGCCGAGATCGAGTCGCTTCGCAAAGATCTGGAGAAGAAATTCAAGCGCGAAATTCTCATCGACATCCAGGAGGTTCGCCGTCCCGAGCTGGACGCCACTCTGGTCTCCGAGAACATCGCGCTCCAGCTGGTCCGGCGTGTGGCCTTCCGACGCGCCATGAAACGTGCCGTGACCTCCGCGTTGAAATTTGGGGCCAAGGGCGTCCGCGTGGCCACCTCAGGCCGCCTGGGAGGCGCTGAAATGGCACGTCGGGAGTGGTACCGGGAGGGGCGCGTGCCTCTGCACACGCTTCGTGCCGACATAGACTACGGAACCGCACTGGCAAAAACCACCTATGGCGTTATCGGAGTGAAGGTTTGGATCTTCAAAGGCGAGGTCTTGCCCTGACGCGCCTCGGCCTCTTGGCGCGATAGTTCACATCTCGCCGTTCAAGGTTCCTCCATGCCCCGGTCGACCGAGAGTCTTCAGCTGTCATCGTTCCCCTTGAGCGATGAGGTATGAACTATCACCCCGGAGGGCGCAGCAACTTCGTCGTCATGGCGGTGACGCATAGGAGAGTAGAGACATGCTAGCACCAAAACGAGTCAAGTATCGCAAACAGCAGAAGGGCCGCATGCGCGGAATGGCTACCCGTGGCTCTGCCCTGAATTTCGGCGACTACGGTCTCAAAGCCCTGGGTTGCGGGTACATCACGTCCCGCCAGATCGAAGCGGCGCGTATCGCCATCTCCCGCCGTGTTCGTCGCGGGGGAAAACTCTGGATTCGCATTTTTCCCGATAAATCCATCACGAAAAAACCGGCCGAAACTCGAATGGGAAAAGGTAAGGGATCTCCCGAAGCGTGGGTGGCCGTGATCAAACCCGGTCGCATCCTGTATGAGATCAAGGGAGTCCCTGAAGCCATCGCCAAGGAAGCGCTCATCCTGGCATCTCATAAGCTGCCGATTCCGGTGCGCTTCGTGTCCAGAGAGGATGTCATATGAAAACGGAAACCCTGCGCGGCATGACTCCCGAGGAATTGCAACAGAAACTCCACGATGCCCAGGAGTCTCTCTTCAATCTCAAATTCCAGCATGTGACCAAACAGTTGGAAAACACGGCGCAACTGACGAAAACTCGCAGAACCGTTGCCAGGATTCAAACCATTTTGCGCGAAAAGAGCCAAAACCCAGCGGCATGAGGATGTGCGTTATGGAACAGCAAACCGTCAATCGTAAGAAACGCGTCGGCCTCGTCACCAGCAACAAAATGGACAAGACCGTGGTCGTCCAGGTGGAGCGTCTCGTGACGCACCCCATGTACAAGAAGTTCGTTCGCCGCCGCAACAAGTTCAAAGCTCACGACGCGCAAAACGCCTGCCAGATCGGCGACCGGGTTCTCATTGAAGAATCTCGTCCCCTGAGCAAGGACAAGCGCTGGGTGGTGGTGAAAATCTTGGCCAAGGCGGCGGTCTGAAGCTGCCCATGTTTCAATGAATATGCGTCCGGTTTGAGTGCTCGGCCATCGAGCCTCACCCTATGGAGTGAACCATGATACAGACAGAGACTCAGCTCAATGCCGCGGACAACTCCGGGGCGAAGCGGTTGTACTGTATAAAGGTTTTGGGAGGCTCACGAAAACGCTACGCCTCCGTCGGAGACATCATCGTGGTTTCCGTCAAGGAGGCGATTCCCAACGCCAAAGTGAAGAAGGGCGATGTGCTGAAGGCCGTTGTCGTCCGCACGACCAAGGAAGTGCGGCGCCCCGATGGATCCTACATCAAGTTTGACGACAACTCGGCGGTCCTCATCAACAACGCCAAGGAACCGATCGGCACGCGCATTTTTGGACCCGTAGCCCGCGAACTTCGAGCCAAACAGTTCATGAAGATCATTTCTCTGGCTCCTGAAGTGATTTGACGATGAGGATGCACTCCCATGCAAGAGCAAAAGAAGTTCCATATCAAAAAGAATGACATCGTCACGGTCATCGCCGGGAAAGACAAGGGAAAAACCGGCAAGGTCATGCGCGTCATTCCCAAAAGCAGCAGGGCCGTTGTCGAGAAAATCAACGTGGCGAAGCGGCATCTTAAACCCAGCCAGCAAAACAGGCAGGGGGGCATCCTGGACAAGGAAATGCCCATCCACGTTTCCAACCTGAAGCTGGTATGCACCAAATGCACAGACCCGACACGAGTGGGCTACAAGATTCTCGAGGACAATCGGAAGGTTCGATTTTGCAAGAAGTGTAACGAAATCATCGACTGAATCGTTCATCTTTGGTCTGGATACGGGAGTGGAGGCAATTCATGGCACGATTGCGAGAGAAGTATCAGAACGAAATAGCTCCCAAGCTTTCACAACAGTTCGGTTACAAAAGCCCCATGCAGATCCCCAAGATCACCAAGGTGGTCTTGAACATGGGCCTGGGTGAGGCCATTCAAAACATCAAAATCCTGGATTCTGCCGCTGCCGAGCTCGCTCAGATCGCAGGTCAGAAACCGGTCATCACCCGGGCGCGTCAGAGCATCGCCGCCTTCAAGCTCCGGAAAGGGATGCCCATCGGCTGCATGGTCACCCTGCGCGGCGATCGGATGTATGAATTTCTTGACAAACTTGTGAACATCGCACTGCCTCGCGTGAGAGATTTCCGCGGTGTCTCTTCCAAAGCGTTCGACGGGCGGGGCAATTACACCCTCGGCATCAAGGAACACATCATCTTCCCGGAAATCGACTACGACAAGATCGACAAGATCAAGGGCATGAACATCACGGTGGTGACCACCGCCAAGACCGATGCGGAAACGAGAGAACTCCTCACCTTGATGGGGATGCCCTTCAGAAGCTGAGGAATTATTCACCGCGACATTCAAGGAGGCAAAGTTGGCCAAGAAGTCTCTGATCGCCAAGGCAACACGATCCCCTAAATTTGACGTGCGGGCTTACAACCGTTGTCCGTTGTGCGGACGGCCCAGAGCGTTTCTGCGCAAATTTGGCATCTGCCGCATCTGCTTTCGCAACATGGCCCTCAGGGGCGAACTGCCCGGAGTGGTGAAGGCAAGCTGGTAGAGCGTGGGGGAACTCAAAGGAGCGTATTCACTATGGTCTCGGATCCTATTTCTGATTTTTTGAATCGCATCAAGAATGCTCAAAAGGCGCGTTTCGACAAGGTGGATATTCCCGCCTCGGGGATAAAGACCAGCATCGCGCGCATCCTCAAAGACGAGGGCTACATCAAGAATTTTAAGTTCATCCAGGATGACAAGCAGGGTGTCCTTCGCGTCCAGTTGAAATACACCCAGTCGCGGGAAGGGGCCATTGCGGGAGTGAAACGCATCAGCAAGCCCGGCTGCCGCATTTACGTTGGACACAGCGAGATTCCACGCGTTCTGAACGGTCTTGGGGTCAATATCCTCTCCACGTCCAAGGGCATCATGACGGACAGCCAGGCGCGCAAAGAACAGATCGGCGGGGAGCTTCTTTGTTCCGTGTGGTAAATTCCGCCCCCTGTTCTTTGGTCATCACGATGGAATGTCAACGTTTGGCTAATGAAGGAGTCGCATCATGTCTCGTGTGGGGAAACTGCCCATTCCCATTCCACAGGGAGTCACCGCCTCCCTGCAGGAGGATCTTCTGACGGTCAAGGGTCCCAAAGGCACCTTGTCGCGCACCCTGCCCCGCAATATCCAGATCGATGTCCAGGACGCGTTCATTCACGTCCGCCGCCAGGATGACACCAAGGAATCGCGGTCTCTGCACGGCCTGGTGCGCGCCCTGGTCAACAACATGGTCGTGGGTGTCAGTCAGGGCTTCACCAAGTCCCTCGCCATCCTCGGCACCGGGTATCGCGCCGAAGTCCAAAGCGACGTGCTCAACCTCAGTATCGGCTATTCAAACCCGGTGAAGTTCAACCTGCCCCCGGGCATCAGCGCCACGGTGGACAAACAAAACGTGGTTCAGCTGGAAGGCATCGACAAAGAACTCCTTGGACTGGCCGCCGCTCAGATTCGCGGGCTTCGCCCCGTCGAGCCCTACAAAGGCAAAGGCATTCGCTATGCGGATGAGCGCGTCATGCGCAAGGCCGGCAAGACCGGATCCAAGAAGTAGCGCATTTTGGAGCAGATGATGGGAAAACATACCAATCCAAGAGAATTAGCTCGCCTGAAACGCAAGATGAGGATCCGCCGCAAGGTCGCGGGCACGGTCGAACGTCCCAGGCTCTCGGTTTTTCGCAGCGATAAACACATCTACGCGCAGGTCATCGACGACACGCTGGGCAAAACCCTCGTCGCCGCCTCCACACTGTCCCCCGAGATGAAAGAGGCTGAGCGTCCTCAGGGCAAGGTGGGTTTCGCCAAACTCGTGGGGCAGCTCATTGCCCGTAAGGCCAGGGAGAAAGGCATCCAAAAGGTTGTTTTTGATCGCAACGGCTTCATCTATCACGGCCGAGTTCGGGCCCTGGCAGACGCCGCGCGTGAGGCCGGCCTTGAATTTTGATACCGTTCTTTTTTACAGGGAGGCAATCCATTGACAGCTGTTGAATCCAGTCCATTGCAGCTCATCGACAAGGTCGTGCACATCAGCCGCGTGGCTAAGGTGGTGAAAGGTGGTCGGCGCTTTTCCTTCAGCGCCATTGTGGTGGTGGGTGACGGCAATGGCCGCGTCGGCTTCGCCCTCGGAAAAGCCAACGAAGTGCCCGAAGCCATCCGCAAGGGGATGGAAGCAGCCAAACGCACCATGGTTGAAGTTCCCCTGGTGGAAGGCACCATTCCCCATGACACTCTGGGCCGCTTCGGCGCATCCTCCGTGGTGCTCAAGCCCGCATCCGCCGGTACCGGCGTGATCGCCGGCGGCGCCGTACGGGCCATCATGGAGGCTGCCGGGATTCAGAACATCCTCACCAAGTGTCTGGGCTCCCGCAATCCCCACAATGTGGTGAAGGCAACCATCAGCGGCCTCTCATCCCTTCGCAGCGTCGCCGCCGTCGCAAGAATCCGCGGCCGCGATGCCCAGGACATTGTGGCTCACTAGATAACCCGCGCCGTCTTTCTCCCCCGCGCCGTCCGCACCCCAATTCCCGAGGGCAGCGGTTTTCCGGCGCCTCTTCAGGGGAACCGACGCGCGAACAGATGAGGAAACACCATGGCACAGCCCATAGAGGTCAAACTTGTTCGAAGCCCCATCGGCCGCCCTGAGAAACACCGCAAGATCCTTCAGGCCCTGGGACTCACCCGCCTGCACCGCCCGGTTCAGCTCTATGCGACTCCGCCGGTTGTGGGCGCCATCCGTAAAGTCATCCACCTCGTTGAAGTCAAAGAGGTCTGATGATCAAACCTTGGATCCTTTCGCACAAGAAGTGAGTGTGACCATGAAACTTCAAGATCTCGCTCCTGCTCCGGGAGCAAAAAAAACCAGAAAGCGCTTGGGTCGAGGGTCCGGATCCGGGCTCGGCAAGACAGCCGCCCGCGGAACCAAAGGCCAGAAATCCCGTTCGGGAGGCGGCACTCCTCCCTGGTTTGAGGGCGGCCAGATGCCGCTGCAGCGTCGCGTCCCCAAAAGAGGCTTCACCAATATCTTCAAGAAGCAGTACGCCATCGTCAACATCGGCGACCTTGCCGCATTCCAGGTGCAGACCGTTGTCGGTCCGCAGCAGTTGATGGAAATCGGTCTGGTGAAAAAGCTCCACGCGGGTGTCAAGCTCCTGGGCGACGGTGAATTGGACCGCGCCATCACGGTTCAGGTCCACAAAGCCAGCGCCTCGGCTGTCCAGAAGATCCAGGCAGCTGGAGGGCAGGTCGAAATCATTTCTTGATGAAAGAGGATGACCAGGGTGCTTACAGGTTTTCAAAACATCGGCAAAATTCCAGAGCTCAAGCGACGCATCGGAATAACCCTGCTTCTGCTGACGGTCTACCGAGTCGGAGTCCACATCCCGACACCGGGAATCAACAATGAGGCCCTGGCTGCCTTCTTCAAGGCGGTTCAAGGAACCCTTCTCGGCCTCTTCGACATGTTTTCCGGCGGCGCGTTGAGCCAGCTTTCCGTATTCGCCCTCGGCATCATGCCTTACATCAGTGCGTCCATCATCCTCCAGCTGCTGACCGTTGTGATCCCTCATCTGGAAAAACTGAGCAAAGAGGGAGACGTCGGCCGCAAGAAGATCACTCAGTACACCCGTTACGGGACGGTGGTCCTTTCGGTCATCCAGGGCTTCGGCATTGCGGTGGGTCTTGAGAGCATGACCGGCCCCGGCGGTGAAATGGTCGTCCTCGAGCCCGGATGGGCCTTTCGCTTCATCACGGTCATCAGCCTGACGGCCGGCACGGCCTTCATCATGTGGCTGGGCGAGCAGATCACCGAACGCGGCATCGGCAACGGGATCTCCCTCATCATCTTTGCCGGGATCGTCGCGGGGCTCCCCAACGCCCTCCTCAGCACCGGCCGGCTCGTGACCGCAGGAGAAATGCATCTCTTTGGAGCACTCCTCCTCCTGGTTTTCATGCTCGCGGTTGTCGCGGGCATCATTTTCATGGAACGAGGCCAGCGGCGCATCCCCGTTCAATATGCCAAGCGGGTGGTGGGACGCCGGGTCTACGGCGGGCAGAACACCCACATTCCCCTCAAAATCAACACGTCGGGGGTCATACCGCCCATCTTTGCCTCGTCCATCATCATGTTTCCGGCAACGGTCGCCAGCTTCATCGCCATCCCGTGGGTGCAGGCCGTATCGGCCGCTCTGGGGCCCGATCGCCTCCTGTACACCCTGCTTTTCGTCGCTTTCATCATCTTTTTCTGTTTCTTCTACACAGCCATCGTGTTCAACCCTGTGGATGTGGCCGACAACATGAAAAAATACGGTGGGTTCATCCCCGGTATCCGACCCGGCCGTCCCACCGCCGACTATATCGACAAGGTGCTCAGCCGCATCACGCTTGGCGGTGCCATTTATGTGTCCATTGTGTGCGTCATCCCGACCATCCTGATTCAACGATTCAACGTCCCGTTCTACTTCGGGGGCACCGCGCTCCTCATCGTCATCGGTGTGGCCATGGACACCCTCTCTCAGATCGAGGCACACATGCTGTCGCGGCACTACGAGGGATTCCTCAAACAGGGACGCTTTCGAGGCCGCAGGTAAGTTTCTGAGTTCTTAAAGATCGGCATCGCGGGCTGCTCGTGGACTCTCCACGGGGAGAGGCAGCGGCCGATGGGATCATTTGAACACCAACAGGGAGGAGAGGAATCATGAACATCATTTTGTTGGGGCCCCCGGGTGCGGGCAAGGGGACACAGGCCAAAAGGCTCATCGACAAGTACGGCATTCCGCAGATTTCAACCGGCGACATGCTGCGCGCCGCTCTCAAGGAAGGCACGCCCCTCGGCCTTGAAGCCAAGAAATACATGGATCAGGGTGCGCTCGTTCCCGACAGCGTCGTCATCGGCCTCGTCAGGGAACGGATCCAGAAGCCGGACTGCGCCAAGGGTTACATGCTGGATGGTTTTCCCCGCAATGTCAGCCAGGCGGAGGCGCTGGATGCCATGCTGTCGGAACTCTCTCAAAAGATCGACCATGTCGTCTGCATCGAGGTCCCCAGCGAAGAACTCCTGGGTCGGTTGACCGGCCGCAGGACCTGCCGCGCCTGTGGTGCCGGCTTCCACATCAAGTTCGATCCTCCCAAGAAGGACGGCGTGTGCGACAAGTGCGCCGGAGAACTGTATCAGCGGGATGACGACAATGAGGCCACGGTCAGCTCGCGGCTCAAGGTCTACGACGACCAGACCAAACCTCTGATCGATTACTATTCCAAGCAGGGCAAGCTGCGGGCGGTGGATGGCGTCGGCTCCATGGAAGAGATATTCGCCCGCATCACCAAAGTGTTGGGGTAAAGGAAACCTCTTTTGATCATACTGAAATCTCAGCGTGAAATAGAGAAGATTCGTCAGGCGTGTCTCATCGTGGCTGAGATTCTGGAGCGTTTGAGAGAGCACATTCGGCCGGGAGTGACCACTCTGGAGCTGAATGTGCTCAGTGAAGAGCTCGCCGCCAAGCATGCCGCCAAACCCGCGTTCAAGGGCTATCATGGTTTTCCCTACGCTCTTTGCACCTCGGTGAATGAAGAGGTGGTCCATGGAATGCCCTCCCAGAAACGGCGGCTTGCCGAGGGGGATATCATCAGCATTGACTTTGGCGTCATCAAAGAAGGTTATTACGGTGATGCCGCCATGACGGTGCCCGTGGGGACCATTGCCCCCGAGGCCGCTCAGCTCTGCCAGGTCACCGAGGAGGCCCTGTACAAAGGGATCGGCCAGGCGATCGTCGGCAATCATCTCTCGGACATATCTCACGCCATTCAAGCCCACGTGGAAGCATTCGGCTATTCCGTGGTTCGTGAGTTTGTGGGTCATGGAATTGGGAGGAGCCTCCATGAAAGTCCTCAAATTCCCAATTACGGTCCTCCGGGAAAGGGCATCAAGCTCAAGGCGGGCATGGTCTTCGCCATCGAGCCCATGATCAATTTGGGCAGGGCCGGCGTGGAGATTCTGCAGGACAAATGGACAGCGGTGACGATCGACCGCAGTCTTTCAGCTCATTTTGAGCACACCATCGCCGTCACGGCCAACGGTCCGGATATCTTGTCTCAACCTAACTCTTGACACCTTTTGGAATATTATGTATTTTGCGTGATTTGATGATGAAATTTTTGAACTCGCAAGGAGAAGGTAAAAGGCATGGCCAAAGAAGACGCCATTGAAGTCGAGGGTGTTGTCATCGAGACCCTTCCCAACGCCATGTTTCGGGTGGAGCTGCCCAACGGCCATCGGATACTTGCACACATATCCGGCAAGATGCGCATGCACTTCATCCGCATTTTACCTGGAGACAAGGTAACGGTAGAACTCTCTCCCTACGACTTGAACCGGGGCCGTATCACGTACAGATCCAAATCCTAGAGCGCCTTTTGCCACAGTCCTGCCACACGGGAGAAGGAGAAATGAAAGTCAGAACGTCGGTCAAACGCATTTGTCGCAAATGCAAGATCATACGCCGCCACGGCACGGTCAGAGTCATTTGTGAAAACCCCAGACACAAGCAAAGACAAGGTTGACGGGAGGAACGGGCATTGGCACGCATTGCAGGCATTGACCTACCGAAAAACAAGCGCATGGAGATTGCCTTAACCTACATTTACGGCATCGGTCGACCCACAGCGCAGAAGATACTCACCGAGGCTCAGATTTCCTGGGACCTGAAGTCGGATGATCTGGACGACAACCAGATCAACGCCATTCGTCACATCATCGACTCGCACCACAAGGTGGAGGGCGACCTGCGTTCCGAGGTCTCCATGAACATCAAACGCCTCATGGATCTGGGTTGCTACCGCGGCCTGCGACATCGACGCGGTCTGCCGGTTCATGGGCAAAGGACGCACACCAACGCCCGCACTCGCAAGGGCCCGCGCCGCTCCGTCATGGGCAAGCGCAAGAAGGCATAAGGGGGAGGCAACGGAATCATGGCAAGGGATAAGACCGCCACACGCAAGAAGAAAGAGCGCAAGAACATTCAGAACGGCGTCGCTCACATCCGCTCCACGTTCAACAACACGGTCATCACCATCACGGACATGAGCGGAAACGCCATTTCCTGGGCCACGGCGGGAAGCCAGGGATTCAAGGGCTCCCGGAAAAGCACCCCGTTTGCCGCTCAGACCGCTGCCGAGATTGCCGGCAGAAAGGCCATGGAACACGGCCTTCAAAACATCGAAGTCCTGGTCAAGGGCCCCGGATCCGGCCGCGAAGCCGCTCTGCGCGCCCTGCAGGCCATCGGGTTCAACATCACGGCCATCCGGGATGTCACCCCCATTCCCCACAACGGGTGCCGGCCTCCCAAGAGACGGCGTGTTTGAACGATTGGCTCCAATCCTCAGAGCAGCTCCTCTGAGGGTGACCCTGCACAAGGAGGAATTCACATTGGCTCGCTATACCGGTTCCGTCTGCAGACTTTGCCGCAGAGAGACAATGAAGCTCTATCTCAAAGGCGATCGCTGCTATTCTGACAAATGCGCCGTGGAACGTCGCAACTACCCACCGGGACAACATGGTCAGGGACGCGGCAAACTTTCGGGCTACGGCATTCAGTTGCGCGAAAAGCAGCGAATTCGTCGCATTTACGGTCTGGGTGAAAAGCAGTTCAAGGAGTATTTCAAAGAAGCAGACCGCCAGAAAGGCGTCACAGGAACCAACTTCCTCGTGCTTCTGGAGCGCCGGTTGGACAATACCGTCTACCGGCTTGGATTCGCCAACTCCCGTGCCGAAGCCCGCCAGCTGGTCCGCCACAACCACTTTCTCCTGAACGGCAGGAAGGTCAACATCCCCTCGATCCTTCTGCGTCCCGGAGACAAAATCACCGTGGTGGAATCCAGTCGACAGATCGGTGCGATCAACGATGCCCAGGAAGCTCTCCCCCGTCGCGGCCTCGCGCCATGGCTCGACCTAGACAAAGCCGCCTTCGAAGGCGTCTTCAAGAACTTCCCGACCCGTGAAGAGATGAACCTTCCTGTTCAGGAACAGCTGGTTGTAGAATTCTACTCCAAATAGCACCTTGAATTCCTCCTGAATGACTTGCCGGGTATTGAGCTGCAGCCACACGTCTCTTTATCCGGTTTTGCATTTTCCTTTCACCGGAACGAATGCAATGGTGACATCTCTCAATGAGGAATCATTATGCAAAGGAATTGGCGCGAGCTCATCAAACCGAAGCGCTTGGAAATTGAAACCGACAACCAGCCCGAAACATACGGGAAATTTGTCTGCGAACCTCTAGAACGTGGATTCGGCATCACGCTGGGCAATGCCCTGCGCCGCGTGTTGCTCTCATCTCTCCAGGGAGCCGCCATCACCAGTGTCAAAATCGACGGCGTGCTCCATGAATTCTCCACCATCCCCGGCGTCTTGGAAGATGTCACCGACGTCATTTTGAACTTGAAGGAGGTCCGGTTTCGAGTCCACGGGGAAGGTCCATGGCAGATCCTTCTTGAAAAGGAGGGCCCGGGTGCTGTGGTTGCGGGAGACATTCAGGGCACCTCCCAGGTCGAGGTCCTCAACACCCATCAGCAGATCTGCACCCTGGCCAAGGACGCCACGCTCCGAATGGAGCTCACGATCAAGCAGGGCAAGGGATACGTGCCCGCCGATCGCAATGCGGATGAAACCCAGTCCATCGGCACCATCCCCATCGATTCCATTTTCTCCCCCGTGCGCAAAGTCAGCTACACGATCACGCAAGCTCGTGTGGCCCAGATCACCGACTACGACAAGCTCACCATGGAGATCTGGACCGATGGAAGCATCAGCCCCGAGGATTCTCTCGCCTTCGCCGCCAAGATTCTCAAAGACCAGCTGACCATCTTCATCAACTTTGAAGAGGAGTTGGAGAGTTCCGAAGAAGAGATTCGCTCGGAGCCATCTTTCAACGAAAATCTTTTCCGCAGCGTGGATGAACTGGAGCTTTCCGTGCGGTCCGCCAACTGCCTCAAGAACGCTGACATTCGCCACATCGGCGAACTGGTTCAGAAGACCGAGGCGGAAATGCTCAAAACGAAAAACTTCGGCAGGAAATCCCTCAACGAAATCAAGGAAATCCTTGCAGAAATGGGCCTCTCCCTGGGGATGAAGCTGGACAGTTTCCCCACTCGCGAAGAAATCGACCAGCGTAGAAAGGAACAGGAATAGCCATGCGACATGGAGTTTCTGGAAGAAAACTGAATCGGACGACCAGTCACCGATTGGCCATGTTCCGGAACATGGTGACTTCCTTGTTGCGTAACGAGCAGATTTACACCACGGTCCCCAAAGCCAAAGAGTTGCGCCGCTGGGCCGATTGGATGATCACTCTCGGTAAGCGTGGAGACCTGCATGCTCGCCGCCAGGCTCTCGCTTCCGTGCGCGACAAGGATGTTGTCCACAAGCTTTTTGCGGAGCTGGGGCCGCGGTTTCAAACCCGCCAGGGCGGCTACACCCGCCTCACCAAGGTGGGTTTCCGCCGTGGAGATGCGTCGCCCATGTGCCTGGTGCAACTCGTCAGCGAGACCGTGACACCCAGGAAAAAGCCTGTGAAGGCCCAATCCCCTGCAGCTGAACCTGCGGTGGCGGCACAGACTCCTCCCCCCGCCGCGCCGGAATCCACGGTACCTTCTGCGGCAGAGCCCGGTGAGAGTCCGGCCCCAGAGGAAAAAAAGTCCGAATAAAAACTGGACACAAAAAATAACCCGCAACCGCGGGTTATTTTTTGTGTGTCGCTCCAAACCCTAAAGAGGGGTCGTTCAATAGCTGCACTCCTCATCCTTGGGAGTGTAAATGGCGCAGTCCCGGCATGTGAATCCACCCCACATCGCCTTCGCGGCCTTGTCGAGGCATGCGTCGTAGTTCAGGCAGGCAAAATTCCTCACCCCCTTTCCCTCCTTGCACATCATAGGCCCCAACGATCTCTCATCCATCTCCAAGTGAGCCACTTGCCCTCGAGTGTTCCTCTCTTTAGGCATTTTTCCCTTTCTCCTTAAAGTTGACAGCGCCCCTTTCAAGTTTAACCATTCCCAGATTCACCAGAGTTGTGCGAAACCGCAATAAAAGCATTCAATCCCCTCTCTCACTCCCAACCGATCCGCAACACGCATTCCCGAATGACGTTTTCGGGAAAGTTTCAGCCCTCCGGAGGGCTGCACAAGTTTCAGGAGTCTTTCAACTCACTCGACCTAGCATGGCTGCGCCTCGCCCCCTTCACACATTCAGCGGCCGTGACGGCAGCCCACTGCTTGCATCAAAAAGATCCCTTGCGGGATGTGTCGGACCTCCTCATTGTGAGAGACTGTTACGGGGATAATTTGGCGTGTGCTCCATTCATAACTATTGAGCAAAAAAAAATCAAACGGGTTTCCTATTCGCCACAGGATCAGCCGGGCCATGGTTTAAAGACAGCGAAAGGGCCTCCGGCGCACTGGGGGACGATCTTTCACGTCTTTCTTCTCTGGTTTCCCCATGTTATGAATACTCCTCTGAAAAAGCGACTCACCGCCTGTTTTTTTCACGAGCGCATGGAGTCGTTGGGTTTGGAATGACGGATCCTGGCGGCGTTAGACAATACTGCCTCTCTTTTCACCGCACGGATGCCTGCCTGCACTGCAATTTTTTCAAGAACATTCGGAAAGATCGCTCCTATGCCTTCGTTCGCAGCCCTTGTCAGTCTCGGATGCGCCAAGAATCTGGTCGACAGCGAGATCATGATCCCGCAAGTGGAAAAAGCCGGCTACATGCTCACAGATGACCTTTCCAAGGCGGAGCTCATTGTCGTCAACACCTGCGGGTTTCTGGAGAGCGCAGTCCAGGAGGCGGTGGACACCATCCTGGAGGTGTCGCAGCACAAAATCCACGCGGTCTGCAAGACGCTCGTCGTGACTGGCTGCATGGTTCAGCGCTACGGGCGGAAACTCCGGGAACTGCTTCCGGAAGTGGATGTTTTTCTAGGCACATCGCACTACCACGAACTGCTCGGGATTCTTCAAGGTCCTGAAAGTTCCGGGGTTCACATCCGCAGGCCCGATTTTCTCATGAGCTCCCACGTGCCGCGCAAGCGCTCCACACCCTTCTATTCCGCCTATCTCAAAGTCGCCGACGGATGCAGCCACCGCTGCACCTACTGCATGATCCCCCATCTTCGAGGTCCCTATCGCAGCCGCTCGGTCGGCGACATTTATGAGGAAGCCTCCCAACTGGTTTCCGAGGGAGTGAAAGAGATCAACCTGATTGCCCAGGACCTCACGGCCCTCGGTTCCGACCGGCATGAAACGGGCCAGCTCGCCACTCTCCTGGAATCCCTCGAAAACCTTGCGGAACTCAAGTGGGTGCGGCTCCTCTATGTCTATCCGGATCGAGTGGATGCAGCCCTCCTGGAGACCATGGCCTGGTCCCACAAGGTGGTCCCCTACCTGGATATTCCCTTCCAACACTGCTCTCCGAAAGTGTTGAAAGCCATGGGCCGGGGGGCCGACAGGCGGCATCCCCGGGCTATCCTTGCGCTCATCCGCGACCATCTCCCTAAAATAGCCCTTCGCACTTCCCTCATGGTGGGCTTTCCTGGAGAATCCGCCCAGGATTTTGAAGAACTTCTCCTGTTTTTGGACGAAGCGCAATTCGACCATGTGGGCGCCTTCCCTTTCTCACCCGAAAGGGGTACGAAAGCGGCCCGCATGCCCGGTCAAATTCCGGAGTCACTCAGGGAGGAACGGCTGGACGTGCTCATGAAGCGTCAGAGGGAAATCTCCAGGAGACGTCTGGCACAGCGAATCGGCGAGAGACTGGATGTGCTCGTCGAGGGCTACCACGCGGAGACGGAATTGCTCCTCAGCGGAAGGGCCTCCATTCAGGCTCCCGAAGTCGACGGCGCTGTGATCATCACCCGCGGAGAAGCGGAAATTGGAGAAATCAGACCCGCGGTCGTCACGGGAGCCCATGATTACGATCTGGAAGTCGAACTGGACCCTGCAGGTCCCCTTTCCTGAATCACCCTCCGGATGTGATCTCCCACAGTGAGGGTGCGTGGCAAAACACTTTGACATGTTACAAAATATTCGTTATGAAGTGGCGTTTACGCAGGATCCGCCTTTTGCACCAAGATGGATTGAGACCCTTCTGAAGACCACTTTGGGAAGGAACTTTTGAAATACGAATCGGGCTCACTGACAGTGCATTCCTTTGCTTCGACCCCAAACTTTGACGCGGAATCTGCAGAATCCATGAAGCAGCGCATTTCCATGCGCATTCGTCCCGACCTCGAACGCATCGAGTCCGAGATCGACCGCCAGCTGAGTTCGACGATCCCGCTCATTTCGGTCGTGTCGCGCTACATCATGGGAAGCGGCGGGAAGCGGCTGCGCCCTCTCCTGATGGTGCTGTGCGCCCGGCTGTGCGGCGACAAGAGCAACAACGCTGCGGCGCTCTCCGTCGTGTTCGAATTTGTCCATGCCGCGTCCCTGCTTCATGACGATGTGGTGGATCATGCCGAGGTGCGTCGCAATCAGCCTGCAGCCAACACGGTATGGGGAAACCCGGCCGTGGTGCTCGTGGGGGACTTTCTCTACTCGAAGGCCATCCACCTGGCCGTGAGCCAGAACAACATTCGTATTTTGGAAGTGCTCACCCGCGCCACAACCCTCATGGCCGAAGGGGAAGTCCTGCAACTCATCAATTCAGACAATCTTGAAATCGACGAGGCTGAGTACCTCGAGATCATCACCAGAAAGACGGCGGTGCTGATTGCCGCTGCCTGCCAGATTGGAGCAATCTTTGGTGGCGGTTCGGATGCAGAGGAAAGGGCTCTCCAGAAATATGGCCACAATTTGGGGATTGCCTTCCAGTTGGTCGACGACACCCTCGACTACACCGGGGAGCTGGAGGAACTGGGAAAACCTGTCGGCAATGACATCAAGGAGGGTAAAGCCACGCTGCCCCTGATCCACGCCTTTCACCACTGCGAAGCAGGAGATCGGGCGCGGTTGAAGAAAATTTTCAGTGCCGAGGAAATTTCCCCGGCTGACTTTCTCAAAGTCAAGAACATTGTCACCGGCTGCGGGGGGTTGGATTACGCCTATCAGTCCGCGCTCAGTCACATCAAAACGGCCAAGGAAGCTCTGCAGGTTTTCCCCAGCCATCCCACCAAGGTCATTCTTCAGGACATCGCGGACTTCGTCCTCTGCCGCCGTGTTTGAAGGCGGACAAACCGCATTTTTTCATTACCCCCCTCGAAAAGTCTCCTCGATATTCACTCGGAAGGGACCACATTTCAGAATACCTCCCGTTGCGGCCGGCCTCGCCGCAATCGCCGGTCTCCGCTACGTCTTGTCTGCATGGATGGATCATGATAGATTCCAGCTTGGCGGAGGTTGGCCCCAGGTTCCGTCCAAACTCCGGATGAGTCCGACGCTCAAGCGAGGAGCTGAAGACGTGTGCAGCACCCCAACCTCAGGGGCACCCCGAAAATCGCCCCGGCTTCCTCCCCGGAGCATGGAATCGACCCTTGATGATGGAAACGTTGCATGACGGTGCCTTACTATCCTGTTTTTCTTGCCCTTCGGGACGCCCCGTGCCTTGTTGTCGGCGGAGGGGCCGTGGGCGAGCGAAAGGCCAGGAGCCTGCTGGATCATGGCGCAAGGGTGTTCATCATTTCCCGGGAACTCACGCCCTGGCTCGAAAAAACCTGCCGCACCGGCCGGGTCACCCTGTTGAGCGACCACTATCAGAAGAACTTTCTCCAAGCCATGGCTCTCGTCTTTGCGGCAACCAGCGACCCGGAACTCAATGGGAGGATTGCGGCCGACGCGCGTGAAATGAACGTGTGGTGCAATTTGGCATCGGACCCTCAGGAGGGTTCGTTCATTGTGCCGTCTCTTGTCCATCGAGGATCTCTCTCCATTGCCATCAGCACAGGGGGAACCAGCCCGGCTCTTGCCAAACAGATTCGGGAGCAGCTGGAGGCCCAATTTGGACCTGAATGGGAACAGCTGCTGCGTTTCATGGAATTGTTCAGGCGGAAGGTCCAGAGCAAGGGACTGGGGACCGCTGTCAATCAGGATCTTTTTAGAAAGGTGAGCCGATTGCCTCTCATTCGGTGGATGCAGGAAAGGCTCGATCATGAGGCCACCGGGTCTATTCTCGAAATCTGCGATCCCTGGCTGACCCGCGCGGAAATCGAGTCCATCTGGAAAGAGACATGGAATCCGTCTTCCTCGTGATCGCGACCCTTTGCTACTGCTGCGGAACGGTGGGTTACCTCGTTTTTCTTTTCCGCAATGTGAGCGCCATCCATCGTGCGGCATGGTGGATTTTGTTGACGGGAGCTGTATTCCATCTGCTGGCCATCGTGCTCCGGTCCATGGCGGGACAGCACTTTGCCGTGACCAGCAGTCAGGAGGCCATGTCGTTTTTCGCCTGGATCCTGGTCACCACTTACCTGGTGATTCAAACACGCCTGGATCTGAAAATCCTCGGCACCTTCGTGTCGCCTCTGGCCGTGTTGTTCATGCTGGTGTCCACGCTGCTTCCGGGCCATATCATGCCCGCTTCTGGTGCGTTCAAAAGCGGCTGGGTGGTTTTTCACGTCTCCACCCTTTTTTTTGCCAATGCTCTGTTCGCTCTGGCATTTTGCGCCGGCATCATGTACCTGCTCCAGGAACGGCACATCAAGCAGAAGGACTTTGGTTTCCTTTATATGAGGCTGCCTTCTCTGGAGCGATTGGATAAGATCAATCACCATTCGCTGCTGTTGGGCTTCCCCTTCATGACCGTTGGCCTCATCACCGGCTTCGCCTACGCGAGTGCCGTCTGGCGGTCTCCGTGGAACTGGGACCCGAAAGAGATTTTTGCCCTCATCACCTGGTGCATCTACGCCGTTTTGCTCCATGAGCGGCTCACGGTGGGTTGGAGAGGCAGAAAGGCGGCCTTGATGGCCATCCTGGGATTCATGGGGGTCCTCATGACGTTCCTGGGAGTCAATCTCCTTTTCGAGGGGCACCATACGTTTTTTGCCGGGTAGGTTGGTATATGGCCGAAATCGTGCTCATAGGGATGAACCACAAGACCGCACCCGTGGAGGTGCGCGAGCAGCTCGCTGCGGCCTGCAAGGAGGAGGTCAACCCTTTGCAGCATTTCCAGCAGCTGGACGATGTGGAAGAGATGTTTTTTGTTTCGACCTGCAATCGGGTGGAAGTCCTTTTCACTTCCAGGCGAGCACCGGACGCTCTTCGTCAGGTCAAATCCCTCTTGAGAAGTCATTTGGGCAACCCTGCCGATGTCTCACTGGATTCTCACTTCTATGTTCATTACCAGATGGATGCGGTGAAACATCTGTTCCGCGTGGCATCAAGCCTGGATTCCATGGTGGTCGGAGAGCCGCAGATTCTCGGCCAGATCAAGTCGGCGTACCGGCAGGCCACGGAATACAAAACCGTCGGAGTCATTCTCAACCGTTTATTGCACAAGACTTTTTCCGTGGCGAAGCGGGTGCGGTCGGAAACCTGCATCGGGTCGTGTGCCGTGTCCATCAGCTACGCAGCGGTGGAACTGGCCCGCAAGATCTTCGGAAAACTCGACAACAAGCGTGTTCTGCTCATCGGCGCCGGAGAAATGGCCGAGCTGGCAGCTGAACATTTGATGGCCCAGGGAGCCTGTCACATGACGGTGGCCAATCGGACCCTCGAGAGGGCGGTGGCTCTGGCCAGGCGATTCCGGGCTGAAACGGTTTCGTTCGACCACATTCTGGACACGCTGAAGACCACCGACATCGTTCTCACCTCGACGGGCTCCGCTGAGCCCATTTTATTTCACCAGGACGTCAAATCCCGCATGCGAGAGCGGCGAAACCGGCCTCTTTTTTTCATCGACATCGCCGTTCCCCGTGACGTCGATCCAAAAATCAATGAAATCGACAATGTTTACCTGTATGATATCGATGACCTTCAGGGAGTGGTGGAACTGAACCGGGAGGATCGAAAACGGGAGGCAGAAAGGGCGGAACACATCATCGCCGAAGAAATCCTGAAATTCCAGGAGTGGCTGGGCACTCTCAATGTGGTCCCCACCATCATCGCTCTTCGCGCCAAGGCGGAGGGCATCCGTCAGGTGGAACTTCAAAAGACCTTTTCCCATCTTCCTCACTTGAGCAATTCAGACCGTCAGGCCATTGAGGTGCTCACAGAATCCATTGTCAAAAAGATCCTCCACGACCCCATCGTTTACTTGAAACGAAAGAGTGAAAGGGAATCCAGAGACGTCTGCATCGACTTCACCCAGCAAATTTTCAACCTGGTGGAAAGAGACGGGGAATCTCCTTGCTCCTTGACTCAGAACGGTTCAAATGATATTGATTACAATAACTTGTTGAAAAGCATAAAGAAATGAGCGAGGGACCGTTATGGCCGAGATCTTAGAATTCGGAAGGAAAATCCAGGATCTTAAATCCATGAAAGACACGAGCCTTCGTCAGAAAAAGCTCGAAGCGCTCAAGAAGATCTTTCAATGTACACGTTGCATGATGAAGTGCGCCAAGTGCGGGTCGCAGATTGAGGGGGAAAAGACGGACTCCCTCCGCTACGCGACGCCTTACCCTTTCTGCAGAAATTGCCAGGAAGAATATGAAGAATACCGGCAAAGAGTGAAAGACGAAGACCATCTCCCCAAATATTACTGGCACAATGACCAGTGGATCGAGGTCTGGAAGAGCTGGCTGGACCATCAGAAATGCCTGGATCGTTATAAGCACTCCAAAGAATTTCTCCAGCTTCTTGAAGAGGCGGAGAGTTTGTTTCACACCTAGTGGATACAAGCGCAAAGGAGCCGTTTTATGATTGGTGGAATCGGTATGCCCGAATTGATCGTCATCCTCGTCATTGTGCTGATCATTTTCGGTGCCGGGAAGCTTCCCGAAATTGGGGCTGGTCTTGGAAAGGGCATCAGGAATTTCAAGAAAGCCACGAACGAACCCCTTGAACCCGAGGAAGATGTGGAAAAAATCGAGGGAAAGTCTCCAAAATCCTGACGGGATTTTGTGATACGCGGGGCAGCCGGGTTTTTTGGACGAGGGTGATCGTGGTGATCACCCTCTTTGCGTTCAGGGAGCCGGTGCAGGTTTTCCGGGATTTTTCCGGTGACACCCAGATCCTTGCCGACTTGCCGCTCTCAAGTTGAGCGAGTACAGCCGGGCAGAAATGATTGCCCAGATCGGCCGGTTTCCAGGCTCTTGCCTGGAAACCGGCAAGTAGTTTAGGACTTGCGCCCGGGAGTACTAGGGCAAGCCGGAAGATTCAGGATCGAGGATGCCATGTCACGCATCGGATTTGCACGCCGGACAGAGCATTCAGAAAGGAATCTCGTCGTCTTTTTCCGGGGGATGCGGCGGGAGTTCTTCGGCCAGCGACCTGTCGTAGCCCTGTCTCTGAGCGGGAGCACCTCTCCCCTGATTTCCGCCCTGCTGGGAACCTTGGGGCGAGTCCTCTCCTCCCCTGCTTCCAAGGAACTGGATATCCCGCGCCACGATTTCCGTCGTGGACCTTTTGACCCCCTGCGAGTCTTCCCACTGCTGCGTCCTGAGACTTCCCTCGAGAAAAATCAGCTTCCCTTTACCCAGATAATTGCCGCAGATTTCAGCAAGCTTCCCGAAGGCTACAATGCGGTGCCATTCCGTTCGATCTTCCCAGTTCCCCTCCCCTGCCGGCACTCGCTCGTCGGTGGCCACATTGAACTTCGCCACCGCAGTTCCCCCCGCGGTGTATCGAATGTCAGGGTCGGCGCCCAGCCGCCCGATGAGGATCACCTTGTTCACAGTCCCTTTCGCCATGCCCGTTTTCCTCCCGCCGTTGAGGACGTGTGTCCGAATTTTGATTGATTGAATGATCCCTATAGCACAGAGGCTTCCCTATGAAAACCCCTTCCCCCTGACCGCCCCCGTTCAGGCAATTGGAGGGCTGTCCGGTTGCACGCACCTTTCCCATGGGCCTTGCAATTTCAAATGCCTTGTTGACTCAT
Source organism: uncultured Syntrophobacteraceae bacterium (assembly GCA_964654275.1). Taxonomy (GTDB): domain Bacteria; phylum Desulfobacterota; class Syntrophobacteria; order Syntrophobacterales; family Syntrophobacteraceae; genus SLCH01. The sequence goes on from CAZZHS010000005.1 coordinate 40,608, forward strand.
CTCGGGAAAAAGTTTACATTCCTACGCGGCGACCTAACTACAAGTAATTGTTTTTATACATTTTTCATTCAGGTCGTGCCGGCTGAAAGGCGCTTCAAACGAATGAGCCGTTTGTGTCTCGAATTTCATCGATGGTTTGAAAAATGTAGCAGAAAAAACAAAATTGAAATATCCGTGAGCGACATGGTCTCTTCTCATGACGTGGCGCAGCAGGATCATCGTTGCGGAACAGCCTGTATGGAGACGTTTTGAAACGGAAGGAGACCCCACGGCAGACCGACAGCCCGCCTCATCCTTCTCGATGAATCCACCAGACGCAAGATTCAGGATCATGGTTCGCCATGTCGGAAGGAATTCCATGAAGATCGTTCGATCCGTTTTCTTTTACTTCATGATTGTGATCTCCACCGTGGTGCTGGGGTTTGCCGCCATCATCCTTTATCGCATCACCGGGAAGCATGACGGCCCCCACAGGTGCGGCCGGCTCTGGGGAAAGGTCAACTTGTGGGCTTCGGGCGTTCGAGTCCGGGTGGACGGTCTGGAACACATCGATCCTCAGCGCGCCTACATCTACGCGCCCAACCACCAGAGCTGGTTTGACATCTTTGCACTGGCCGGAAAGCTCCCGGTGCAGTTCCGCTGGCTGGCCAAGGAGGAGCTATTCAAAATACCCGTCCTGGGGGCAGCCATGTCCGCCATCGGCTACATTCCCATTGACCGTGGAGACCGCCGAAAGGCCTTTGCGAGCATGAGCCAGGCGGCGGAAAGGGTCAAGAACGGCACATCCATTGTCATCTTCCCCGAGGGAACTCGAAGCCCGGACGGCGTGCTTCAGGAGTTCAAGAAGGGAAGTTTCATTCTGGCCATCAAGTCCCAGCAGCCCATCGTACCGATCAGCATTGCCGGCTCCCACAAAATCCTGAGAAAGGGAACGTGGGTGGTCAATCCGGGCCTCATCCACGTTCGGATCGGTTCTCCAATCGAAACCAAAGGCCTCACCACCAAGGACCGGGATGCTCTGAGCGATGCGGTGAAAGAGGCCATTCAACAAAACTTGCCCCTGGAAGAGGGTGGAAAGCGAATTTCCTGAGGTGATGCGTTCCCCCCTCGCAGAGGCGGATCAGGACAGTTAATTCTATGCCTTTTGATGAACAACTCAGCGCCCCGGAGCTCAAGATCATCCCCTTGGGTGGCCTGGGCGAAATCGGCCTCAACATGATGGCCCTGGAATACGCGGAAACCATCGTGCTCATCGATGCGGGGCTCATGTTTCCCGAAGACGACATGCTCGGCATCGACATCGTCATTCCCGATTTTTCCTACCTCAAGCAGAAGAGGAACCATGTACGCGCCCTGGTGGTGACCCATGGACACGAGGATCACATCGGCGCCATTCCTTTTTTGCTCAGAGAGTTCCAGATTCCCATCTACGGCACACCTCTGACCCTCGCGCTCATCCATGAGAAGCTCAAGGAACATGGTCTCAGCTCACGCGTGGAGCTGAAAACCACACTCCCTCGGGAAACCGTCGAGCTGGGGCCATTTCACATTGAGTTCATCCAGGTCTGCCACAGCATTCCTGACGGCGTGGGACTGGCCATCCAGACCCCCCAAGGACTGATCATTCATTCGGGCGATTTCAAAATCGACAACACTCCCATTGACGGTCGCAGGTTCGACCTCGCCCGATTCGGCTCCTTGGGAGAAAAGGGCGTCCTGGCACTCCTCTCCGATTCCACCAATGTGGAACGTCCGGGGTACACCCTTTCCGAGCGGGATGTGGGTGAAACCCTCAGGGATGTGTTCCAGGCGAGCACAGGCCGCATCATGGTGGCCGTCTTTGCGAGCAATCTCCATCGGATCCAGCAGGTCATCCATCTGGCGAGGGAATTTGGCCGGAAGGTCCTGCTCAATGGCCGCTCCATGGTCATCAACGTCCGGATCGGGCGCGAGTTGGGCTATCTCGATTTTCCCCAGGAGGAGGAGATCAATCTGCAGGAACTCCACCGGCTTCCCGATTCCCAGGTGCTCCTGCTGACGACCGGGAGTCAGGGGGAACCCATGAGTGCGCTCAGCCGCATGGCGTTCGATGGTCACAAGAAGCTCAAGATTAAAACGGGGGACACCGTCATTCTCTCCTCCAAATTCATACCGGGCAACGAAAGGACCATTCACAACATCATCAACCGTCTCTATCGGCACGGGGCCGAGGTCGTTCACGAACAGGTTCGCGACATTCATGTGTCGGGACATGCCTACCAGGAAGAGTTGAAAGCCCTGATCGGAGTGGTCAAGCCGCGCTATCTCATTCCCATCCACGGGGAGTACCGGCATTTGGTACGGCACAAACAGCTGGGCATCTCCATGGGCATCCCTGAGGAAAACTGCCTGCTGATCGAAGACGGCGACGTCGTCTCCTTTCGGGACGGCATGGCCCGGCAGGACGGCCGGGTCGAGACCGGTCGTGTCCTGGTGGATGGGAAAGGAGTGGGCGATGTGGAGGGTCTTGTGCTGAGAGACCGCCGGCATCTCTCTGAAGATGGTCTGGTGATCGCCTCCCTCGTGGTCGACAAAGAAAGCCGGGAGATACTCAGCGGTCCGGACATTCTGAGCAAGGGATTCATTCACGAAGACGCCAAACCCGAGATTCTCGAGAACGCCAAATGCCTCATCATGGATGTCTACGATCGATGGGTTCAGGAGGATTTTGAACTGGACTGTTCTCTCCTGCAGGTGGAAATCAAGCGGGAACTCAAGCGTTTTTTCAACCGCATCCTTTATCGAAGGCCCGTCATCTATGCATTGGTGACCGACATCTGAGATGCAGCCTGGGGCAGTCGGCCCGACACTCCTGCCCGCACTGATGGGGGAGCGTCCGGCTCTTTGCGGCTGGAGCCGTTCGAGTCCCTGCGGAACCGCCTGCGGTGGTCGGCTTACCGTTTTCCGTCGCCGAGGGCGGACGATCCTCCTGAGGGGAATTTTCAACAACCCGGTGTGCAGACACCTGGGGGGAATCCGTGGACCAAAAGAAACACGAAATTCGGGCGTTGTGCGTCATCACCGCCACCTTTCTGCTGTTTTTCAGCCTGGTGTCGTTTCAACCGTCGGACCTTACCTTTTTCAACGCCTCAACCATGCAGCGTCCTCCCGAAAACTGGGTGGGTGTCCTGGGGGCACACGTCGCCTGGCTGCTGTATTTCCTATTTGGACTGGGATCCTTCGCCTTTTTCGTCCTGGGGCTCTGGATGAGCTGGTCACTCTTTCGCGGAAAGCCCATCCTCCCTCACGGGAGGTTACAGGCCCTCGGCATCTGTCTTCTGCTCCTCACCCTCATGATCCTTTCCGCCATTCACCTGCCGAAGGTCCCCATCGGTGACGGGGAGGTCGCCTCCAGCGGCGAAATCGGCGCACTGCTGGCCGGATGGCTCCTCTCACGCATCTATCCCATCGGCACCCATGTGCTCCTCTCCGGCGTTTTCTTCATTGCGTTGCTCCTGTCGACACCGCTGACCTTCGCGTCCATCTCCCGGGCGGTTTGCTCTGCAGCTCGAAAATGGAGGAGTAGGATCACAAACCTGTCTTCCCAGGGGGGGCAGCGCACTGCGTCGCCTGGGGAAAATCCGGCCACACCTTCCATTGAGCCGCTTCCAAAAAAGACAAAGAGGCCGGCCGGAGATGGCCGCCTGCAAACCCAGGGATCCGGCCCGATGCTGCTCGACTCTGCCGAAGCCGCTGAAAGCGCGCCTTCACAACGCGTGGTCCCTCTGCAATTGCCGGCACCCAGGCCCGGGGAATATGTTCTGCCCCCTCTCGAGCTGCTCGAAAACCATGGGCCTCAAGCTCAAACCCTCGACGCTGCCATTCTGGAAAACAACGCCAGGGTCCTCCAGGAAAAGCTGGGGGATTTCGGGGTCCAGGGCGAAGTGGTCGATATCCTTCCGGGACCGGTCATCACCATGTACGAATACGCTCCGGCTCCCGGGATCAAAATCAGCCGCATTGTCTCTTTGTCCGATGACCTGGCGATGGCTCTCAAAGCGGTCAGCATTCGCGTGGTGGCACCCATACCGGGCAAAGCTGCCATTGGAATCGAGGTTCCCAACGACATCCGCGAGATGGTTTCCATGCGCGAAGTGCTCGAATCCAAAATTTTCCGGGATGCCACGGCCCGGCTGACCATCGTCCTGGGAAAAGACATCACGGGACGGCCTGTGGTGGCCAATCTCGCCAAAATGCCCCACCTTCTCATTGCGGGAGCGACGGGCACCGGCAAAAGCGTCTGCATCAACGCGCTGCTCACGAGCTTGCTTTACCGCAACGTTCCCGAAGAGCTTCGCCTGCTCCTCATCGATCCCAAGCGCATTGAATTGAACTCCTACGAAGGAATTCCTCATCTGGTCCATCCCGTGGTCACCGATGCCAAGAGAGCGACCCGTGCGCTGCGCTGGGCGGTGCAGGAGATGGAGTTGCGCTACAGGCTTTTGGCGGAAAAGAACGTCAGGAATATCGAGAGTTACAATCGAGTCCTCGAAAAGGAGAAAGCCGCTCCCGTTCCGGAGACCGTTCCGCCTGGGGACGCAAATCCTTTGCGCCATCACAAACTCCCGTTCCTCGTGATCGTCATCGACGAACTGGCCGACTTGATGATGGTGGCTTCCAGGGAAGTGGAAGAGTCGATCACGCGGCTGGCTCAAATGGCCAGAGCCTGCGGCATTCACCTGATCCTGGCCACCCAGCGCCCCTCGGTGGACGTACTCACGGGGATCATCAAGGCCAACATACCCACGCGCATTTCTTTCCAGGTTTCCTCCAAGATCGACTCCAGGACGATCCTGGATGGGGGCGGCGCTGAGGCTTTGCTTGGATCGGGAGATATGTTATTTGTTCCCCCCGGAACGGCAAAACTGCAAAGAATCCACGGCGCATTTGTGTCCGACGCGGAAGTGCAGCGTGTGACCGAGTTTTGGAAGGTCCAGCAGCTCAGCGAGGATCCTCTCAGCGAGCGGGTCGATTTCGAGGAGAGGTCCACCGACGGCGGCGCGGATGCGGAGGAACTGGACGAAAGGTATGACGAAGCCGTTCAATTGGTGTTGGAAACCCGTCAGGCTTCCATTTCCATGTTGCAAAGGCGGTTGCGTGTGGGATACAACCGTGCAGCCCGGATGATCGAAATGATGGAACAGCAGGGCATCGTCGGGGCTTCGGACGGCATCAAACCCAGGGAAGTTTTGAGCAAATGATACCGGCGGAAACATCACGGTGAAACAGGTGAAGCCTCCCTGAAGCCCTTTCAGCACCCATGCAACCCTTTGAGCCTGGAATAGCGGTCGAAAAACGATCGGGAAAGCCACTGCATTCAGAGTGTCTCGCTTCAGCGTTCGTCTCCCTGCCCTTTTGCGGGCGCTGGGAGAAAAACTCCTCTACGCTGAGGCTTGAGAGCCTGAACAGGGGCTTTTCATTTTTCCCTCTGCCCATGGGGTTCAGGAAGGAAGAAATGAGCCGAATAAACTTTCTCAAAGCGGCCCTCGTTGTCATCGTGGCAGCGGCAGGGCTCAATCCTTTTTCTGTGCTGGCCCAGGCTCCGGCCTCCATGGGCGACCTGCTGCGACAGACCGAGGAATACTACCAGGGCGTGCAGTCTTTCACGGCCAGATTTCACCAAATCACGACATCGTCCATTGCCAGCACCATGAGGACGGAGGCTACGGGGACCCTCTACTATCAAAAGCCCCGGCAAATGCGCTGGGACTATGAAACCCCCGAAGAGCAGGTTTTTGTGGCCAACCGTCAACTGGCATGGCTCTATGTGCCCGGGGACCGCCAGCTTTCCCTGTTCGACGCCAACACGCTCTTTTCCTCCCCCCTGGCGCAGACCTTCTTCGACGGGTTCGTGGAACTCCGGAAAAACTTCGACGTCAGCCTCGAATCCAGAATGGGCACCCCCGATTCGGCTGTCCTTCGGCTGGTTCCCAAGGCCGACGACCCCAGCATCCGCTACCTGTTTCTGTGGATCGAGCTGGGTTCTTACCGCATCTCCAAGATTGAAAGTCACGACGCCATGGGAAACATCAACCTGATTTCCCTGGAAAACCAGCAAACAGCCCTGCCCATCGCACCCACATTGTTTCAGCTGGAAATCCCTCCGTCGACCCTGGTGCTCGATATGGAAGGCAGACAACTTTCTCCGGCCGAAATAGAGGAATTGAAAAAGAAACTCTTGAAGTAACAGGAAATTTTCATGACCCTGAACATCACCCAACGCATCTCCGAACTGAAAAAAGACCGCAACGCCATCATACTGGCCCATAACTATCAGCCGCCCGCCATTCAGGATCTCGCCGACATGACCGGGGATTCTCTTGAATTGAGCCGGCAGGCCGCCGAAACCCGTGCGGAGGTCATCGTCTTCTGTGGCGTGGAATTCATGGCAGAAACCGCAGCGATTTTGAACCCGGACAAAACGGTCCTGCTGCCCCGCCTCGACGCAGGATGCCCCATGGCGGACATGATCACCGCGAAGGATATTCTGGCCGTTCGTGCGCAGCACCCGGGCGTCCCTGTGGTCACCTACGTCAACTCCACAGCCACGGTGAAGGCGGAGAGCACCGTCTGCTGCACTTCCGCCAATTCCATCCAGGTGGTGGAATCCTTCAAGGACGCCGACACCATCTACATGGCACCCGACCAGAATCTTGCCAAATACACCGCGAAACACACCCGCAAAAAGATCCTTCACTGGGACGGCTATTGTCCCATCCACCACAAACTCACCGTCGATGAGATCAAGGCTCAAAAAGCGGCGCATCCCGAGGCACTGTTTCTGGCGCATCCCGAGTGTCCTCCTGAAATCCTGGAGGAGGCCGACGTCGTGACCAGCACGTCCGGAATGCTCCGTTTTGTTCATGAGAGTCCGCACAAATCCTTCATCGTCGGAACGGAAAAAGGCATCCTCTACCCCATGAGGAAAATGAATCCGGAGAAGGAGTTTTATGCGGCATCGCCCAAAATGGTCTGCGCCGACATGAAACGAACGTCCCCTGCGGATGTACTCCACGCTCTCGAAACGCTCGAGCCAAGGATTCAGGTGCCGGAAGAAGTTCGAATTCGGGCTTTGAAGGCCGTAGAACTCATGCTGCGCATCAACGCCTGAGGCGGATTCGCCCGCCGCCGGGGCCCGGCCCCTCCTGATTTCCAACGGCTCCGGCAAAAGGGCTTCCCCCGACCGAGAGTCTCTTCCGCTGTGCAGTTCACCGCACCGGGAGGCCGCTTTGCCGTCGTGCATCTCCAGAACCGACCCGCCCCGTGAGATTGGAAAGAAGCGCCCATGTCTGCCAGAAATTTTCCGGGAGCAGCCGGAATCAAACCCGTCATCGCCGTCACCATGGGCGACCCATGCGGCGTGGGGCCGGAAATCATCGTGAAAGCCTGGCAGGACCACGCCACCTTTTCGCAGGCCCGCCCGGTGGTCCTAGGGGACGAAGGGGCTCTGCAAAGAGCTCTCGACCTCCTCCGAAGTTCTCTGCAGCTCCGGCAGATCGGAGGCTCGGAGGAACTCCCCGAGGAAAATCCCCCCGGCAGGCTCTTCTTCTGCGCCACGTCGCAGCTCGATGCCTCGGACATTCCCTACGGCAACCCCTCTGCAGAGGCCTGCCGGGCCATCATCGAAAACATCCGCCTGGCAACTCAATGGACCCTGGAGCAAAAAGCCGACGCCATCTGCACCTGTCCGGTCAACAAGAGTGTTTTGCACCGCAATGGCTTTAACTTTCCCGGCCACACGGAGTTCATCCAGCATCTCTCGGGGGCCCCCCATGTGGTGATGATGCTGGCAGGCTCGAAACTCCGAGTGGCCCTCGTCACCATCCATGAACCCCTGTCCCGCGTGCCCACGCTCCTCACTCTGGAATCCGTTCGAAAAACGATCCTCATCACTGCGGAAGGTCTCCACAGAGACCTGGGGATCCCTGTTCCACGCATTGCCGTTGCGGGCCTCAACCCTCATGCTGGAGAAAACGGCCGATTCGGCCGTGAAGAGCTTGACATCATTCGGCCGGCCGTGGAATCCCTGCAGGGTGCATTCTTCGAAGTGAGCGGCCCTCATCCCCCCGATACGGTATTTCACAGGGCCTTCCATGGAGGCTTCGATGCCGTTGTGGCCATGTACCACGACCAGGGACTCATCCCTTTGAAACTCGTGCATTTCGAGGACGGAGTGAACATCAGCCTGGGCCTTCCCATCGTCCGCACTTCCGTCGACCACGGCACGGCCTATGATCTTGCGGGAACCGGCCGCGCCACGCCCTCCAGTCTCAAGGCAGCCATTCAAATGGCGGCACGGATGGCGAAGAACCGACGCAGACTGCGGAGCACGGTGGAGAACTGCCCGCACGCGGGTTAACGTCTTATGAGTGATTCTCATATCGTCATTCGCGGTGCCCGCCAACACAACCTCAAGAACATCGATCTTTCCCTCCCCAAAGGGCGACTCACCGTGATCACGGGCGTGAGTGGTTCGGGCAAGTCCTCCCTCGCTTTTGACACCCTTTTTGCCGAAGGCAGAAGACGTTATATGGAAAGTCTTTCCGTGCAGGCGAGGCTTTTCCTCCAGACCATAACTCCCCCCGATGTGGACTCCATCGATGGGCTCAGCCCCGCCATCGCCATCGAGCAAAAGGGTTTTCCCCGCACCCCCCGTTCAACCGTGGGCACGCTTTCGGAGCTTCTAGATCATCTGCGGATCCTTTTCACTCATCTGGGTAAAATTCATTGCCTCCAGTGCGACAGAGCTCTGGAAGCCCACACCGTGCCTCAGATGGCACAAATTCTCTCGGAAGAATGGAAGGAAGGAAGCAGGGTTTTGGTCCTGGCCCCCATTCAGGGTTTGAGCTCTTCCTCCCTGCCCCGTGTCCTCCGGACCTTTCGCCGAGAGGGCTTTGCACGCATCCGTTTCGAAGGGAAAATCCACGAACTCGACCCACTGCCCCCGTTACCCCGGCGCAGTCGCTACGATCTGGATCTTGTCGTCGATCGACTGGTCCTTCGCAGCGACAACCGCCAGCGTCTCATGGAAGCCCTCGAGCTCGCCCTCAAGAGGTCCGATGGGCGTGTCCGAGCGTTCCATGTCGATGGACCGGAACGGGAATTCAGCGAGACCCTTCGGTGCCCCTCCTGCAACACGGTCTTTGAAAAACCCGGCCTCAGCCTCTTTTCATTTCACCATCCCAAGGGTGCTTGTCCCGCCTGCCATGGACTCGGGCAGATCCTCGCGGGCGCAAAGGCCCTCCGCAATGCTCCCGAAACGGTTCTCAGCAAACCTTCAGATTTCCTGCTTCTCGATGAAGGAGAAGCAGACGACGATTCAGCCCCGCTCGAACCGGGGGAGGTCTGCACCCGGTGTGAGGGCACGCGGTTCAACGAAGCCGCCCGCTCCGTACGCCTGAACGGTCTGAGCATCGACCGGGTCCTCAAGAAATCCATTTCAGAACTGGATGGCTGGTTGATGTCGCTCTTCCTCACCCAAACAGAGCAGACCCTTTGCGAACGTCCCCTGAAAGAACTTCGCGAACGCATCAAAGCCCTTCGCCGGCTTGGCCTGGATTATCTCGCTCTCGACCGGGCATCCATGACGCTCTCCGGCGGTGAAGTGCAGCGGCTCCGCATCGCCCAGCAGATCACGGCTCCCCTCTCCGGAGTTCTTTACGTGCTCGACGAACCGAGCGTGGGTTTGCACATGCGGGACCACCATCGCTTGCTCCAGCTTCTGTTTCGCCTTCGGGACGCAGGCAATACGGTCGTGGTGGTGGAGCACGACAGGGACACCATTCTCAGCGCCGATTACGTGGTCGACATGGGCCCCGGTGCCGGCGAACTGGGGGGAGAAATTCTCTTTGCCGGCCCGCCCGAAGACCTTGCAGCCCAGTCTCAATCGCTCACTGGAGCATTTCTTTCGCAAACCCTCACCCTAAATGCCCCGTCCCGCCGCAAGTGCTTCGAACGCGGGGCGCTGGTGCTCAAGGGCGCCCGAGGTCACAATCTCAAGAACGTCTCCGTCCGGTTCCCATTGGGGTGCCTCACCTGTGTGACGGGCGTCTCGGGTTCAGGAAAGAGCACCCTCGTTCTTCATACCCTCTACCGGGCGCTTTCGAAACTGCTGCACGGCGCTCGCACGGAACCCTGTGCCTTCTCAAGTCTGGAGGGAGCGGAGGCGCTCGCCAAAGTTCTCGTGGTCGATCAGAGACCCATTGGCCGGAGTCCCAGATCGAGTCCCGCCACCTATTCAGCGGTTTTCAAGTCCATCCGGGAGCTGTTCAGCCGGCTTCCCGAGAGCCGGGCGCGAGGCTACCAGTCGGGGAGGTTCTCCTTCAATGTCAAAGGCGGCCGTTGCGAGTCGTGCAAGGGGGATGGAGTTCAACGCGTGGAGATGTTCTTTCTCCCCGATGTGTATATCACCTGCCCCTACTGCCTGGGAAGGCGCTTCAATGCGGGGACGCTTGCCGTCACCTACAAGGGAAAGTCCATTGCCGACATCTTGGACATGACCTTCCTGGAGGCTGGCGCCTTTTTCAAGAACATCCCTTCCATCGAAAGGAAGCTGCAAGGGTTCCTGGAAGTCGGATTGGGATACCTGAGGCTTGGGCAGCCGGCGACGACCCTCTCGGGGGGAGAGGCTCAGCGGGTCAAACTGGCGACGGAATTGTCCCGAAGCGCACCGTCGGGAACGCTCTTCATCCTCGACGAGCCCACCACCGGCCTCCACTTCGCCGACATCCGGAAACTGCTGCACTCCCTTCAGAAGATGATCGAACAGGGCCACACGATCATTTTGATCGAGCATCATCCCGACGTGATCCGGGCCGCAGATCACGTCATCGACATGGGACCGGAGGGCGGAGCGGAAGGGGGGCACGTCGTGGCGGAGGGGACCCCGGAGGAAATCGCTCAAAATGAGCGGTCAATCACCGGGAGGTATTTGAGCCGAAACGAAGGGGGAGCAGAGGCCGGGGCGAGAGGGGCCGCTCAGCTTCCGACGGACAGATGATAGGCAATGGAGTCGAGCTTGATCGTGAAATCCACATTTTCCACGTGGCAGCAGTCGGGCACTTGAATCTGGACCGGAGCAAAATTCAAGATGCCGTTGATGCCGGCGAGCACCAGCTGGTTGGCAATGCTTTGCGCCTCACTGGCGGGTGTGGTGATGAGGCCGATGAGCACGCCCTTCTCTTTGATCTTCTCTTCCAGTTCATCGACGTGACTGATGATGACTCCATTGGGGAGGCGTTTCCCCACCTTCTGGGGATCCACGTCGAAGGCCGCCGTGAAGATGTAGCCGTGTTTGCTGAAATTTCCGTGTCTCAGAAGTGCGGAACCGAGGTTTCCAACGCCGATCATGGCGAGGTTCCAGGGGCGGTTGAGCCCAAGGATTTCCTTGATTTGGATCACCAGGTCGGTGACGCGGTAGCCGACGCCCCTGACCCCGAATTCACCGAAGTATGCCAGATCTTTTCTGATTTGGGCGGGATTCACGCCACACTGTTTTGCCAGGCGTTCTGAGGAAATGACTTCCACGTCCTCTTCGAGCAGTTCCTGGAGGGTGCGCATGTAGATGGAGAGTCGATTGATGGTTGCCATGGGAATTTTGGCAAATTTCATCCTGGAGACCTCACCTTTTCGCGTTGTGTCGCCGCCGATACAGCATCAAGGTTGTTCAAGGAAAGTGCCATTCATGTGAGATTATTCACATTAATTTCCAAAAAAATAACCCGCAAAACCAATGCGCTTTCGAAATCGGACTTGAAAGCACCACCCGGGGGGATGGTTGCTCCCCCGGGTGGTGCGGTCATTCCCTAACGGCGCATTCCGGGTTGTCCTAGTGTGCCGCCAGACCCACGAAACCCTGAATGAGGGAGGAAACAGGGTTGGCGTAGATGAGGATCAGGGACACAACGAGTGCGTAAATGGCCAGCGATTCGATCATGGCCAGACCGATCAGCATGGTCACGGTGACTTTACCGGATGAGTCAGGATTGCGCGCAATGCCCTCAACCGCGCCCTTGATGGCAAGACCCTGGCCGATGCCGCAGCCGAAGGCAGCGATGGCGATGCCGAAACCTGCCGCCATAGCCGAATACACGAAGAAGCTAAGGCCCACGGCCTTCTCACCGCCCGCCTCAGCGGCAAATGCCAGCGTGGTCAGCCCAAGTACCAGAAGAGTGGTCAAAAGTGCAACTTTTTTGGACATGAAAAAAACCTCCTGTGAGTTAAGTTTGGTAATGAATTGTTTGAAATGGATCCATATATCGAGAACGGCCTTCCCGTAACCGCCGAATCAGTGAGCGTGCTCCATGGCTCCCGCAAAATACATCATGGACAGGAGGCAGAAAATGAACGCCTGAATGAAACCCGTGAAAAGCCCCAGAAACATCATGGGCAGAGGTGCCAGGTAGAGACCGGCCAGGAAGAAGAGAATTCCCAGAACCAGTTCTTCCCCGAAAACGTTTCCAAAAAGACGGATGGAGAGGCTGAGGAGGCGTGCGATGTGCCCGATGATTTCGATGGGCATGACCAGCGGAACCAGCCACCAGACGGGGCCCATGAAGTGTTTCACGTACTTGACACCGTGGAACTTGATGCCGATGACGTGCGTGAAGACCACGACGATGATGGCGCAGGCGGCTGTGGTGTTGATGTTGGCGGTGGGGGAGAAAAAGCCCGGGATCATGCCCATGTAGTTGCTGAGCAAAATGAAGAAGCCGAGTGTGGCGATGAGCGGAAAGACAAAACGGCCGTGCTCTCCCGTGATGCTGATCATGAAGTCTTCGATCCCGCCGATGATCACTTCGAAGACATTCTGCCCCTTCTCCGGCACCATCTGGATGCGGCTCACCGCCATCTTGGCCAGGACCAGCATCACCAGCATGACGACCCAGCTGTACGTCACGTGGGGTTGCAGTATGAAGTCCACCAGTGATCGGGCTTCCTCGGGACCCACCAGGTGAAAGCCCAGCTTCTCAAACAGCAGGTTCAAAAAAAGAATCGGGTGTTCCATGCTCTATCCGTCCCCCCTTTTGGTATAAGAGACCCAGTACTCCAGTCCTCCAACAATGACGACACTGATCACAACGGTGGACAACCCCGCCAGAAACCCCATGGGGTGCACCCATCCAAAATAAATCAAAAGGAAAACCAGAAACAGCGTTCCGAGATATCTCAGATAGTAGCTGAAAAAGAGCCCACCCTTCGAAGGGATGGTTCCCGACCTTTGAAAGGCCCGCTTGAGCTGCCACTTGAGGATCTGAAAGCTCAAGATGACGATGCCGCCCCCCAGAAAGACACTCAACGCCATCTGCCTCGAAAAGAACACCCACGCGGACACGCTGAGGACCATGAGCACCACGCCGCTGATGACCTGGAGCCGCAGGAGGAGACTTTCAGTCGGTACAACCTCCCCCACTAGTTTTCTGAACCCTTCGAGTCGTCTTTTTGCTGCTTGGCTGCGAAACGGTAGTAATTGAGAAACCCTGCGATGACCCCGAACAACAGGAAGAGGAGCGCCAGCTTGGGGAACGTGTCGAATTTTGAATCCAGCCAAACGCCGAACGCCAGCCCAATGAAAATGGAGAGGGCAACCTGGAGCCCGATGGTGCTCGCTTCGGCAAGCTGTCGTATGTATTTTTTGTCTTCGTTTTTCATGGCCCACTTCGTGTAATTGTTCACACACGTACCTAGCACAGTCCCCTGGGCCCGTCAATGTTTTTTTGGCTGAGCCCGAGTCATCGAGCCTTTTCCCGCACCACTTTCAAGGCGTTCGCGGCCGCTTCGATGGTCCGGTCCAAATCTTCTTTTTCGTGCGCCAGGCTCACGAAAAATGCCTCGAATTGAGAGGGTGCCAGATAGACTCCCTGCTGAAGCATCTCCTGAAAGAAAACCGCATACGCCTGGGTGTCGGACTTGAGAGCGGTCGCAAAATCCAGGACGGGTTCCGACGTAAAAAAACCGCACCCCAGGGAACCCAGTCGATTGAGCGTGACGGGAACGCCTGCCTGTCGGGCTGCAGCCTCCAGCCCATTCGCCAGATAGGCGGTTTTCTCTTCCAGTTCATCGTAGACGCCCGGCCGGCTCAGGATCTCCAGAGTGGCCAGACCGGCGCTCATGGCCAACGGGTTGCCCGAAAGCGTGCCCGCCTGGTAGACATCTCCCACGGGAGCCATGCGGGACATGATTTCAGCGCGCCCCCCGTAAGCCCCAACCGGCAGCCCGCCTCCGATGATTTTCCCCAGGCAGGTCAGGTCGGGCAAGACCCCAAAAAGCTCCTGGGCCCCACCGGCAGCCAGTCGAAAGCCGGTGATCACCTCGTCGAAGATGAGGAGACTGCCGAATTCGTCGCAAAGTTTTCGCAAACCCGCAAGGAAACCTTCCACCGGGGGAACGACCCCCATGTTGGCTGCCACCGGCTCCAGAATGATGGCGGCCACCTCCTGCCCGACCCGTTCCATCACGTCTCGCACCGCCTGCAGATTGTTGTAGGGAAGCGAGAGGGTGTGCAGAACGATCTCCTCAGGGACTCCGGGACACCCCGGGATGCCGAGGGTCGCAAGGCCCGAACCCGACTGGACCAGCAGGCAGTCCCCGTGGCCGTGATAGCAACCGTTGAACTTGATGATCTTGGGGCGCCCCGTGTAACCCCGTGCGAGCCGGATGGCGCTCATGGTCGCCTCAGTCCCCGAACTCACCATGCGCACCATCTCCATGGAGGGGACCTTTTCCACGACCCGGGCCGCCATGCGGATCTCCAGTTCCGTGGGAATCCCGTAGGAGGTCCCCTTCTCGGCCGCTTTCCGGATGGCCTCCACCAGGTCCGGATGCGCGTGTCCCATGATGAGGGGGCCCCAGGATCCCACATAGTCGATGTAGACGTTGTCGTCCTCATCGACCACGCGGCAGCCCCGGGCTTCTTTCACAAAAAAAGGAGTGACACCCACCGATTTTCCCGATCTCACGGGGCTGTTCACTCCTCCGGGAATCCATCTGCACGCTTCCTCATAAAGCCGCTCGGATCGTGTCCGGTTCATTGCCCACTTCTCCTTCCCTCTCGTGACGTCACACGGAATGCTCTCCAGGTCAACGGGGGGCGCACTGTCCGGCCCGGCCCTTTTCCCCGCCCCTCCCCTCACACCTCCAAAACGACCACATCGTACTGGTCCAGATGAATGTTGGGGTCCGCCTTCACCATGATGCAGGCGTTCAATCTCTCCTCAATGTGCTCCAGGTGACACCGCTCTTCATCGTAGAAGCGCGCCGCCACTTCGGGGTGCACCATCACCATGATGCTCTGGCCCAGAAAGTCGCTCTTTTCCCGCTCGAGCTCTCTCAGGATCTCGTAGCAGACCGTTTGCTTGGACTTCAAGTATCCCGTGCCCTCACAGTAGAAACAGGGCTCACAGAGCACCTGCCCGATGCTCTCCCGTGTTCGTTTCCGCGTCATCTGCACCAGGCCCAGTTCGGACATGCCCAGGATGTTGGTCTTGCTCTTGTCCTTGCGCATGGCGTCCTTGAGGGCGTTGCAAACCTTCTCGCGGTTGGTTTCCTTTTCCATGTCGATGAAATCGATGATGATGATGCCCCCGATGTTTCGCAGCCGCAGCTGGTAGGCGATCTCTTTGAGAGCCTCCAGGTTGGTTTTGAGGATCGTCTCCTCCAGGTTGCGCTTGCCCACATAGCGCCCCGTATTCACATCAATGGCCGTCAGGGCCTCGGTCCGCTCAATGACGATGTACCCACCCGATTTGAGCCAGATTTTCTTGCTGAGAGCCCGCTGGACCTCCATCTCGATCCCATAGGCATCGAAGATGGGCTCTTCTCCATCGTAAAGCTCCACCGAATGCTGGAGCGACGGCATGAACGCTTCGGTGAAATTGAGGATTTTCTGGTACTCGCTCTCCGAATCGATGACCAGGCGGTCCACCTCCTTGGTGAAAAGGTCCCTCACAGCCCTCAGGGTGATGTCCAGTTCCTGGTAGACCAGGGAAGGCACGGCCGCATGCTCCGACCGGCGCTGGATGCTCTCCCAGAGCTTCATCAGGAAATCCACCTCCGCTTTCAGCTTTTCCGGCTCGGCGTCCTCCGCGACCGTTCGCACGATGAATCCGTAGTGGGGCGGTTTGATGGCGCACATGATTTCGCGGAGCCGTTTTCTTTCCTTTTCGTTTTCGATGCGCCTGGAAACTCCCACGTGATCCATGGTGGGCATGAGCACCAGGTGGCGTCCGGGAAGGGTGATGTGCGTGGTGATCCGGGCGCCTTTGCTGCCGATCGGCTCCTTGGCCACCTGAACCAGAATGTCCTGACCTTCCTGCAGACGCTCCTCAATAGGAATTTCCGTACAGTGTCTGGGAAATTCCAGGGCGTCCTGCAAGTCCTCGCCCATGTGGGAAGGATCTTCCTGTGAGACGGAATCTTCCGCTTCCGCCACGCACGAATTGAGGAGCAGCTGTTCCATTTCGCCCATGGGGTGATGGATGTCGGTCACATAAAGAAAGGCCGCCTTTTCGAGACCCACGTCGACGAAGGCCGCCTGCATTCCCGGAAGAACCCGAACCACACGCCCCCGGTAGATGTTTCCGCCAATGCCTCGTCCGGAGCTTCGTTCCACATGGAATTCAGCAACCTGGCCGCTCTCCACCAGAGCCACGCGCGTTTCGAAAAAGTCAGCATTGATGATGAGCTCTGCCGACATTGTCTTCACCCTCCCATCCTGAAAACTCCGAAACCGCCACTTTGCACACACGACATCCCGCAAGATTTTCCGGGGGCTCTTCGAGGAGGTGCTGGAGCACGGTCATGGGCCGGAAACACGCCTGTTCCTCCTCCACGAGATCCATCTCCAGGGAAGATGCATCCCGTCGACGCACCTCCAGCAGAACTTTTTTCATGGGAGTGAAAAGCCGCCCTTTCTTGGTCTTCTTCTCGATCTGCTCGTCCCCGCGGTGGGACCACTCCTGCAAGATCCTGCGGACCCGTCCGGGACCGAGATCCTCAATACGGTAGGTGACCCGCTGCGGTCCCTTCTTTCCGGCCCGTCGCGCCACCTGGAAGACCTCCCGAATCTCCACGCCCTCAGGCAGCTGCTCATTGAGCCGCCTGCGAATCTCCTGAGGGTCCACCCATTGGACAAGAGACAAATGCACTTCAGCCACTTCGCTCTCCATGCCCAGGGGAAGCGCTTCGCTGAAAGAGAGCTTCATGTGCGGGTGAAAGCCCTTGGAATATTCTGCGGGCAGGTCCGCACGCCTCACGGCGCGTGCCAGGCTTTGAGTGAGTTCCAGCTGGCCCACGAAGCGGATCCGGCCAAGTTTGGAATAAACCAGACGATACAAAAAGCTTTGGCCGGCCCGGGCCGGCGCCTCTCCCGCGTTGGGGTTCTTTTCAAAAGCAACCGGGAGATCTCCATGCAGCACCGGCATGACCCGCTCGTGATCGCACACGCCGCAGCCGGTGCAGGGATTCCACCGGCAGTCGGCCGTGAACTCCTCCTGAAGGGACTTTTCCTTCTCCCGGAGCAAATACGCCCTTTCCACTCCCGATGAGAGGTGATCCCAGGGAAGGATCTCCTCCTCCTCCGAGCGCTTCCGATGGGTAGTAAACGTCGGGTCCACACCACCGTGTACAAAGGCCTCCCGCCACAGGTCCTCGCGCAGGTGTTCCGTCCACCCGTCGAAACGGGCTCCCCGCCGCCAGGCGTGCTCGATGACCGAGCCGAGACGCCGGTCGCCACGGGCGAAGACGCCCTCCAGAAAACTGTGTCCGGGATGGTGCCATTTTAAGCGCATCCCCGGTTTCTTGAGCTGAGCCTTGAGGAATTCCAGCCGGCTCTCCACCTCCTCCCGGCTAAGTTGGGGCTCCCACTGAAAAGGCGTCATGGCTTTGGGGACAAAGTTGGACACGGAAACGTTGACAGCCGCCCTGGATCGCTTTCCCAGCTCCCACACCTTGTGGCAGAGATCCACCAGGGCCTGGAGGTCTTCGCGGGTTTCCGTGGGAAGCCCGATCATGAAGTAGAGCTTCAGCACCCGCCACCCGAGACGGTAGGCGCTTTCCGCAGCCGCCAGGAGGTCCTCGTCCAGGATCCCCTTGTTGATCACGCGCCGCAACCGTTCGCTGCCCGCTTCGGGCGCCAGGGTGAAACCCGTTTTTCTCACCTTCCTGATGAGTTCCATGAGCTCGGGAGTGAGGGTGCCGACTCGCATGGAGGGGAAAGACACCGCCACTTTTTCCTCGCTGAACCGCCCCATGAGCTCTGCCAGGAGAGGCTGGATGTGGCAGTAGTCGCCGGTGCTCAGGGACAGGAGCGACAGTTCCTCGTAACCCGTGTTTTCAAGCGCCCGCGCGGCTTCAGTCACGATTCGCTGCGGATCGCGCTCCCGCACAGGCCTGTAGATGAAACCGGCCTGGCAAAATCGGCAGCCGCGCGTGCAGCCGCGGGCGATTTCCAGGCCAAGGCGGTTGTGAACGATGTCGAGGAGGGGCACCAGGGGCTTGGGGGGAAGCGGGGAACCGGCGTCCAGATCCAGGAGCAGACGTTTACGGACGCAACGATGATCCTCCCGTAAAGGTTCCACAGAGGAGATGAGCCCCCCCTCGCCGTAACCAACCCGGAAGAAAGACGGGACATAAATCCCCTCGATGCGGCAGATTCTTTCCAGAAAGGCCTCCCGCGGTTCCCCGGCGGCCTTCCACTCCCGGTGAACCCCTACGAGTTCCGCCAGCAACTCTTCAGCTTCCCCCAGCACGAAAAAATCAAAAAAGAGTGCCAGAGGTTCCGGGTTGAAGGCGCAGGGTCCCCCGCCCACAACCCAGGGGTCGTCTCCCGATCGGTCCGCGGCATGGAGAGGCACCCCTCCCAGGTCCAGGATGGTCAGGATGTTGGTGTAGCTGAGCTCATACTGCAGGCTGAAACCGATGAAGTCAAAATTCCTAAGACTCTCACCGCTCTCGAGACCCCGGAGCGGCTCCCCCGCCTCCCGAAGCGCAGCCTCGAAATCGAACCAGGGCGCGTAGACCCGGTCTGCCATGACTCCATCCATGCCGTTGAGAAGGTGGTACAGCAATCGGAGTCCAAGGTGACTCAGTCCCACTTCATAGACGTCGGGAAACGCCAGGGCGAAACGCACCCGGGCGTCTCCAAAACTTTTTCGGCAGGCGTTGGCCTCCCCGCCCACATAGCGGCCGGGCTTCTCGACGCCGTGCAGCGTTTTTTCAAGCATGAGCAACAATCCCGTCCATCACCGTCACTTTCGGTAGAGCGGCGACATGCTTCGCAGCATGGTGACCACCTGTTCCAGCGTCTCAGCCACCTGAACCACTTCCTCTCGAGTGTTCCGTTCACTCAGGGTGAACAGGAGCGTTCCCAGCGCGCCGTCCCGAAGAGCTCCCATGGCTTCCAGGACATGGGAAGCCTTGGCCGTGATGGACATGCAGGCCGAGGCACCGGCCACACTCACCCCGCGCAGATCCATGTGCAGGAGGAGGGCCTCTCCCTCCACATATTTGAATGACACATTCACCAGGCCGGGGATGTGGTTTTCCGGATGCCCGTTGAACTGAATCTCGTCGATGCGACGCGCGATTTCGTCTCGAAGGAGCGCTTCGAGTTCACGGCACACCTGCATCCGTCCCGGCAGGCTCTCGCGCGCCATTTGAGCCGCTTTTCCCAGACCGACGAGACAGGGCACGTTTTCGGTCCCGGTCCTGCGCCCGTCCTCCTGTCCTCCTCCATGGAAAAGGGGCCACAGAGAAACGCCTTTCCGGCAGTACAAGGCGGCGCCCCCCTTGGGACCTCCAAATTGATTTCCGGAAAGGCTCAGCAGATCCACTCCCAGAGCTTCCACATCCACGGGCACCCGTCCCACGGAGGCCACCGCATCGGTATGGAGAGGAATTCCCCGACTTCGGGTGTGCTCGGAAATCTCCCGGAGCGCCTGCAGCGTGCCCACCTCATTGTTGGCATGCATGATGGTCACGAGCGACGTGTCGGGACGAAGCGCATCCCGAACCTCCTCGGGATTCACCCGCCCATGCGCATCCACAGGGACTTCAGTGATCTCGAATCCGAATCGCTCCAAAGCCTTGGCCGCATAGAGCACCGAATAGTGTTCGATGGCAGAGAGCACAATGTGCTTTTTTTCCTGCCCGTTGAGGAAGGCGATGCCTTTGATGGCCAGATTGTTGGATTCCGTGCCGCAGGAGGTGAAAATGATTTCCTCCGGTTCCGCCCCGATCAGCTTTGCCACCTGCTCGCGGCTGCGAAAAAGTGCGTCCTGAGGAAGTTCTCCCTGCTGGTGGATGCTCGCCGGGTTTCCAAACTCCTCTTTAAAGAACGGCATCATTGCCTCCAACACCTCCGGCAGGATGGGGGTGCCGGCAATGTGATCCATATAGATGCGCTGGCCTTTCATGAAATCGTTGTCCTCCGTTAGCTCGCGTTGACCTGCATCAAGAGTTGAACAGCTGGCACGTCTCGTCACAGGGATCTGCTGCCAGGTGCAGAAACGTACATTTATAATGGCGCCATTTCACAAACGTCAACAGAAAACCTCCGGGAACAGGGCGGTCGTGCCGTCGGGGCGGATCTCCCAGGCCGAGGTCCGAAGGTAGACGTTCGCGGACTCCGTGCCGCCGCGCTTTCAGTGCCTCTCCATCTCCGGAGGGGGTAGGTGTTCGATTTCTCCTTGCATTCTATTGCCTCGCATGCTAAGCAATATGCGTTTTTCCCGATCCGTATGGGTTGGGAGGGTCACAGACCATCGCGAAATTAATGGGCCGCCGCGGATTGGGTTTTATACGCGTCACAGACAAAGTCTAAGGAGGAAAGTCATGAAAGTTTTTCTGGGTGGTGTCATTGCCGTATTCTTGGGTATCGTTGGAATCCTGGTGTTTTTTGGTCCCTTCCTCCAGCTCCTGGCGGGTGCCGTTCCCCTCATGCTCCTTCTGGGCGGAGCCATGGCGGCTTACCTCGGCTACGACGAAGTGAAGGACAAACTCCCGCTCCCCAAGAACAGAGCGCAATCCGCCGAGGCGACCCCTGAGTCCAATTACAAGGCCGAGGCCGAAAAATACAAAGAGGAAGTGGAACGTCTCAAGGCCGAGCTGGACAAGGCAAAATCCTGAGGCGGCCAAGTATATTCGAAAGATCCGGCTTTTCCGCAAGCATCCCATAACCCCGAAAGGGCCCGGCATGGCGCTCCTTTCGGGGTTTTTTCCTGTCCTCAGGGATGGGCCGCCGCCCAATTTTCTCCCCAGCCCATGTCCACCTGAAGGGGCACCGTCAGTTCCCACACCCCCTCCATCTTTTCGCGCACGACCTCCCGCGTCGTCTCCAGTTCCTCTACAGGCACCTCCAGCACGAGTTCATCGTGCACCTGAAGCAGCAACCCCGCTCGCAGCCCTCTCCCCGTCAGGCTCAGCTCCAGATCCACCATCGCCTTCTTGATGAGGTCCGCCGCCGTGCCCTGAATGGGAGTGTTGATGGCCAGCCGTTCACCCTGTTGCCGGACGGTGCGGTTCCGGCTGGCCAGTTCGGGAATGGCCCGTCTGCGCCCCAGAAGAGTCTCCGAAAACCCCCGTTCGCGGGCCTTTTGCGTCATCTCTTCGATGAATCGCTTGACGCCGTCGTAGCGCTCGAAATAACGGTCTATGGCCGCCTTGGCCGTCTTCTGGCTGATCCGCAGCCGCTGAGCCAACCCAAAAGGCCCCATCCCGTAGATGATCCCAAAGTTGATGGTCTTGGCCTGGCGGCGCATTTCAGGAGTCACCTCGTGCGGGGGAATGCCGAACATCTCCGCCGCCGTGCGCCGATGGACATCCGCCCCCGCCCGAAACGCCTCACAAAGGTGCACGTCCCCGCTGTAATGCGCCAGGATTCGCAGTTCGATCTGCGAATAATCGGCGGAAAGCAGCCAGTGTCCCGGTGCCGGCACAAAGGCCTCCCGGATTTTTCTCCCCTCCTCCGAGCGGATGGGAATGTTCTGCAGGTTGGGATCCGAGCTGCTCAGCCGTCCCGTGGCCGTGACGGTCTGGTTGAAGGACGTGTGAATGCGCCCCGTCTCGGGATGGATGAGACGGGTCAGGGCGTCCGTGTAGGTCCCTTTGAGCTTGGCGAGGGACCGGTGCTGGAGGATGTGTTCCGCAATGGGATGCTCCAGGGCCAGTTCTTCCAGCACGCTCACATCCGTGGAAGGCCCCGTCTTGGTCCGTTTGACCACGCGCAGCCCGAGCTTTTCGAAGAGGATGTAGCTCAGCTGCTTGGGGGACTGGATGTTGAACTCCTCCTTGGCAAGATCGTAGATCTGCTCCGCCTCGCGGGCCAGCATCCCGTCGAATTCCTCCGAAAGCTTCACCAGCTTCTGCGCATCGACCAAAATGCCCCGGTGCTCCATTTTCGCGAGAACCTCGATCAGGGGAAGCTCCAGGGATTCGTAAAGCCCTTCCAGGTTCGTTTCCCTCAATTTTTTTCGGAGGACGGGCATCAGGCGCCAGGTGATCTCCGCATCCTCGCAGGCATATTCCGCCGCCCTGGGAATATCCACCTCTTCAAAGCCAACCTGATTTTTCCCCTTCCCCGTCACATCTTCATAGGAAATCATGGATTCCCCGAGATGTTCCGCGGCGATTCTCTCCAGACTGTGAGACTGCGTCCCGGGATCGAGCAGGTAGGCGGCCACCATGGTGTCGAAGCCGATCCCCCGGAGTGAAATTCCGTGACGCCGCAGGACGATCCACTCGTACTTGATGTTTTGCCCCACCTTGGTGGGCTTTTCCGATTCCAGGAGAGGTCTGAGCACTTCCAGCACCTCTTCTGTTTTCAACTGGGGACCCGCCTCTTTTCCCGTGTGGCCCACGGGGATGTAAAAGGCCTCGTGATCCTCCCAGGACAAGGCAACACCGACGATGGAAGCCAGCATGGGGTCCCTGGAAGTGGTTTCCAGGTCGATGGAGAAGGCTTCCTGGAGCTTCAGCTGCGCCGCCAGTTCCATCAATTCGGTCTGCCGCCGGATGACACGATCCCGGCGCCTGGCGTTCGAACTTCGGGCATTCCCGCCTCCAGCCTGTGCACCCCATTCCTTGCGAAGGGATTCCGCCAGGGTTTTGAATTCCAGTTCCTCATAGAGCTCCAGGAGCTCTTTCACGAGGGGGCGAGACGGGGTGAGGGCGTCGAGTTCCACAGCCAGAGGGGTGTCGTCGGGAAAGGTGACGAGCTTCCTGGACAGAAAGGCCAGATCCTTGTTCTCCCTCAATTTTTTTTGAACGGAGGCCGGAGCCACCCGATCGATGTTCTCATAGACCGCTTCAAGCGCTCCCCACTCCTGGAGCAGCTGTCTCGCGGTCTTTTCCCCCACGCCCTTGACTCCGGGGACATTGTCCGAGCTGTCCCCCACCAAGGACAGGAAATCCACCATCTGTCCGGGCGTAATGCCGAATTTCTCTTTGACCTCCTCCTCCGTGAACATTCGGTCCTTCTGCGCATCCCACTGCCGGACGTGCGGATCCTCGATGAGCTGATGGAGGTCCTTGTCGCCCGAGACGATGACCACTTCGATGCCTTCCTGCCTTGCGCGCCTGACCAGAGCCGCGATGAGGTCATCCGCTTCGTAGCCCTCCTGCTCCAGTTGAGGAATCCCGGAATAGGCGACAAGCCTCTTGATGTAGGGCACCTGGACCACCAGATCTTCCGGCATTTTCTGACGGGTGGCCTTGTAGGCTTCGTAGAGCTGATGGCGAAAGGTGGGGCCGGGGGCATCGAAAACCATGCACACAAGATCCGGGGCTTTTTCACGGAGCACTTTCTGGATCATCTGGACAAACCCGTAAACCGCCTGGGTGGGCAGCCCACGGGAGTTGCTGAGGCGGCCGAGGGCATAGAAAGCCCGGTAGAGGTAAGAGCTGCCATCGATGATGTAAAAAGTCTTTTTAGAGCCCATGAGGATCACTTCCTTTCCGTGGGACGGTGTCTTCCCCGGGTCCATGAGACCTGGATTCAGTGGATTTCAGGGGCGGAGGAAGGTATTCCCGGTTCACATGACTCATGGCGTGGAAAATGTTGCCCCGCACCTTTTCATTTTGGGAAATCAATGACTTGAGGAGGTCCCGAATCTGTGAGCGCCTGTTGGTGTTTAAAGAGGGACAACAGTTGTTCACGAGGGGCAGGCCCAGCCGCCTGACCATCCGTTCCACCTTGGGCGCCGGCACCAGGGCGAGAGGACGAATGACGGTGATCTCTCCTCCAAAAAACGGCTGGCGGGGCACCATGGCGGCCACCTGGCCGGCGTAGCAGATGTTGATGAAAAAGGTCTCGATGAAATCATCCTGGTTGTGTCCCAGTGCGATCTTTCGGCACCCCAGTTCTTTCGCCGTTTGAAACAGCGCCTTTCTTCGGAGACGGGCACAGAGAAAACAGGGATTTTCGCGGTTTTCCACGCTGTGAGCCCTCAGGCCGTGGTCGGTCCGTATGATCACGTGGGGAAACTTTTCCCGGATGAAAAACTCCTCCAGCCGGTCCGAAGTCGCCGCATCGAAGCCGGGGTCCACGTGGACGGCAGTCAGATTGTACCCGATGGGCGTCCGGGCGAGGCGTTCCCGCAGCAACCAGAGAAGCAGCATGCTGTCTTTCCCGCCTGAAACCCCCACGACAATGGAATCCCCGTCTGCAATGAGGCCGTAATGGTAAATGGCCGTGCCCATGAGACGGCGCACTTCCCGTTCAATGAATGCCATGTTCCTCCTCGTACGAGCAGTTTCAGTGCGTGGAACAATGCAGTGTCTCCCCCCGGCTTCGGGGGAATCGATCCGTCGTGAATCGCCGGTGGCAGGAGTGGAGTGCCCCGGGGCGCTCACAACCCATGGCGGTCCTGGGTTGAGCCTTGAAGGTTCAGGTGCTCCACCGCGTTCTTGATGCCGGCCAGCGTCAGGTCTTCCATGTGAAAGATGCTGCCGATCTTGTAGATGGTGCTGCTGTGCCGGTCCCAGCGCTCCCGGGGAATGGGATTCAGCCAGACACTCACCGGAAACGCCGCGCGCAGTTCCCTCAGCCATTCGATGCCGGGTCTGCGGACGTCCGACGCGATGCTCAGTGAACCATAGGCCGCCATGAGCTCCGACGGGGCCATGTTGGCGTCGCCGATCACGATGAGGCGGCATCTGGAGCCCTCCCGGATGAGATGCGGCCATTTGACGGGGCGTGTGCGCTGCGGGTTGGCATACACCGCACCGTACACGCAGTTGTGGAAATAGTAGTGCTTCACATCCTGGAAAAGGTCCCGAATCCGGTTGAAAACCTTTTTGACCAAGTCCACATGTGGCGCCATGGAAGTGCCGCCGTTGTCCATGAGGAGGATCAGCTTCAGGCGGTTGCGCAATTCCCGCCCGAAGACCAGCTCGATTTCACCCCCGTTCCTGGCGGTGCGGTGGATGGTCGCGTCCACGTCCAGTTCCGTTTCGGGTCCCAGGGGCTGAAGGCTTTTGAGGGAGACGAGGGCCTGGCGGAGATTTTCTTTGCCGAGCGTGGACTTGTCGCTGTAATTCACATAATGGCGCCGATCGATCACCTTGATGGCCGACCCATGCCTGCCGCTCCCGTAGACCCGCACCCCTTCGGACGCCCGCGCCGCACTGTGCCCGAAGGGAGATGCTCCCCGGGTTCCGATCCAGCGACTGCCGCCATGGTGTTCCCCTTCCTGATCCAGGAGGGTCTGCCAGAACCGCAGGAGCAGTTCCTCCGTGTCCATTTCCTGGATCTCCCGGAGACTGAGTCGCCCCTGTTCCACTTCCTCCTGGAGCCAGTGACGAAAGGGCTTTTGATCCAGGAGATCCTCCCAGTTCACGACGCTCTTCCCCCCCTCCACGCCCAGGAAACAGCGTGAAAAGACCTGCTCGAAGAGGTCGTAGTGCTCCACGCGCTTGATGAAGATCAGGCGGGCCAACAGAAAGAGCTGGTCCAGATTCCTGGCGAGCCCCTGCCGCAGCGCCCGGTAGAACTCCAGGGCATACTGAACGCTGATGGGGATGCCGGCGTTTTTGAGCTCATAAATGAAACCGACCATCGGTTTGCCGCCTCGTGACCGAATCGCCTGCGAATTCAACGCCGCAAGAGGAAGACTCAGAATCCACCCGGTTTCCTGACGCCTCGAAACCGGAGCAGATCCTGAGTGCGCTTGAGCAGCGTGCCCACAAAAGCCGTCTCCCGACCTGCGCCGGGGGCGCTTCGGCCCTGCCGGCGCATGGCGCCGACCCAGTCCAGGAATTCGGCCGTGGCGGGAGGTTTCTCGTAGCCCTGCTCTCTGAGGCGGTAAAACGTCATGAGGCTGGCCTCCAGGAACGGATCGGGGATGTCCGGGTAGTGCAGGCGCACGATGTGCTTCATTTCCTCGGGCGTGGGAAAGGGGATGTGGTGACAAAAGCACCGGCGAAGGAAGGGGTCCGAAAGCTCCCGTTTGGCGTTGCTGGTGATGATGATCACCGGCCGTTGCTTCGCGACCACCTTGTGGTTGATTTCCCGGATGATGAAGGATCCATCCTCGAGAACATCCAGAAGGTTGTCCTGGGTGTCCGAATCGGTCTTGTCGATTTCGTCAAGGAGGAGCACGCGGCGTTCTTCGGCGAGGAAAGCGCGTCCGATGGGTCCGAAGCGCAGATAATGCCAGATGTCGTTCACATCCCGTCCGGTCTCGCCGCTGCCGAAGCGCGAATCGTTGAGGCGAAGCACCGTGTCGTAGACATAGCAGAGCTCCTCGCCTTTGAAGGTGGACTTGCAGCGGGCTTCCTCCATGGACATGCCCAGGGCGCGGGCCACTTCGAAAGCCAGCTGCGTCTTGCCCGTGCCGGCTTCCCCCGTGAGCAGCAGCGGCTTTTCCAGGGCGATGGCGATGTTGACGATTTCCTGGAGCTCTGCATTGAGATAATAACGGTCGGTCCCCTCAAAGTGCATGCACTGGACTCCTTCCTGGTGATACGAAGTGAGCGGCCGGTTGCGGGCAAATGCCGCCGGGAGAAAGACTTACGCCGACTCCCCGACGGCATCTTAGTCCAAATCGGGTTCTTTGACAACGAGACGAGCCTGGGCGCTCCAGGGTGAACCAGGCTCGTTCGGGCCGGAGGCATCCAAAAAAGCCTTGACAGCCCAGGGGATTCATTGTAGATAGCAGGTCTCTTTTTTGGGCGCCCGTAGCTCAGCTGGATAGAGTATCGGACTTCGAATCCGCAGGTCGCAGGTTCGAATCCTGCCGGGCGCGCCACTCAAGAGTCTCGATAAACGCGGGCCGTTAGCTCAATGGTAGAGCAGCTGACTCTTAATCAGGAGGTTCGGGGTTCGAGTCCCTGACGGCCCACCAGCAAAATCAAGGGGTTAGCTGAACACCGGCTAGCCCCTTTGTCTTTTACGTACGCATTACGTACGCGAATTTCGATTTTGCTCGAATTTACACCACGCGTGCCGGCCATGTGAAACTCCTTGATGCTCTGAATTTCAGCCCACACGCGGCACCCCGAAGAAAAAGTTCCTCGCCCTTTTGTCCCCCCCTTTCAACCTTACCGCAATCGCTCAGATCAGGGTCATACCGCCATGAAGATCGAGAAGAAGGGGACGTCCTTAACTTTTTAATTTAATCCAGTTCAAGCATATCTTTGTTGCCATCTCCGCTCCCCTGGCAATCGATTTGCTCACGGCCATGGTGGAAATATTCAACCGGCGCGCCAGGGCCGTCATGCTCACGCCCAGGTCTCGCACAGCCCGGAAGCACAGGAGGCTTCGAGCCCGCACCAACTCCCTTCTCCTGACTTCACGCCACAGGTCACCCTCCGCGATGTTCAACAGGACCGACACTCTTTTGGGGGACATTCCCTATTTGGGCACAAAACCTGCTCAGCGTGAGGGATCTGTCAGTCCAATGGCCTTCAAAACCATGAACCGCCGGTCTGCGCACACAACGGGAGGAAATGATGGACATGCGAAAACTGATGACATTCTCCCTCATCCTGGCCCTATGCTTTTTCGGTACCGCAGGGGCCGAGCCTGGAAAGAGCAAATCCGGAAAAGGGAAAAAACATCCGCACGCTGTAGAATATCACCGCAAACCCGATCCCGATTCCTATTTTCACCGGCACGGCTATACTCAGCTCAAAATCCCACCAGGGCACTATCCCCCGCCCGGGCAGTGTCGCATCTGGTATCCAGGTCGACCACCGGGGCATCAGCCTCCACCCGGTGCATGCCATCGCCTGCGCGGGCAGATCCTGCCTGGCGCGTGGCTCATCCGACACCCTGTGGATCGTCCGGGCCATGTCCATGTTCTCGTGTCCGATGACCGCCGTCCGGGATCCATCCTGGTGACCGGAGAATTAGAGACGGCCACAGGAGCTCTGATCCGTGTCCTGCTGAACCCATGAGAGCCGGACGCACAACCATGCCCCGGAAACAATCAACGGCTCGAAACCTGCCGCGACCTCCGCGCAGCCCTCATGCCTGGTGGTGAACCAGGGAGAGGCACCCGTCGAATGACCGCCTTGTGACGATGTCCGGAATTCCATGCGCAGTCGGAGATCGGGAGGAATCCTCCCCCGCCCCCTTGGTCCAGCGTGGGAATGATTTGCCAAACCGCGTGGGCACCCCCACCATGCTGCTGTACTGGTCGGCTGACCTGAGATTTCCATGGATCAGAGGATTCTCCCCAGGCAGCTCATCGCGGCGCTGCCTCGTGTGCACCGCAGATAGGAGCGGACTTGCCTGCCTCTGGAGAATCGAAAGAACTCGTTGAGATAGAGCGTTATTTTTTCAGACCAGGTAGACGTTCACCGATGTCTGGAACAGACAGCGTATCTGTAGAACTCAAAACGGGATGCAGTGGACACAAAACAGCATCCAGATGAATAGAGGACCCGAGACAGTGCGCAGAGGACCCGAGATGGTACCCGAGTCCCGATGTGTTCGTGCTGAGCTGAACAAGCCCTGTTTTGGCAGGGCAGGGTGACCGACAAAAAACAGTCGTTTTTTGAGGGATATTGGAGTACCACATACGCATTGGATGTCCGTTCGCCCTGAGGGATCAAAGGGCGGTATGGGGTGGAAAGAGACATTCGTTTCTTGAAATGCATCGAAGCACAACGCATCCTTGGCCCACAAGACGTGAGGAATTTGAACCGATCAGAGAACGGGAACGGTTGTGATGGACTCTGCCCCAGAGAAGGCTTCCTACGAGGATCTTTACGGCATCCCCGAAAACATGACGGGGGAAATCATCGACGGTGAGCTTCATGTCACCCCCCGACCCTCCAGGAGTCACGGATACGCCGCGTCGGCGCTGGGGACCGTGGTCGGCGCACCGTATCAATTCGGCCGTGGCGGCCCCGGCGGCTGGGTTTTCATCGTGGAGCCTGAGGTCCGCTTGGGCGAAAACATCGTGGTTCCCGATCTCGCGGGATGGAAGAGAGAGCGATTCCCAAAGGAGGAGCCGCACAACTGGATCTCCGCCCCTCCCGATTGGGTGTGTGAAGTCCTCTCTCCACGCAGTCTGCGGGCGGACCGGGTGCTCAAGATGCCCATTTACGCCCGGCATGGCGTGAAGCACTTGTGGCACATCGACCCTGGCAATAAAACTCTGGATGTGTACGGCTTGGAGTCGGGAAAGTGGTTGGTGCTGGGGCTTTTTTTGGAAGAAGACATCGTGCGTGCTCAGCCGTTCGAAGACATTGAAATCTCGCTGGGGGACCTTTGGCTGGTTTAGGTCTGACGTTGCAGCCGCCGTAGAGAGGCTGCGTTGCGCAGCTGTCGAAGTCAGCCGGATGCGGCTGTCCGGCTAATTCCGCCCAGGAAAAGATGCGAAGACCGTCACATTTCGCGTCGGCACCCCTGGAACCGGCTCTCATTCCTGTGCCGGCTGATCCCGCCACCGCAAAACAGCACGCCCTGTCTTGGAAGACCGTACCGTGGCGACTTCGCCGATCCGAGTCTCTGTGAACACCCTCGAAGCCGGATAGTGACAGCGGAGTGCATCTTCACGCGGGCTCGGCGAGCATGATTGGAACAATCGCTCCGGAGACAAGCAAATGAAGGAGCGGCCATCCGGGGCACGCAATGCGATGCAAGCTCTCTCATTGCTTTAAAATCACTTGCACGTGAGTGTTCACATCACCTCACACATGCAGCATTCGGCATTGCGACCCCGATTCCATCCCCCGGCGATGCCCGGCCGCTGCGAGACCTCATGGTGCACAACAACCTTTCGGATTCGTTTTATGTCACCCACCTGGATGTGACGCGGCCGTTCATCAGGGCCGCCATCGATGCCGCCTGCCGGGAAGCGGACGCCATGAAGCGCAAAAGAAGCGAGGTCACGACGGATGAGGTGATCGCTCGCCTGGATCGATTCATCGGTCAGGCAAAATTGTGATAGAGTTTCCTCGACAGGATTGAAGACCACTTTTTCACAGGGTCTTGCCCGCTGCGAAGCATGTTGGTGGGTTCCGCGGCACCCGTCTGCCGCCGTTCCACAACGCCTTCAACTTGAATTCGAGAGGTGAGTTCATGTCCGCAATCGTCCCGTTTTCGATTTTTGCTGTTTGATCCAACGGCCTTCAATTCGGGCGGGAGGAAAACGATCTTGCACACACATGCGCAGAAACCGAAGACGAAGTGCCCGGCACCACCTTCGAAACCGTCGACGACTTCCCGTCCATGTTTGGAACAAAGCCGCGAGGTGAGGGGCATCCTGCGCTCGGAACCCGTCAGCGATATGGAGACTCCCGGCCACACCCGGCAGGAGTTCGGTGCGGACGCTTTGAAAAATGCTCTGGCAGGAAACCCCCTCCATGCTTCTCTTCATTACCCTGTAGCCCCAGAGACTCACGGCTCAGGAGCGAACCGGTCCGGCTCTGCGACCCGGCGGGCAGGGTCCGAAAGCCGGGGGGAGACAAGCTCGCCGGGGGATCAAGGCGAGGTGAACCTCGGCGACGAACTCGAAGGGGATGCCTCCGAGCGCGAACCCGCGAGCCGCCTGGAAGATTCTCAGAAGTTCTTTTCTGCGGGCTCTCCTCGTCCTCCCCTTCTCATCACTTCAAGCCGCCCTGGGTGGTTGAG
Source organism: uncultured Syntrophobacteraceae bacterium (assembly GCA_964654275.1). GTDB lineage: Bacteria > Desulfobacterota > Syntrophobacteria > Syntrophobacterales > Syntrophobacteraceae > SLCH01. The sequence continues at coordinate 71,725 of CAZZHS010000005.1, forward strand.
CCGGCTGAAACACACAGCCAGTCGGAAAGACACGGTCGCGATGACCCAAAACGGCGTCACCGTATTCAGGCCCCGTCGCCTGACTGTGGGCGAGGTGGCGGACGTCCTGCGCCACGAGCGGGTTCATCGGTTGCAACAGGAGGCGTTCTTTTTCGGCCGTCCGCAGGGGACGTTTTCTCAGCTGGAAGCGGAGGCTCAATCCGTCCCGGCTTCGAAGGCCTTTGCCCCCCACTTCATGCCCTTTTACAGCGCACCGCCTCAATTGGCCCTCGCCTACACCCTGTCGGAAATCCAGGAACGTCTCAATGCCGTGGAGCGTGTCCTGAGCCGTCTGGAAGCTCGGACAGACAATCAGCCCAATAAGTTGCGTCAGCTTCGCGATGCCCGCCGGGCCCTGGAACAGTTTCGGGAGCAGTTGGGGGGCATGGGGCCCGACGTGGTGCAGCGTCTGGAAAACGCCGAAATCATCGTGGAAAGGGTTGAGCGCGCCCTGGCAGCCCTCGGAGAGCGCCGCGCCGAGATCATTCGCACGGAACAGGACACGACTCGCCGCGAAGACTATGTGCGTGAGGTCGACTATGTGCGCGATGCTTACCTGGCGGCTGTGCTGCTCATGTTCACCTCGACGGCCCAGCGGGATTTCGAACTGGCCGAAGCCATGGCGCAGGATTTGCCCCGACGCCTTTTGAATGTGGACCTGGGTCGAATCGAGCGTCATGCACAGTCCCGACAGGGGGGCACAATCCAGGGGGCACGCGATGAATTGATTGCATGGCTGGCGTGGTTTCGCGGGCGGCTCGACAATCTGCCTCAGTTGGCCCAGTCCTACCAGCGCGCGCGTCAGCAGGGGGGATCCGCCTTGCAGCGGGCACAGCAACAGCTTGAGCAGGAGACTCTGCTCCTCGAGCTGAGCCTTCGGGGGTTGGCCCAGCTGGATCGGGCCATAGCGGCAGCCGAGTTCTATGGGGATCAGCGCTCGCTCGATCCATTCATCTTCGCCGCATTGTCGCGGTTGACGGGCCGAACTTTGAGGCTGAAACAGCTGTCCATGGCCATTGACGTGCCCGGCCTTCAGCAGGCCGTCCAATCCCTGGAAACCGACGAGCACGTGGCCGACTTCTACCGGGCCCTCCCCGCCATGCTGAGAGCTTCCCACTTGGTCACACAGGTGGGCATCACCCTGGTGTCGGCCATTGTCTCCGCAGGGGTGGGATCCGCATTTTTTCAGGCAGCGCGCGGCACTGCGGCCACGGCCGGCATGGGGCGCATGGCTCTGGCGGTCGCAGGGACGGCGGTGGTGGAAGGTCTGGTGTTTACCGGTGTGCACACGTCGCTGGAAGCGGCACTGTTGGGCCGGCAGCCCACCGCAAGGCAATTTTTGATCGATCTCGCCTGGAACATCGGCCTCTTCGGTACGTTGCGCGTTCTTTCTCTGGGGGTCGGCGCAGGTCTCGCACGGCTGGAACTGCCCATGCTGCAAGGACCCGCATCTCTTGCCGGCTCCTATCCGGTCCTGCACGGTTACGGCCTTCTGCGGTTCCGGCTGGAACAGGGACGCATGCCGACCGACCAGGAAATGCAAACCATGACGGCGCATAACCTGATCATGATGCTGGCCTTGTCGATCGGCACACGCGCGGCGTCCCGCCGGTTTCCTGCAGGGGGTCGTCAGAGCCCCATGATGCGGTATTTTCGTGACACCTACGGTCCGCAGTTTGAAGCGCTGGAAGCGGCCCGGCAATCACTTTTGGGAGAGATCGCTGCAGACCTGCGCGCAGGCCGGGGCGCGGATCCTCCACGTCAAGCCGCACTGCAAGCGAGAGCACAGGTCGTCGAACAGAGCTTTGCAGACCTTCTGACGCGGGTGCAAGGCGATGCGCGCATCGACATACAGGCCCTCCGGACTGAAATGGCCCAGGCGCGCGGTTTTCTTCTGGAAGGCAGCCAGGAACTTCTCCAGAGGACCCTGGGGGTGAGCGAGGAGGTCGCTCTGCAACCCACCGGCGGTCTTCGAAGTTACACCTACCGTTCGGGAGGAACCAACCGGCTCCTTGCCAGGTTCAGAGAGCTGGGCATTCGGGCCGCGGTCGATCAGGATCCGGTCACGGGGCTGCGCACCATCACCACGCGCCCCGAGCCGGGTGAACTCCCGCTCACTTTCACGGAACGCGTGGAGACCCGGTCCGGACGGCAGGAAATCGCAATCGATATCAGCACCCCCGAGGTGCAGAGGTTTTTTACGGAAATCGGCCTGGGACCGGATGCGGCATTGAGGCGCACCGTGATTTACATGATGGAGACCCATTGGGCACGTCAGCCCGAACAGAATCTGCAGTGGGCGATCCGTCAGACACGCCGGGAACTGTCTGCCCGTCAGCAGCAACACCCGGGGCAGAGCATGGACCTTATCGTCCGCGAAATCCGTGAGCGGGGGCAGGTTCACCTGGAACCTCAAAATGCGCCGCTGGTTCCAGTTGCACGCGAAATGGCCGGGCGCGGCTTCCTGCGTTCCCAGGAGTGGCTCGACGCCCGGAACGCCGAACAGCGGCGGGGCGCGGTGGCTGAATATTTTGCGCGCCGAGAACTGAGCTCAGCCCAGGCGCCGGGCACGCGCCTTCTGCGCAATGTCTATTTTATCGGCTCACGCTTTCGAGACGCTCAGATGACCCAGCCCGATCGCGTCCGAACCACCCTGGCCGAAGCCGATGTGATGGCCGTGCGTGAGACTTCCACGGGGTTTGAGGCCGTGCAGATTGTCAATGTGAAAGCCGGCCGTGCAGAGGCAGGCAGTGCGACGGCGCAAAATCAGTTGGCCATCCGCGCCATCGACGCCATGGAAGCCGGTCAGCCGTTCACTGTCCAGGAAGGGGGGCAGACCTACTATTGGAGAGTCCTACGCATCGAGGGCACAGAAATTGGCACCGGGGCTCGAGTAGATTTGACAGGACGACTGCGCCAGACTCCGGACGGGACGTCTTCGGAAACCATGGGCCCTCGCGGGGCACGGGGCTATACGCGACATTTGCCTTACACAAACCAGGAACTGGACCGCATCGGCACCCTCCTCCAGGAACTCCAGAGGATGCAGACCCCGGGATATTGACCGTGAGCACAGACAGCTGGCTGGAATTACATCGACCTGAAAACATCTCCCGCAGCGACCGCCGGGATGTGACCCTGGACCTGCCCGAGTTCATTCCCAAACGCCTCCACGGATGCGGCAAGGTGTTCAATGCCGCCATGATCGTCGGAACCGCCCTGGGCCTCGACAGGGAGGTGGCTGCTCTCAGCGCTATCCTCGACGGGCTGGATGGCTTGCCTGATGATATTCCCCACCTGTTTCTCCACGAAGACATTCAGGAAGCCCTCGGCGCCATCGAAACCATCCATGTGGAGCTCGATAAAAGCCTTGACAGGGAAGGAAGGCCGAAAGGCGTTCAGGGGGCCCGGTTGCTTCAGGATCCATCGTTTCGCATCGATGCGGATGGTTTCATTCATACGGTGACGGGTCACATCTATTTGGGGGATCTATTGCGCCGAGTTGAAAAACTATGCCTTTTTTTCCGTCATGCGCTGAAAAACCGTCTGCTGATCGAAAAAGAAAATCTCTAAGTGCCTGCAGCAAAATGGGCGTTTGAGAAATCCCCACCTGGTGGGCCGGCACATTGGCCGACAAGGCTCGCGGACCCGTCATCTTCTGGATCATGATGGACCTCAGGGAATGAGAGTATTTCACGCGTCATCCTTTTGCCCCCTCCTGGAAATGGATCATGGAGATTTTTTATGGCTTCAGGCACCTTGGGGGAGCTATTCCCGGGGGGTGAGCCCAAGCTCGCTACGCTCACTTGATCTCACCCCCGGGAGCAGCTCAATGCGAAAAACCATCCAGGCGACAACTACGCTAACACAGGGGGAAAATGAACCTGCACAATGGGTGGTTCCCGAGGAACATGTGGCTCGAGGACCGGGAGCGGGAGGCCATCGTTCGTTTCCGTGGTGTGCCCGAGCGCGGCCTACCGGGGGCTCAAGGAAACCGGATTGTTCAGGCAATGGATACGGAGAAGCCCCGGCAGTGGGAAGGGCTTAGATCAACCGCGAAATCCTCATGAACGTTGCCACCTGGATGTGTTTTATCTCAAAATTTGTGGGACCTTTTACTACCTCCGCGATGCCCCGGGCGGATACACACTTTCCACCCGGCAAAGAACGCCGCCGTTTCTTCATCCGTGGCAGATTCGTCGGCATCCGCGCCCCTGATCTCAAAATCGTTTGAATTTCCTGATTTATTCCTTAACTTCTGTGGAAACCTTGAGGTGGACTCTTCCGCACAGAAGGATTGCCGGGGGGAGGATCCCCATGTTCTGTTAGGTGTAGTCCGGTTCAATCGAGACGGTTTCGGTGAATTGTTTCAGGTGTGACCGAGAGAACCCTGGTGGACATGCAAACGGGAAGGCAGGAGGCAACCCATGGACCCTACAAACCAGATCACCCTTTATGGACTGCAGTCATGCGCGCATTGCAAAGCGGCTCGCGAATACCTTTCGCAGAAGGGGGTGCCGTTCGAAACGATTTACCTGGATCTCCTGGTGGGTGACGAACGCAACCAGACCATGCGGGATGTGAGCCGAATCAATCCGGCGGTGAGCTTTCCCACCATTGTCATTCAGGACAAGGTCGTGGTGGGGTTTCGCCGGGATGATATCGAGAAGGCACTCATCGAAGCCCGGATGATTTAATCCTGTCTCCGGGGCATCACCATCGGGCCTTTTGTTTGCAGCAGGTCGAAGCCCCCGATGCCGAAAGATCGCGAAATGGGGTCCCATGCAAAAAAACATGCTCGGAAGGCTCCCGGCAGCCGTGCTCTGCCTGCTTCTTTTAGTGGCTGTGGGGCATGGCGAGGCTCAAGAGCGTGTCCGACTGCAGGGCGAGGGCCTTGTCATTCTCCATGACCCGACGCTCCGCGCCCCCGCCCATCACCTTCGACAACTCTATCCCGAACTGAAACGGGACGTCGAACAATTGCTCGGCCTTCCTCTCCGGTCCTCCGTGCACGTGGTCCTCATGGAGGACCGGGCGGCATTTGAATCCCTCAGCGGCAGCCCGTTCACCCGAGCCTTTGCCGCACCGCGCCGCAGCCTGATTGTCATTCATGTGCCCGCGGCCGCTGCACACCCACGCGCTTTGAACGATCTTTTCAAACATGAACTCTGCCACTTGGTCCTGCACGAAAACATTCCCGGGCACCTCCTGCCCCGGTGGCTGGACGAAGGCATCTGTCAGTGGGTCAGCGGCAGCCTGGGAGAGCTGCTCTCAGGGGCTGAACCGGGCGCCATGCTCACCATGACCCGGCAGCCTTTTCCTCTTGATGAAATCTCGCAGAATTTTCCGCAGGAGCGGCTGCCGCTTTTCCTCGCCTATTATCAGAGCCGAAATTTTGTGGAATATCTTTCGTCGCGTTATGGGCGGGACAGCCTCATGGTACTGCTCCAACACCTGCGGGCTGAAGTCCCCCTGGAAACGGCGCTGCGTGAAACGTTCCATGCGGATTTGGCCCAGCTGGAAGCTCAATGGCGGGAACAGCTTCGGAGCAGAGAAGCCGTGTTCTTGTGGCTGAGCCGCCACATCCATGAGATCCTGTTTTCCATGGTTCCTCTCGGGGTGGTCCTGGTCGTCGTGCTCCGCTCCCTGAAACGGCGCAGAATGCAAGACGAAGAGGAGGAAGAGGACTTATGACCGGGAGAGGCTCTCTGTGAACCCAGCGTGGCAACCCACTCGGTCCTGTAATCCCCTACTTTTGCCATCTGAGCCCAGCTCAGGAGGACTGCCGCGGCTGATCGGCGCGCCCCTCGGAACCGCCCCTGGAAACTTTCCGGCTCCTGCGCCACGAGATGCTGTCACACACACAGCACATGGGCAGCTTTTCCCCTTCCTGAAGGCACTCATGTTCGTTGGCGCATGCATTACAACGATAGACGCCCGGTTCCACTTCCGCCCCGGCCGGTATGTTTTCCCTCGGCATACGATCTTCCTTTCCTGTCTGAGAGCCCGGTTGAGATATTGCCCTCCACTCATCGCTCAAGGTTGAGCACCTCAGGGCTTTCGAGTGACCCCATCCTTCCAGATCTTGTGAAAACTTCAATGTGCAGGACCGTTACAACTACTCGACCCGTACATCCCGTGTGAAATGCGTTTGGCCTCGAGGGAAGGCAGTGAAAATAGAGCATCGATCGCATGACGGTTCAGGTGTCTCCTCAAGGCGTCTGGCGGGACTCATCTGAAAACTCGGGACTCGGGCTCCCCTCGGCATCCGCGCTCGGCTGCTCTTCTCCTTCCACCTGCAGGGGATTCACACTCTCGGAGTGTTCGGACCCGGGCATGCCCGGGAGGGTGCCCACCGCCCCTTGCTCCATTGCAGGGCTGAGGGATTGAGGCGGGGGGACTCTGCCGCCGCCAATCCCCGCAGGCATGGCGGGTGGAGTCTCAAGGCCCGGAGGGAGGCCGGGCGCGTCCATCATGGGGCCGCTTGGGAGGGCCGGCGGGGGAGGCACCACTTTTCCTTCGGCAAAAAGAGACAGTTCATGGAGCTGACCGTCTTTTTCCAGCTGGATGCTCTTGGCTTCGATTTTGACCACCTTGAAGTCACCCACCTGATCGCCTTCCACCACAGAGATGTAGGGGGATTCCACCTGACCCCTGGGAATTCCCTGAGGGGTGCGCCGCGCTTTTGATCGAAGGATGGCCCTTCTCGTTTCCCCAAAAACCATGACGGCATCGAGCTGGAGGGACCTGAGGGCCGCGTCGCTCGACCCTCCCGATGACTGAGCGGCAGGCTCGGAGACATCGGGACGCCGTTCCGGAGCAAAAAGGTTCTTCTCCACCATGGGAGAGGCCCCATGAACGGGAGACACCCCGCCCCACACGGCCAAAGTCAGGACTGAAACCACCAGAGCGCCCCACCTGCTGCTCATGTCAAGCCTCCGAGACATTCAAAAGTGACCGGCATACTCACCTCATTCTAAAGCTATGGCACGTTTCCTTCATATCATATGGGACGAGGGCGGGAGAACACATTTCTCTCTGTCCCATCCAGCCGGAGGCTCGAACGACGGTTGAGAAACGACAGACCGGAGCGGGAGCAACAGGGCTCACGGTGGAGATTCATGCCCGGCCTCACAACACGGGTCTGACGGCAGTCATCAGGTGTGAAGTCGATCCCCGAAACAGGCGTTTGTTTTTTGACAGGAGATCGAGGGACCTGGGATGGAATCTCTCTTTTGCAGTATTGCTCAAAGAAAGCGGGAGGTTCGGCAACGTTTACTTTTGGGAGAGGATTTGTTAATCATGCTCCGAAATCAAACGGCCCTTTCCTGATTGGAGTCCCCATGTCCGACGGCAATTCTTTGCTCCAGCTTTTTGAAAGCAGCTTCAATCTCTCGGAAGAGCAATCGCGGCAGTTGCAGGCGTCCCTTTTCCTGCAGGGGATCCCCATCCTGAACGCCTTCGAGCAGGTGGGAGTCACAGACGAGAGCGCTATTCTGAGAGCGTTGGCCTCACATCTCGACCTCCAGCTGCTGGAGCGCGAGGACTACCCCGAAAAGCCCGTCCTCCTGGAAGGCGTATCCATGTTCTTCCTGCGCAAGCACGCGGTGCTGCCCATTCAGGTCGAGAGCGGCCGCGTGCGTGTGGTGGTGAACAACCCCCTGGATGTGCCGTTGATCAACATCCTGTCGAGCTATTTTTCGGACATGGACCTGAACCTCTGCCTGGGGCAGCGCGAAGAAATACGCACCGCCATCGACCGGCTCTATGGGGCGGCGGCGCGGGAGGCAGAGGCCCTTTCCCGAAACGGCGAGGGGACTCTGCTCAACCAGGATCTTTTCGAGGAAGACCTGGAACACTTGAAGGGGCTCGCACAGGAAGCCCCCATCGTCCGCCTTGTGAACGTGCTCATTTCGAGGGCATTGGACATGAGGGCCTCGGACATTCATTTCGAACCCTTCGAACGCACCTTCCAGGTGCGGTGTCGGGTGGACGGGGTGCTCTTCGATCTGGATCAGCCGCCCAAAAACATGCAGTCGGCCATTGTCAGCCGGCTCAAGCTCATGGCCAACCTCAACATTGCCGAACGCCGACTCCCTCAGGACGGGAAAATCAAGCTCAAATTCGGAAACCGCGACGTGGACATCCGTGTTTCCACGGTGCCGACCATCTACGGCGAAAGCGTCGTGCTGCGTCTTCTGGCTCAGCAGAACGTGGACTACAATCTGGCGTCGGTTGGCATGGAAACCGATCAACTGCGTCTCGTTGAAGAACTCATCGAACGGCCTTACGGGATGCTCCTGGTCACCGGACCCACAGGCTCCGGCAAGACGACCACCCTTTACGGTGTTCTCAAAAACCTCAACTCGGTGAAGCGAAAGATCATCACGGTGGAAGATCCCGTGGAATATCAGATCAGCGGAATCAACCAGATTCAGGTCAAACCCCAGATCGATCTCACCTTTGCCAATGCTTTGCGCTCTCTGGTGCGCCAGGACCCGGACGTCTTGCTCATCGGTGAAATTCGGGACAAGGAAACGGCGGACATCGCCATTGAATCGGCCCTGACCGGCCATCTTGTCCTGTCCACACTCCACACCAACGACGCTCCCGGAGCCATCACCCGCCTGAGGGATCTGGGCATCGAGTCCTTCCTCATGGCCGACTCCCTTTTGGCCGTCATGGCACAGCGTCTGGTGCGGGTCCTGTGCCCGCACTGCAAGGAACCTTACACGGCTCGGGAAGCCGATTTGAAGAGAATTAGGGCCACCCTCTCCGACGTCCCGGCCTCGCCGACGCTTTTCCAAAACAAGGGATGTGACAAGTGCGGTCACACCGGTTACCGCGGCCGAATGGGGATCTTTGAGATCCTGAAGGTCGGGGATGCCGTCCGATCCGCCATCGTGGCGGAAAAGAGTGCGGGAGAAATCGCTCAGATCGCGGCAGAGGAATCCTATCGCCCGCTCCTCCACCATGGGTACCGCAAGGCGCTGGAGGGCAGCACAACCCTCTCGGAGGTCCTCCGGGTGACGAGTCTTTCTCTCAACGAATGACAGGCTCACGGGAGCGATTCAGGGAATCCGGTCCACAGAAAATCAAGGGCGCCGGGCGATCGAGCGAAAAGGCAAAATTTGGCGGCGGCAACCCTTCCCTAGTGAGCGCCCCGGGAGGCACCCATGGGTTCGAACTCTCCCATGACTTCCTGCGACCCCTGGATTGAAAATCGACCGTAAGGAGTCTCACGGATTTTTTTATGGGATTTTTCCAGTATCAGGCACGTGATCAGGCGGGTGTAACACACAAGGGCGTCCTGGAGGCGCTGTCCGAAATAGACGCCGCGCGAAAGCTCAAGTCCGGACGCCTTTATCCGGTCAAGATCAAAGCGGTCAAGAGCCGGGCACGCAGGAAGGTTCCCCAGGAGCACGTCATCCGCTTCTTCTACGACCTCTCGGACCTTCTCCAGGCAGGGCTCCCCGTAGACCGTGCCCTGGCATTGATCAGCACCAATCAAACGCACAAAGTCTTTCAACAGGTGGTCAAGGATCTTTTCGAAGACGTCCAGGGCGGGAGCGACCTGTCGGAAAGTCTGGGCAAGTACCGGGACATTTTCGGGGACCTGGCAGATCACATGGTCCGGGCCGGGGAGGCAAGCGCCACTCTGGGGCCTATTCTCAAGAAGTTCGCCGAGTATCTGGAGCAGCGGAAAGCATTTCGTCAGACCCTGATCTCCTCCATGATCTACCCGTGCATTCTGCTCTTCACCAGCATGATTTCCCTGGTGGTCCTGCTTGTTTACGTCATTCCCAAGTTTGCACAGATTTTTCAGGATTTGAATCAGGAAGTGCCCTTCCTGACCCAGGTCCTTTTGAAGACAGGCATCTTCATGAAAGAATACGGCTGGATTTTTCCCATTCTTTTTGGAATCGCCTTTTTCGGAACCAAATATCTGTACCGAAATCCCAAAGTGCGGGCCACCCTGGATCGACTTCTCCTTCGAGTTCCCTTCACACGCTTTCTCATCGTTCACAGTGAACTGACGCGCTTCTGCCGCACCCTGGGCACCATGATCCAGTCGGGAGTGCCCCTGCTGCGGGCTCTGAGCCTGGGGCAGGAGGTGCTCATGAACACGGTGCTCAGAAATTCCCTTTCCAACCTGCACCGGGAGATCAAAGTGGGCCACTCCATGAGCAACTTCTTCCGCACCCAGGGCCTTTTTCCTCCACGCATGGGGACCATGCTGCGCATCGCCGAGGAGCAGGGCAATCTGGGAAGCGGGATGCTCGGCCTGGCCGATCACTTCGAACGAGAAGTGCATCGGACCATCCAGAGGCTGCTGACGCTGCTCGAACCGGCGGTGATCCTCATCACCGGATCCATCATCGCCGTGATGGTCATGAGCATGTTCACCGCCATATTCGGCATCAACGAAATCCAGTTTTAGGGGCCTCGCGCCACGGCATCCATCCCACTGAACCCTGGGTTGTTTACGATGAAACGAGAGACGTTCGGGTTCCCTCGCGGGACAAAATCCGCAGCTCACTGCGCGGCAACCTCCAGGGTGACCACTCCCCTCGCCGACTCGAAGGGCTTCACGCTCATGGAGATCGTGCTCGTGCTCATCATCCTGGCGCTCACCGCCAGTCTGGTCATTCCCAGGGTCGGTGCCGGCTGGAAACGCATGGAGGACCGTGAATTTCTCCAGGAGTTCACCCAGACCCTGCGCAGCAGCCGCCTCTATGCCATGAACTCCAACCAGGTGGTGGCGTTTCGGATCAACGGGGAGGAGCGTGCCTACGACATGAAACGACCACTTTCCAGGCGCATTCCTCAAAATGTGGACATTATGGCCGGCGGGCTGGAGCGGGATCCGGATACGGGAGATTTTGTCATCCTGTTTTATCCCGATGGCAGCATGACCGGCACGGACCTCGAAATCGTCTTCGACCAGGAGCGGACCTTTCGTCTCCACATTCACCCCCTCTTCGGAACGGTGGAGGTGGCAAGGGCCGGACCGGGATGAATTGCGTGCGAACGTTTCATGCAGCTGGAGGCCAGCAGGGCTTCACCTTTTTTGAAGTGATGATCAGTCTCATCATCGGCACCGTGATCATCGGCGGTGTGATGGGGGTGCTCTCGACCTCCCTTCAATACACCGCCCGCTGGCAGGAAAAGACAGTGGTCCAGCCGGTGCTGGAAGCCGTTGCGCAGGAGATCCTCGCCAATCCGGAATTGGCCAAGACGGGAACGGTGGTGGCCAAAGGCTTTTCGGAAGAGATTCCCGTGGAGCTCATCGTGACGGAGATCGAGGGGGAAGATGTTTTTGCCACCCCTCAGTTGAAGAACCTGCGCCGCGTGCAAGTGCGCTACCGCGGAGAGATGCTTGAATTCAGCGTCCTCGTTCCCTCGAAACTCTCGGATTTACCGAATCTCTAATGCGGCAGCCTGCATGCAGAGACCCTCATGCAGAGACCCTATGGAACTGCCATGAACCAACGATCTGCGGACAGGTGCCGGCGCATCTACGGTACTTACAGAGAGAGCCGGTCGGGATTCACACTGCTGGAACTGCTGCTCGCGACACTCATCGCGTCGCTGGTGATCGGAATGCTCTCCGTCGCCCTCTCCTTTTCCCTGGGAATGTGGCAGAGGGAACAGGGCCGCCGGCAGGACAACGCCGGGAACATGATCGAACTCATCAAGCATCAGCTGGCCGGTGTGGACACTACGTCCATCACTGTGCAGGGACAGATGGGACCCTTGTTCCAGGTGGGGGAGGGCTCCCTCGCCTTCGTGACCCATCACTCGGTCAAAGCTCTCTCCAAGGGGGCTCCGGCGGTGGTGCGCTATTTTTTTTCGGCATCGGACGGTCAACTCCTCTACGGCGAAATTCCCTTTGACCCCTATCATCCTGAATTGATAGAAGAATTTTTAGACATGCCCCCTTCCTTACAACTGGATCCCCCGCTTTTCTACGCGGTGGAAATGCACGATTTTTCGTTGACGGCGGAACAGGAGGAAGATGCGGGTTTTCCGCAGGGAACCGGCGAGGCCGACATTCCCCGCACGATCACTTTGAAGTGGGCGCGCACTGCAGATGCCGCCCCTCTCACCGTGCTCCTGCGAACCGATTATCTCTTTCCACGGGTCGTTCCATCCCGGCGGATCGAAGGACTCGGAGAGTCCTTCTGAAAAGGGACTGACCCAGGAAGGGTTGTATTTCCCCGATGAGGCAGAATCCGATACTCGATATGCGCCGGTCGCTCAGAAGAACTCTGGGAGAAGAGGGCGTTGTCATCATTGCGGTTCTCTGGATGACGGCCCTCATCATGTGGTTTGCACTGCAGATCAGCCTGGAAAGCCGTCTCAAGGGGGAAGAACAGGTGCATCATCTGAGAAGATCCCAGGCGCTTCACCTGGCCATCGGCGGATGCTATGAAGCCCTGGCGCGAATGGGACAGACTTCCCCCGATGTTTTTGCCAGGGACCGGGACAAAGTGTCCTGGCTGCCCGATGGCAGGCCGAACGTGGTACAATACGCGACCGGTGAAGCCGTCGTTTACATCGAATCGGAAAAAGACAAAATCAATGTGAATGGCGCCCCGCCCGATGTGCTGGCCGAAGTATTGGAGAAGGCGGGCCTTCAGGAGGGCGATGCGGCTCAACTGGCCGACCGGATCCTGGATTTCATCGACCCGGACGACATTCCCCGTCTCCGGGGAGGCGAGAGAGAGTGGTACGAGCAGCAGGGTCTGATTCGGGGACCTTTCAACGGTCCCCTCACGAGCCTCGAACAGCTCCTTCTGATTCCGGGGGTGACCCAACAGCTGTTTTACGGCTACGGCATTCCGCGTTCGGAGGATCCGAGAGGCGATTCGAAGGAACGTCCGCCGCTCATGCCACAGAAGGATTCCCTGTTTGAGATGTTGACAATTCATGGTAGTAATACAGCCTTGCAAAGTTTTGAAGATGAGGATTTCATCGAAAAAATCTACACTTGGGAAAGCGGGGAAGTCTATCGCATCCTGTCCTGGGGCGTCAGCGCCTCGGGTCCCCCCGGTGTGCTCCTGTGCTTGATAGTGCGCTTCGCACCGGAAACCGAGCGAGGCTTTGAAGTCCTCCATAGAAAAGTTTTGTAGCCTGGCGGGACGGATGAGAGGGAAACAGGGATGCTGAAAGAGCTTTTGAAGCATCGTATCAAAGAATTCACAGCGGTTTACCTGGAACCGCAGAGCGTGGAAATCCTCAAGGGATCGCGCCGGTGGCGCACATGGCAGATTGGAAGCGTCGAACGTCACGCGGCCTCCGACGGAGAGGGCGTCTTTGACCTTCTTCAGCGGCTGAATCTGCGCCCCAGAGTTCGCAAGGGAAGTGCGCTGATTCTCTTGCTGCCCCGTCTCTATTACAGTTGCCATCGGGAGCATTACCCCCTGGCCCTGGGAAATCAGATCGATGAGGCGCTCAATTTTGACTGGCAGGAGAATATTTTTTACGAGCATCAAAGCACCTTCCACTTTTTTGCCCCCCCCGTTCCCCTCGAAAACCAGTTCTCCGTCGCCATCTTCCTGCTTCAAAACGACGTGCACAAGAAATGCTACCAGGCCCTCAATGGGAGCGCTTTCGAAACCTTCGCCATCGTCCCCGGTGCACTGGCTCACAAAGCGCTGCTGCCGCCGCTTCAGGAAGACCGGGATTCGGAGGCGCCTCTTCGCATTCTCGCCCGCCCGCTGACAGACACCCAAATGGAAGTATCCCGGTTCTTTAAGGGAGAACTCCTGGAATCCTCGATTCTGGGCAAGAGTCCTTATGACACCGCAATCTTCGCGGAGCACATGCGCAGTGCACAGGTGGGCCGGGATGAGCCTTCCTCCCTCAGCATTCAGGTCGTGTTGTCTCCCGACGAGGCGGTCCCGGAGCTGGCACAAAAATTTTCCCAAATGGGAGTTCCCTGGGAAGTGCAGCGCGTTGAAACATCTTTCATCGAGCTGTGGATGCGGCACTTTCTTCAGCAGGATGTGGTGCACACTTTCGAACGGGATCTCATCTTCAAACCCTGGGAGGTGCCGCAGGCGGTGTGGCCCATTGCGGCCATGATCCTTCTGTTTTCCCTGTACGCCGCGTTTCAGGTCCACTCCCACGATGCACTGCAAAACGACATCCGACTGCAGCGCCAGCAGGTGACAGCCATGGAACGCGAGTGGAAACCCATTGAAGAGCTCCAGACTCGCATCACCAAATTCGAGCAGGATCAGAAGACCCTCGCCGAATTCAGCGGCCGCAACATCCCTCTTCTCGATCTCATGAATTTTCTGAGCGAGGTCACACCCGAGGACACCTGGCTCAATTATCTCTCTCTTCGCGACAACCGGCTCATGCTCCGCGGCGAGAGCAAATCCGCCATCAAATACCTGTCGGAACTGTCCAAACTCGAAGGATTTTCCGATGTGCGTTTCGCGTCACCCGTCACCCGAAACCCGGCATCCGATATGGAGCGTTTCAATCTTCAACTGCAGATCGAGCCGGCCAAGCTGAGGGAAACCCTTGCGGCATTGCCGAAAGATGGCGAAGAGGATGCCATGAGCGGGGAAGCGGGAGGCGCTGAGATGTTTCCTCTGGACGATCATGGCGGGGGGCAGCCGGTTGGGCTGGAGCCCGAAGCCGGCGTTGCTGCTCCCGTTGAAGCCGGGGATTCAAGCCCAAAGGAACCCTGAACCGATGCTGCACAGAATGCCCACTTGGAATGACATAAGAACATATCGCTATTCCCTCATGGCAGGAGCCGTTGTCTTCGTTGTGCTGGTGGTTCTCCACTTCGTGATGCTTGCACCTCTGCAGGCGGAGAAGGAGGAACTCAGGAACCATTTCAACCAGCAGAGAGAACTGCTTGAAAAATACGATCAAAGATTGAAGCAGGGGGCCAGCATCCGTGAAAACCTCCAACGGAGACAGGAAGAACTGGGCGAGATGCAAAAGCGCCTCTTTCGGGGCAATGACCCCTATCAGTTGGCAGCCTCCATGGGGGAGCGGCTCTCCAAAGGGGACGACCAGCACAAATTGGAGGTCAAGACGTATCAGGTTCTCGCCAGCAAAGAGTTTGGACTGTATCAGGAGGTCCATCTGAGGTTCAACCTCCAGACGGATGTGAGAGGACTGCGGCATTTCTTCCAGACGATCAACGACATGGAAACGGCTATGGTGGTCCAGGAAATCAACATCCAGAGGATTCAGCGTAGAGCCGGCCCCGACCTTGTGGTCAATGTAATTCTCGCCGCGCTGATGGAAAAGAAGGAAAAATCCTGAAAACGGGGTCAGAGGCTCGGCGGAGAGTTTGTTGAGCTGTGGCGAAGCATGAACGTGCAGCTGGGAGTTTTCTCTTCACCGAAAGTTGCAGGAGAAAATCCGCCCCGTTTTCCAATGAATCATGACCTGTAACATACTAGAGGGGGATTGAGTATGACCAGGTGCCAAGGTCTTGGTGTGATTCTCTTGGCCGTTTTCCTCCACGGGTGTGCCACGACCCAGCCCACCCAAACGACCCGGCAGCTGGAGCCATCGGCACCCTTCACGGCATCGTCCTATCCCGCGGTTCCTGGGGAAGTACCGGACGACCCTGTGGTGGAAGGCCCGAGAGACCGGGTGGAACAGACTGGCCCTTCTGAGAATCCACGCCCCCTTCCCAGCCTTCGGGGACAGATCCAGTCGGGATTGATGGGGTTCTCGCAGGCAGCCCCTCCCGCCCTGCCTTCCACTTTCGGAAAAGAAACGCAAAAGATCAGCTTCCAATTTGAAAAAGTCGATGTCGCCGAAGTGACCTCCCAGATATTCGGCGACTACCTGAGGCTCAATTATGTCCTTGACCCGACGGTTCAGGGGAGGATCAGCTTTTTCCTCGATGGAGAATTCACCAAAGAGGAAATGTTTCAGATGATCACGAGGGCCTATGAGGCCAACGGAATTTCCGTCGTTCCACGCAACGGGGTTTACTTCATTCAGCCCATTCAGAAAGCTGCGAGCAGCGGCCTGCCCATCGCCAGCAATCTCATGCTGCGTGACGACAAGAGCGGGGCGCGTCCTGTGATCGTGATGTACCGCCTGCTCTACATGGATGTGAACCAGGCGGTCAACACCGTCAAGTTTTTCCTGACACCGGGTCGCCCCATCACCACCGATGCGCTGACCAACAGCCTGATTTTCGTGGAGGACATCGGAAATGCGCGGAGCATCGTGGAGATGCTCAAAGCCCTGGATGTCAATGTTTTGCGGGAAGTGAGCATGGAAATCGTGCCGCTGCAGTCCATCTCCCCTCAGGATGCCGTCCAGAACATGGAATCCCTCATGGGCAAGCTGAACCTTTTCAAGGAGAGCGCCATTCGCAACAACCTGGCGTTCATACCCCTGATCAACTACGGCGGCGTTCTGGTACTCGCTCAAAACCACGAACTGATCAAAACCGCGAAATACTGGCTGACGGCTCTGGATGTGCAAGGCCTCGAGAGCGGGGAGCAGATCAATGTCTACTTTGTTCAAAATGGTCTCGCAAGAGACATTGCGGACATCCTCTCCCAGGCCTACGGACTCAGCGGTGCGGTGACCGACCGGCGACTCGATCAGCGGGTGGTCTCCTCCATGGGCCGGTCCGGCTTTGGCTCGACCCTTGGCGGCGGCTTTTCGGGGACAGGCGCGCGTTCAACCGGTCAGACTTCCACGTTTGGTGGAACCCGAACCGGTTCCGGGACCACCTTCGGCGGGTCCGCATCCACTCCGGGCTTCCAATCCTCCACGTCGGGATCGGGGTCCATGTTCGCTTCTTCGTCGAACCCAACCGGTTCTGGCATCACGGGCACCTCCCCCACACCCGCCGGAAGCGTGGGACGTGCGGGAACCATCACCATGGGCCGGGATGGAGTGACGACTCGCGTCACACAGGGGCTTGAAGTGGGCACCATGCTCACGGGAGAAGTGACCATCATTCCCGACGAGGTCAACAACGCCATCGTCATTCGTGCCAATGCCGCCGATTATGGGAGGATCAAGAGAACCATCGAACAACTGGACATCCTCCCGCGAGCCGTTCTGATCGAAGTCCTCATCGCCGAGGTGACCCTCAACAAGGAACTCCGGTACGGCCTGGAATGGTTTTTCAAAGACATCGGCATGGATATCGCCGGCAAGGACGGCAAAATGACCGCGGCCCATGGACTCGCAAACTTGACGCAGCCGGCGCTGGCCGCGGCCGCAGGGGGCGGACTGGACATTTTTTGGGGCAGCCTCGACGGCAAAGTGGGCGCCCTCCTCTCTCTTCTGGCCACCAAAACGGACGTGAATATTCTCTCCACGCCCACGCTGCTGGCAACGGACAACAAAGAAGCCTCCATCCAGGTGGGCGGTCGTGAACCCATTCCCGGCACCAACGCACTGGGCGCCGACACGGGCGGGACGCTTCTCACCTCCATCCAATACGCAGAGACGGGTATCATCCTGAACGTGACGCCCCACATCAACGCGGGGGGGCTGGTGCGCCTGGAAGTGGAGCAGACCATTCGACGCACGGATCCCGTCCCGGTGAACGTGGGGGGGACCACCGCACCCCGATTCACCGAACGAAACATCAAGACAACTCTTTTGGCTCAAAACGAGTCGACAGTGGTGATCGGCGGCATCATCCAGCAGAGCGAACTCCAGGGCAAGAGGGGCATTCCGTTCCTCGGCGATCTGCCTCTCATCAGCCCGCTTTTTGCCACACGATCCAAGACGGGAGACCGAACGGAGCTCATCATCGCCATCACGCCCCACGTGGTCGAGCACCGCGAATCGGCCGCCACGAAAGAATTTGTGGACAAACTGAGGCAGCTGCAGCGGCGAATCGGGGGATAGATCCGCAGGAGAAGGTTCCTCAGAACGGGAGCGGCTCTTTGGTTCCGGACCGAAAGCTTGTTCTGCCCATTTGAAACCGGCACAAGATTCTGAACCGTCTGTGCCCGCACTTCGAGGCAGCGGCAAACCTTGTTGGCCATGGCAGGCAGGTGGTGATTCGTTGGAGGGGGAAGCCTCACGACGTGGATCTCACCTGGGGGGGGCATCGGCCTGCGGCGGGGGCGAGACGGAGAACGCCGCTTCCAGGGCATCGAGAATTTCCCTGAAATCCTGGCTCAATGGCGCGGTGAAGTGGAGGGGAACCCCACTGACAGGGTGTGAAAATGCCAGAACCCAGGCGTGAAGCAGCTGTCGCTCCACACCCTGGAGAATGTTCCGAAGGGTCTCCGAGGCAACGGAACGCAGTCTGCGCCTGCCGCCGCCATAGGTTTCATCTCCGACCACTGAATGCTGCAGATGGCTGAGGTGAACACGGATCTGGTGGGTTCGGCCCGTCCGGATGCGAACTCTAAGAAGCGACACTTCACCGTATTCCTTTTCCACCCTCCACTGGGTGACCGCTTCCCTTCCCTTTCGATGAGAGACCGCCATTTTCTTCCGATCACCGGAGTGCCGGTCCATGAGGGTCCGAATTTCCCCCTGAGATTCTCCAAATCGCCCGTAAACGAGTGCGAGGTATTCCTTGTGCACCTGGTGCTTTTTGAAGAGTTCTATGAGGCGGAGGTAAGCCCGATCGCTCTTGGCAACCACCATGGCCCCCGAAGTGTCACGATCCAGGCGGTGAACGATGCCGGGCCTGAGGGGTGCGCCCTGGGTCGCCAGGCGCGGGCAGTGCGCGAGCAAACCATGTACGAGGGTTCCTTCCTCACGGCCGGCTCCCGGGTGCACCACCACGCCCGGGGCCTTGTTGACGACCAGAATGTCCTCATCTTCATGAAGAATCTCGAGCGGCAGGTTTTCAGGCTGAAGCTCCTGCTGCAGGTCGGAGACGGCGGGAAGCCACACGGCCACCTCATCGTCTTCTCGCAGTTCGTAACCCGGTTTCACGCTTCGCGCGTTGACCAGAACCCATCCCTCCCGGATCAGCCGCTTGAAATGGCTCCTGGAAAGCTCATCTCTCTGGAGGCCCAAAAAAACATCCAGACGCATCCCCGAATCCTTTGACTGAATCCTGAACGAGAGATCGGGCGACTGCCCGCGCTGAGCTTGCTCTTCCAAATTCCTTCCCCTGAAAACAGCCGGGATGCCCCGGCGCAAAAACGTGATCGGGAAGCGAGGCACCCGCCATAAAAAATCGGAGACGGTTTGTCTCCGCCCCCGATCTTTCGAAAAATCATGCCTCTATCAGATCAATGAAAAACTCGACCGCACACTGTCTCAGTGTTGATGACGATTGTGTTCTCCATCCTTCAGCGTTGTAAAAATGAGTCGTCCTGCCGTGGTCTGCAGGATACTGGTCACGGAGACATCCACTTCCTTCCCGAGAAATCTGCTGGCATTTTCCACAACCACCATGGTTCCATCCTCGAGATAGGCGATACCCTGGCCATGTTCCTTCCCTTCCTTCAAGATCTGCAACCGGAGAACTTCGCCGGGCAGCACCACGGGTTTGAGCGCATTGGCCAGCTGGTTGATGTTGAGCACCTGAATGCCCTGGACTTCCGCGACTTTGGAGAGATTGTAATCGTTGGTCACGATCTTTCCACTCATGCGCAGCGCCAGGGCCACCAGTTTGGCATCCACTTCATTGAGATTCTCAAAGTCCTGGCGATCGATTTTCACTTCGACCGTCTTTTCCTGCTGCAGCCGTTTGATGATGTCCAGTCCTCGGCGACCACGAACTCTTCGCGTGGGATCCGGACTGTCCGCAATGTGTTGAAGTTCCTGAAGAACGAATTCGGGAATGATCAATTGTCCCCCCAGGAAACCCGTCTCAACAATGTCCGCAATGCGACCGTCGATGATGACGCTGGTGTCCAGAATATTGATCGTCTGGTTGGCCTTTCCCACACCGCGAACGGGCCAGGACCAGTTCGGCAGTTTCACCTCTTCTATCTTCATGGTCCCCAGGACCATCCCTATGTATCCAAAAATGCAAGATAACACGACATATATTGCAACACTCACAGTCGGATTCTGCAGTCCGGCAAACCCTACACCAATCAACTTTGCAATGGAAAGTCCCAGAACGAGACCGACTGTTCCGCCGATGAGCACCTTCAGTGGAATATGTTTGATGATCTTTTCCACCGACATGGCCAGCAGGGCAAAAAACACCCCTGCGAGTACCCCAAGCCACGGAGCCCAGGCATAGCCCTTGATGACTCCAATTTGATCCGCAATAAAATAGCCCCCCACAGCGCACACAAGGAAAAGGATGACCTTGAGGCTCAGCCAAGCCCATTTCAATCCAAATCACCTCCCTTCACTCCAGGATTGTTTCCACACTCAGGTTGTTGTCACGGAAAAAGGCTGCCGACTTCGAAGTACGGGAGGGACTTGGCGAGAAAGACCCCAGGAGGCAGGGAGGTGCCGGAGAAGGAAAAGCTCACTCCAGTATCTCGTTGATTCCTTGCTCAACCTCGGCTTCGCTCATTTCCTGCACAATGGAGAGTTCCTTCAGAAGCAGGCTCCGTGCTGTGTCCAGCATTTTCCTCTCCCCAAAGGACAACTCCTTCTCCATGCGCAGCACCGTCAAGTCCCGCAGGACTTCCGCCAGGTCGTAGATGGATCCCGTCTTGATTTTCTCCATGTATTCGCGGTACCTTCGGTTCCACGTCCCCCCGTTCACCGAAACCTCGCGGGAACGCAGGATGTCATAAACCTTGGAGATATCGTCGGTACAAAGTAATTCGCGAAGCCCAACAGCATCGGCATTCTGAACGGGGATCATGATTTTCATGCTGTTCTCGAGGATCCGAAGGATATAAAAGTCCTGCTTTTTTCCGCCTATGGTTTTGGACTCCACAGACTCGATCTTCCCAACTCCGTGAGCCGGATAAACCGCCAAATCTCCCAATTTGAACATATCCATCGCCCTCCATCGCCCCCACTCATCAAACCCTCTTTGCCGACAGGGTAAATCGCCAATATAAAAGTTTATCCTTTTATTTCCGCCAAGCAAAGTCCCAAACGAGAGGACGGGAAACAACAGAGGCGGTAAGCGTCCACGCGCTCCACCGACTGCGGTCGCCGGCACGCAAACGCTCCCTCAATATTGAAGCGGCCTGAAACTTTTCAACCTGTGGTCGAATAATACGATAAAAGAAAACCGGATTAAAAGGGAAATCATGGGGGGAATGCGGCTTCTTGACCCTTCGCGATGAGATTTTTCATGGGCCCGCAGGGCACTGTAACTCAACCCTCCGAGAGAGAGGGCCGTTCGATGACCGGTGCCGGCCGCCCCGCCGCTGTGAACGCGAATCCCCTCAACAGAGAAGGTTTACCCTGAGAGGATACCTGCCTCAAAGGCAGCCTGGACGTTCGGCGCCGCAACTCGGGGTCTTTTACCCGTCGACCATTGGATGCGGGGATCTTTTGAGCAGGCCACAGATCTTTGGGAGCCTTCGCCACAGGAACCCCCCGGCACGATGGCCCTCCCTTCGAGGCGGAAATATCCCCATGCGGCGCTGCACTCAGATGCTGGATGGGCCTTGGAGGTGAATTCAGAGGCATTCGAAAGGCTGTTCCCCCCACAGGCTGCAGGAAGGAAGGGGCTGCGAGAAGGCTCAATCGGGCATCGGCTCCCCCGGCTTGCGCCCATTGACGCGATTCATGGCCAGGGTCAGGCCGGACTTCAAGATCAAACGAACGGCCAGGGCAGCAGCGTCGAGACTCTGCACCCACGCCTCCCGTTCATCCTCATAGGGAACACCCAGCACATAATCCTGCATGGGCTCGCCGTATCTGGGCCTGCCGATCCCCACTCTCACCCGGGGGAAGCTCTGGTGCCTGAGATGCTCGATGATGGAGGCCACGCCGCGATGCCCGCCGGCCCCGCCTTTTCTGGCGATCCGCAGCCGCCCCAGGGGGAGGTCCACGTCATCATGGACCACAAGGATCAAATCCCCCGGGATGTCATGTTCCACCAGAAACTCCTCGACGGCCACACCACTGCGGTTCATGTAGGTGATGGGTTTCAGCAGGAAAATTTCGTCGCCTCCCCATCGCGTCCTTCCCCACACATAGCTGGGCTCCAGATTGGAGACGGGTGTCGAAAGCGCCTCCGCAATGCGGTCCAGCACCTGGAACCCGGCATTGTGCCGGGTTTCCCTGTACCGGTGGCCGGGATTGCCCAGCCCGACGATGACGCGAACCGCCTCTTCGGGATCTCTCTCGTGGAACATGGGTGCCCCCCGCACGGTGTCACCGTTTATCTCGACCCGTTCGGGGAGGGCGTCACGATTCGCCCTCTCCGGCTCCTTCCCCGCCAGCCTGCCCTTCCAGGGTGGAAATGGACACCACGGGGTAGTGAGGGTCACCGACCAGCTCGAAAGGCACCTTTCCCACGAGGTCGGAAACTCGAATGGAGCCGCCAAGGTCCAAAGCGGAAACATCCACCTCCACCTTGTCAGGAATCTGGTCAGGGAAGCACTTGACGGTCAGTGTCCTCATGAGTTGATCGAGGTTTCCGCCCTTCTTCACCCCGATGGCCTCTCCCTTCAACTCCACATGGACCTCCACCTCGATGGCATGGTCAAGAGGCACCTCGTAAAAATCGATGTGCGTAAATCTCCTCCGGAAGGGATGGACCTGGATCTCGCGGACCAGAACCTGCTTGTTCAGCTTTTCAGATTCCCCTTCGATGGTCAGCTGGAGCAGCCGGCTCTCCTCACCGATGTCGCGCACGAGCTTTTCGAGCTCCGCAGCAGAGACGCTGAGAGAGAGAGGATCCATCTTGGGGCCGTAGAGCACTGCCGGCACCATTTTCTCCTGACGGAGTCTGCGGGCGGGTCCCTTTCCCGTCAAAGTTCTCACTTGTGCCTTGAGTTCAACATTCATAATGATTTCGCCTCCTGAAAAAGAAAAATGGCACAAACTCGCTGTGCCGGTCACTCAACGGAAGAGCGCGCTCACCGATTCCTCTAGGTGCACGCATCGGATGACTTTTGCAAGAGTGGAAGCCACACTCACGGTTCTGATGTTGAGGGCCTGGACGGCTTTTTCCACCGTAGGCACCGTGTCGGTGATGACCAGGCTTCTCAGTGCAGACCCTGACAGGAGCTCCACGGCTCCTCCCGAGAAGAGGGCATGCACACAGTACGCATCCACGCGGGCCGCACCCGCCGAAATGGCGGCTTCCACCGTTCGGTGCAACGTGCGCCCCGTGTCGAGCAGGTCGTCGACGATGAGGACTCTGCGTCCCTTGACGTTGCCGACGATGGAGGTGCGGCCTGAATTCTTCTCCCTGCGATGATCCATGATGGCCAGGTCCACGCCCAGATGGGTGGCCAGATTGCGGCACCGTTCCACTCCCCCTGCGTCCGGCGCGACGATGACGTCTTCTTCCTGCATCGTTTTCTTGAGATCATTGAGCAGAACCTGGATGCCCGAAAGATGATCCACGGGAATCTGAAAAAAACCTTCGATCTGAGCCGCATGAAAATCAAACGAGATGACCCGGTGGGCTCCCGCAACGGTCAGCAGGTCCGCCACCACTTTGGCGGTGATGGGAGCCCTCGGCTTCTCCTTTTTGTCTTTTCGCCCATAGCCGTAGTAGGGGATCACAACGGTGATGCGGCTCGCGGAGGCCCTTTTCAGGGCGTCGACCATGACGAGAAGCTCAATGAGATTTTCATTCACGGGGGGGCAGATGGACTGGATTGCGTAGACATCTTTGCCACGAACGTTTTCCAGGATCTCTACGCGAACTTCTCCGTCGTTGAACCGCCCAACAAGGGCTCGCACCGGTGTGACATCAAGGTGCGCGCTGACCCTCTGAGCAAGAAGAAGGTTGGAATTCCCTGATAAAATCGCGAACCGGCTCTGCATGCGCCACTCTAATCCGACCCTTCTCCCGCCAGGCACTCAACCGGCTCAAACAGGAAACCGTCGTCAAGGCCAAAAAAAAATGGCTGGGGCGGGAGGATTCGAACCTCCGAGTGCGGGTTCCAAAGACCCGAGCCTTACCGCTTGGCGACGCCCCAATCATCTCGATGTCAAACCTGCCCCGCACTTCGGAAATCGTAGATTCCAGAAAGGGCCGTCCAACAATGATTCCATCTCTTTCGTGAAGACTCGACCACTTCCCGTGCGACAGCGGCGTCTTCAAAGACCCCGAAAACCGTCGACCCGCTGCCGCTCATCAGCGCACCGCGGGCCCCCTGGCTCACCAGCCATTCCTTCAGTTCCCCGATCACGGGAAACTCCGATTCCGTCACACTCTCGAGATCGTTCTGAAGCCACTCCTGCAGCTCCCATGGCCGAGTCAAGAACAGCGGGAGTCTAATTCGACTTTCTCCTCTTGTCAACGTTAAACTTTGATAAACCCGCTTGGTGGATACTTCGACGGGAGGTTTGATGAGAACGAACCAGTACGGCGGCAAAGGCTCCACCGGTTCCAGGCGGTCACCGATTCCCGTGGCGAGAGCCGGCCGACGCCCCAGGAAAAAGGGAACATCGGCCCCCAGCGGGCGGGCTGTTTCATGGAGTTCCTGGAACGTCAGAGGGCCGCCCAGCAGATGATTCAAAGCCAGGAGCGCCGCAGCGGCATCGGAACTTCCTCCTCCCAGTCCGGCCCCATGTGGAATTCGCTTGACCAGGGCCATGCGGACGCTGCGCCGGACCCCGCATTTCTCCAAGAAAGCCCGTGCAGCCTTCCAGCAAAGGTTGCCCTCGTCCAGGGGCACTCCGGGTTCGTCACATTCCAGGGAAATTCCCCGGCCCGGCCCGATCTCGACCACCAGGTCATCACACAACTGCAGAGGCACCATGAGGCTTGAAAGGTCATGATACCCGTCCGCTCTTTTTTTGATGATCTCGAGCCACAAATTGATCTTGGCGGGAGCATCCCATCGAACAATCAAAGGAATCCCTCCTCAGGAGCGAAGCACCCGGGTTGCGAATGGGAAGGCAACCGGCGGCCTAGCGATTGCTCTTCTGCACGTAGCGCATGCGCAGATCGTAGAGCACCGATTTGAGCAGGCGCTCTTCATCGGGGTCCAGATTGCCCCGGGTTTTTTCCTGAAGCATCCCCATGGTGTCGATGATCTGTTTGGCCATGGGCAGATCCACTCGCAGGATCTGAGTCTCGGGTTCGGGAATCTCGCCCAGGTGCACCAGCGCGGAAGAACTCAGGGAAAAAATGAAGGTGGACAGAGTGACCTCGGGAAAAGTGATCTGGCCTTCCTCTTTGTTTTTGCGGGACGCCTGCTCAAACTCTTCCCTGGCTCTCTGTTGCTCCGCTGAACCGGCTTGAGGCTGATCCGCCTCTTTTTCCCCGGCACCCTCTTCCATGTCCAATTCGTCCAAAGTTATTTTGCGGCTGTCCTTGAACACAAACCCTTTGTCTTCTTTCTCTTCCATGTCGCCATCTCTCCCTGCAGTCAAAAGGATCACAGTTTCACGGCTTGCACCACATTGACATTGTCCATGGAAAGGAGTTCATCCACAACATTTTGTGTGACCGGCGTGTCCGTCCGCAAAAAGATGATGTTTTGTCCACGTTCGAGCACCTGCCCCACATCCATCATGGAGATGTTGATTTTGTGGCGCCCCAGGCAGGTGCCGATGGCCCCGATGGTGCCGGGAGTGTCGATGTTGTAGATGAGCAGCAGGTGCCCCTCCAGGCCCGCCTCAAGCCGAAAATCGTTGATCCGCACCAGCCGGGACTCTTTCTTCCCAAAAAGCGTTCCCGACACCAGGTTGCTCTGTTCCGGCGTCGTCACCCGCACGTTGATGAGGGTTGTGAAGTCCTCCGCTTCCGTCCTCAGGGATTCGGTCACCCGAATGTTTCTCTCCTTGACGATGACCGGCACATTGACGAAGTTCACCATGTGTCCGAGGATGGGCGTGAGCAGGCCTTTGAGAATGGTGTAGGTGAGCGGCTGCGTTTCGACGGTGGTCACCTCGCCGATGTACTCGATGGCCACGTCTTCGATGGCTCCCGGCGTGATCTGAGTCGCCAGACCTCCCAGCTTTTCCGCCAGGTTGAGATACGGACGGATTCCGGCCATGACCGCACCGTCGATGTTGGGCGCGTTGACGGCATTGCGTATCGACCCGCGGGTCAGGTACGCGATCACCTGATCTGCAACGGCCAATGCCACATTTTCCTGGGCTTCGTCCGTGGAAGCCCCCAGATGCGGGGTGGTGACCACCTGTTCCAGGGCCACCAGGGGGTTGTTGTGGGGCGGTTCGCTTTCAAAAACATCCAGGGCCGCACCGGCAACAATCCCTTTCTGAATCGCCTCCAGCAGACTCGCCTCATCCACAATCCCGCCGCGAGCGCAGTTGAGGACGTAAACGCCCTTCTTCATCCTGGCAAATGCCTCGGCATTGAGAATGTAGCGCGTCTCCTGAGTATAGGGTGTGTGTACGGTGATGTAGTCCGCACGGGCGAGGAGGTCATCGAAGGAAACCCCTTCGATGCCCATCTGATCGATGACTTCCGTGCTGATATAGGGGTCGTAGGCGATCACGTGCATTTTGAGGCCCTTGGCCCGCTCCGCCACCACACGGCCGATGCGCCCGATGCCGATGATGCCCAGGGTCTTGTTGAAGACTTCCCGGCCCCGGAAGAGCTTCTTTTCCCACTTGCCGGCTTTCATGGAGGAATCGGCGCGGGGTATGTTGCGGCTCAGGGCCAGCATCATGGCGATGGTGTGTTCGGCAGTGGTGATCACGTTGCCTTCGGGGGTGTTCATGACGATGATGCCCCGCTTGCTGGCCGCCTCGATGTCCACATTGTCCAGGCCGATGCCCGCTCGGGCCACCACCTTGAGGTTATCGGCCCGCTCGATCACGGCCGAAGTCACTTTGGTCCCGCTGCGGATCACCAGCGCGTCATACTCCTTGATGATGTGCAGGAGTTCTTCAGGGGTGAGACTGGTGTTCACTTCCACTTCAAATTCAGGAACCGCCCGCAATTTTTCAATCCCCGATTCAGCCAGATTGTCACTGACCAATATTTTCATCGATCCCTCCTGAAACCGCCCTGTACGGTAAACGCTATGGTTGAGTTGCAAAAAGGCGCAACACTGCGCCACAAGACCACCCGTTGAAACCGGGTGGTCTCGCTACTACCACCACCTTGAACCGATCGTCAAGGAAAGAAAGGCAGGAGACGACGCGTCACTCAACCCGTCATCTTCCCCGGCCTTTGATCAGTTCCCTTTTGCCCCGCTCTTCCACGCGCTCAAGGCTCTCCTCGAGTTCGTCCATTCTCGGGTATCCCGGGCCAAGAATGGCCTTGGCCTTTTGATAATGAAAAAGGGACAGTTTCCAGTCGTGCTGCCGCTCGTTGTAGCGTCCCAGGTGGTAATGAGCCTCTCCCAGTCGGTTCATGCGCCCCAGCAGGACCCCCAGTCGGTAATCGATCTCCGGGTAGACGGTGGCATGGTCTTCAAGGCGCAAAAGGTGGTCCAGAGCCTGTCGATCGGCACCCTTGTCCTGCAACACAGTGGCCAGGCGAAGCCTGGAGACCACGTCATTGGGATTGAGAAGCAGCGCCGTTTCCAGAACTTTCATGGCCTCGTCCAGGTTGCCCTGTCGGAAATAGGCGGTTCCCAGAGCAGACAAGACCAGAGGATTCCCAGGTTTCTTTCGGGCCACCTCCTGAAGGGGCGAAACGGCATCATCAATTCTTCCCTGTCGCAGATAAAGGCGCCCCAGCCCATAAAGTCCGGCGAGGTCCCCCGCTTCAGCCTCGCGCACGAATCGATCCCGGGCAATCCTGGGCACGGCATAATCGGCCACCAGGGCAGCCTGAACCAGGTCAAAGTCCGCGGTGCTCGAGTCGCTCGACCGGGCCCCGGCGGCACAGTCCATCCCCCTTGCAAGCTCTTGAAGATATTGAATTCTCTCTAGAATGGCCGGATGGGTGGAGAGATAGGAGGGGATCTTGGAACTGGTTCGCCAGCTTTGCCGGGCCATTTTCTGCATGGCCGAAGCCATGTCTCCCGGAGGGTAGCCCGCTTTGCACAGGTAACGAAGGCCCAGCTGGTCGGCCTCCTGCTCATTTTCGCGGCTGAACTTCAGCTGAAAGGATCTGGCCCCTGCAAGACTCCCCATGGCCAAACCCTGAGAAGCGGCTCCCCCCATCCCCAGGAGAGCGGCGGCCAGAACTCCCGCCACCGCGGCCACATTGGCCATCTTTCCCGCCTCGAGGCGCCGATGGATGTGCCGCGCCTGTATGTGAGCGATTTCGTGACAGATGATGGAAGCCAACTCCCCCTCAGACTCCATGATCTCCATGAGCCCCCGGAAGATGAAGATGTAGCCGCCGGGAATGGCAAAGGCGTTGGGCACGGAATCATCCACGACAAAAAACCGGTAGTCGTAGGGGGTGAGGCCGATGCTCTGGAGAAGCCTGTCCCCGAGAGCCTGAATGTAGGTGACGATTTCCCCCTCCTTGACCAGAGAGAGCTGTTCATCGATCTGTTCGAGCAGTCTTCTGCCCAGTTCCTTTTCCTGGCTCAGGCTCAGGGCATGTGCGGTGCGGGGAACATTCCACGTTCCCAGAATGAGGGAGACGCAAAGGGTTGCGGCGATGATTCTGCAACAGGTTTTTCTGATACTGCGCCGAAAAAGCATATAGGATCCATCTTAACCGGCCGACAGAATTTGAAATCAGTCGTTTTCATCCACCCGCCCGGCCTCGGACCACAAGCTCTCCAGATCGTAAAAATGGCGGATGGGCTCATAAAAGACGTGGATGATCACCTCCCCGTAGTCCATGAGCACCCAGTTCCCTTCAGCCCTTCCCTCCACGCCGAGCGGTCGGATGCCGTGATCTTTCAACGCCTTCTCCAGGTTGTCGGCAATGCCCTGAACTTGGCGGGTCGACTGACCACTGCAGATGAAGAAATAATCCGCAAAAGAGGAAAATTTTGAAACATCCAGCAACACCCTGTCCGAGGCCTTGAAATCTGCTCCCAGACTCAGGCAGAGGAGGGCTTTTTCTTTTCCTGTGAGCGGGTGTTTTGCGGCTTGATTTTCCTCCAAAGCCGTTTCCGTTCTGCTTTTCATTTGCGGCATGCGCTGAGGTCACTCCTTGCTTCTGAAGGGACTGAAAATGTGAATCCAAGGGTCAGGTGAGGGGGGATTTTGCCCGCCCTCACGAACTCCGGCCTCCGTGTTTCTGGTCCCATCCCTGTTTCCCGGCCGGTTCCTGGTCCGCTTGCGGACGATTCCTGTAAAGTTTTTGCTCACAAATATAACGCATGACATCGTCCACGACCAGATAGCGGATGGAGCGCCCCTGTCGGGCCAGGCTCCGGATGAGTGTGGAACTGACAGCCAGCTCGGTGTTGTGGATCAGGTGAACGCTCAACCAGGTGGGGTGCAGGAAGGTGGCTTTCCGAGGATCCAAGTGGTAATCGCACGAGACCTTCTCATGAAGAAACTGCGCCACACTCCGCTCCTCATGGCCCGGCCGCCGCAGGACCACGAGGTGGGCCAGAGCAAAGAGCTGCCGGTAGCGGTACCAGGTGTTCAGTTCCAGAAATGCATCCAGTCCCACCAGGAAAAAATACTCTTCCCGCCCCCGGGATTGCCGCTGCAATTCCTGCAGAGTGAGAACGGTGTAGGACTTCCCAGCCATCTGCTGTTCGATGTCCGACATGAAAAAAAGTGGATTGCCTTCGATGGAAAGCGCCAGCATGCGCCACCGGTGCTCAAAAGGGAGGATATCGCGTTGGATTTTGTGAGGAGGGTCCGCGGCGGGGATGAACACCAGACGATCCAGCTCGAGGGCCTCCAGAGCCTCTTCGGCTATTCTCAAGTGGCCGATGTGCACGGGGTCGAACGTCCCACCGAGGATTCCCACGCGCTGAACCATTGCCAGGCTGCCCCCTTTCGAACCGGCACCACCCTGTCATTCAATGCGGCTGGGAAACTGATAAGGCCGAGCGCAAGTCCCTGCCCGTTTGCCGGTTCCCAAGCCGGAGATCGGGAGCCGGCTGATCTGAGCGGTCACTTCCGCCCCACATGCACTAGCTCCTCAACTGTCCATTCCCAAACGCAATGAATTTGGTGGTGGTCAGTTCCTCGATGCCCATGGGCCCAAAGGCATGCAGCTTGGAAGTGGAAATGCCGATCTCCGCACCGAGACCCAACTGGAATCCATCATTGAAACGGGTGGAAGCATTCACCACCACCAGAGAGGACTGCACCTCCTGGACAAAGCGATGAGCCCTCTGAATATGCCGCGTGACGATAGCTTCGGTGTGCTGCGAGCCATACTGTGTGATGTGATCGATGGCTTCATCCATGGTGCCGACCACCCGCACCGCCAGGATCAGGTCCAGGTACTCGGCATACCAGTCCTCCTCGGTGGCGGGTGTGCAGCCGGGCACCAGTTGCTGCGTGCGGGGACAGCCTCGAATCTCCACCCCCTCCTTCCGAAGAGCCGCCGCCATTTCGGGAAGAAAAGATTCGGCCACTTCCTCATGCACCAGAAGGGTCTCCATGGCGTTGCAGACGCCGGGGCGCTGGACTTTGGCATTGAGCGCGATGGGGAGGGCCATGGTGAGATCCGCATCCCGATCCACATAGACGTGGCACACCCCCTTGTAGTGTTTTAAAACGGGCATTCTGGCGTGGGCGGTCACGAAACGGATCAGCTCCTCCCCGCCCCTGGGGATCATCACGTCGATGTGTTCCTCGAGCTTGAGCATCTCGAGAACCGCCTCTCGATCCGTGGTTCCCACCAGTTGAATGGATTCACCGGGCAGTCCGGAATCCTTCAAACTCCGTTGAAGGATCGCTGTCAGGCACTGATTGGACTGAAACGCTTCGGACCCTCCCCTCAAAATCACTGCATTGCCCGCCTTGATGCAAAGGGCCGCCGCATCCACAGTGACGTTGGGGCGGGATTCATAAACGATCCCGATGACTCCGAGAGGGATGCGCATGCGCCCGACCCTCAGCCCATTGGGACGTGTCCACATGCGGGTGATTTCCCCCACGGGATCGGGCAGAGCAGCCACTTCCCGCAGTCCCGCAACCATTTCTCCCAGAACCTTGTCGCTCAAAAGCAGCCGATCTACCTTCGCCCTGGGAAGCCCCTTTTCCTGAGCCGCCTGCACATCCCGCGCATTGGCCTCCTGGATGGTCGACCGTTCCCGTTCCAGCGCCTGGGCCATGTTCTCCAGAGCGGTCTTTTTGGACTCGCTGTCGGTCTTGGCGAGCCGGTGAGCAGCGGCGCGCGCCCTCTTTCCCATCTTCAGCATGACATCAAGCATCCGTTTCTCCCTCGGCCGTCGACTGGATGATCTCCTCGGCAAGCACAAAATTGTTCCTGTGAATCACCTCGTCATAGGGTTTGAACCCAATGAGGGTCGCGATTTCTTCGCTGTGGCGCCCTTTGATCAGTTCGATTTCGGCCGCCTTGTAATTGGTGAGCCCCACTCCGACCACCGTGCCCGCCTGGTCCACACAGCGCACGGGAGATCCCACCCCAAAGTTCCCGCGAACCGCCACCACGCCGATGGGCAGAAGCGATTTGCCCCTTCGAGCGAGCGCATTGACGGCCCCCTCGTCCAGGACGAGATCTCCCGACGGCTTGGGAAGGTTGGCCAGCCAAATCTTTTTTCCCTGGTAGACCCGCCCTCTTGGAAGGAACGCCGTTCCAAGGTCCTCCCCGTCCATCAACCGCAGGAGAACATCCCGTTCTCTGCCGGGCGCGATGATCATGGGAATTCCGGAGGCCAGGCACTTTCTGGCTGCGTTGATCTTGCTGAGCATCCCGCCGGTGCCCACCGCACCCGGACGGGGGGCGGCACACTGGACGATCCTGGCGTCCACCTTGTGCAGCACGGGGATGAGTCTCGCGGAGGCGTTTTCTCGGGGATCGCAGTCGTAGAGCCCCTCGGTGTCCGTGAGGTTGACCACAAGGTCGGCTCCGATGAGCCCTGCGATGAGAGCGGAAAGCTGGTCATTGTCTCCGAATTTGATCTCTTCCACCACCACCGTGTCGTTTTCATTGATGATGGGCAGGATGCCCCAGTCCAGGAGGGTCTCGAGGGTGTTGCGGGCGTTGAGGTAACGATGACGGTGAGCCAGATCCTCGCTGGTCATGAGCACCTGAGCCACCAGCAGATCGTACTTGTCGAAGGCCTGCTCCCAGGCCTCCATGAGCACCCCCTGGCCCACGGCAGCACTCGCCTGTTTGTGGGGAATGGTTCGGGGCCGTTCCTTGAGCCCGATTTTTCTCACCCCGGAAGCGACAGCGCCGGAAGACACGATGATGATTTTTCGTTCCTTGTCCCTCACACGCAACTCGGCCACCTGATCGCTCAGCCGATGGATCATCACGCGGTTGAGGCCCCGCTCGGTCGTCAGAACGCCGCTGCCCACCTTGACCACCAAACGACGGCAGCGCGCAAAAAACTCTTTGCGGTCCGGAAAACCTGGAGTCACTTCCTCATCCTTTTATCCCCAAATTATCCCCAAAGAAGCACAGGAGCATCAACGCCCGGAGCCGGGTCCGACAGCACCCGCTCCAAGGCCATCCGCAGGGTCCTCGGCGTACAGCAGTCGAGTCATGCATTGCAGCAATTCCTGAAGCCCCTCTTTTTTCAAGGCAGAAAGAGCGATCACCGGGTGATGTTCCCTGCGGTACTCCTGAATCACCCTGTCCAGTCCCTGAAGGTCCGCAACGAGGTCCACCTTGTTCAAAACGATGATCCTCGCTTTCTTTGAAATTTCCGGAGCGTAGGCATGGAGCTCTTTTTCGACCTGCCGGTAAGGCCCGAGCGGATCTTCATCGGACAACCCGCTCACATCGATGAGGTGCACCAGGATTCTTGTTCGTTCGATGTGGCGCAAAAACCTTATCCCCAGACCCGCACCCTCGTGGGCACCCTCGATGAGTCCGGGAATGTCGGCCACCACGAACGGCGGAGCATCTCCATACTGCACCACTCCCAGATTGGGCACAAGGGTCGTGAAGGGGTAATCGGCGATTTTGGGTTTTGCCGCGGATATGGCCGCAATCAACGTGGATTTTCCCGCGTTGGGAAGCCCCACGATCCCCACATCTGCGAGAAGTTTCAGCTCCAGCAGGAACTCTTTGTACTCCCCTTCGCGTCCGTCTTCGGCAACGCGAGGTGCCTGCCGCGTGGAAGAGACAAACCGCGCGTTGCCTCTGCCCCCGTCCCCTCCCCGGGCGGCCACCCATTTTTGACCGGCCCGATCGAGGTCGGCGATGACCTCTCCGGTTTCCAGATCCTTGACCACCGTTCCCACAGGCACTTGGAGGACCAGATCCTCTCCACGCTTGCCGTGGCGATTTTGCCCGGAACCGTGTTTGCCGTTGGAAGCCTGAAAAAGGTGCCGAAAGCGAAAGTCGAGGAGGGTGTGCTTCCGATCCGTGGCTTCAAAGACGACATCCCCGCCCTTTCCCCCATCCCCGCCGTCGGGCCCTCCAAAAGGCACATATTTTTCGCGGCGAAAACTGACACATCCGTGACCGCCGTTTCCCGCGCGAATCTTGACCTTCACCTCATCCACAAACTTCATGGCGGCACCTTTAAGGAAAGGGGCAGGCTGCCGATCCACGGTCATGGAAAACCTGTGGACCGGATTGTTCCGAACCGGAGTCCGGAAAATCTGACGGCCCCCAAAAAAAGAAAAACTTCACACCTCGTTTTGCCCTTTCATGCCGGACTGCCGCGATCCGCGACCGGGAGCGGTTTGCGCCCGATCCGAGGATCGAAGATGGCGGGAGCGGATGGGAGGACAACCGAAATGTGAAGCGTTCAGACAATTCCCGGAAACATTGCGCCCGATGATCAGGCGGCGAACCTCCCCTCATGCTGTTCACGGGGGGAGTTCACGAGGGCTCATGGATCAGGGCTGTTCCGGAATGGGGTAGACACTGATTTTCTGCCGCGTCTTGTCCCGATATTCAAAGGCCACCACACCGTCGATGAGCGCAAACAGAGTGTAATCGCGTCCGAGCCCCACGTTCTTGCCCGGATGAAACTTGGTGCCCAGTTGACGCACAATGATGTTTCCGGCACGCACAAACTCGCCGCCGAACTTTTTCACGCCGCGCCGCTGCCCGGCACTGTCGCGCCCGTTTCGGGAACTGCCACCCGCCTTCTTATGAGCCATGGATCCTTCCTCCCATCGTCTTCATCATAGTGGAACGAAATTTATATGGCATCTCTCAGGCACAAATCGCCCGCCGACACTACGCGTCGCGCTGAATCCCCTCGATGCGAACCGCAGTGTAGGCCTGCCGATGTCCCTGCTTCTTGCTGTAGTCTTTTCTGCGCTTGGATTTGAACACGATGATCTTCGCGTGTCGATCCTGCTCGACGATCTTGCCCTGGACCGTCACCCCGGAAACCCGAGGTCTGCCCACTTCCACCTGATCCCCGTCACAATAGAGAAGCACGTCCTCAAGGGTCACCACGTCCCCCACGGCTCCCGGCATCTTCTCCAGCTTGATCACCTTTCCCGGCTTGGCCTCGTATTGTTTACCACCTGATCTGATGACAGCGTACATGATGTGAACCTCCACCTCTCCTTATCGTTCCTGGCCCCACCGGTCCAAATTTATTCCGGGGTGAACAAAAACCAACAGACAAAAAAAGCGGCCGTCGCGACCGCTCCACAAGGGACACCGCATGGCCCGGTTTTACATGGTTGCGTAAATGCCTTGCTTCACAAGCATTTCCTGGTATTCTCTGAGCTTCTCACACTTGTCGAGACACTTGTTTTTGTCTTCGGCGGCGCGATCGCAATTGACGCACGGGCTCTTCAACATTTTGACCCTCCTGCATCCAGGTGAAATAGTTGGAACACTTTTGTATACTGGAGCCAGGGAGAGTGTGTCAAGTTGTTTTTTCCAGTGACCCAAGGTTCGAAGCTTCCCATCATGTCCACACCGCACGGGATCGCTCCCCCCTCCCTGCCGCCCCTTCACGTGCTCTGGCCCCTTGTCTTGTTGGGCATTGCGGCCGTTTCCTGCGCCTCCATCCTCATCCGCTCGGCGGAAGCTCCCTCCCTGGCCATTGCGGCCTATCGGCTCTCGCTGGCCTCGGTCCTCCTGGGGCCCTTTTACGCACGAAAGGCTCTGCGCGAAAGGGACGTCTGGTCCGGCAATCTGCTGCTCGGTTGCATCCTCTCAGGGTTCTTCCTCGCCCTCCACTTCATCTTCTGGATCGAATCCATCGGCCTCACCAGCATTTCCAGTTCGGCAACGCTCGTGAGCACCACCCCCATCTTTGCCGCCCTCGTTTCCCATTTTTTCCTGGGGGAAAGAATGGCAAAAGGCATCGGATGGGGGCTCGCTCTCACCGTCTGCGGCAGCGCCCTGGTGGCCGGCGCCGACTTTACTCTGAACCCCCGGGCGCTTCGAGGGGATTTCCTCGCCCTGCTGGGAGCCGCAGCCGCAGCGGGGTATCTCCTGTCCGGGCGCTTCGTCCGTCGGAAACTGCCCCTGTCCACCTACGTCTTTATCGTTTACAGCCTCGCGTCCCTGGTGCTCCTGGCAGGCTGCCTGTTCACGGGAACTCCACTTTCGGGTTTTTCGAGGTCCACCTATGCGGCCATGGTCCTCCTTGCCCTGGTCCCGCAGCTCATCGGGCACACCCTGTTCAACTGGACCCTGAAATTTCTCTCTCCCACGTCGGTGGCCGTCCTGATTCTCGGGGAACCCATCGGGGCAACCTTCCTGGCCTATGTCATCTTTGAAGAGACGGTCCCCATGCCAAGAGCTCTCGGGCTCCTGGTGCTGGGTGCGG
The DNA here is from genome assembly GCA_964654275.1 of uncultured Syntrophobacteraceae bacterium. Lineage (GTDB taxonomy): Bacteria > Desulfobacterota > Syntrophobacteria > Syntrophobacterales > Syntrophobacteraceae > SLCH01. The sequence continues at coordinate 107,550 of CAZZHS010000005.1, forward strand.
GCATTTTGATCTGCTCGTGGAAGAGCGTTCCCCAAAAGGCTCCGCAATGACCGCCCTTTTCCCCCTGAAAGAACGGCGGAACCACAGCCCGGGACAAACCGGAGTTCAAGTTGACAGGGACCGAGAAAAACAGTACTTTCTCACGCTGAAGCCGGTGAAACCCTTGCGCTATCTTTTTCCAAATTATCCCGATATAGGTGATTTATGTTCATTATTGGAAATTTGCTGCTCGCAGTGGCCAAAATCCTTCACATCGCCCTCAACGCTTACATGTGGGTCATCATCGCCCGCGCCATCCTCTCCTGGTTCAGCCCCGACCCCTACAATCCCATTGTGAGGTTCCTGTACAACGTCACCGAACCGGTGCTGCATGCCGTTCGGAGCAGGATTCCGGCCTCTTTGGGCGGCGTCGATTTCTCCCCCATGATCGTGCTCCTGGCCATCGTTTTCCTGGACAACGTTCTCGTGAACTCGCTGGCCTCCATGGCTTATCGTCTCGGGGGGTGAAGTTTATCCCTCGGTGGAGCCGGCGTTCCACCTGCCGAACTTGTGGGAAAGCCGGTCAGATACAAGGGGGATCAGCCGTTCCGGGGCCCGGCAGCTCGAATGACGACGCAGCGGCGTCGGAAGAGCGGTTTTTTTCTCTCCCTCCGGTGCAAAGACTCACGCGCCGGGGCATCGACCATTACCCCTGACCTACGGGAGGAACCGTGACCATCAGGAAAGAACTGCTGGATATCCTCGCCTGCCCCAAATGCAAAGGGAACATCGTCCTCAACGACTCGCAGGATGGTCTCATCTGCAACGCCTGCAAACTGGTCTATGAAATCCGGGATGGAATTCCCATCATGCTCATCGATGAAGCCAAGCCCCTTCAAGGCCGGTAGTCCCGTTTCCAGCATGCAAAACAACCGACTGAATCTTTCAGTGGAGCTGAAGGCCCGCCTGTTGGCGGCAATCGAGAGGTTCCCGACGCTTCGCATCCTTGCAGTGGGCGATGTGATGCTGGACCGCTTCATCTGGGGCGAGGTGAACCGAATCTCCCCCGAAGCACCCGTTCCCGTGGTGGACGTGGTCGAGGAAACAAACCTTTTGGGGGGGTGTGCCAATGTGGCGCACAATGTGTGGGCACTGGGGGGGCAGGTTTTCACCTCAGGCATTGTGGGGGAAGACGCCGCCGCACAGGCCCTGCACCACCTTTTCAGCGATCTGCGCATGGACGGCGAGGGTCTCGTGGTGGAGCCTCACCGGCGCACAACCGTCAAGACCCGCATCATCGCCCAGAATCAGCAGGTGGTGCGTTTTGACCGGGAAGACCGCACCCCCATTCAGCCGGCATCCCTGGACAGGATTCTCGCCTTCATCCAGAAAAAGCTCGGCGGTCTGCACGGCATTGTGGTGTCCGACTATGCCAAGGGGGTGATCACACTCCCTTTCATGAACGCGCTTCGGCACTGCGCCCGGGAGTTCGGGGTCCCCATCCTGGTGGATCCCAAGGTCGAGCATGTGGATCTCTATCGGGGCGTGACCATGATCACCCCCAACCATCACGAAGCCGCGCAGATGTCCCAGGTTCGCATCCAGGACGAAGACAGCCTGGTGGCAGCGGGGCGCGTACTGTTGGAAAGACTCGGCTGCGAGTCGGTGCTTATCACGCGGGGCAAAGCGGGCATGAGTCTCTTCCATGGAAACAGCCACATTGAGCACATTCCGACGGTCGCACGGCGTGTCTTCGATGTCACAGGAGCGGGAGACACGGTCATCGCGGTTTTGAGCCTCGCCATTGCTGCAGGGTTGAACCGGCGCGAATCGGCGATCCTCGCCAATGCTGCAGCAGGAATTGTGGTGGGAGAGGTGGGCACGAGCGTCGTGAGTGCCGAGCAGCTCCTCAAAGCCGTCCAGGGTGTTTGACCCCCTGACCCGTTCAGTTCGAAGAGGATCCGATGCTGTCGGTCCAGGGCCTTCAGACGTCGTCGGGCATCCGCAGGATCACCATACTGGTTTTCCCCATGAGTGAACCCAAAAAACCACCTCCCGCAAAACTTTTCGTGGGACTTCTTTTTCACGGTTTTGAAGTGCAGCGGCAGGTTCTTTCGAGACTGAACGACCGTTTTGGTCCTCTGGACCTGCTCACGGAGGCCGAGCCGTTCACCTACACCCACTATTACGATCGCGAAATGGGCAGGGGCCTTCTCCGCCAGACCGGCAGTTTCCTCCATTTGGTTCCCGTGGAAGAACTGGTTGCGATCAAACAGTTTACCAATGAACTGGAGAAAGAATTCACGGAGGCGGGCTCGCGACGGGTGAACATCGATCCCGGACTCTTGAGCGAGGAGAGGATCATCCTGGCCACGGGCAAGAACTTCACCCACCGCATCCATTTGGACGGCGGCATCTACGCCGACCTGACGCTCATTTATCAGAGGGGGGGGTATCAGGGGTTGCCCTGGACTTATCCGGACTACCAAAATCCGCTGCTGCTTCACTTCTTCAACGCCCTCAGGCACAAGCTCATTTTCCAGCGCAGCGGCCGGATTCCCCAACAAATTTCTTACGCAGGAGAATCGATTTGATCCACAGCATGACTGCCTTTGGACGCTCCCAGCGGGAGGACTCGGGTTATGCGGTCGTTGTCGAAATCAGGACCCTCAACAGCAAGAATTTGGACACGGTTTTGAGGCTCCCCAAGAATTTCCTCGAATTTGAAGACCCGCTGCGCAAATTGATTGCGGGCAGGCTGAAGCGCGGCAGGGTGGAAGTGTACGTGCAGATCGAAGCGACCCGGGCTGAGCTCAAGGCTGCCCGGCTCAACATGGAACTGGCTGCCTTCTACTGGGGCCAGCTGCGAGAACTTCAGGAGAAACTGGAGGGCGCGGACCCTCCGACCCTTGCTCACCTTCTGCGCATCCCCCAGATCTTTGAGCCTCAGGAAATGACGGCCGACCGCGACCTGCTTCGGGATGTGGTCGTCGCAGCTGCGGAGGAAGCCCTGGAAGCCGTGCAAGACATGCGACGCCGGGAAGGCCGGGCCCTCTTCGAGGATTGCATGAAGGGCCTGGCCAATCTCAGGGGAGACCTCGCCACCATCCTCGAGCGAAAGGATGCCGCCGTGGCCGACTACCAGAAGCGCTTGCGGGACAGGGTCCAGGAACTTCTGGGCGAAACGCCGCTCGACGAAAATCGTTTCGTTCAGGAGGTGGCCACCATGGCAGAAAGGATGGACATCCACGAAGAAACGGTTCGCCTCCGGAGCCATTTCGATCAACTGGAAACCCTCCTGTCGGGGCCACAGGCTGCCGAGGGGAGAAAGCTGGACTTCCTGGCCCAGGAACTGCTCCGGGAGACCAACACCATCGGCAGCAAGACGGGAGACCTGGAAACGCTCCAAACCGTGGTGCGCATGAAGAATGAAATCGCCAAGCTGAAGGAACAGATTCAAAATGTCGAATAGAGACCCTCGTGCGGCGTTCGGAACCTCACCACGACGGAATCGTCGGTGCACCGGCCATCTGCACGGCCACCATGAAACATTCAGCACACAACCCGGACAAAGAGGTCGCTTATGGACTTGAAGTTGCTCAACATCGGCTTTGGGAACACCGTTCTGGCCAATCGGGTCGTGGCCATCGTATCGCCCGCCTCCGCCCCCATGAAGCGTCTCAAGGAAGATGCCAAGCTGGCCAATAAGCTCATCGATGCGACCATGGGACGCCGAACTCGATCCATCATCATCACCGACAGCGATCACGTGATTCTCTCAGGCGTCCAGGCTGAAACCATTGCGCAAAGGCTGCTGCTGGACAACAGTCCCAAAGACTCCAACCTCCTGAAAGCAGACAAAGAGTGAGCGCATGATCCGTGAACCCAAATGGGGGCAGCTCTATGTGATTTCAGCCCCGTCAGGCGTGGGCAAAACCACCCTGGTCCGCTCCCTTCTCAAAAATCTTCCCGATGTGCGGTTTTCCGTCTCCTGCACAACCCGCTCGCCCCGCGCCGGGGAGATCCCCGGGACGGATTACCACTACCTGACCAGACCGGAGTTCCAGCAGGGCATCCTGGCACATCGTTTCCTGGAGTGGGCCAGGGTTCATGATGAATATTACGGAACGGACGGAGACCAGGTCGCACGATGGCTCCGGGAGGGCCAGGACGTGCTCCTGGACATTGACGTCCAGGGAGCCCGGCAGGTTCGCTGCGCTTATCCCGACTGCGTGACCATCTTCATTTTGCCCCCCTCCCTCGGTATTCTGCAGGAGCGGCTCCGGCGCCGGGGCACCGAGTCGCCCGAGCAACTGGAGAGAAGAATGAGTGCCGCCCATCGGGAAATCCTGGACGCACCCTGGTACGACTTTCTCATCGTCAACGACCTGCTTCCGGATGCCATAGCCGATCTGGAATCCATATTTCGAGCCCAGCGATGCCGACGATCCCGTCAAAGCTGGAAAATCGCGGCGTTCCTCAGCAAGGATGTTCCATGAAAGAGTCTTGGGGGGTTCGGACCGACCCTCTCGTTGCCGTTTCCCTGGAAGCGGGCAGATGGTGGAAACCCTCCGGAAGGAATCGTGCCTGATGCAGGGGAAGTTCAAACAGGGCGGGATCGGCAGGGGAAGCGCCGAGCCGCTGTGGATCTGCGGCGTGAACTCCGTTCGGGAGGCGTTGCGCAGCCCGGGCATGCACATCGAGGAGATTGTTTTGGCCCGTTCCGACGCCGTGGGCCAGGAATTGGCCGCCCTCGGAAAACAGCGTTCCATTCCCGTTCATTATGAAAACAAAGAGGTTCTTCTGAAAAAGGTCGGCCACTCCCACCACCAGGGGGCGGCCGCACGCATGGACGAATTCCCTTACACATCTCTCGATGTTTTGCTGGAGCGGCCCCCTGCGGAACGCGAGCCTCTCCTCGTGCTGGACTCCATACAGGACCCTCAGAATCTGGGTGCTCTCATCCGCAGCGCCTGTTTCCTGGGAACCAAAGGGGTGGTGATCCCCAAAGATCGGTCTGCCGGCGTCACCGCATCGGTCCTGAAAGTGGCCGCCGGCGGCGCTTCCTACCTGCCCATCGTGCAGGTCGTTAATCTGGCGCGGACTCTGGATCAAATGAAAGAAGCGGGCCTCTGGATCCTGGGCATGACCGGAGCCGGATCGCAGACCCTTTATGAAGCGGACCTCACGGTTCCGCTAGCGCTGGTGGTCGGCAACGAGCACACGGGGATCCGCCGCCTCGTGCTCAAGCACTGCGACCTGCTGGTGGCCATTCCGCGTCAGGGTCCTCTGGAATCCCTCAATGCAGCCGCGGCGGGAACCATCGCACTCGCCGAAGTTCAGCGTCAGCGGTTCAGGCGTTCCGGTACGGTCTGACCCCAAACAGGGCCGTGCCCACTCGGATCATGGTGGCCCCCTCTTCGATGGCCGCCTCGAAGTCATGACTCATGCCCATGGAGAGCTCTCTGAGACCCTCCGGCACGTCTGCACGGTCCCTCAACCGCTCCAGCATTTCTCTCATTTTCCGAAAAAAGGGCCGCACCGCTTCCGGATCCTCCAGGTAGGGCGGCAGTGTCATGAGCCCGCGAACTTCGAGGGCTTCCAGCCTGGAGACCTCTCCGTACAAGGTTTCCAGTTCCAGGGGAGAGACGCCGCTTTTGGTGGATTCATCGCCGATGTTGACCTGCAGGAGGATGGCAATTTTTCGGTTCAGCTTTTCGCCGGCCTTGTTGAGCTCCCGTGCCAGGCTCACCCGATCTACGGTGTGGATGAGGTCGAAAAGACCTGCAGCGAATTTGGCCTTGTTGGACTGCAAATGGCCGATGAAGTGCCAGGAAACGGATAGATCGGCGAGGGCCCCGATCTTTTTCTGAGCCTCCTGCACGTAATTCTCCCCCAGCGTCTCAATGCCCGCCCTCACCCCTTCCCGGATGCGCTCGAGGGCGACCGTCTTGGTCACGCCGATGAGTCGAACCTGAGAAAGGCTTCTTCCCGATCGGTCGCACGCAGCGGCCATTCTCTTTCGGATGATCTCGAGATTAGCCGCGATGCTTCCCTGCATGGTCATCCTCTCCGATAGAAAATCGCACGAGGTCACGAGATACCGTCGTCCCCGGCGCCCACCGTCTGCGCCGGCCTGATCACCCCATGATCCATGAGGCACTCCAGGGTCTCACACAGGGGCAGTCCCACCACATTGGTGTAGGACCCCTCAATGGCCCGAACCAGAAACGTTCCCAACCCCTGTATGCCATAGGCGCCGGCCTTGTCAAGACACTCTCCGGTGCGGACATAGGCTGAAATCTCGGCGCCTGAAAGCCGCCTGAAATGAACCGCGGTCGATACCGAAGCAAGATGAACCAAACCTCGGGAAGCGTGTCTGAGGCAGAACGCACTGGTCACCCAGTGCGTCTTTCCGCTCAGATCCTTCAGCATGGCTGCGGCATGCTCGGGATTTTGAGGCTTGCCGAAAATCTTCCCTTCCAGCACCACGATGGTGTCCGCAGCCAAAACCCAGGAGTCGCGAAATGCTGAAGCCACCGCTTCGGCTTTTTCCCGGGCCCAGCGCTCGACCAGTTCCAGGGGCGTCCCTCCCCCGCCCTCCGACTCCTCCACATGGCTCGGAATCACATCCATGCGGATCCCCATGGAGCTCAGAAGTTCGCGACGCCGCGGGGAAGCGGAGGCGAGAACCAGAGGTTCCAGATTTACAAACAGGCTTTCAGCCATGGTGAGTTTCTCCCCGGCGTGCTCGACCGTCACCGGGAAGATCCCAGCTCGAGCCCGAATACGGCGGCTGCGTTTTGCGAGGTGGCAATCGCCAGATCTTCGAGGGGCAGATTGCGCAGCTGAGCGACTTTTTGAGCCGTATGCAAAACGTAGGAAGGTTCGTTGACTCTGCCTCGATGCGGCACGGGCGCCAGATAAGGGGCATCCGTTTCCAGCAGGAGCCGGTCCAGGGGGGCGCGCCGAGCCACATCCTGGAGAATGTGGGCTTTGGGGTAGGTGACCACTCCGGGAACGGAGAGAAAAAACCCCAGATCCAGGCACCTTCGGGCAACGGCCCAGTCCCCGGAAAAGCAGTGCAGGACCCCGCCTTTCAACTTGTGGGCAAGCGGCGCAACGATCTCGAAAAAATCCTCGAAGGCCTCACGGATATGAAAGACAACCGGCAGCGAAACTTCACGGGCCACCTCCAGCTGAGCCCTCAAGCACTCGCGCTGCACAGGCCGTGGGCGATAATCGCGATAGTAATCGAGCCCCATTTCGCCCATGGCGACCACCCTGGGTTCACGACTCAGGGCCCTCAAAGGATCCAGCACCCCGGAATCCATTTTCAGAGCATCGTGAGGATGAATTCCAATGGTCGCGTAGATTTCTTCATGGGCGAGCGCCAGTTCAATGGCCCGCCGGCTGCTGGAGAGATCGATGCCGATGGTGACCATTCGATGAACTCCCGCCTCGTGGGCCCGATCCAGAAAAGCGCCCAGATTTTCCGTGAATTCAGGAAAATCCAGATGCGCATGGGTGTCGATGAGCATAGCCACCTCGAATCAGAGAAAAAGTAATCGAATCAAAGCATAGACCTGGAAGCGATCTTAAACTTACTTCGGCACGGGCCCATGGAACCGGCCTCACCCGGGCTGCCGTCAGGGCTCCCGAAGACAGGATGGAGAGTCACTTTCCCTTTTGGCTTGCCCCGATATCGTCGTCTCACTATAATACGGCTTTTTCCGATGGCCGGCCCAAAGTGGGTCTGGAAAACCAGCGGCATGGCATCATCACCCTGCAGTGCAGAAGGGAGAGAGCAGGAAAGCCTCACGCCCGGGAAGATTCCGCGGTGCCGGACCGGAATGGTCGAGCGGGTGCGGAACCTGCCCAGAGCCCTGCTGCGCAGCGGGTCGTGGTATAATCGCCTTTGACGCCGAAGCGTTTGTTCACAGGCAATGGGAAGATCTCAATGAAGAAGACAGGCATCTCCGTCCTTGCGGCCATGTTTCTTATCATGTTCTGCCACATCCACGCAAGCCGGGCTGAAACGGTCTACAGCATCGGATCCGGCGACGTTCCCGTCCGTGCCACTCCCAACCCCAAGGGAAAGGTGCTCAGCAGCATTTCGCCGGGAGTCCCGGTGCAAATCCAGCAGTCCAACCGGTGGGTTCTCGTGGAATTTTCGGATGGTTCGGGAAACTCCAGGAAGGGTTGGGTGGATGCGATCTTTTTGGGCCCCAAACCGCCCGAGGGGATGCTGGTGAAGCAACTGGAGGCGGACAACCAGAGCCTGAAGGCTTCCCTGGAAGGTCTCGAGAAAGAACGCGAGGAACTGCTCAACAAGGAAAAGGCCCTCACCGAAAAACTCGCCTCCATTGAAAGCAGTTATGAAGACTTGAAGATCGGCTCCTCCAACTACCTCCAGCTCAAGGAAGAGCATGAGGCCACCATGGCTTCCCTCGAAAAGCTCAAAGAGGATTTCGAAATTTTGAGCCAGGAGAATCAAAGTCTCAAGGTCTCTCAACGGATCAAATGGTTTGGGGCGGGGGGCGTTGTCCTTCTGCTGGGTTGGTTCATCGGATGGGTCAATGGGAGACACCAGAGAAAAAAGCGATCGTCTTACTTTTTTTGAGCCCTGCACGCGTCGCCTTCGAGGCGGCCTCAGACAGGACCACAGGTCTCTGAAGCTGGCTTGTTGACAAGGGATCGCGCAGTGTGGTATGGGGACTCGCAAATTTTTGTTTCGGCCCCCGTAGCTCAGGCGGATAGAGCACGAGATTCCTAATCTCGGTGCCAGAGGTTCGAGTCCTCTCGGGGGCACCAGTGCATTCAAGGGGTTACGCCGATCAATGGGGCGCAGCCCCTTTTTTTCATTCGTGGGATGCGGGAACCTCGCGCCCGGCCTATTCGGGAACCGCTGCAGGTTTGTATTCCGGTTTCAAATCCTTTGGGGCCTCTGTCCGAGACGAACTTCTAAAAGACAAGGGCACCTGTTGAAAACTTTCCCATTGACTTTCACCTTTTATTCACCTATCATGATTTCACCGACTGAGGAACGAAAAGATTGAAACCGTTCTGCAAAAAGGGGAATTTCATGAGACCAAGAAAAGTCCGCTTGGAGGGATTTGAACTCAAGGGGCTGCAGGTGATCACGGATGATCGCCTCGACACCCTGGCCCGTAAATTCCAAAAGGGCAGAATGCGCGAGCTGCTCCGTATTTCGTTTCTGGAATACATTGCCGATGCGGATCGTTACGATCGCACGGCGGAGGCGCTCCATTCAGGCCAGGGATTGCAGCGCATCGAGGGAAACCTGAGATTCCAGCTGGTTGCGGTTTAGGGGATGCGGCAAAAAGAGGAGGTGCATTGTGGGACTGACACCGGCACAGAAGCGCGTCTACGAGTTCGTGCAGGAATACATCGAACGAAACGACTATTCCCCCACCTACGAGGAGATCCGCCGGCACCTGGGTTTCAGCTCCCTCAATGCCGTCTACAAGCACCTGAAAGCCATCGAGGAGCGCGGGTATCTGAAGAGTCTTCCCAACAACAGGAAGCGCTCCCTGGATCTCACGCCGCTGCATGCCTCCTCTGTTTCCATTCCTCTCTTGGGAACGGTTGCCGCAGGCTATCCCATCGAGGCGGTGGAAGTTCCCGATTCCATCGAGGTGCCCGAAAGTTTTCTGGGCAACGGTCAGAACTTTGCGCTCAAGGTTCGCGGGGACTCCATGATCGACGAGGGCATCCGTGAAGGGGATGTGCTGATCATCTGCAAAAGGAGCCATGCGGAGAATGGACAGACGGTGGTGGCGCTCATCGATGGGGAGGCGACCGTGAAGAAATTCTACCTTCATGGGGATGAAGTCGAGTTGAGGCCGGCCAACACTCAGATGCAGTCGATCCATTTGCCGGCCGCCGAAGTGGAAATCGTTGGAGTTGCCGTGGGCCTGCTGCGGCATTACCGGTGACATGGCGGGAGACTCAGGCGCAAGTGGATGCCCACGGCAATTTTGATTCCTTTGTGCCAAAGCTTCCGACTCCGGTTTCTCACGTCTTTCCTTCAACAGAACAATGCAACAGGCAACCGGGCCCGGCCTGTGAGAACTGTTGAGCCGCTGCTCCCCACTCAATTACGGCTCCATGGTACAGGGTGTCCCTTTGGACACTGGGCATACCGGCAGGTTAAGCAGCCATCCAGTTCTTTTCTGTGGGTTCCGGCTAAAAGCATGCCGGAATGACGACTTGAGTGGTGGGCGCTCAGAGGGCAATCAATTGTTTTGAGTTGGACTTGGAACCCTTCAGGACCCGGCAGTGACCACCTCTTGCGCAGCGGAATCGGGTCGATCGCAGGGTGGGCGAAATTCAGCTTTTCTGCAGCAGACACTCCATCCCAGGTCAATCGGACAACACACCCATCCAGCCTTCCGGATACGCTCTCGCGGGCCATTCCTTGTATTTCCTCGGGAAATCCTATAGATTGCATCCCAGACGCGTGCAAGATTCC
>CAZZHS010000006.1:0-101075 GCA_964654275.1 uncultured Syntrophobacteraceae bacterium
TCGTCAGTAGTTAACGCATGCGAAGGAAAATTCCAATTCCGTCTGAAGCTTAACACAGGATTGAACACGAACATGGTCTCGCGGCTGGATGCGAACCTGAACAACACACCGCTGATCGACCTGGTGGCAGGAATCCCCGATTTCAGCAACACCCGGGTCAAACTGGTGAAAGTTTCTTGATCCCCTCCCTGGGTGGCGGTGCATTTGGCTCGCAACGCCATCCAGGTGCTCCCTTCATTTGTCCCCTGCTTGCTCAGCCTGAAGCTCGGTTCAACGGCAACGGCCTTGGGGCTGCGGTCATCTTTCTTTACAGGGCTCGCAGCACTGAGCTCAAGCAGTGCCCCCACCTGCAATACCCCCTGAAATCCGGCTTCTGCCAACCGGAAAAACGGGTGAGTTCCTCCTCTTTTGCCAATCCGGTGGAAGCCGAAATTACGATGGCCCTGGTGAAAGCTACAACTTCCCCGTCACTGATATGGCCCAACATCTGACACAAAACGGTGACCTGTTTTTCTCACAAGAAAAAAGAGTTTAATGCTAGCAAAATTGTTCGAGGGAGAATATATTTAGTCTCGTTCAAACTGTCACAAGAGAAGCTTCATGAAAGACAACGCGACATGCGGTCCTTTCCTCCAGAGGGTGTCACTGTCGCTCCAACCCGAATCTCTGCTGCTCGGACATGGGATGAAGCCATTCAAATCGAGTCAAAGACAGGGTGGAATGGGATAGGGTGCATCGGGTGGAACGTGACAGTGGATTGGCATCGGGAATGTTCATTTCTATGCAGCCGTTTGAGGAGATGAAATGGCTCAAAGGGACGAAAAAGACATCGCTCTTGCCGTCAAGGCTTTCAAAATCGGCAACAAAGTGCGGGAACTGAGACAAAAGAATCGCTTCACCTTGCAGGATCTGGCGGAAAAAACCGGGCTTTCCAAACCCTTTTTGTCGCAAATCGAAAACAACCATGTTGTCCCTCCCGTGACCACCCTCCTGCGACTGGCTCGAGGGCTCAGCGTCAATATGGCTCATTTTTTTGATGACAGCACCAAGGATGACAAGGTCTCCATCACACGCCAGAGCGAGGGGGTCAGAATCGAACGGCGTCCTCACCAGGACAAGGAAGAGGCCAACTATGTCTATACGGCACTGGAAATGAAAAAAAGCAACAAGCGCATGGATCCCTATCTGGTGGAATTTCCCATGCGCGAGTCTCATGACATGGTGTTCACCACGCACGAAGGCGAAGAGTTCATCTACATTTTGGAGGGGAAGGTGGAATTTCGCACGGTCGATCGCGTTGAAGTCCTGGAAGCCGGCGACAGCATCTACATCGACTCCGATCTGAGTCACAGTTTCCGATGTCTTCAAAATAAACCGGCGAAAGCCATTGCGGTATTGTGGACCAACAAGTCGTGATCTAAAGGCGATGCCTCCGCTGCAGGCTTCGGCATGGATTCGATGCCTGAAATGTCTCGCACCCTCCTCCCCGCACGCCGCATTTCCATTGGAGGATCGCGAGGGCGCGTTCAGATGCGGGCCCTTCTTCGCAGCTTCATGCACCGGCAGCAATTTTTCACCGTAAAATATAACCCGTCTCCCGCGCCGAGCGCGACCTGTCGGCCTTTACCGCTCCTTCATGCCCCCCGTCTGCCCCTGACAGATCTCGATAAAAAAGCAAGGACGTTGAGATGGCCTCGCAATCCCGACCTCGGACTCGCCGACACCATTGAGCCCCCCCAGAACAAAAAAGCCACGGAAACTCACAAAGGCCTTTAGCCTTTGGTTCCGTGGCTCGCTCAATCTGAAAAGATTCTTTAGTTGGGTTCAACTTGATCCAGAATTCATGACATCCAGTCGCTGGAGTGAACAAAGCGGCAAATTCACGGGGATTTCACTGTCACACCACGATGAAGCTCAGGGGCTTCCCGACACAGGGACTCACGACCCCTTGAATTTCTCTTTCACATCGATCGATCGTCCAATGCGTCGAGAGGGTCTCTTTAGGCAGAATCCTGGTTCTGAAAGCCTAAGCCTCGTACTTGAATGACACTTTAACCCGCGCGCGGTAGGCAACGATCTTGCCATTTTCCAGTTTGAAGTCCAGCATGGAGACTTCTGCGATTCTCAGGTCCCTCAGAGACTTGCTTGCGGTCTCCACGGCCGTCTTTGCTGCATCTTCCCAGGATTTATCGCTCGTTCCAACCAGTTCGATGACCTTGTACACACTCGTCATAAATGCCCTCCCTTTCCGGCCAGAAAAGCCTCAACCTCCCCCGTTCACCGCTCTGTTCTTCACCAAAAAACCACGAGCTCCATCGTCACCGCACCGTCATGTGGGGATATCTCTTTGCCCGAAGCGGCGGCCTCAAGATACCCCGAAAGAGTCAAAAACAGTCATTCTCCATAAATGTACGGGATGAAGGTCGAATCCAGGCGGGGCACCCTTTGCACCCACCTCAGATCAAAGCAAACTTAGACTTAGAAAAGATGGACTGCGCCCGTTCATGAGGTTAAAGGCATTGAAATTGACGAAGAGATTCCGCCGCCGGCAGAGCCGACGGAATGTTTGAACTTTCAGCCGAACAGGCTCGACTGTGAGAACAACGCAGTGTGGAGGAAAGTGAATCGCGGATGAGCGGGGCACTCAGCGAGGAAAAGGACGGCATCACCCCTCATGAGAATCGATTGTTTTCTTTATATCAGAGCCGGGCATTGGATCCAAGAGAATTCTGGGCGGGACCTCCGAGCGTCTCTGCAGGGTCGCTTCAGAGATGCAGGAGCTGTCCCGGGGGAGAACATCGAATCCCCGTGTCACAGGCCCGAAAAGTTTTCGAGCCCTTTTTTCGGTCGCTTCTCGATCATTGCTCAACTCTGATTCGGGTCGACACAGTGTTGGAGGTGCGAAGTTCGCCGTCCAAAAGGTATTCCACATACACATCCATACGATTGTAGTATTTCTTGACATTCTTGGTACGAACTTGGACGAAAAAACTGTTGGGAGCACCATAGCGGACATTTTCCACACGAGTGCAGAAAACCGGCGAAATATCCGCATAGGGGCCATCCGCCAGCCATCGCGTGCAGGCGGAACCGATGGGCTGATTGGAGGACACCTCATAGGCATAGCAGGTCAGTGCAGGAGACGGGGACGAAAATTCATCGGCCACCCAGCGGATGCAGGCCCTCTGGATCTGAGGCGTGCCGCGACTCTGGAAAGTCACCCTGATTTCATAAGGCAGGTCCTCTCGAATGACCTCGGGCGTTTCCACGCGAATGAGCCTCAAGTCGGCAGCGGCAAACCGGTCGAAGGGCGTCTCCAAACCAGCGCAACCGCCGGCGAGGAGAGAAAACATCAACAACACCCAAATCTTCTTTGCAGAACCCCTCATGAAAATGTCTCCTTGTCTCATGACACAGCGCAAGATCGCTCCAACTATCTTAAAACTAAACCCTCATAAATCGGAATACCGCAAAAACCGCCATGGGTCACAAAAACCGACATGAAACCGAAAGTGCCGAGCCGCTCGGATCCTGGGCCCCATGCTGTGCACCCCCTCCTGCCGACCCGTCGAGAACGTCGGGGAAATTCAGAGTCGGGGGTCCTGAGGACCAGCTCTGGTGCGGGGAAGGATCAACCGGCCTGGGTCTCACAGACAATGCCCTCGTGGAGACGTTGGATGTGGGCCAGACGCCCGGGCAATGTGCGGCCGAGTTTCAATTCCAGCTCTGTCACAATCTCGACGAGCCCTTTCAGGGATATCCCCGTGGAGAGACCCATGACTTCGAAGAGATGCACAACATCTTCCGTGGGCAGGTTGCCGGAAGCGTTGGGAATGAAGGGACAGCCTCCCAATCCTCCACAGCTCGTGTCGAACCTGCGGACACCCGACTCCCAGGCAGCATAAAGATTCGCCATGCCAAAACCGTAGGTGTCGTGCAGGTGAAGCGTCAGAGGCAGAGGGGTCAGGGTCTGAATTTCCGAGACGACCTCCTTCAACTGCAGCGGATTGGCAACCCCGGAAGTGTCAGCAAGATTGATCTCCTGTGCCCCAACCTGCACGAATTCGAGCACCATTTCCCGAACCCGGCTCGATGGAACCGCACCTTCGAACCGGCAGCCGAAGGCGTTCATGACCCCCGCCTGCACACTCATCCCTCGGGAGCACGCCTCCCCGATGAGCTTAGCGACTCTCTGCGCGCCCTCCCTCACGGAGCAATTGTTGTTTTGGCGGCTGTGCGTCTCACTGGCCGATGCGAAGACCGACACGTGCCGCATCCCGCAGTCCACCGCGCGCTGCAGGCCCCGCTGGTTTAAGATGAGTCCCGAGTAGGTCACAGAAGGGTTGTGATGAATGCGTTGGAACAATTGCTCGGTGTCGGCCATCTGTGGCACGCGCTTTGGGTCAACGAACGAACCGATCTGGATGCGCGAAAACCCGCAGCGGGATAGTCGGTCAATGAGCTGGATCCGATCCTCGAGACTAAAAACCACGCGTTCGTTCTGCAGGCCGTCTCTCGGTGAATTCTCCTCTATGAAAATGTCAGAACTCGGCAAACCTGCACGCTCCCTTGTCCTTAAAACGCTTTAGATTCGTCTGAAAACAATTCAATATAGCAGATCATGGCTGCGATCAGAAGCCATAATGACCTTTCGGACCCCGAGTCCTGCAGAAAAGGGGGTTTTGTTCCGGTGAGATCTGTTTATTTGAGGCCTGAAACCGATTATACTGTGCGCACCAGGATTGGTTGAGCCTAACAGGGACCAGCGTATCGAAGGGATGCCATGACCAACAAAAACAAGGCGAAAGGCGGCTCGCAAGAAAACGGTCCCGCCGAGACCGGCGACGTCAGGCCTGCCGGCAAAACGCAGCAAGAAAAGCAAGCCTACCAGATCGATATCTTCAGAGACTGGTGCAAGTCCTGCGGAATCTGTGCAGCCTTTTGTCCACGCCACTGCATCGAATTGGATGAATCGGGCTCACCCCATGTGAAAAACGAAGCACAGTGCTCGGGATGCGGGTGGTGTGAGCTTCACTGCCCTGATTTTGCCATCAGCGTGCGACCCAAAGCTCCCCAGGCACCCAAGGGAGATGTCGATTGATTCCCGAACTTCGCTCGAAAACCCAAACGGTTGAGAGGGGTTTTCAATGCTTGAGAACACTGCCGATTCCCATTGCCCTCGGTCAGGTCTCCTGCGCTCGGCTTCGAACAGAAGAATCTTGACCCCACACCCAGCGACGCATCGAGGATTGGTACGCCAAGGAGGAGGATTTCCTTGAATCCACTGAAGAGTGCCGGACGTCAGTTGCTCCTGCAGGGTAACGAGGCCATCGTTGAAGGAGCCATCGCTGCCGGTTGCCGTTTTTTTGCAGGGTATCCCATCACCCCGGCCACCGAAATCAGCGAGGTCATGTCCTACAAGCTTCCAGCTGTTGACGGCACCTTCATTCAGATGGAAGATGAAATCGCCAGCATGGGCGCCATCATTGGTGCATCGCTGGCGGGCGTCAAATCCATGACGGCAACCAGCGGGCCCGGATTTTCACTCATGCAGGAAAACCTTGGATTTGCCTGCATCGCGGAGGTGCCCTGTGTCATCGTCAACGTGATGCGTGGCGGTCCGTCCACGGGAATTCCCACCCAGGTCAGCCAGGGAGACGTCATGCAGGCGAGGTGGGGAACGCACGGAGATCACCCCATCATCGTCCTGTCCGTTTCCACCACCCAGGACTGTTTCGCGACCACCGTGAAGGCTTTCAACCTGGCTGAAAAATATCGGACCCCTGTGATCCTTCTTGCAGATGAAGTGGTGGCCCACACGCGGGAAAAGATCTTCATCCCACATCCGGGGGAAGTCGAGGTGGTGGACCGCATTCGCCCCAACATGCCGCCGGACTGGTACATCCCTTACGAGGACAACAGCCGGGGGGTGCCGCCCATGGCGGCCTTCGGAGAAGGATATCGTTATCATGTGACAGGCCTCGTTCACGATGTGCGCGGATTCCCCACCCAGAGGCCCGATGAAATCAAAGGGCTCATGACCCGTTTGTTTCGTAAAATCAGCCAGCATTTTTTTGACATCCAGATGGTCGAGGAGGACGCGACCGAGGATGCGGAAATATTGGTCATCGCCTATGGCTCTGTGGCGCGGTCGGCAAAGCGCGCCATTCGCGAAGCGCGCGGACGCGGCGTCAAAGCAGGGCTGGCTAAGCTCGTCACCCTCTGGCCATTTCCTCGCCAGATTCTGGACCCCCTGCTGCGCAGATCCCGGGCTGTCCTGGTTCCCGAATTGAACATCGGCCAGGTTTCCCGGGAGGTGAAACGGATCAATCAGGGAGTGACGCGCGTGGAAACACTCAACCGCATCGACGGGACTCTCATCACTCCTGCAGAAATTTTGTCCCGTCTTTTGAAGCTGTGACACGCACCTTCAGTGGACTCGAGGGTGGGGGATCGGACGGAGGAGGAGAGCCGCCCGGGGTGCGTCAGCCCCGCCGACCTGCGGTTTTCGGAGACAATAAGGTAGCACGAACATCACCGGAATCGAGCTTGACCGGGGGAGTAAAATGGCAGAAGTCACGAAACTGATCCACAAGTACCTGCGTCACGACAAGAAATTCCCTCATGTCTGGTGTCCCGGCTGCGGTAACGGCATCCTCCTTGGGGCGCTCGTAAGGGCCATTGATCGGACGGGTTTTCAAAAAGACGATATCGTCGTGGTGTCGGGGATCGGCTGCTCGGGACGTTTGTCCGTCTATGTGGACTTCAACACCCTGCACACGACGCACGGCCGCGCCCTGACTTTCGCCACCGGAGTCAAACTGGCCAATCCCAAGCTTCAGGTCATCGTCATCATGGGAGACGGAGACGCCACGGCCATCGGCGGCAACCATTTCATTCACGCCGCCCGCCGAAACCTGAACCTCACGGCCATCGTCATCAACAACAGCATCTACGGCATGACCGGCGGTCAGTATTCGCCCACAACTCCCTATGGGGCGATAGCAACCACCTCGCTGTACGGGAACATCGAGCACGCTTTCTCCATCGCGGAACTGGCGGCCATGGCGGGAGCGAGCATGGTTTCCAGGGGAACCGTTTACCATGCCTCCCTCCTCGATGAACTCATCGAAAAAGCCCTTCTCAAACGTGGTTTCTCGGTCGTCGAGGTCATCAGCCACTGTCACACTCAATATGGGCGAAGGAACAGACTGGGAAACGCTCCCGACATGCTTCGCTGGCAGAAGGACTCGGCGGTGCGCATCGAGAAGGCGCGAGCCATGACGCCCGAGGAGATGGAGGGGAAATTTTCCATCGGCGTGCTGGTCGACCGAGACCTGCCCGTCTACACGCAGGAGTATCGCAAGGTCAGGGAAATGGCGAAAAAAGCGATGTCGGAAATGCGGTGAGAGCCACCCAACCATCGTCGCGCACGGCAGCGGGAGGAATTTGTGGACGGCAACCGGTATGAAATCAGGATCAGCGGCTCAGGCGGTCAGGGAATCATTGTGGCAGGCATCATCCTGGCCGAGGCGATGGGCATTTATGATGGAAAATACGTGTGCCAGACGCAGAGCTACGGACCCGAGGCCAGGGGGGGGTCGAGCAAAGCCGAGGTCGTGGTGAGTGATGAGCCCATCGATTATCCCAAGGCCATGAAACCCGACCTGCTGCTCGCCATGACCCAAAAAGCGTGTGATGCTTATATTTTCGATTTGAAACCCGGCGGGATTCTGATCGTGGACGCCTCACACGTGAGACAGCTCCCAACCACCAGAGCCATCTCCATTCCCTTCACTCAAATCGCCCGAGAACAGGTGGGCAGGGAGATGATGGCCAACATCGTTGCCCTCGGCGCCCTCGCTTCCCTCACCGGCGTGGTGTCCCTGAAGAGCCTGGAAGCTGCCGTGTTGTCAAGGGTCCCCGCCGGCACAGAAGAACTCAATAAGAAAGCACTCGAAGCCGGCATCGAGGCGTCCAGAAGCATCATGGACAAAACAGACCAGATCAGGGTGGAATTTCATGAGAATATTACTGACGAATGATGACGGCATCTATGCCAAGGGGATCGAGGCGATCTTTCTCGCTCTGATTCAGGAACATGATGTGACCGTGGTGGCTCCTGAAACCGAGCAAAGCGCCATCGGACATGCCATCACGTGGCTCCAGCCCCTGCGCATCATTTCGGTCAATCGCAACGGAACCTTTTTCGGGCATGCTCTGGCAGGAACGCCGGCGGATTGCGTCAAACTCGCTCTCACGGAGATCCTCGCCCACCCTCCGGATGTGGTGATATCCGGCATCAACATGGGGGCCAATGTGGGCGTGAACGTCATCTACTCCGGCACCGTGTCGGCTGCGACCGAAGCTGCGGTGATGGGCATCCCGAGCATTGCGGTTTCCATTGACTCATTTGACACGAGGGATTTCAGTGCCGCAACTCATTTCATTCTGGGCCTCCTCGAAACCATCCAGCGCGAGGGGTTTCCTTCAGGCATCGCCCTCAATGTCAATGTGCCCAACATCCCCGCGGATCAGGTCCGCGGCGTTCGCATCACCCACCAGGGACAGATGAAGTGTCTCGAGAGCTACGATCGCCGCCGGGACCCTCGTAATCACGTCTACTACTGGCTGAGAAACACCAGCATCAGCAGGGATCTCGACCCTTCGGCGGATTCCCGGGCCATCGAGGAAAACTGCATCTCCGTCACCCCGATCCACTGTGACCTGACTCATTACCCCACCATCGAGACGTTGAAGGGCTGGAAGCTCCAGACCAGGCGTCCTCACCAGCGAAGGGAGGGGCTCGGCCTTTGAGCCCCTCGCACTGCCGATATCATCCGCAGCGGGCAGCAAGAGGATTCTGTGCCAAGTATGAACATGGGTACTGCGAGGAGTGCCTGGAGACCTGCACGGCAAAATGCACCGATCCGAAGCTCTACTGCCGTCACCGCACGTATTGTTTGATCTGGGAAAGGTGTCGCAAAGGCGCCGCTCAGGGGTCTCCCCCCGATGAGGCATCACGGGGAGTGACGAGGGAAGCGTGACCCGCGACGGGAAGGGTTGCGGGTGTTTCCTAAAGGGGCAAAAACCTCGGTGAGAGCCCGCCAACCCCTCACCGAGCCTGAACGATCTATCGGATAGCGGATCATTCTCGCGGAACACGCACCACAACGGGCGTCACTTTGGCTTCCATCTTGATCTGTTCCACGAGGGTGCTGGCTTTGGCCAGATCAGGCACGGGTTTGAGCTGCACCACATGGAGCTGCCCCAGAGTGGGGTGGTTCATGGGCCGGACCACCACCTGATATCCTTTTTTCTCTAAATTCTTCTTCAACTCGAGGGCGTTGCTCTTTTCTTTGAAGGAGCCGACCTGGACGGTATAGGCCAGCGGACCCTCCCTCGGTGTGGGCTTGGGCTTCTCCGGCTGAACCGGAGCAGGCTTGGCCGCTGCGGGTTTGGCGGGTGCAGGGCTTTGAAGCGCTATCTGACCGGTGGCTTCAGCCGGAGGAACTTTGGGGGGTTCTGTGGGCGGTGCTGAAATACCCGTCGATTCCGGCAGAGGTCTACTCGGGTCGGAAATGTCGGGTGCTGTTCTCATGGCCGTTTCCGACGGCATCGCCATGCTTTTTTCCCATGGCTCTCCCGTCAGAGCGGGATCACTGGCGGGCCTTTCAACTTCTCTTCCCATGCCCTGTTCTCCAGGAACGCCTCGCCCCTCGTCCCCTCTCGCAAGCGTCCGCACCGAAGGGTCGGGCCCCTCACCCGGATAGGGCGCGGGCACGGTTGCGGTCCCGGTTTCAGGCGGCGTTCCTTCCGTCCCCGGGGAGCCGGGCAAAACCTCTCCCCCCTCAAAGATGTCTCTGGGCACCTCGCTCTTGCTCAGAGCGTCTTCCTGCATCAACTGGAGAGCTCTGGGAATCTCCTTGACCACCACACCCTTTTCGGCTTCGGGCTTTTTCGAGACGTCCTTGCTTTTCTTGTCCTTGGTGATCAGAGGCGCCACCACTACGAGGACGATCAGGGCCACCGCTGACCAAAGCAGGATCTTGACATGGGAGCGGCTGCCTCCCCCTGATGATTTTGCCCCCTTTTGCAGGAAGACTTTTTTCGCCATTTTCATCCCTCCTGAAGCATGGACCTGGCCTTATTCAGGGCTCTTTCGAATCCCGGAAGGGATCTTTCGATGGTCTGATCGTCGACGCAATAGGCAATTCGAAAATGGCCCGGGCCGCCAAAACCGCTTCCGGGAACAACCAGAATGTTTTCATCCTGAAGGAGTTTGACAAATTGTACGTCATCGGGCAAGGGACTTCGAGGAAAGAGGTAAAAGGCGCCCGGCGGATTGATGAGTTCATAGCCGAACTTCTTGAGCGCACTCACGAGCAGATCCCGCTTGCGCCCATAAGCCGCCACATCCACACACACGCCCTGGAGGGAAGAAATGATCCTTTGCATGAGCGCCGGGGCGTTGACAAAGCCAAGGATGCGATTGGCCAGAGTCATGGCACCCATGATTCGGTCGGCATCTTCGGCCTCAGGATTGACGACGGCAAACCCGATTCGCTCGCCCGGCAGTGACAAATCCTTGGAGTAACTCGTGGCCATGATGGAATGGGGGTAATGGTCCAGAATGCACGGAACGGCCGCACCGTCGTAGACAATTTTTCTGTAGGGTTCATCGGAAACCAGATAGATGGCGCGGCCCAGTTCACGGCTCTTGCGGGTCAGGACTTCAGCGAGTTCGTCCAGGGAGGCCGATGAATAGATCTGCCCGCTTGGATTGTTGGGCGAATTGATCAGAACAATCTTGGTCTGAGGACCTATGGCGTTCTCAATCGCCTCTATGTTCAGGGTGAAGTCGTCGAGGGTGGGAACTACCTTGAGCGTTCCTCCATGGTTGTCGGCATAAAAGCCATATTCCACAAAATAAGGTGCGGGAACCAGCACTTCATCCCCGCTATCCAGCAATGCCTTCAAAATGATGTTCAACGCTCCGGCAGCGCCGCAGGTGGCAATGACTTGATCGCCGGTGAGGGACAGATTGTGCTCCCGGGACAGATAGTCTGCCACGGCGGCGCGAGTCTCGGGAAGACCGGCATTGGGCATGTAACTGTGCATTCCCGGATCATTTTTTTGAATGATCTCCAAAAGTTTTGCATTCACCACGGGCGGCGGCGGCACATTGGGATTGCCCAGACTGAAATCGAAAACATTGTCATTGCCATGGATTGCCTTGAGCCGGGCGCCCTCTTCGAACATTTTTCGAATCCAGGAACCACTCTCCATGAATTGGATCATCTTCTTGGCCACCGCCATTGTCTCTTCCTCCATGCTCGCTTGAGCTGCTCGATGCGACGTCCCCGCAGTTTGTCCCCTTTGATGGCTCACAGGGCAGCACTATACGGGAGATTGCGACCTTCATGCAAGCATTAAGCGCCCCGGGAGGGGATCGTCTCAGGGAACAGGGAGGCCTAGGAAACTCCGCCCCGGGCGCCCCACCGCAGACCCTCGGGTGCAGGGCTGCATCAGGGACTTCTGAAGAGAGCGTTGGGAGCAGAGTGCGTTCCCCCTGCTCCCTCGGCTGATGGACCGCCGCACCGAGGGAGCGAAAACCAGGCGCAGTTCTTGCTCAGGCCGGGGAGGAGGCGGTGGGGAGGTCCCCTGCCTTGCAGACGGAACCCAATTTTCATTGCCTTGGAAAGGTAATCCGTATCCTGCCCCCGGAGACTGTGCTATAGAGTACCATGACTTTCAGGAAGACACTCGCACGAAGCCAAAACGAAAGGAGCGGCAATGAAAGTTGCGTACTTCAGTATGGAAATCGGCCTCAACGAAAACATCCCCACATACAGCGGCGGTCTGGGCATACTCGCGGGGGATCACATAAAATCGGCAGCGGACCTGAACATTCCGCTGGTAGCGGTGACGCTTCTCTACAAAAGGGGTTATTTCATTCAGAGCATCAACCCGATGGGGCAGCAGGAGGAGATGTACCCCTACTTCGACCCACGGGCGTTCATGGAACCCCTCCCCTTCAAAGTGACCATCAAGATCGAAGGACGAGACGTTCATGTGGGGGTGTGGAAGTACAACCAGGTGGGGATGAAAGGGCGCGTTCCCATCTACTTCCTGGACACAGACTTGCCCATCAACACGCCCGATGATCGGCTCATCACACAGTTTCTTTATGGGGGGGATTCGCACACCCGCATCTGTCAGGAGGCGGTCCTGGGAATCGGAGGGTATCTCGCTCTGAAGCGGCTGGAAAAAGGGATCACTACCTATCACATGAACGAAGGACACGCGGTTTTCCTCACCCTCGCACTGCTCAAGGACCTGGACGGAAACGAGGAAAAAGTCCGGGAACAATGCGTGTTCACCACCCACACACCGGTCCCCGCAGGGCATGACAAGTTCGGCTATGACATGGCCCACGACGTGCTTCGGGAATACCTTCCCTCCAACATCCGCAAGCTGGCGGGTGATGACCTCCTCAACACCACCGTGCTTGCGCTCAACCTTTCCCGGGCCGCCAACGGCGTCAGCGAACTGCACGGAGAGATTTCGAGACAGATGTTTCCGGGGTTCAACATCGGGCACATCACCAATGGGGTTCATCATTTGAGTTGGACCGATCCGGACTTTCAGGCTCTCTACGACAAACATGTCCCCCAGTGGAGACAAAACCCGCAAGCCCTTGCCAATATCGACCAGATCCCGGACGAGGAACTCAAGGCGGCCAAGCTGGCGGCCAAGCGGCGTCTCATCAGCTACGTCAACTCCGTCTCAGGAGCCGGATTCACGGATGAACTGCTCACCATCTGTTTTGCGAGGCGAGCGGCCGCTTACAAGAGAGCCACTCTCATTTTTTCCGACCTCGAATACCTCTTCAATCTCTCTTTTGACCGTGTGCAGTATATCTTTGCAGGCAAGGCCCATCCCCAGGACCTGCCAGGGAAAGAACTGATCCGGGAAGTGGTCAACACGAGCAAACAGTACGAAAATCGCATCCGGCTCGTGTTTCTCCCCAATTACAACATCTGGTCCGGCGCTCTCATGACTCGCGGTGCCGACGTGTGGCTCAACACACCCCGTCGCCCCCGGGAAGCGAGCGGCACCAGCGGCATGAAAGTCTGTTTCAATGGCGGCGTCAATATGAGTGTGCTCGACGGCTGGTGGCGGGAGGCATGCAAGAATCGCGTGAACGGCTGGGCCATCGGCGACGATGAGGATCAAAGCGACGAGGATGCAGCGGCCGATCTTTACAAAAACCTTGACGACATGGTGACGACTTATTACGCGAAGCCCAAGCAGTGGCTTTCCATCGTGAGGCGTTCCATTTCCGACATCACGCCGGTTTTCAACACCCACCGAATGGTCCTCGACTACGTGCACAAGTACTACTTCTGAGCATTTTCCGCGGTCAGGGGTCCCCGCGGCGGTCAGGACACTCCCGAGTCGCTGCTCGTCCGCTTGGGGATAACCTGTGCGGGCGGGCCTGGCCGATGACTCTCTCGAAATGGCGCGCCGCCAACCAGCTCCTCAGGGCGGATCATCTCAGTCCCGCCCCGAGGCGGCGCCCGGCTGGGTTTTTCAGGTGCGGTAACTCGCGTTGATCTTCACATAGTCATAAGACAAATCACACGTAAAGGCCGTGTAATCGGCATCCCCCTGTCCGAGGTCCAGCTGAACGCGGATGGTGCTTTGCCTGAAGACCCGGCTGGCGTTCTCCTCCACCTCCGGACTCAAGAGAGGGACTCCCGCACGAAACACACACACATCGTCGAAGTGCAGGGTCACCCGCGCGGGGTCCAGTTCCACTCCCGCGCGCCCTGTGGCTGCCACGATTCGCCCCCAGTTGGCATCCTCCCCAAAGAACGCGGTTTTCACCAGAGGAGAATTGGCGATGGTCATCGCCACCTTCCTGGCACTCTCCCTGTCTTCCGCAGACGACACATGGATCTCGATGAATTTGGTCGCCCCTTCTCCGTCGAGGACCACCTTCCTGGCCAGTTCCAGCAGCACCGCCTGAAGACCCTGCCCAAATGCAAGGCTTTCCCTGCTCTCAATGTCACACAGGACAGGATTGCCCGCGCTTCCGCCGGCCAGGACCAGAAGGGTATCGTTGGTGCTGGTGTCCCCATCCACGGTGATGGCATTGAAAGAGTGTTCCGCCGCCACCCGAACCCAATGATCCAGGACTTCCCGGGTGATCAGCACGTCCGTGCAGACGAAAACGAGCAGCGTCGCCATGTCGGGGGCGATCATGCCCGCACCCTTGGCCACGCCGCCGACGGTCACCTTGCGACCCGCCACATCCACCACGGCGCTCGCCAGCTTGGGGACGGTATCCGTGGTCATGATGGCGCGGGAGACATCCTCCCAGCCTTCGGGGGAGAGACGCTGAATCAGTTCCGGCAGGGCGGCTTCAACCGGTTCCAGGTTGATCTGGGGACCGATGATTCCCGTAGATGCCACCAGGATGGATTCCTCGGGAACGCGAAGTCTTCGACCGGCCATGGAAGCCATCCGCTTTGCCCGCGCCAGCCCCTCCTCACCGGTGCACGCATTGGCGTAGCCGGCATTGACGAGAATTCCCCGGCTGACGCCCCTCTGGAGGTGTTCCTTGCACAGAAGAACAGGGGCGGCGCAAAACCGGTTTCGAGTGAAGACACCCGACGCGACCGCTTCATCCTCGGCCAAAATCAGCGCAAGGTCCAAACGGTCTCGATACCGCATCTGAGAAGCCACAGCCCCAACGGTGAATCCCGGAACGACGAAGGGTGCCTCACTGACCACAACATTTTTTGTATTTCTTGCCGCTTCCGCAGGGACATGGATCATTTCTGCCCACCTTCCGATCTTTTTTGACGACCTGTGGTTTTGCGCCGCCCGGGGGTCCGTAGTGCATGGGTTGCTCTTCCTGTTCCCGGCGCAGCTGCTGCACTTCGTCCTGGCGCTGGATCTGAACATGAAAGAGCATGCGGACCGTTTCATCCTTGATCCGGCCGATCATGTCATCGAAGAGCGCATGTCCTTCCCGTTTGTAGGCCACCAGGGGATCCTGCTGGCCATACCCCCTGAGTCCGATGCCTTCCTTGAGATGGTCCATGTTCAAAAGATGATCTTTCCAGAGGCTGTCCACATTCTGCAGGAGCACATAATTTTCGAGGTCCCGCATGACGGACTCACCAAATTCTCTCTCTCGACTCTCATACCGCGCCTTGATCTTCCCGATCAACTCCTCCCTGAGCGTCTCCTGGGTGTACTCCTCGAGTTCCTCCAGCCGGTAGCGCGCATCGATGCCAAAATACTGGTGCAGATCCGTGTTCAACTTCTCGAGGTCCCAGTCCTCTGCAAAAGTCTTTTCATCGGTGCACGCTGCAACGATGTCATCGAGGATGTCCTCCACCATGTCCATGATGACCGGCTTGAGATTTCCACCCTGAAGCGTCTCACGGCGCTGCTGGTAAATGACCTCCCGTTGCGTGTTCATGACATCGTCATATTTGAGCAACTGCTCGCGAATGCTGAAGTTCTGAGCCTCCACACGACTTTGGGCATTTTCGATGGCTTTGGAGATCAGCCGATGCTCTATGGGCTCATCCTCTTCCATGCCCACCCGCTGCATGAGACCTGACAGCCGATCTGCCGCAAAGATGCGCATGAGATCGTCTTCCAGAGAAAGGTAAAACCTGGAGGACCCCGGGTCTCCCTGACGCCCCGAACGGCCGCGAAGCTGATTGTCGATCCGTCGAGCCTCGTGTCGCTCCGTGCCGATGATGTGAAGGCCGCCCAGGTCCGCCACGCCTTTTCCCAGGACGATGTCGGTGCCGCGGCCCGCCATGTTGGTGGAAATGGTGACCTGCCCTCGCTGGCCCGCCTGGGCAACGATCTCGGCTTCTTTTTCGTGGTGCTTGGCATTGAGCACCTGGTGGGGGACCCCCTGCCGACGAAGCATCTCGCTCAGTTTTTCAGACTTGTCGATGTTCACCGTCCCCACGAGCACCGGTCGCCCTTGGGCGTGTAATTCTTTGATTTCGTTCACCACCGCCTTGAATTTTTCTTTTTCCGTGCGGTAGATGCAATCGGGAAAATCGGTGCGGATCATTTTGCGGTGGGTGGGAATGACCACGACTTCGAGCTTGTAAATTTTGTGGAATTCGGCGGCCTCGGTATCCGCCGTTCCCGTCATGCCTGCAAGCTTGTCGTACATTCGGAAGTAGTTCTGAAAGGTGATGGAGGCCAGTGTCTGATTCTCGTTTTCGACCTTCACACCCTCCTTGGCCTCCAAGGCCTGGTGCAACCCCTCACTGTAACGTCTCCCGGGCATCAGGCGTCCCGTGAACTCATCCACAATGATGACCTGTCCCCCCTTGACAATGTAGTCCACGTCTCTCTTGAAGAGCACGTGAGCGCGCAACGCCTGCTGCACATGGTGGAGCACGTCGATGTTTCGGGGGTCATAGAGGTTGTCCACACCGAGAAGGTCCTCGACTTTCAGCACCCCGTCCTCGTTGAGAGCCACCGTGCGGCTTTTCTCCTCCTTGGTGAAGTGGACCTCCTCCTTCAGATGCGGGATGATGCGGTTGATGCGGTTGTAGAGTTCCGTGGACTTTTCCGCAGGACCGGAAATGATCAGCGGCGTTCTGGCTTCATCGATCAGGATGCTGTCCACTTCGTCGACGATGGCGTAGTGAAGTTCGCGCTGAACAAGGTCTTCGAGACGGAACTTCATGTTGTCTCTCAGATAATCGAAGCCGAACTCGTTGTTGGTCCCGTAGGTGACGTCGGCGCGGTAGGCCTCCTTCCTCTCGCGATCATCCAGTCCGTGAACGACACAGCCCACCGTCAGCCCCAGAAACGAATAGATTTCGCCCATCCATTGACTGTCACGCCGTGCAAGGTAGTCGTTGACCGTCACGAGATGAACCCCGCGCCCCGTGAGCGCATTGAGGTAGACGGGCATGGTGGCCACGAGGGTCTTTCCTTCGCCCGTTTTCATTTCTGCAATTTTCCCCTGATGCAGAACCATTCCCCCGATCATCTGTGCATCGAAGGGTCGCATGCCGAGAGTCCGCACCGCAGCCTCCCGCACCACGGCAAAGCTCTCAGGCAGCAAATCGTCCAGGGGTTCCCCATTGTCGAGACGCTGGCGAAATTCCGCCGTTTTCCCTTTGAGTGCAGCGTCACTGAGCTTTCTAATCTTCGGTTCAAAGCTGTTGACAGCATCCACCACGGGTGCAATGCGTTTCAGGTTTCGTTCATTTTGGCTCCCGAAAATCCTTTGAAGCAAAGCGCTGATCATGATCTATCAAAAATCCTTCCACTCAGAATTGAGAGTCAAAAATTTGGCGATCCAATAGACAAGGGCACGTACAACGTGCCCGGTGCAGGTAAGCAATTTTCATGCATTTATAACTCAATGAGCCGCCACTTGCAAAGCGAATGAGGTTCCGAGATGTTCCCAAGGCCTCGGATCAAGCCTGAAAACCCCGTCCCATTCCGTTGCGGACGCCGGTTTCAAAAGAGAAGACGGCCCCTGCCGCCCAAATGGTCACGCAGACATCTCCCGTGCCGGCAAATCCATCACCAGAGCCACCTCGTCACATTCGGGGAATTTGGGACAATGCAGGCAGTCCGCCCAGATCTTCTGAGGAAAAATGCTTTTGTCGACCACCTGAAAACCCATGTGCTGGAAAAATTCCGTTTCATAGGTGAGGGTAAACACGCGGGTGATGCCCAGTTCTCTGGCTTCCTCGATACAGGCCGAAACGAGTTTTCGCCCGAACCCCTTCTTCTGATGGGAATTGCCCACAGCCAGCGATCGGATTTCAGCCAGGTTGTCCCACATGACGTGCAGGCTGCAACAGCCCACCACCGCCCCGGTCTCCTCGTCCCACGCCACGAAGATGTCGCGCACGTGGGTGTAGAGTTCACTGAGAGAACGGTTCAGCAGACGCCCATCCATGGCAAACCCCGTCAGCAGCTTTTGAATGACGGGAACATCGCCGATCATTGCCTTCCGAATCATTTCGCCTTCACCCCTGATTTCAGCCGCCGCGCACAGTCGCCTGTCGTGTCCGGCAGTTCCGCTCCGCTTCCCGCACCCGTTGCAGGTCGCGCGCTGCCTTCTTCACCCGCTCCGGATGGTGGGGAGACAGCCAATGACAATTTTCACCGATGGGAAAGGATGGCGGCAAGAGAGCCCAGAAAGTATTCCATTTCGTCCGCGGTGTTCGAAAAACCTGGAGAAACCCTGACGGTGCCCTCCGGGTAGGTTCCGAGGCACTGGTGGGCCAGTGGCGCGCAATGGAGTCCGGTCCGCACCGCGATGCCGTAACCTTCATCGAGCAGGAAACCCACGTGCGCAGGATCCAAATCCGCCACGGTGAATGAGACGACCCCCGTGCCTCGAAGTTTCGGAGACAGCACACGAACCCCCGGCAGGCGTTTCAGCCCTTCCTCCAGTTGAGCTGCAAGGCGCAGTTCGTGTCCGGCAACGCGTTCGACCCCCGCATCGAGAAGATATCGGAGACCGGCCGCCAGGCCGGCAATGCCCGGCAGGTTGGGTGTCCCGCTTTCGTAGCGATCGGGACAAAATTCCGGCTGAGCCCAATTTTCCGACTGGCTGCCGGTTCCCCCTTCGAGGAGCGGATCCACCTGGAGGTCCTCTCGAATATAGAGGACCCCGACGCCTGCAGGCCCCAAAAGCCCCTTGTGTCCGGAACACGCCAACATCCCCAGACCCAGTTGCCTGACGGATATGTCTTGAATGCCCGCAGTCTGCGCTGCATCGAGAAACAGGGGAACCCGCTTCTCACGGCAGAGGGAAGCCACAGGGGCCAGTGGCAGCAAGGCCCCATTCACATTGCAGGCATGCGTCATCACAACCAGTCGAGCGGGTTTTTTCAGGGCGTCTTCCAGGTCTGCCGGACTGATCAACTCCCAGGGATTACAGGGCAGGATTTCCACCTCGACCCCTTGCCCCATGAGTCGGTGAAGCGGACGCGTGACGGAATTGTGCTCCATGTGGGAGATGATCACTCGATCACCGGGCCTCACATGGCCTTTCAGCACAACATTGATGCTTTCCGTGGCATTTCGGGTGAATATAACGCGTCGGGGATCGCCCATGTCAAAAAACTCGCTCACGAGCCTGCGGGCGCTGTCCAGAATTTCAGAAGCCTCCCGTGCTGCTCGGTGAGCACCCCGTCCCGGTGAAGCGCCGACCCGTTTGAGTGCATGCTCCACCGCATCGTAGACGCAATCCGGTTTGGGGTGAGACGTTGCCGCATTGTCCAGATAGATCATTCGTCGGCTCAAAGAAGCAGTTCCCTCATGGCAGACGCTCGGATGTCAAGTTCGCCAAAAGCCTGAAAGGCCCCACGGGATGACAGGTCTCCATCGGACGCTTTCATTCCCCGATGATTTTCACCAGGACGCGCTTGCGCCTTCTTCCGTCAAATTCACCGTAGAAGATTCGCTCCCAGGTCCCCAGATCGAGCTTGCCTCGGGTCACGGCGACCACCACTTCGCGTCCCATGATCTGCCGCTTCAGGTGGGCATCCGCGTTGTCTTCCCCCACATTGTGCCGGTACTGGGACACAGGCTCATGGGGGGCGAGCTTTTCGAGCCAGATCTCGTAATCCTGATGCAGACCGTGTTCATCGTCGTTGATGAAGACGGACGCCGTGATGTGCATCGCGTTGCAAAGCACCAGGCCTTCCTGGATCCCACTTTCACGCAGACAGGTTTCCACCTGCGAGGTGATGTTCACAAAACCGCGCCGACTGGGAATCTCGAACCAAAGTTCTTTGCGATAGGATTTCACAGCGAAGTCCTCCCCGATTTCACGCACATGCAAAGGAAAGCCGCGTTCCGTCCACGGTGCACCATGGCAAGGCAGTTCGTTGTCGTCCGAGACATGCCGTCAAACCATACGATGCTCGAGAATATATCGACAGCGAACGATTTGTCGAGAGGATATGATGTTTGAAGGAACCTGCCCCATCTTGCTGTCTCTGCGGAGCTCAGGTCCGTTCGCAGCCCGTATGACTCGGACCGGACGCGGCTTCGGGCCGGGGGCTCCCCGCTGGAAAAATCCTTTTTCCTTGAATTTCCCCAGCGTTTGTGCATAAGAAAAGGTCATCCGCAGCAGGGGATACATCAAAATCTCTCTGGAACGTTGAAGACATGGATCTGCGCCGGCGTTTAGAGTGACCGGGCACTTTGCACCGAACGTGCCCCGCTTGTCCTCGATCCAGTATTCCCGACCACAGAAAAACTACCGCAGCCTACCCCGAACATCCGGGACGTCAAAGGAGATTTGAAGGTGCACATCCACAAAGTGGTGAGCCTCAATTTGAATATTCGCGGGTTGGAACAGTCACCGACCATCGCCATCAATGAAAAAAGCAAGGAATTGCAGCGACAGGGGAAAACGGTCTACCGCCTCGGTCTGGGTCAGTCGCCTTTTCCGGTCCCACTGCCCGTCGTAGAGTCTCTCAAGCTCAACGCGCACGAAAAGGACTATCTGCCGGCTGCGGGGCTCCGGCTGCTTCGAGAGGCCGTTGCGGAATTTCACCGCAAAAAAGACGGGGTGGAGGTGCAACCCGAAAACGTGCTCATCGGCCCCGGCTCCAAAGAACTCATGTTCCTTCTCCAACTGGTCTACTACGGGGAACTGATGGTGCCCACCCCCTGCTGGGTCTCTTATGTGCCTCAGGCCGCCATCATCGGGAAGAAGGTCAGTCTGATCCATACCCATTATGAAGAAAAATGGCACATTACGGCGGAAAGCCTTGAAAAGCGCTGTGCCGCCGAGAAGGACGACTATCGTCCCCGGATCCTCATCTTGAATTACCCGGGAAACCCGGAGGGCTGCACCTACTCGGCCGATCAACTGGAAGACCTGGCGCAGGTCGCCCGAAAATACCGTCTCATCCTCCTGTCCGACGAGATCTACGGGCAGATTCATCACGAGGGCCGGCATGTTTCGGTGGCCCGATATTATCCTGAAGGCACCATCATCAGCTCAGGCCTCTCCAAATGGTGCGGCGCCGGCGGCTGGAGGATCGGCACCTTCGCGTTCCCCCCCGACCTGGACTGGCTGCTCGATTCCATGACCGCAGTGGCGAGTGAGACCTTCACCTCGGTGAGCGCTCCCATCCAGTACGCTGCGGTTCAGGCCTTCCGCGGAGGCACCCTCATCGAGCGCTACCTGTGGCACACGCGGCGCATCCTCGCCCGCCTCGGACAGGAGTGTGCCCAAATGCTTCAGGCCGCGGGCGCAAGGCTTCACCTCCCCGAAGGGGCCTTTTATCTGTTCCCCGATTTTTCTCCGCTGGCGCCCAAGCTGGCGCGCAGGGGAATTGCCGACAGCGCCGCCCTGTGCGAACGGCTCCTGGAGGAAACGGGGGTTGCCATGCTCCCCGGAGAAGCCTTCGGGAGGCCGCCTCAGGAGCTGACTGCCCGACTGGCTTACGTGGATTTCGACGGGGCCAAGGCCCTCACGGCCAGTGAAAGGGTGCCCCTCGATCAGCCCCTGCCCGAGGACTTCACCCGGCACTGGTGTTACAATACCATCAAGGCGATAGAACTCCTCACCCAATGGATTCAAGATTAACAATGCAGGATGAGAACCCATGCTCGACATGACTCGCTACACACGAGAAAACCTGCTTTCCAAAATCCCCGAACTCGTGAGAATCGCCGAAGCATCTCAATCCCTGGACGATTTTCGACAACAGCTCTCCGAACACACCCATCGGATGGAATACGAGACCTTCCACGACTACGATTCGTTCACGGAAGGCTCC
Organism: uncultured Syntrophobacteraceae bacterium; assembly: GCA_964654275.1. Lineage (GTDB taxonomy): Bacteria > Desulfobacterota > Syntrophobacteria > Syntrophobacterales > Syntrophobacteraceae > SLCH01. The sequence continues at coordinate 21,825 of CAZZHS010000006.1, forward strand.
ATCATGAGGGTCCGCGACTGCGCGCGCGTCGTGCACATGATTCTCACGCGCCGTTCTGAGGATCGGGCGGGATTTTCTGCCGCCAGGGCCCTTCGGGACATGGTCCTGGGAATTTCGCAACCGGAGCTTTCCCCTGCCTTTTACGCCGAAATGCTCTACCTCTTTCAGGGGCTTCAGGGGGGAGGGCCCGGCAGCAGGCTGGCGGACTCCCATTTGTCGCCCAGCCGCCTCGAGGGACGGGAGGCCGCTCTCCAGAGGTCCCTGCAGCTCGATGAGCTTTCACAGGTCGTGGAGAAGCATGTGGCCAGGTGCCCGTCAGGACTCGGAATGGAAGTGGTGCAACGGCGGAGTGAAAGGCGCAGGAAAATTCTGTCGAAGCTCAATGCAACCGAGGATCAATGGAACGATTGGCGCTGGCAATATGCGCACATCCTGCAGGACGCGGAACTCATTGGGGAGCTGGTGCATCTGTCTTCCGAAGAAAGAGAAGCGATACTGGGCGCACGCAGGCGAAGGCTCCCCTTTGCCGTCACCCCCTACTATCTGTCTCTCATGGACGATGAGCCCGGTTCCACCAGAGATCGGGCCATCCGGGCTCAGGTGATTCCCTCTCTAGCGTATGTGGAGCACATGGCGTCCTACCAAAGCAAAGACAAATCCTGCCTGGACTTCATGAAAGAAAGCGACACCTCGCCCATCGACCTGGTGACGCGGCGATATCCAGGCATCTGCATTTTCAAACCGTTCAACACCTGCCCTCAAATTTGTGTCTACTGCCAGCGAAACTGGGAAATCGACGATGCAATGGCTCCCGGGGCACTCGCACCCCAACAGGACATCGCCGCCGCTCTGAAATGGATCGAAGCGCACCCGGCCCTTCATGAAGTGCTCATCACGGGCGGAGACCCGCTTGGCATGAGTGACGAGGAGTTTGAACGCATCTATGAAGGGATCTCACGAATTCCCTCGGTGGAACGCATCCGCATCGGTACGCGGACCCTGGTCACCGCCCCCATGCGCATCACCGAAAAACTGGCCGACCTCCTGGCGAGACAGCGGGTGCCGGGAAAACGCCAGGTGGCTGTGGTCACCCACATTCAGCATCCCTACGAGGTGACGCCGGAAACGGCGCTGGCGGTCGAGCGCCTGAGGATTCGGGGCATATCAGTCTTCAATCAACTGGTGTACACTTTCTTTGTTTCCCGGCGTTTCGAAGCGGCGTTCCTTCGACGAAACCTTGCGCTGATCGGGGTCGAGCCCTACTACACCTTCAACACCAAGGGCAAAGAGGAAACCCTGGAGTACCGGGTTCCCATGGCCCGATTGCTCCAGGAGCAAAAGGAAGAGGCCAGGCTTCTCCCCGGTCTTTCGCGCACCGATGAGGCCGTCTACAATGTTCCGGGACTTGGGAAAAATTATCTGAGGGCCTATCAGCATCGGGATCTCATCGCCATTATGCCTGACGGCGCGAGGCTCTATGAATTTCATCCATGGGAAAAGAACATCTCGGGAATCATCTCCACCTTTGCCACCGAAGACGTTCCCATCCTGGACTACTTGAAACGACTGGACGCCATCGGGGAGGACGTCTCGGACTATGAGACCATCTGGTATTATTACTGATACAGCAGGGCGGTAATGATCGCTCAGATCGGCCGGTGAAGGACTCGCATCCAGTTGCACAAGAATTCCAATTACATGCACCGGTTAACCCCCCTTTGATTCCATTTCCAGGGGGAATCGAGGAGGACAGCGGACTTTGCTGTGCTGTTTTGACCGAGCACCGGCGGGCCTGACGCCCGGAGGGTTTCTCAGGAGTGCCGCTCCCGCGGAAGGGGTGCAGGGGATCCCCTGGCTGATTGTTTTAACTGAGAGGGCTCCGATCCTGGGCGGGGGACTCCAGCGGACGGCCGTTCTGCCAGGGCCATCGCCCTTCCACTTCCAGATGCAGTGTCACGCTGAGGAAGGTGCGCACCACCACGATGAGCCCGAGAACCCCCACGTTTTCCAGGGTTGGAGCGACAGCCACCGTTCGGATGATGTCTCCCGCAATGAGGAATTCGAGGCCGAGTAAAATGGCCCGGGCAAGATCCTGTCGGTAGGTCCTGTATGTGACCCTTTGCCCGTTGTTTCGCCGATATAGAAAACGCCATGTCGCGATGACGGCCCCGGCCACGATGACAAAGACGCCCACAGCATCCACGGTCAGACCAATGAACTCCATCGCGTCACGATAGGAAATCATACCGCATTCAGCCTCAACAGATCAAAAAACAACGGCACGCCCGCGAAAGCCGACCGATCTCCCTTTCCCATGGCCGCCGCGCCCCACCGGTTCCCGTCGCATCATTTCAACGAAGCCGCATGGCTCCGGATCGCCAGCGCGATCTCCCGACCAAGAAGAAAAAGCAGCCGATTGTGGGCGTCGACCAGACTTTCATAGTCCTCTCCGCGGCTCACCACAGTGAGAGAGGCCCTCCTTGATTCCTGCAAAACATTTCGGTGCCCATCCAGAAGGGTCCAAAGGGCGTCGAGCGTGACCTCCCCTCCAGGGATACCGTCAAATCGAAGGACTTCCACAGCAACCTGGACATCCAGCTGGAAGGAGCGACTCCATGGAAAGACGGCCACTTGCGTGGAGTTCAGCAGCTGGGAAATATTTTCGGCAAGGACCCGGGGCAACCCGTCCTTGAGCGGCTCAGCCCATCGATAAAATTCCTGAACTCCAACCTCGTTTCCGGAGGTACGAGACACGATCTGGGGACGATTCAAATACTCCGGAAGTCTGACGGGACCCACACCGACGCGAACCCCTGAAGCTGGAGCCCATTGTTTGTCGAGGGAGCCCTGGGGATCGAGCTCTCCCGGAACACTGTTCAACAGGAAATTTGTGGGGGCGTGGCTTTTCCCTCCCAGGCAACCTGTGAAAACGCCCAGCATCCCAACGAGAAGAACCATCCCCGCCAGTTTTCTGAAGATAAAGCTTTGGCAAGACATCCCGACTTCTCTCATGGTCTCTTCCCTCGCAGCAAGGCTTCAGGGTGCTGTTGAAGGTAATCGGCAAGGACGCGCATGGACCGTGCTGCAGCAGCCACCTCTGCAGCAAGCTCATTGAGCTGATGCATGAAGGGGGAATCATCCCGGGCCGTCTCCCCCACCCTGTCTAGAGTCACGGTTGTCTGCTGCAGGGCTTCCTGGGCCGATTTGACGGTCTTCTCCATTTCTTCCAGGATAGTCGGGAGGTTGCGATCCAGCTGCCCCGCAACGTTCCGGGCAGAGACGACGGCGGTGTCAACCTTTGCCAAGAGTGCGGGAAGCCTCCGGTTGAGCTCGGAAAGGGTCTTTCTCAGTTCCTGGATGGCGAGAGCCCCCTCGTTCAGGAGCGGGTCCGCACGCACCTCGACTTTGTTCACGATGAGGTTGATCGCTGCCAGGGTGTCCCGAAAATTGCGAAGAACGACCTCAAAATCGGGAGATTCCAGAACCCCTCGAATAATCTTGAGAATTTCTGTGACCTGGCTCAGGAGCTCCTCAATGGGGGCCTCTTCAAATCGCCGCAGGAAAGATTCCAGGTCCGAGGGCACTGTCGGGATCTCCGGAATGGACTTGATGCTTCCCATCTGCGTCATGCGCGCGCCGGGCCTGAAATCCAGCTCGATCATCAACAGGCCGGTCACGAAGCTCTGGACCGCCAGTTGCGCACTCAATCCCCTTTCAATCAACCGGTCTATCTTGAGTTCCCGTGGCTGATCATCTTCCCCTACGACCGTGAGCCGTGCGGGTTCGATTTCAAAAAAAACCGGGATTCGATGGATCAAATCCTTTCCTTCGAGACGGAGTTGAATGTCGGTGACCGTTCCCACCCTGACCCCCCGAAACGCCACCGGGGCCCCCACACTCAGACCCTTGACGGACCCGTCGAAGAAAGACACGCATTTCACTCGTTCTCGAAAGATGCCCCCGCCCAGGAGAAAAACCGCGAGAAGCGCGAGGGCCACGCCCCCCACTACAAAGGATCCGATCAACCTGGGATTCGCCTTTTTACTCATAAGCGGACACTCATTTGTTAAGCATCAAGAAGGAATCGCCCTTTGGTGCAGCCGGGGACCGGACAGAAATGATGATTTCACCCGTGGTTCTCATCCACGTGTCGAGAAGGGTGGCCGCGCCTTCCTCATTCGGTCTTTCGTGAACCGCTCTCCCCTCTCGTCAGGAAGCGGATGACCTTTTCGTCGGAGGACTCCTCCAGCAACCGCCGGGGATTTCCGCGTGCCGTCATGGTCTTCGAGTCCGCATCCAGGTAGACGGAATTGTCCCCGATGGCAAAAATGCTGGCCAGCTCATGAGTGACCACGATGATCGTCGCTTTCAGGCTGTCTCGCAGTTCCAGGATGAGATCATCCAGCATGCGGGCACTCACAGGATCCAGACCTGCGGAAGGTTCATCAAAAAAGAGCACCTCGGGATCCAGCGCAATCGCCCTGGCCAGCGCCGCCCGCTTCCTCATCCCTCCACTGATTTCGGAAGGATAGAAATCTTCAAAGCCGCCGAGCCCCACCAGGGACAGCTTCAACGAGACCAAATCCCCGATGTCGGCTGCGCTGAGACTCGAATATTCCCGAAGCGGCAGGGCCACGTTCTCTTCGAGGGTCATGGAACTCCACAGTGCGCCGCTCTGGTAGAGGATGCCCGAGCGGCGCATGATGGCGTCGCGTTCCTCGGGTTCAATATCCCAGAAACTGACATCGCCGTAAAGGACCTTCCCTCTGGATGGCTTCATGAGCCCCACCAAGTGTTTGAGCAGGGTGCTTTTGCCGCAGCCGCTGCCACCCATGATGATGAAGATCTCCCCCCGATTCACATCGAAGTTGAGATCGCGCTGGATCACAAAGCTCCCGTAGGCCATTTCCAGATCGACCACGGAGATATGCGGTTGCCGCGCCGGATCGGGTTTGGATTCCATCGTGTTCTAAATCCCCATCATGCTGGTGATCACCGTCACAATGGAGTCGGCGACAATGATCCAGACAATGCCGGTCACCACGGCGGAAGTTGCCGCCAATCCCACTGCGGCGGCACTACGGCCGCACTGCATGCCCCTCACACAACCTGAGAGGGCCACAAGAATCCCGAAAATGGCACTCTTCACGAGGCCTATGGAAAAATCCGTCAGGGTGACAGCTTCCCGGGTCTGGTGGAGATACTGCAGCCACGGCAAATCCAGCATCCAGGTTCCCACCAGGGCGCCGCCAAGAATTCCCAGAAATAGAGAGTAGAGATAAAGAAACGGCATCATGAGCACCATCGCCAGCATCCTCGGGAGCACGAGAAACTCCATGGGCGCGATGCCGAAAGTCCGGAAGGCGTCGATTTCCTCGTTCACCTGCATGGTCCCCAGTTGAGCGGCAAAAGCTGCACCGGTGCGCCCCGCCATGATGATCCCGGTCATCATGGCGGCCATCTCCCGGGTCATGGCCAGCGCGACGAGATCCGCCACGAAAATTTGAGCACCAAACATCCTCAGCTGAACCGCGCCCACGAACGCAAAGATGAGCCCCACCAGGACGCTGATGAGGGAAACGATGGGAAGGGCATTTACGCTGCATTCCTGCACAATGGCCAGCAAATCCGAGCGCCGCAGCTGAGCTCTTCCAAGCACCAGGTTCACAAAGGCAAGAGCGGCCTGCCCGATGAAATCCACCATCTCACCGGCAGCGGACAGCCATTTCAGGAACTCCTTCCCAATACGATCCACCAAGGGCAGTGGAGGAGCCTTTTCCCCCGTTTCTTTGCGCGAAACGGTCCCCGCGAGTTTCAGGAGCCGCTCGACACCCTCGGGAAGATCCAGGAATTCCAGCTCCACTTGTTTTTCCCGGGACAGTTTGCGGACCCTTTCCAGAAAAACCAGCAAAGCGGAGTCCCAGAGGGAGACGTCCTGCCCTCGCACGCGGATTCGTTCGAGACCCTCGAGAGCCTCCAAGTCGCGCATCGTCTGAGATAAGGAGGGCATTCCCCGGGCGATGGTCCAAGCTCCGGCCAGCCGCATTTCTGCAGTCGATCCGTCACGGTGGACTGCAATAGGAGATTCCACAGGTTGCTCCTGCAGTTCTGAATTCATGACACCATCTCATCTTTCGAAAATCATGGTGCCGGCCCGGGATAGCAATGCAAAGGGACGTCAAACAGGAATCGCCCGGCAAATCAACCTTTTCGGCCCTGCACCCAGTCGGGTGCAGGCTTCACCCCCAGGCTCTCCACCCCTTCACTGTAAAGCACCACCCCTCGCACATACTGACCCTCAGGATTGTAACGCTTGAAGGCAAAGGCCGCGCCCCTGCTGTGGTATCCATTCTGAGCCAGATAGTTTCCAACGGACATGACGGCATCCGGGATGGTATTGAGGTCGACCACTCCATCCCCATCTCCATCGGCCGCATAGACCATCGAGGCGGGCATGAATTGAGGAATTCCGATCGCTCCCGCCCAGGAGCCCTTCACTCTCATGGGGTCGAAGCCACCCCGTCGGGCCTGAATCAGGAGTTCTCCCAAGTTATTGACCGCGCGGTTCTTGATCCGCTGGATGCGCTTCAGGGCATCTGCCCGCGGCATGGCCTCCCGGGCTTCGTAGGCACCCTCGGCAAAATGTTTTCGCTCGATTTCGTCCAGAAAAAAGATCTGTCCCACGAAAATCTTCACGATGTCATATTCACCGCGATAGCGGCCAAGTCTGGACTCCCAGTTGAGAATGGCCACGATGTCCTGAGGTCGCACGCCCGTTCTCTCGTAGGCGCGCTGAAAGCTCTCCCGGTGTTGTTCGAAAAAAGCTGCACCCTCGGAAAGGGTCTCCTCATTCACGAGCTTCGGGATCCAATCCTGGTGCTCCTGCCGCTGCAGACGAACCGACTGGGGCGAGGCAATTGATTCGAGTCTCACCATGTGAAACTCATCCGAAGGCAGAGCCTCCCTGGCCGCCAGAAGATTTTGAAGTTCCTGACGGGTCAGGTGCGGCTTCACTTTTTGATAGAGCAGCTCAAATTCCTGGGGATGGGAGCGTTTGTAGTCGATCCCCCGGTCCATGGAGGACAGGAGATCGAGTTTTAGTCCGGCGACTGCCAACATTCCGGCATCAAGGGTCATGCAGCAAATCGCGGCGAGCCACACAACATGGAGATATTTCCTTTTTCTTGGCAAAGTACCCTCGCATTTCCAACTCTCGGAGAGTCGACAATGATCTTACACGAAATGGGGTTCCCTCCAGAATGATCGGCCACAAAACCGCATCCTGAAAGGCTCAACACAGCCACCCGGAAATGAAATCGGCAACAACTCCGGGAGCCAAATCCAAACGTCCCCCCCGCCAACGAAAGACGATGTTCCATAAAAGGAAGGGCTGGCAACTTTTTTCATGAATATCCCAAACGAACTGCGAATGACAAGGGTGCTGTGCTTCGCACTCCAGGGGGAGTGAGAGAAAAACGAGACGGCGTCAGGACGGGGAGAGAATTGAAGCAACGATCCAGTGCATGAGAATTCGAAACGTCATGAACAGAGAGGGCCCCTCAACAAAAGGGGCCCAAAAACCTGATCGTTCATTGCCTGAGGCTTTTGAAGGAAATCCGAAAATGCTTTCAAACTCTCGATTCGCCGGTGTGGGCATAAGAGACGGAACGGCGGTTCCATCCCTCGGGTGCAGGCAGTTTCGGAGACGAATCGGGGAGGGCCCGTGCTTTGGCCTGTGGGAATGGAAGATTTCAAAAGTGCACCGCAACATGCGCTATTTGTTCAGTGCACCCATGATTCCTCGCAGGGCCGCGGGAATGTCTGCCGGCAGGAGGACAATCTTGGAGTTGCCCGATTGTGCGACACCCTTGACGGCCTCGATGTATTTTTCCCCGAGGATGTAGAGCACGGGCAGCTCGTTTTCCTGAATGGCCTCCGTGACTTTTTGAATGGCGCGCTGACTGGCCTCCGCCAAAACAACTTTCGCTTGTGCATCACGTTTGGACGCCTCGAGACGTCCTTCCGCCTCCAGGATCGCGGCGGTCTTTTCCCCCTCGGCACGGGTCACGTTCGCCCGACGCGCCCTTTCGGCCGCAGCCTGCTCCTCCATGGCCTTCTGCATCGTCTGCGACGGATTGATGTCCTGGATTTCCACAGTCTTGAGTGTGATGCCCCAATCCGCGATGTCGTCGGAGATGGCCCCTTTCAACTTGGCCTTGATTTGATCACGCGAAGAAAGGGCGTCATCCAGGTCCATCTCTCCCACGATGGAGCGCAGAGAGGTCTGTACCAGGTTTTGAATGGCAAATCGAAAGTCCTCGACCCCGTACACGGCCTTTTCCGGGGAAATGATGTTGATGTAGGCGACGGCATTGACAAGCATCACCGCATTGTCCCGGGTGATCACATCCTGGGAAGGGACGTCGAGGACAATGTCTTTGGTGGTCACCTTATAGGCCACCGAGTCCACATAAGGGATGATGAAATTGAGACCGGGCCCCAACGTTTTAAGATATTTACCGAGCCGCTGCACCACGTGTTTGTTTCCCTGCGGCACAATCCGCACCCCGAGGCTGATCGTCACAATGACCAGGATGGCAAAAACGACTACGACGGCAAAACCTTCCATAATTCTCCTTCTGTATTTTCCCCCTTGGATCCCATGGAAACATTGCCCGCAAAGGAGCATGCCAAACCCACCGCGACTGAACGCTTCATGGGCAGGCACAGCCGGGAGACCCTCGAACCAGGTTGTGGGGTGCATGCGGCGAACTCGACGTCTCACACGCCGTCGGCAAACTGCTTGTTTTCAGGCCGGCCAGGCTTTTCATGGGTGCTTCTGAACAATCAAAGTGTTGCCGGAGACATCGATCACGGTCACGCGGTCCCCCTTCTTCACGGATTCCTCGCAGATAAACGCCCACTCGTCATCGCCCAGCACGGGGATGGTGAAACGCACAATGCCCCGCCTGCCGCCCTCTGGAACCTGAACGACCACTCCTTTTTCTCCGAGAACCGCTTCGCGGGAAATGCCCGCCTTTGTGCGGTCCCTCATGAGGGGCCGGACATATAAAAGCCACAGGAGGGTGAACAGACAGGACGCGAGCACCCAGATGAGAAGCTGCCAATTGAAAACCAGGGAGGGGAAAAGCCACACAAAGCCCGACACCAGAATTGCAGCCAGTCCAAACCAGAAGATTGTGAAACTCGGAATGAAGATCTCGGCGAGGATCAGCAACATTCCAATGATCAGCCAGTGCCAGTACAGGAGTTGCAAAGACATGGATGGCCCTCCCAGTTGTTTCGAAATATGCCGCTGCAGGATCGCCGACGCGTCTGCCGCGTCTTTCGCCGGAGCCTGTCCCGACCCTCGAAGGGCGATAAACTGCCTTTGAAAATCGGTCCTGAATATGAAATACTTGAAGCTTAATTGGCAGGCTGATCAGGAACCGCTGCCCCAGAAACATCCCTTCACGATGTCTATTGCGCACCGGCAGCATCCCCCACCCCGCGATTTCGGAACTGCCTGCCATGTCAGGAGAAACACGTGACGGGAGAAGGCGGTTTCCAGAGCCCGCCGTCACATCCCGATATCCTTCACTGCAGGTTGCCCTCTGAAGGGGTTCAAGAGGGCCCTCATTCCACCAGGGGTGTCAGGCAATGTTATTGTTGAAGAATTTGCGCTTCTGCGGCAATCCCGTCAGCCTGGAGGAACTTGACTTGATTGTCGAAACGGTCAAAGATTGCAGTGGGTTGAGCCGCACGGAATTGGCCAACACTGTTTGCGAACTGCTGAACTGGTGTCGTCCCAATGGTCGTCTGAAGGGTCACGAGTGCCGGCAGTTTCTGGAAGAACTTCATGAAAAGGGAGTCCTTTCGCTGCCGGACATTCAGAGCCCCGGCAGGCAAAAGAAAGTGATACCCAAAAAAGACCCCGCAGAGCTCAACTTAGCCCCCGAGCCGATCGAGACGACTCTCCGTGCTTCAGGCCCCCTGGAACTCCAACTGGTTGAAACCCCTGAGGATCGTAAATTGTGGCGTGATTGGGTGAGTGCCTATCACTATCTGGGTTGCACGGTTCCCTTTGGGGCCCACCTGCGCTACTTCGTGAACATCACCCGACCACGCCCACAAAGGGTGGGATGTATCCAGGTGTCCAGTCCGGCGTGGAGGATGGCTTGCCGTGATCGCTGGATCGGGTGGGATGATGCACAGCGTGCACTCAAGCTTCAGTGGATCGTGCAAAACAGCCGCTTCATGCTTGTTCCCTGGGTGCAGATTCCTCATCTGGCCAGTGCGGCCCTGGCGCGCATGGCGAAAGTTATCCCGAACGACTGGGAATCCCACTATGCAATCCGCCCCGTCCTCATGGAAACCCTGGTGGACGGCAGCAGGTTTCAGGGCACCTGCTACCGGGCCGCCAACTGGATTCACGTGGGCCAGACCACCGGCCGTGGTCGCATGGATCGCAAGAGGGATCGGCGCGGTGCCGAAATCAAGGAGGTTTGGCTGTATCCCCTTCACCGTAAAGCCCGCGAGAAGCTGCTCGAACCCTCATGACGGTTCCCGTGCCGTCACGCGCTCGCCGGAGCCACAGCCGGCGCCGCGGGTTCCATCCCCAGCCGGGGGCTCTTTCATGCCTTTGGGGTCGCGATGCGTTCTCGACCACTGTAGACGGTGAATTTTCCGGCTCGAGCGTAGCCCACCAAGGTGACATTGAGGGATTGTGCAAGCTGGATTGCCAGAGTCGTCGCGGTGTTGCGGCTCACGAGTACCGGGATGCCCATTTTGGCGGTCTTGATGAGAATTTCCGAGGTGAGACGACCTGTTGTGATGAGCAGCTTGTCCTGGAGGGGAATCGAATTGAGAAAAACATGGCCGACGATCATGTCCACGGCGTTGTGCCGGCCAATGTCGTCCCGGAAGATCACAATCTTTTCAGGCGTGGCGAGGACCGAGTTGTGGACTCCATGAGTCCTGCGGTAGGTTTCGCTGAGCCGGTGTAGGTCTTCGACGCGTCCGACAATCTGTGAGGGCGTAACCCGCAGGTCGCTCCGAACAGGCCGGGCCAGCAGTGCGTCCAGGGAAAAGTAAAACAAGGAGCCCTTTCCGCAGCCGGAGGTGACGGTACGTTTCTCCCACATGGTTTCAACCAGGGGGGACGCGGACCGCGCGGTCACACTCACCCGCCCCGATGCCTCGTCCACTTGAAGGTCTTCGAGGTCCTCCGGCGCCTGTAAGAAACCCTCTGCGCGCAAGAATCCCACCGCGAGCTCGTCGAGATGGTGCCCTGCGCAGAGGAGTGTCACCATTTCTTTCCCGTTGAGATAGAGGGTCACCGGCTGCTCGCGGATGACCCACTGCTTCTTTTCAATTCCTTCTCCCCGAGCCTCGTAGATCCAGGTGGAAACCGAAGCCACCCTTTCAAGCCCCGGATCGTCCGAAGCGCCCTTTTCGTTCAAAGCCTCATCGGATGATCGGGGCAGGCTCGAAGCCTCCTCCCTCTTTCCCATCTCATCGAGCATTGTTCTCTAGCTCCGCCCGGCTCTCCATGCCAGATAGTCGCTCAAAATTTTCGCGTGGTCGAACGCCAGGAGACTGGGAAGCCTATCGGGCATAAAGACTTCCAAATGACGCGCGTCGTCGGCGGCACGCGGCTGACCTTTGGCTGTCGCCATGAATACCATGGTCGCCGTGTGATGCCGGGGATCGCGGTCAGGATCCGAATAGGCCCGAAATTGAACCAGATTCTCCACCTCGAGCCCGGTCTCTTCCAGGGCTTCACGCCGGGCCGCAGCTTCGAAGCTTTCCCCATAATCCACAAAGCCACCCGGCAGCGCCCACCCAAAGGGAGGGTTCTTTCGTTCGATGAGGACGATGCCTCCCGTTTCCATTTCGATAATGATGTCCACAGTGACGAAAGGGTTTCGATAGACCTGCACCGCGGCGCCACACTGGGGGCAGGAAACCAAATTGGGCTCAGCCATGACATTCACCCTTCTTTGAATATAACTTTCGTTGAACGAAAACCTTCATGCCCCCAAATTACAACTGAACGAGTCCCCGACACATCCAGCGGGCATAGAATCCATCACGATAAAGATGCTCCATTTTGAATGTGGCCATCTCACTCACGGGCTTCTTCTGGGCATGAGCACATGTTCCAGAAGCAGCACGAGGGCGATGCCCACGATGAGGCCATTTCCAAGAAAAACCCTCACCCCTGGAGAAACCGCGTCCAAAAAGGTTTGGGGCAAAAAACCCACAAGGGTTCCCACAATCACGGGCAATCCCGCCACATAATAGTCTCGCCCGGTCAATCCGTTTCGGGCCACAACGGCAACGCCCGCACCCACCTGTGCCCCCATGGCCACACAAAGCGCGGCCCCCACCACCGGAGCAGGAACCGAAGCCAGCAGGGCAGCCAGTTTGGGCACAAAAGCAGCCACGACAAACAGCATGCCGCAGTAAGCCGTTGCGTATCGACTGGCGACCCGGTTGGCAAGCACCACCCCCGGGCTCATGCTGTAGCTCACCAGGCCCACAATGCCCAGGAAACCACAGAAGACACCGCCCACGCCGTTGAGAAATACACCGCGGGTTATGCTCTGAGGCAATCTTTCCGTGTCCGTGATCGCAGCAATGCCGTTGATACTTCCCAGACTGTTCACGAGCACCGCAAGGTAAGAAGTTGCGAGAGCCAGAACCGCCGGCCAATAGAACCGCGGCGTTCCAGGCATCCAGTGGGAGGGCATGTTCAGCCAACCCGCTTGGAACAGTCGGGTCCAGTCGACAGGCGCCAGAAATCCAAAAAAAAGCGAGCCCCCGATGATGCCGAACAGGAGGGCAATGGTTTTGAGAAATCCCCTGAGCCAATGGGACAGCATGGCAATTGCCACGACCAGCGCCAGGCTCGAAAAGAAGATATGGGGGTTCCCTTGCGGGTGCAGCGCATCCACTCCGGTCATGGTCTGTGTCAAATGAGGGAGCAGCGTGAAGGAGATGAGCATGAGGATCACGCCCACGACATTGGGAGTGGCGTAAGTCACGATGCGTTTCAATTGTCCCGTGAGGACAAGGAACACCAGCAAAAGTCCTCCAAGCACCGTTCCTCCCTGAAGGGATTCCACACCAAAGGGAGCCAGCACGATGAAGGTGAGGAGCAACGCTGCCGCAGGCCCATCGAGAAGCGGGTAGCGGTGTCCCCAAAAGCATTGGGCCACGGTGAAAACCCCGGAGGTGAGCAGGGTCAACTGGAAAAATCGCACCTCATCGGCCGCATCGAGATTCAGAGCCTTTCCGGCCAGTGTGGCCACAACAATGAGCGCTGGAAAAAGGATGATGGCCCATTGGAGGGCATACAGCAGGGCGTGGGCCGCGGGAGGATGATCATCCACGCCATAGACGTATGAGGGTTTTTCCATGGTCGGGTCCGCGTCCCTGACGGGGGAGGGTGCAGTTCGGAGCCTGTCGATCGACCGAAGATCCTTTCGGACGCATTGCCCAGAGGGCCGGTCGGCAGATCTCCAGCCGAAGCTTCAGCGATGAAGCATACCACAAACCGAACATACCCGAAAGATTTGGAAACTGCGAGTTGGAGAAAGCACCCTGAAAAATCTCGCAGGAACGGAAAGCGGCATTTCGGCCGCTTCCCGTTGAGAAAGGCTGCGAGGATGGGGGGGAGAAAATCAGTGGAGGATTTCGAAGAGTGTGCTGATGGAATCTTCGTTGTGGATATTTCGAATGGCCGCAGAGAAGAGTCGACAGGCCGGAATGCACTTGATTTTTGCACAGTGAGCCACCTGGGGTCTCATGGGCAGGGTATCGGTCACGACCAGGCTTTCGAGATGACTCTTTTCGATGCGATCCACGGCAGGTCCTGAAAGCACCGCATGGGTCACACAGGCATGCACCGATTTGGCGCCCCTCTCAAGCAGAGCCTTGGTGGCTTCCACCAGGGTGCCCGCGGTGTCCACCATGTCGTCAAGGACCACCGCCGTCCGGCCACTCACCTCTCCGATGATGTTCATGACTTCCGCCTGATTCACGTTGGAACGTCGCTTGTCGATCAGAGCCAGAGTCGCCTTGAGTTGACTGGCGTAGGCCCGGGCTCTCGGCACACCGCCGGCATCGGGTGAAACGATGACCAGATCTCCGTTGAAGTGCTCACGGATGTAGGGAAGCAGCAGCGGTGAGGCATAAAGATTATCGACGGGCACATCAAAAAAGCCCTGGATCTGTCCGGCATGCAGGTCCATCGTGAGGATGCGGTTGGCTCCAACCCGCGTGATCAGATCCGCGACCAAACGGGCCGTGATGGGAACGCGCGGCTTATTCTTGCGATCCTGCCGGGCATAACTGTAGTAGGGGATGACCGCGGTGATCCTTCTTGCGGAGGCACGTTTGAAGGCATCGATCATCACGAGAAGTTCCATGAGATGGTCATTGACGGGATGGGCTCCCGACTGCACGACGAAGACGTCCGCGCCCCGAACGTTTTCGCCGATTTCGACCCTAATCTCCCCGTCACTGAACGTGCCCAGCAAAGCACGCCCGAGCGAAATCTCCAGGGAGTCGCAAATCTGCTGGGCCAATTCCGGGTTGCTGCTTCCCGAAAAAATCTTCAAACCATATGTGGCCATGTATCCGTTACCTCTCTCCGTTGTTACTCTTGAAGGCAGCCCCCTCCCTCAAGGCCCCATCTTAATATTATAGGGAGAGCGAAATGGCAAACGTTTTCGTTCTAAAAGTCACAAACGACATCCGCCCGGTGACCCAAAGGATTCAATTCCCTGGAATTCATAGATCTTCAAGGTCGTCCGACGCAAACTGGTAGCATTCGTGGCCGGGATAGTACACAAACCGGTGACAGTGCGGGCACTGCATGAGGCTCTCGTCCCGCTGGAGCTCAATGTACTTTTGGGGCGGGATATTCAGATGGCACACGGAGCAGATGCCGTTTTCCACGGCAGCCACTGCGATGCCCGACTGACGCTTCAATAGGAACTCCGTCTTTTTCTGGATGCTTTCATCCATTCGCTCTCGAACTTTGGACTGAGCCTCTTCCAGACGGTCCAGGCGTTCCTTCAGGCAGGCATTTTCATCTTCCAGGTGCTTGATATTCTCGGCCGCCACCGCCCGCTGCTTTTCCACCTCCTGCCCCATCTCAACCACCTTCCTGGCCAACGACTCGATCTCGCCCATCAGTTCGAGTGCCTTGTCCTCTTTGGAGGCAATTTCCTTCTTGTACTCCTCGATTTCCCGCATGATCGCCTGATATTCCTTGTTCGTCTTCACTTCATTCATGCGGCGTTTGCTGCGGGCAATTTTTGCTTCAAGATCCGCCATGCTCTGCTCGAGCGCCTCGTGCATTTTCGTCGCGTTGTCGTGTTCAGCCTTCTTGGAAAGATATTCGCCCTCCAGCTGACCGAACTCCTTCTCGATGGCGGCGATGCGCCTTGGAGTCTCCTCGTAGTCTTGAAGCAGCCTGGCCTTCCTGTTTTCCAGTATCTGGTATTCAATCAATGATTTGAGCTGTTCCTGCAAAGTGACCTCCTCAACAATCCAATGTCCCTCCGAGGGTGAGGGATTGAAGCGATTCCTGCCTGGGACCCCGGGGCGGGGTCGCCGCCAACAAATTCTGCATGCGAAACCGAGCCGAGCTTCAGGAGGATCGCCCGATCTCCCGAAAACCCGCCGGGATTCTATTGTTTAGACGGATTCAAAAGGATCCTTTTCCTCTTCGGCCGTGAGAACCACCAGCGGCATCTCGCGCCTGGCGGCCTCGTCGCGGAGAAACTCGGCCAGGGGCTCCACAATGATCCGTTCGGACGCAAAATGGCCCAGATCCACCACCGCGAGTCCCCCTTCCACCGCACGTTGAGCTTCATGGTACTTCACATCACCGGTGACGAAGACATCCGCATCGGTGGCAAGAACCCGTTCCATGAGGCTTCCGCCGCTGCCGGTGCACAGCGCCACCCTGTGCACCATTTTGTCCATTTCTCCCACAACCCGAATGGGAACATCCCCCATCACATGCCGCACGGAGGCAACAAAGTCTCTCAGGGACAGACTTCGCGGCAAACTCCCCAGGCGCCCGAGCCCGCTGTAGCTCGTCTCAGCCAGGAGATGGGCTGCAACTTCCAGGGGTTCCAGGGATTGGAGGGAGAGGAGCCGCGCCAATTGATCGTTGGTCCCCTCCCGCGCCACGTCCAGGTTGGTGTGGGCGGCCAGCAGATGAATGCCTTTTTGGAGCGCGGTTATAACAAGTCTTCCCGGGTATTGGTCCGACCTGACAGCCGGCAGGGGGCGAAAAATGAGAGGATGGTGGGTGAGGAGGCATTGACATCGCTTTCGCTCGGCTTCCAGGAGCGTTGCGGTGCTGGGGTCGAGGGCCACAAGCAGTCTTTCGACTCTCCCATCTGGGTCTCCCACTTGCAGCCCGCAGGCATCCCAGGTCTCTGCGAACCTCAGAGGAGCCCGGGCATCCACCCATGCCAGAATGTCTTTCACTCGAACCATTTTCAGGTCCTTCTCCAAAAAAGTGTGGGGGTGCTCCTAAGTGGAGCACCCCCATCAAGTTTGCCTCAGGGTTTCCAGGCCTTTGACTGCGCTTTCAGTGGTCCCCTCCCTCTGGAGGTGTTTGATGGCCACTTCGACCTTGAGACTCCCGAATTGGTTGTAGACTCTGACAGCTTTTGTTCTCATGGCACTTGAAGAGTGAATGGTGGGCCCACCTGGCCTCGAACCAGGGACCGACCGGTTATGAGCCGGTGGCTCTACCAACTGAGCTATGGGCCCGCACCCGTTTCCTTGGAAGCAAAACTCATTTATAAAGGGCGCGGAAACATTGTCAAGGCATTTGTTGGGCGCACATTGCACCCTTTTCGACCGTCTCCCCCCAACGCCCGCCGTGACTGAATCAGCCCGTTGCCTGCCCCGGATTGAGCCTCAACACGATGGCAAAGAGTTCAGCTCTCGATGAAGCTTTTCAGTTCCTTCCTGCGACTGGGGTGCCGAAGTTTTCTCAGCGCTTTAGCCTCTATCTGACGAATCCGTTCCCGAGTGACGGCAAAGTCCTGCCCCACCTCCTCCAGGGTGTGATCGGCCTTTTCCCCGATGCCGAAGCGCATCCGCAGGACCTTTTCCTCCCGGGGCGTCAATGTCGCCAGGGCTTTGCGGGTCTGCTCACTGAGATTGAGGTTGATGACCGCGTCCACCGGCGAAGCCACCCGCTTGTCTTCGATGAAATCGCCCAGATGGCTGTCCTCCTCCTCTCCGATGGGTGTTTCCAGACTGATGGGTTCCTTGGCGATCTTGAGCACCTTGCGGACCTTGTCCACCGGGAACTCCATCTTTTCTGCAATCTCCTCGGGAGTGGGCTCCCGGCCGAGTTCCTGCACCAGGTAGCGGGAAGTCCTGATGAGCTTGTTGATGGTCTCGATCATATGGACGGGAATGCGAATGGTGCGGGCCTGGTCGGCTATGGCCCGGGTGATGGCCTGACGAATCCACCAGGTGGCATAGGTGCTGAATTTGTATCCGCGCTGATACTCGAACTTGTCCACGGCTTTCATGAGTCCGATGTTGCCTTCCTGGATCAGATCGAGAAACTGCAGGCCCCGATTGGTGTACTTTTTGGCGATGCTCACCACCAGTCTCAAATTCGCCTCAATCAGTTCGCTCTTGGCCAGCTTGGCTCGCAGCATGCCATCATCCACGCGCCTCAAAATCTGCCGCAGGGTCTTGGAATCGAGTTTCGCCTCCAGCTCCCGCTGATTGATCTTTTCTTTCGCTTCGATCGCCCTGCAAACCAGCTGCTCGAATTCGGTCTCACTCATCCCGAACAGGGACGCGCATTCGCAAAGGGAACCACCATTGTTCATCGCCGCATCGTACAGGGGCTTCACTTCGTGAAACGGCTTGCCAAACCGGAGGATGCAATCTTCCAGAATCTTTTCGGAACAGTCGATGTCATCGAGGCATGATCGGAGTTTGTCCACAATGCTGTCGATGTGGCGTTTACTCAGCTGCAACCCCTTCAGCAAGCTGACAATCTTGTCTTTGTTCTCCTGGAGCTTGAGTTTGAGAAGGGATTCATTTTCGACATTGATCTCCTGACTCAGCAACGCCGTCTGATTCACTTTGTTTTCGTCGTCAAGAGCCTTGACCTCGTCAAGGATGCCGATCACTCGCGCAATCTGCGCAGCTTCCTCTTCCTCGCTCATCTCCTCCTCCACTTCGCGGAGGATGTCATAGAGGCGGACGCGGTCCACCTCGAGCTTTTCCTTCAGCCCCATGATTTCCTTGATGCCGATGGAGGACTCCATGATGGCATTGAATATTTCGCGCTCTCCAGCCTCGATGCGTTTGGCGATTTCCACTTCGCCTTCTCGGGTGAGGAGGGACACCTGTCCCATTTCGCGCAGGTAGATCTTCACAGGGTCCGTAACGCGGCTGGTGGTGTCCGCTTCCAGTTGAAGGTCCTCTTCCTCGTCTTCGATCAGGGAATCGGAATCCGCGGTCACACTTTCCCGCACCACCTGAACCTGCTGTTCGGAATCGACGATCTCGATGTCCATTTCATCAAAAATCATCATCATGTCATCCAGCTTTTCAGGAGAGACCAGCTCTTCCGGAAGGGCCTCGTTCACCTCATCATAGGTCAGATAGCCTTTCTCCTTTCCAACCGTGATGAGCCGCTTGATATCGTCCATCTCGGGTTTGGTCAGTGCAGGATCGCGTCGTGGCTTCATGTCCTTCTCGGTCATAGGATTCTTTCTCCCTGGGCGTGATGAGGTGTATCTTTAACCCCTTTTGCGGGTGAGCTAAGCTTTTGAATTTGAGTCAGAATCTCTCTGACCCGAACACCGTTTCCCTCCACCGAGGCCTTTTCGAGAGCCTCTCTCAAAATGGAGACTTTCTGCTTCCTTCTTCGTTCCTCAAGGGCTCCCAGCCAGTCATTCATTTGAATCCGGGGTTCCCTGAGCTCTCCCGTTTCCATCGCAAAGCCGGTGAACAGGTTCCGTGTCTGCGCATCGGGAAGCTGATCGTGAACCCACTGCACCCACGATACCTCCAAGGGCGGCTTCGGGGCTTTCAACAAAACCTCCGCGATGTTCCTGAGGCCGGTCTCCTCAAAATCCTCCACCACGCATGCCGCAGCGACATCGGGTATGAGCTCGGGATATTTGATCATCCATCGGACGATTCTCTCTTCAATACCTTGAAGGGGTTCCACCGGTTGGATTTGATGACGCATTTCGCGGGGCGAGGACCGGGAAGGGGCAGAAGGTCTGCGATTCCGATGCCTGCCCTCGCTGAGTTCACTTTCCAGCACCTTCTCCGGAAGAGAAAGCTGTTCGCAGAGCAGTTGCACATATTCCGCTCTCAGTATGGGCTGGCGGACTTCCTCCAGAATTGGTCGCACTTCCGCAACAATTTTTGACTTTCCCACTGTGGTACCGTCCCAGCCCTCCAGAATTCTGCGGAGCGCGTAGGTGCCCAGTTCGCTCCGGGAGGCGAGCAGTTTTTCGAATTCCTTCAAACCGGCATCCCGCAGAAAGTCATCGGGGTCCATGCCCTCGGGAAACCGCACACAGCTCACCGAGAGGGCTTCCTGCAGGAACAGCGGGAGTGCCCTCAACATGGCTCGCTCCCCGGCCTCGTCGCTGTCATAACACAGCACCACCTCATCGGCGATTCTGCCGAGAAGTCTCACCTGCTGGAGTGTGAGGGCCGTGCCGAGATTGGCCGTTACGGCATAAAATCCCTGGGCGTGAAATGCCAGAAGATCCATGTACCCTTCCACCAGAATCACACGACGGTCATCCCTGCAGGCCGAACGTGCCCGGGCGTACTGATAGAGCGTTCGCCCTTTGTGGTAGATGGGCGTCTCGGGACTGTTGAGGTACTTGGGTTCGTGGTCGGAGGTCTCACTCAGGGCTCTGCCGCCAAAGGCCACGACTCTCTGTTGTTCGTCCACGATGGGAAAGATCAGCCGATTGCGGAAACGGTCGTACAGACGATTTTCATTTTTACTGCTTTTGGCAAGCAATCCGCCCTTGAGTCCCAATTGGGGATCTATCCCGAGCCGGTGCAGGTGTTGGGTAAGACCATCCCAGTGGGGAGGAGCGAAACCGAGATGCTGCTCTTCGGCCACGTGACTCGGCACCTGGCGGCGCATGAGATAACGGCGGGCGATTTCACCCTCCGCGCTGTGATGCAGCTGCCGGTAGAAGAAATCAGCCGCTTCCGCAAGCACGGCAAACAATTCCTGTTGCTCTTTCCGGGCGGCTTCGCTAATCTTTTTGTAATCGTCGCCCTGATCGTCCATTTCCGGCAAGGGGACATGATAACGGTCCGCCAGGTGGCGCACACCCTCCAGGAAGGTGAGGTTCTGGTAGCGCATCACGAAGTTGAGGACGTCTCCGCCGCTGCCGCAGCCAAAGCAATAGTAAAGCTGGGTTTCACCATCCACATGAAACGACGCTGTTTTTTCGTGGTGAAACGGACAGAGGCCGGAATACCGGCGGCCGGAGCGCCTCAGGGGAACCACCTGCCCGATGACGTCCACAATGTCCACAGCCTGTTTGATCAGCGTGGCGAGATTCGAGGCACTCACTTGGGAAAGGATGCTCCCTTGATGGTTTCAGTCAAGTCAGGGCGGACCTCCACCATTCCACCGCCGAACTTTGAATTCTTATCCGGTCGATGAAATGAAATCAAGGGGGTCGGAACAACTATGTGCCGACTTGATTCCGAAGCGGCGCAGGCAACCGGCCTTCCAAACCTCCTGACGCGCGTCAGGCGCCCTGAAAGGGCCAGGGTGTTCAGGCGGGCAGCTTGGCCCGGACGCGTTCGTTGACCATTTTCCCTTCGGCCCGCCCCCCCAGCCTGGGCATGAGTGCCTTCATGACCTTGCCCATGTCCTTCGAGGATACCGCCCCCACTTCCTGCAACACGCTCTCGATGAGCACATCCAACTCCTCCAGGGTGAGCTGTTGGGGGAGAAATGCCTGCAAAACCTTCACCTCGCGCTCTTCTTTGTCCACGA
Source organism: uncultured Syntrophobacteraceae bacterium (assembly GCA_964654275.1). Taxonomy (GTDB): domain Bacteria; phylum Desulfobacterota; class Syntrophobacteria; order Syntrophobacterales; family Syntrophobacteraceae; genus SLCH01. Next base: position 42,883 of record CAZZHS010000006.1, read on the forward strand.
GATCCTGGCGCCCTGCCTTGCTGTATTGCTCGATGGAATCCCGGCGCTGCTTGACCTGTGAAGCGATCAACTGCCGTATCTCGGCCTCGTCCGGCACTCGCCTGAGTTCCTTTTCCCTATTTTTCATGCTGGTGAGAAGCGACCGCAGCGCGTCCCGCTTATCCTGATCCTTCTCACGCATGGCCTCTTTCAGAGCTTCTTCGATGCGTTGCAACAGTTCCATGACCAACCTCACTCCCCCGTTGTTGAAGGCGTCATCCCCGCAAGGTATTCCTGAACACAACGCAGGGCCTCCGCAAGCACCAGTGTGCCGTTGTAAAGCGCTCTTCCTGTGATGACCCCAGCGAGCCCCAGAGGAACCAGAGGCAGCAACCCCAGGATGTCCTCCAGCGTGGACACCCCCCCCGACGCGATCACCGGCAGGTTTGTGGATTGCAGCAGCTGCCGGGTGGCCTCAAGATTCACACCCGACTGCATGCCGTCTCGGTGAATGTCCGTGTGAATCACGGCAGCAAGGGGCAGGTGAGAAAATTGTGCCACCAGGGAGGTCACATGAATTTCCGTGGTTTCCTTCCAGCCTTCAATGGCAACTCGGCCATCGCGTGCATCGATTCCCAAAGCCACCCGGTGGGGATAGTCCCGACAGAGTTCCTCCACCAGTCGGGGTTCCCGCAAGGCAACCGTTCCCAGAATGACGCGCTCCACCCCGGAATTCAAATATGCTGAAGCGGTCTCCCGGTCACGAATGCCTCCCCCCACCTGCACAGGGATGGTCAACTCTTTCACGATGGACTCGATTTCCTTGCGGTTCTTCGGCGAGCTTGAAAAGGCCCCGTCCAAGTCCACGATGTGGAGCCACCGGGCCCCCTCCTGTTCCCAACGGCGGGCCACGGCAAGGGGGTCATTTCCGTAGATGGTCACACGGTCCGGGTCACCCTGCATGAGGCGCACACAGACACCCTCTTTCAAATCTATGGCTGGAAATATGATCATGATGGCTTCCGTTTTTCTCCTGCGACAACACAGACAACACATAAGGATGAGTGTGAACCGAAGCCCCCCCGGAAATCACAGGGCTGCGGGGAAACGGTGGGACATCGCATGTGCAAATACCTGTCGACACACGGATGGGACTGCATCCGAGCAGAGGCCCGGCAGGAGGATGACGGCCGAACCGCCGGTCGGCTCGAACAGCCCGCCGCATGCGGATAGACTTCGCCGGGCCCTCGTACTCCCGGGCGCAAGTCCTAAACCACTTGCTGGTTTCCAGGCTGGAGCCTGGAAACCAGCAGATCTGGGCATTCATTTCTGCCCGGCTGCACTAGTCGGTCTCCCTGGAACCCGACTGTGAGGCTTCGAGGATGTTTCTGAGGTATTCGGGAGGTTTCAAAACTTTTCGTTCGGTATTTACGCACACATGAACCGTGTGTCCCGTCGTCAGAATTTCTCCCATCCTGGAGATCTCGTAATCGAACCTCAGACGGGCCGGCCCCGCAAACCGGAAGCTGGTTGAAATGGTCAGAATGTCATCGTAGAATGCGGGCCGGCGATAGAAGCAGTGAACCTCCACCACCGGGAGATAAACGCCCCTTTTTTCCACCTCGCCGTAGGTCATGCCCGAATCCCTGAACCATTCCGATCTGCCGATCTCGAACCATTTCAGGTAGTTTCCGTAATAGGCCTGGCCCATGGCATCGGTGTCCCCATAAATCACCCTGATTTGAGTCTTTACGGTCATGGCATCACGAGACATGGTGCAGCGCGAAAAAGCCGAGAGAAAATCTCGCACCCGGTCCACGAGGGGTGCACTCCATGAAAAAACGCTGCAAAATCAAGAGCTCCCTCGCACAAGCATTTCAAACAGTTCCGTGCCCCCTTCCAGCCGCCATTGCATTCTTTCTGCCGTACGTTCCGTGAATCGCAAGGCTTCGGATCCGGCCTGCGATTCTTTGTGGAGGTCTTCCACCAGCAGGAAGGGCACCGGATCGGAGACGTGGGTTCTTTTCCGGATGGGGGTCAGATGGTCCGTCACCAGCAGCACTCGGACTCGATCGAACCTCAGCGCCCCCTCCATCATGGGCCCCACGACGTTGGTGTCAAAAGCTTCTATGGCCTGAATCTTCTTCTCGAGGTCGCCCGCATGGCCCATTTCGTCGGGAGCTTCGACGTGCAGGTAAACGAGATCTCCCGAATTGAGGGCTTCCAGGGCTGCAGCCACTTTCCCTGCATAGTTGGTGTCGAGATATCCCGTCGCCCCGGGGACATTCACTGCATCCAGCCCTGCATAAACTCCCAGCCCTTTCAGCAGATCCACTGCCGATATCATGGCGCCCGTGAGTCCGAATCGTTCCTGGAGCGTCGGCATGGAGGGCATTTTGCCCTGTCCCCAGAGCCAGACGGCATTGGCTGGACGTTTGCCTGCGTAAAGCCGCTCCGCATTCACCGGATGGCCGGCCAGGACTTCACCCGCCTGCTCCATGAATTCCTGCAGAACCGGCTGTGTCCTGTAGACCTGCCGGTGGGTTTCAACCGGTTCGCCCGTGATGTCATGGGGCGGCGTGGTGGTCAGACGCTCCTCTCCACCGTGCCAGACCAATAAATGGCGATAGCTCACGCCCTGATAGAGCTCCAAAGGTGTTCCCACGGTCAGGAGTTTCAAAGAGTCAATCAGCTGCCCGGCTTCCAGATTGCTGATGTGCCCGGCGGAATAGTCCTCCATGCGCACCACATCGTCGGAATCCAGGGAGAGGGTGACCAGGTTGCAGCGAAAAGCGACATCCTCACGCGACAACCGCACACCCATGCTGGCGGCTTCCAAAGGAGCACGCCCCGTGTGGTACACTTTCGGGTCATATCCGAGGAGGCTCATGTTGGCAATGTCACTGCCCGGCTCCATTCCGTGCGGAACCGTGCGAACAGTACCGAGGCGTCCCCGTCCCACCAGGCGATCCATGAAGGGAGTGGATGCCGCCTCGAGAGGTGTTCGACCCCCAAGTTCCTCGAGGGGGTAATCCCCCATCCCATCCCCCACCAGAATGACGTATCGGGTCTTCATTTTGATCCTCGACTTTTTCAGGAAATGGCGCCTCAGGAAGCGTCGGCCACTTGTCGGTCCTCGATGCGAATGGATTGCGTCGGAGCCAAAACGATGTCGAGCTGGTCGATCTCATTCAGAGCCAGCTTGACGCTGCTTTCGATGGCCTCGTGCGTGAGCATGACGATGGGGACCGCGCCTTCCACCTCGCGGCCTTTTTGAATGACCGCTGCGACACTGATGCCGTTGGCACCGAGTATTCCGGAAATCCGTGAGAGAACCCCGGGGCGGTCCACGGCCGCAAAGCGGAAGTAATAGCACGTGCTGGTTTCGGAGATCGGTTTGATGGGGATCTCCCGCAGACGGTCGGGAAGAAAAGCGAGGGAGGGGATGCGTTCATTGAGCTGGAAGCGCATGTCGCGAGCCAGATCCATGAGATCCGCCACAATGGCGCTGCCCGTGGGCAGCATTCCGGCACCCATACCATAGAGCATGATGTTGCCCACAGAGTTCCCGTGGATGTGAACCGCGTTGTAGGCGCCCTTCACCCCCGCCAGGATGTGGTTCCTGGGAATGAAGGTGGGATGGACGCGCATTTCGATCCGCCCTTCCTGGTGGCGTGCAATGGCCAGCAGTTTCAACTGGTAGCCGAATTCCTCCCCAAACTGGATGTCCAGGGGATCCACTCGCGAAATGCCTTCCACATAAACCCGATCCAGCTGAATCGGAGTCCCGAACGAAAGGGCACCGGCAATGGCCAGCTTGTGGGCCGTGTCGATCCCCTCGATGTCCAATGTAGGATCGGCCTCTGCGTAACCCTTTTCTTTTGCCTCGGCCAGAGCCGCATCAAAGGTGAGCCCCCCTTCGGTCATGCGGGTCAGAATGTAATTGGCCGTGCCGTTGAGTATCCCGAAGATGGTGTCGATCTGATTGCCCGCGAGCCCTTCCCTCAGCGATTTGATGATGGGAATGCCCCCTCCCACCGAGGCCTCGAAGGCGATGGTTCTATTGTTTCGACGGGCAATTTCAAAAAGCTCGTTGCCGTGGTGTGCAATGAGGGCCTTGTTGGCGGTGACCACATGCTTTCCGTTTTCCAGGGCCTGCACGATGAACGTCTTGGCGGCACCCAGACCTCCCATCAGTTCCACGACAATTTGTATACGGGGATTGCCCAGAACGTCTTCAACCTTCGTGGTGAGCAACTCTTTGGCAACCGAGACCGGCCTGGGGCGATCCAGGTCCAAATCGGCAACCTTCACAAGTTCCAGGGTCACACCCAAACGGTTTTCGATGGCCTCCGCATTGTCCCGGAGTGTCTGAATCATCCCGCAACCGACCGTTCCCCAACCAATCAATCCAATTCCGATGGAAGCCATTTCACCCTCGAATTCGTGAAGCGTTTCAGCGTCTCTCTGTACCCACTCGGGTCAGGGGCCTCCGGGCCTCAAACAGCCCGATCCAAAGCTGGTGGAACCTTTCCCCGTGACCCAGCCGATGCCGCGTGACTCTTGAAGACTCTTTGCGTGTTTTTCTGCCGCCCCTTCGCTCGAACTGTCGACATGCTTCGAGAGGGCTTCGCGCGCGGCCCTTCTCCCCCGCCGAATCGAAGGACCGGAATGCACCGAGAGATGTCGATTCCCACTGCCTCGGGAATGAGACCTGGCGGGTGACCCGGGCTTTCGCGCACGCTCTCAGAGCAAGTGCAGCGCACGACGCAGGCCCCGAATGGCCTGCTTGGTGCGATGCTCGTTTTCAACCAGTGCGAAACGCACGTATTCATCGCCGTATTCGCCGAACCCCAATCCCGGCGAAACCGCCACCTTGGCCTCTTCGATGAGAAACTTCGAAAATTCTACCGAACCCATGTGCCGGAAGGGTTTGGGAATTTGAGCCCAGATGAACATGGTCCCCCGGGGCTTTTCAACCGCCCATCCCATTCGGTTGAGACCCTCGATGAGCACGTCACGGCGGGCTCGGTAAATGGAGGTGATCTCACTCACACAGGACTGGTCGCTTTTCAGAGCCACGGTGGCCGCAATTTGAATGGGCTGAAAGACCCCATAGTCCAGATAGCTTTTGATGCGTGTGAGCGCCGCGACCATCTCTTCATTTCCCACGCAGAACCCCACACGCCAACCTGCCATGCTGTAGCTCTTGGACATGGAGAAAAATTCCACGCCCACCTCTTTGGCCCCTTCCACCTGAAGAAAGCTGGGCGCCTGAGGCCGGTCGAAAACCAGATCGGCATAGGCCAGATCATGGACGACCATCATGCGATGTTCTTTGGCAAAGTCAACGATGTTTTTGAAAAAATCCAGGTCGACCACCATGGTGGTGGGGTTGTGAGGGAACGAGATGATCAAGAGCTTGGGACGGGGCCAGGTCTGTTTGGTGGCGCTTGCAAGGTCCGCCATGAAATCCCGGTCGGGTCCGATGGGAATGGACCGAACGTCTCCTCCCGCAATGATGGCCGAGTAGGGATGAATGGGGTAGGTGGGATTGGGCGCAAAGACCACGTCCCCCGGGCTCACGAGGACCAGAACAAGGTGGGACAGGCCTTCCTTGGCGCCGATGGTGACCACCGCTTCCCGCTCGGGGTCGAGGTTCACGTCGTACCGACGCCCGTACCACTCGCAGATGGCCTCCCTCAGTTTGGTGATGCCCCGCGAAGCTGAGTAGCGGTGGTTGTGAGGCTTTCGAGCGGCCTCCACCAGTTTTTCGATGATGTGCTTGGGAGCCGGGATGTCAGGGTTTCCCATTCCCAGATCGATGATATCTTCGCCTGCCCGTCGCTTCTCCATTTTCAGGGCATTCACCTGGGCGAAGACATAGGGCGGCAGTCGGTTCATGCGGCTGCGTTCGGCAATGTTGAAATTCATGACCTTCCCCCCTTGTTTTATAAACCAATCAAACTATCTAATGCACTACAAGGTTGTCAAAGCATTTTTCCGTCCTCAACGCGGTGCACGGCATTGTCGAACGACCAAGCGCCTTCCCGCAGACAAATGGGCGGCATGATGGAAAGCCCTTGAACAGAGTAGGACCGTTCTGCTAATTTAACTTCTGCCTCCACAGGAACCCCATCACCTGCGGGGTCACAACTGGAGACACTCTGGTCAGGAGGCGCATCGTTTTTTCGGAGCACCTCTTCCGTCCCTGACCTCTCGCCCCGTTCAATTCCAAAAAGCCACCTCTTTCGAGGCCTGGTTGAGAGGCACAAAGGCACGTTCATGAAACAAATCATCTTAGGAACAGCCGGCCACATCGATCACGGAAAGACGTCTCTCATCCGGGCGCTGACCGGTATCGACACGGACCGGCTCAAAGAGGAAAAACTCAGAGGCATCACCATCGAGCTCGGGTTTGCCTACCTGGATCTTCCCAGCGGCGACCGTTTGGGCATTGTGGATGTTCCAGGCCATGAACGGTTCGTGAAGCACATGGTCGCAGGGGCCAGCGGCATCGACCTGGTCGCCCTCGTCATCGCGGCCGATGAAGGGGTCATGCCTCAGACCCGCGAGCATCTCGAAATTTGCGAAATTCTGCGCGTCAAGCGAGGCCTCGTGGTTCTGACCAAAATGGACCTGGTGGATGACCCCGACTGGATCGAAATGGTCAAGGAGGACATTTCGCAGTTTCTCAAAGGAACCTTCCTCGAAGGGTGTACGATTTTCCCCGTCTCTGCAACAACGGGTGAGGGAATTCCCGAGCTCAAAGAGCTCCTCAGCAAGATGGTGGCCCAGGCCGAGCCGAGAAGTTCGGACGGTCCGTTTCGCCTACCCGTCGATCGGGTCTTCACCATGCGCGGCTTCGGAACGGTCGTGACGGGAACCAGCATTTCCGGAAAGCTCCGGGTCGGAGATCCCGTGGTCATTTATCCCCAGGAACAGAAGAGCAAGGTGCGGGGACTGCAGGTGCACGGCTTGGAAGTGGAGGAGATCTTTTCAGGTCAGCGGACCGCCATCAATCTTCAGGGTCTCGAAAAAGAGCTCATACAAAGGGGCAACGTGGTGGCGTCCCCCGGTGCCCTGGTGACCACGCACATTCTCGATGTCCATCTGGAACTGCTCGCCAGCGCTCCGCGCGCACTCAAAAACCGTTCCAAGGTTCGGTTCCACACGGGCACTGCCGAGCATCTGGGAACCGTGGTGCTTCTCGACCGGGAACAGTTGGAAGCCGGAGAGAAGGCCTTCGTGCAGGTCCGCCTGGACCACCCCATCGGAGTTCTGAGGGGAGACCGCTTCGTGCTGCGATCCTATTCGCCCGTACAGACCATCGGCGGCGGTTCCATTCTCCACCCTCTCCCCAAAAAACACAAGGGCCAGGACAAACTCAAGGCCGCGCTCGCCCTGGAAACCCTGCTGCACGATGACGAACCGGAAATTCTTCTCTGGCATGTCAAAGATGCCGGCTGGTCCGGTGTGTCGGAGGAGCAGTTGAGAATCCGCGCCAATGTCACCTCCAAGGCCATGGAACGAGTGCTGCCAAAGTTTGTCAGCCAGAAGCAGATCGTGTTTTACGACAAGGAAAATCGGCGCATGCTTCACTGGGAGAACCTTGAGGAACTCAAGGCGGAAATCACCGAACAACTGAGCGCCTACCACAAGCGTTTTCCCCTCAAGCAGGGAATGCTCAAAGAAGAGCTCCTTGCCCAGATGCCCAAACCCGTCGAGGTGAAACTCTACAATTTCGTCCTGCGTCAATTGGCAGAGGAAGGTCTCCTCACTCAGGAGATGGAATGGGTGCGGCTCGCCTCCCACAAGGTGGACCTGACGGATAGCGAACAGGTCATTCGCCAGGAAATTGAAAAGATTTTCAAAGACGCGGGGCTCCAGGTTCCTTTTTTCAAAGACCTTTCGGCCAAACTGCCCGGAACCCCCCGCCAGCATCAGGACATTCTGCAATGGATGGTGTCCAAAGGGATTCTGGTGAAGGTCAAGGAGGACATGTACTTTCACCAGGAAGTTCTGCGGGAGCTCCAAAGGCAATTAACGGAATTCCTCAGGGAAAACGGGGAGATCACCACGTCTCAATTCAAGGACATGATTCAGGTCAGCCGGAAGTACACCATCCCTCTGCTCGAACACTTCGACGCTCAGCGGTTCACCATCAGGATCGGCGATTCCCGCAGGTTGCGGGAAGGCAAGGCGGGCTGAGAGGTTCAACGCCAGCCGGCTGTGACGTGGTTGCATGACATCGTGAAGACCTTCTTTCAACCAATCAAAAAGGAGAGCCGACTTGATCAAGCACATCGTTTTCATGAAGTTCAATGACGGCGTGACCGACGAGCAGATCGCCGAACTGGAAAGAGGCCTCGCCGCGTTGCCGCAAAGCATCCGGGAGATCAAGGAATATGTCTTTGGGCGCGATGTGATCCGTTCGGAGCGGTCGTACGATTTTGCGCTGGTTTCCGCGTTCCAGGATTTGGAAGCCCTCCAGCGCTACCAGGTTCATCCCGAACACCAGAAGGTGGTGAGCATCGTCAAGGCCCTCAGTCAGAGCATCCTGGCAGTGGATTTTGAGTTCACAGCGTAATTGAAACCAAAGTCCCGGGCTGTGCTGCCCCTCAAGGGTGGTCGCGCCTCCCATGAAATTTGCTCCCAAGTGATGGGAACAGAGGAAACCGCCTGCCATGGATCAAACGGCAAAAACGCCCCAGCACCTCTACCATTACCTCATTGACGAGTATGGAAACTGGTACTGCGAGGGAAATCCCGTCACGGACCGGGACGTCTTCAAAGTCTTGAGTCGGTCTCTTCATCAACTCGAAACGGGGGGGTATGTGATTCGTTGCGAAGGGGAGGAGCATCCGGTGGAAGTCCTGGATGCGCCGCTCTTTGTGCACTGCGTACACGTCCGTGAGGATCCGGACGGCGCTCTGCTCAGCGTAGACATTGAACTGGCCGACGAACGACGGGAACCCTTGGCCGCGGAGACCCTGGCCGCCCCCAACAATAACTCTCTCTATTGTCTCGCCACATCCCGGCGCCTCAGGGCCAAGTTCGAAAAGCTGGCGTATTACGAACTCACCCGCTACCTTCAAATGGATGACGCCACAGGAAGGTTCTATTTTGTCATTGGGGACAGGCGCTTTGACATCGCGCCGGGTTTGTAGTGAGTCAAGAGGTCGACAAAGAAAGCCACTCCCAGGTCGAGAACCCGCTCATCAAAATCAAAAAAGGGCGAGTGCAGGCCATGGGAAAAGCCTTCCTGCGGATCATGGCATCCGAGACGAACGAGCGCTCCGGGAACCCTCTGAAGAAAATAGGCGAAATCCTCGGCGCCCATGCTCGCAGGTTCGAGGTGCACCGTCAAGCCGCCCGCCAACCCTTCGGCACGCTCCTTCACATAGGCGACCACTCCGGGGTCATTCACCACCCTGGGATAACCGGGAATAATCTGCAGGTCTGCACGGACGTCAAAAGACCTTTCCAATCCTGAGACCAGACCCTCCAGCCGTCCAATCGCCGTCTCCCTGATTTTGTCGCTTAAGGTTCTCAAGGTGCCCTCGATGCGCGCTTCCTGGGGGATGATGTTCGATGCCGTTCCCGCGTGAAAGCAGCCGACGGACAGCACCGCGCTGTCCTGGGGCGGAATGCTGCGGCTCACGACCGTCTGCAGCATGGTGACGAGGTGACATCCGGCCACAATGGGATCGCGGCACAGGTCGGGATGGGCTCCATGCCCTCCGTGCCCCTCGATTCGCAGGGAAAAATTGTCACAGGCCGCATTGCTCACTTCGGCAGACACACCGAGGTGTCCCACGGGAAGTTCTGGATGGAGATGGCCTGCGAAGATCACGTCGGGAGCTTCCCGATCCAGAACTCCAGTGTCGATCATGGCCTTGGCACCCGCCCCTCCCTCCTCGGCCGGCTGGAAGAAAAACAGGACTTTCCCGCTTCCGGAAGCCTCCCAGCCGCTCTGCTTCAACCACCTGGCCACGCCGAGAGCAATGGCCATGTGACCGTCGTGACCGCAGGCGTGCATGACCCCCGTGCGGCAGGACCGGTAGTCTTTCCGGGAAGCCTCAACGAGGGGCAGAGCATCCATGTCGGCCCGCAGGGCCACCACCGGCCCCGGTTTCGACGCGGACAGGAACGCAACCACCCCTGTTCCGCCGATTTCCCCCTGAAAGGGGATCTCCCATTCGGCAAGGGTCTGCTGAATCTTGGAGGCGGTCTCTTTCTCCTCGTAGCGCAATTCGGGAAACCGATGGAAATGCCTCCGAAGGCCTCTCAGCCACGACTGGAATTCTCGATTCAGCATGGGCCACCCCTTTCGCAACACAAGGAGAAAAGCCCATTTTCCAGGCAAGGAAAATGGGCTTTCGTTCAGGATTCTCAACCGCGTCCCCGGGAACCGGGGCACACGGTTTCGAACGAAAAAGTCAGATCGGCAGAGCCTTACATGGGGATGTTGCCATGCTTCTTGGGCGGCAGGGCGACGCGCTTCGTTGCCAGAATCTCGAAGCAATCGATCAGGCGCGCACGGGTTTCGCTCGGAATGATGACCGCGTCGATATAGCCGCGAGAGGCTGCAATGTAGGGGTTGCAGAGGTTCTTCTCGTAGTCGGCGATGATTTCCTTGCGCTTGGCAACGGGATCTTCCGCTGCAGCGATTTCCTTGCGGAAAATGACGTTGGCGGCGCCTTCAGCACCCATGACGGCGATTTCGGCGGTGGGCCAGGCCAAAGTGATGTCTCCGCCGAGTTCCTTGGAACACATGGCCAGGTAAGACCCACCGTAGTCTTTGCGGATGACCAGGGTGACCTTGGGCACCGTCGCTTCCGAGTAGCACCAGAGCAGCTTGGCGCCGTGGCGGATGATCCCGCCCCATTCCTGGTTCTTGCCGGGCAGATAACCGGGCACATCGGCGATGGTCAGCATGGGAATGTTGAAAGCATCGCAAAAGCGGATGAAACGGGTGGCCTTGTCGGAAGAATCGATGTCGAGGCAGCCCGCGAGCACTTTGGGTTGATTGGCAATGATGCCGATGCTTTTGCCGTTGAGACGGGCAAAGCCGACAACCATGTTCATGGCATAGTATTCGTGCACTTCCATGAAATCGCCGTTGTCCACCACCGCACGGATGACATCTTTGATGTCGTAGGCGCCCCGGGGGCTGTCGGGGACGATGGTGTCCAGTTCAGGACAAAGGCGCGTGGGGCTGTCACCCGAATCCACGATGGGGGGATCTTCCATGTTGTTGTCAGGGAAGAAGCTGAGAAGGCGCTTGATCTGGTCGATGTTGTGCGCATCGCTTTCGCAGGCGAAGTGAGCCACACCGCTCTTGGTGTTGTGGGTCATGGCACCGCCGAGTTCCTCCTGCGTGATGATTTCACCCAGCACGGAGCGGATGACGTCGGGACCGGTGATGAACATGAGGCCCGTGTTCTTGGTCATCAGGACAAAGTCGGTCATGGCGGGAGAATAGACAGCTCCACCCGCGCAGGGGCCCATGATGGCTGAAATCTGCGGGATGACACCGGAACTGATGGCGTTGCGATAGAAAATATTGCCGTAACCGGCGAGAGAATCGACACCTTCCTGAATGCGGGCGCCGCCGGAATCATTGAAGCCGACGAAAGGCTTTCCGGCCTTGAGAGCCAGGTCCATGACCTTACAGATCTTTTTGGCATGCATCTCACCGAGACTTCCGGCTCTGGCTGTGAAGTCCTGTGCAAAAGCAAAAACCTGACGGCCGTTCACGTAGCCGTAACCCGTGATGACGCCGTCGGCGGGAATCTCAACTTTATCGATGCCGAACAGAGTTCCTCTGTGTTTGACAAACATGTCCAATTCACGGAAGGTACCAGGATCGAAGAAATAGTCCAAACGTTCGCGGGCTGTCAGCTTTCCCTGTTCATGCACCTTGGCAATAGCTTTAGCGCCACCCATCTCTTTAACTTTCGCTTCCCGCTCCCGCAGTTCTTGCAGTTTTTCAGCAGTCCTTCCCATTTGCGCTTCTCCTCCGTTTCAACATTGAATGAATCCCGGTTTGCTCCCATCACATCAAATTTGCGCCATTCTAGCGGTTGAGAAGGGGTTGTCAAGCGCTTTCCCCCCCCACCCCCGGCGCAGAAGTCTATTTTGCCCACAGCCTGCAGCGTTTTCGATCCCACAGACCGCAGATCAAGTCGGCACTCCCAAACCTGTGGGTCATTGCCAACTGTGTGAGAGCAAACCTCAGCAGATCTCCCGAGCCTTCACCACCGGGTCATTTGAGTTTGAAGACCTCCGACCATCGTTTTTCCATGTCGTCGGAAACATGATACCGGCCGACACCGTGTTCTCCGCAAGCCAGCCAGAGCAGTCTGCTCTCCTGCCTGCGATCCACATCATCCCTGAGAACAAAATGAACCGCCACGCGGTAGCGTTTCAGCACCTCAAGGGCTGCAGGACTGTCGCACACCAGGTGATCGAATCCCTCGAGGAAGAATGCCCCCGGGGTGATGACCACCGGCTCCGGAACCGGTTCGAAACTGCTCGAACCCAGAACGCGGTGCGGAATAAAGCTCTCCTCGGAAAACGTCCACAACAGCTGGTCGAGGTTCTGCGCCGCCAGCGAGGAATCCGTGATCACCTGGACCCTTCTTCCCGCTTCGTAAAAAAAGTCAACCAAGCGGCAAAGCACATGTCTTTGCTTATTGGCACCGGTTTCCAGGAAGTAGACGGTCGTCGAAAACATGCTCTCCCTGCAGGTCCAAAAACTCCTGGGCTCAGGGAGCTTCCAGGCCGCACTGGTTCACTCAGAGCCGACAAACCTTGTGGACGGCTTCCGCACAGGAGCGCCCAAAGAACTTTTCCATTTCCTCGAAAAAAGCCTGAGTGGGGCTCACGTGCAATTTGGCGTTGAGGGCGATCACCGCTTCGCCGCCTTTCTCTACTAGCAGATGGAGAAAAGTTTTGCAATCCCCGGGATGACTCATGAGAAGGTGCCTCAGCCGGGTCAGCCCGTCGCGATCCAGGGAGTCGGCCTTCAGATGAATCCTCACGGAATCCACCGTCTGCACCTGAGCTTCATCCAGAGACAGGATGCTGTTGGCAAGGATCTTGGTGCCTTTTTCATCGTGCTGCACTTTCCCGAGAACCACGAGAGGTTCTTCCCCCTCCAGGAGGGGCCGGGCCGCGGAAAAGGCCTCCGAAAAAGCCACGACCTCCACGATCCCCAATTTGTCCTCCAGACTGAGGAACGCCATCCGGTCACCCTTTTTGGTGGTGAGTTCCTTGATAACGCTCAAGATCCCGCACACCACGACCTCCGCGCCCTCCCTCCTTTCCCTGACCCGCTGTGTGTCGGCGGAACACAATGAGGCGAGCCGCTCTGCGTATAAATCCAGAGGATGACCCGAGATGTAGAAGCCGAGAGCCTCCTTTTCAAACTGGAGCGTCGTTCGCGACTCCCAGTCGGGAACATCGGGGAGGCGCGGTGGGGGAGCTGCCTTGCCGGCCCGAAACATCTCGAACATGTTCATCTGTCCCGACTGGCGATCGCGCTGCATGACCTGAGCCTTCTCCAGAGCATCGTCGAGGGCGGCCAACACCGCAGCCCTGGGCAGGTGAATGGAGTCGAACGCCCCGCACTTGATGAGCTGTTCGATCACCCGGCGGTTCACTTTCTGAATGTCGACGCGGCGGCAAAAGTCATGGAGCGACTGAAAGGCTCCCTTCTCCTCCCGGGACTTGAGCACCACCTCCACCGCCGATTCGCCCACGTTTTTGACCGCACCCAGACCGAATCGTATCTTGCCCTCCACCACCGTAAAATCCTTGCTGCTCGCATTCACGTCGGGCGGCAGGATTTCGATGTTCTTTTCCCGGCATTCGTTGATGAGCTTGACCACCTGGTCTGTATTGCTCAGGAAGCTGTTGAGCAGCGCCGCCATGAACTCGACGGGGTAGTGAGCCTTGAGGAAGGCCGTCTGGTAGGCAATGAGGGCATAGGCGGCGCTGTGGGATTTGTTGAACCCGTATCCCGCAAACTTCTCCATGAGGTCGAAGATGTGGTTGGCTTTGGACAGATCGAGCGCATTCTCAGTGGTCCCTCGCAAAAACCGGTCCCTCTGGGCCGCCATATCTTCGGGGATCTTCTTCCCCATGGCGCGCCGCAGAATGTCCGCCTCCCCGAGCGTATAGTTGGCCAGCACGCTGGCAATGTTCATGACCTGTTCCTGGTAGAGAATCACACCGTAGGTGGGCTCCAGAATCGGTTTCAACTGCTCCAGATCGTAGGTGACTTCGATTTCCCCGTGTTTCCCCTGGATGTAATTTTCCACCATGCCGCTCTCGAGGGGACCCGGCCGATAAAGGGCAACGAGAGCCACCACATCGGCGAAATGTTCAGGACGCAGTCGAACGAGGATGTCACGCATCCCCGAACTTTCCAGTTGAAACACTCCGGTCGTGTCCGCGCGGCTGAGGAGTTCATAGGTGGCCGCGTCATCGAGGGGCAGCTCATCCATGACCAGATCCAGGCCGTGGTTTCGGCGGATGAGTTCGACCGCATTGCTGATGACGGTGAGGTTTCTGAGGCCGAGGAAATCAAATTTGATGAGCCCGGCTTTTTCCACGTACTTCATGGAATACTGGGTCACAACTTCGTCTTCCTGCCCCTTGTAGAGGGGCACATATTCCACGATGGGTTTGTCCGCCATCACCACACCGGCGGCATGGGTGGAGGCGTGGCGGGTCAGCCCTTCCAGAGCGAAAGCGATTTCAAAGAGTTCCCTCACTTGAGGATCATCGCGCTGCAGTTCTCCGAGTCGCGGCTCCATCTCAAACGCCTTCTGAAGGGTGATGCCCAGAGTTGGGGGAATTAGCTTGGCGATCTTGTCCACATCGTTGTAGGGCATGGCCAGAGCCCGCCCCACGTCCCGGATGGCGGCGCGCGCCTGCATGGTCCCGAACGTGGTGATCTGGGCCACCCGATCTTTGCCGTACTTCTCGGCGACGTATTGCAGCACTTTGTCGCGTCCGCGGATGCAAAAGTCCACATCGATATCCGGCATGCTGATGCGTTCGAGATTGAGGAAGCGCTCAAAAATGAGACCGTGCTCGATGGGGTCCAGGTCGGTGATGTTCAGGACGTAAGCCACCAAACTTCCCGCGGCCGATCCGCGTCCCGGTCCCACAGGGATGCCGCTGTCCTTGGCGAAGTTGATGAAATCCGACACGATCAGAAAATAGGCCGGAAACCCCATCTTCTTGATGACGTCCATTTCGTAGCGGAGGCGTTCTCCGTATTCCTTTTCGTCTTCCCTGGAGAAGTCGGGGCGTCTTTTGCGTATCTGCCGCAGACGCCTTTCCATTCCCTGCTGCACCTGCTTCTCAAAGCAGTCCTCGATGCTCTCCCCTTCCTGGAGGGGGAAAACGGGAAAGTGGTAGCTCCCCAGGTCCAACTTCAGCTGACAGCGTTCCGCAATGGCCACGGTATTGTCCAGGGCATCCCTCACGTGCGAAAATTCCCGCTCCATTTCTTCGGGGCTTTTGAAGTAAAGCTGATCCGTATGAAACTTCATGCGCTTTTCATCCTGGATCGTCTTCCCCGTCTGAATGCAGAGCAGAACTTCATGAGCCCGCGCATCGCTCTTCTTGAGATAATGGCAGTCGTTGGTGGCGACGAGAGGCAGGTCCAATTCCCGTCCAAGCCGGATGAGCTTCTCGTTGACGCTGGCCTGCTCGGGAAGCCCATTGGCTTGAAGTTCCAGGAAAAAACTCCCCTCTCCAAAAATTTCCAGATAATCCCGCGCGGTGGTCCTGGCCGCGTCCCATTCGTCCCGAAGAAGGCGGGAGGCCACTTCACCTTTGAGACAGGCCGAGAGGCCGATGAGCCCCTCCGAGTGCTCCCTGAGGATTTGCCTGTCGATTCGCGGCTTGTAGTAGAAGCCCTCCAGGTAAGCGGCCGAGACCAGCTTCATGAGATTCCGGTAACCGACCTCATTCTCGGCGAGAAGCACCAGATGGTAGCTGCGGTCTTCTCCACCGCTGGAACCTCCTTCCCCTTTCAGGGATCTGTCCAGTCGGCTTCCGGGGGCCATGTAAACTTCACAGCCGATGATCGGCCTGATGCCCGCTTTCCTGGCGGATTCATAAAATTCGAGCGCGCCGAACAGGTTGCCGTGATCGGTCATGCAGACGGCGGGCATGTTCAGGCTCCGCGCGGTATTGACCAGATCCCGAATACGGATGGCGCCGTCGAGAAGACTGTATTGAGTGTGGACATGCAGGTGGACGAAAGAACTCATGAAAACTCCTTTGGGCTTGAGAGGGCCGGTCCCGTGAAAGTCTCAACGGTTGATCATAAACCATGGGCACGGCATGGGCCATGTGTGGATGGCGCAGACCCCCCGGGGATGCACCTGACCTCATGATCCAAAACTCAAATTTTTGCAACCCCTTCGTCCAGACGGTCCCCGTTGAAGCCGTTCGATTGATTTTAGCTTGACTCATCAAAACGCATTGGCTTAGTATTGGCGATGCGTCAGGCAACAGAGCGGGTGTAGCTCAGTTGGTAGAGCACAAGCTTCCCAAGCTTGGGGTCGCGGGTTCGAATCCCGTCGCCCGCTCCAGATTTGCCGACCCGATCCTTCTGAAAAGAAGGTTTCCCTTGTTGAGGTGGCCTCTGGGAACTTCTTCCTCATGGAAGAAGGGAGGAAAAGGCTTACTTCGATTAGTGGATGACAAGATTTTGGATGCACCTAATCCATGAGAAGCCCTGCGGATGCCAGGGTTCAAAATGATTGTCAAGTCTGCTAAGAGAAGTGGGTAATTTTACCCACTTTTTTTGTTTCTTTTCACAGGTGCTGCACACGGAAAGATTCACCTGATGCACGAGCCGGGCGACAAAATTGAGCAAGTCATCCATCGGATCTGGGAGCTCGTGGAACCTGTCGCTCGTTCCGAAGGGGTGGAACTCATCGAAGTCGAGTTCCGACGCGAGTCTCATGGGTGGGTGCTGCGTCTTTACATCGATCGGGAGGATGGCATTTCCGTGGATGACTGTGCGCAACTCAGCCACACGCTGAGCGATCTCCTGGATGTGGCGGACCCCATAGATTTCCCTTACCACCTGGAAGTGTCTTCGCCCGGTCTCAACCGACCTTTGCGCAAAAGAGAGCACTTTTCGAAATTTCTGGGACACGTGATCGAGGTCAGGACGCTGGCGCCTATCAACAACCGGCGCAATTTCAAGGGAATTCTCGAGAGGGTCGAATCCGACACCCTACAGGTCAACTGCGATTCGGCGGTGCATGAAATTCCTCTCAGCCAGCTCGACAGAGCAAGGCTCAAATATTTTGAATCCCAAGCTTTGGGAAGATCCTGAGAAGCAATGAAGAATGAACACGCTCAGCGGCTGGACCAAGTCGCACGCGAGGAGATCGAAAATCATGGGCGGTGAACTCAAGCTGTTGATCGATCAAGTGAGTCGAGAAAAGGGCATCGACCGCCAGACGTTGATCCATACGCTGGAAGAGGCCATCAAATCCGCCGTCAAAAAGCGATACGGAACCCGATTCGACCTGGATGTCACGTTCAACGAGGAGTTTGGAGAAATCGAGGCCTTCCAGTTTAAGGAAGTGGTCGAGCAGGTGACCGATCCCGAAAAGCAGGTTTCTCTGCAGGAAGCCAAGCAACTGGATCCGGAAATTGAATTGGGAGACGAGTTGGGAATTCGCATGGACACGGAGGCTCTGGGACGGATTGCGGCCCAGTCGGCCAAGCAGGTCATCATCCAGAAAATGAAGGATGCCGAGCGCGAAGTCGTTTTTGACGAATACAAAAACCGCAAAGGCGAAATCGTCAATGGAATCGTTCAACGAGTGGTCAAACACGCCATCATCGTGAACCTGGGGCAGTCGGAAGCGATCCTGCCGGTGAAAGAGCAGATTCCCAAAGAGGTTTATCGCCAGGGCGATCGCATCCGCGCCTACGTTCTCGACGTCAAGAAAATCAGCAAGGGACCGCAGATCGTGCTGAGTCGAACTCACCCGCATTTTCTCATTCAACTCTTTCATGCGGAAGTTCCAGAGATGGCCGAGGGCATTGTCAGCATCATTGCGGCAACCCGCGAGCCGGGTTCGAGGGCAAAAATTGCGGTGGTTTCCAAAAGTTCCGACGTGGACCCGGTGGGCGCCTGCGTGGGCATGAAGGGCGCGCGTGTTCAAAACGTCGTCCAGGAACTTCGCGGTGAGAAGATCGACATCGTTCCCTGGAACATGGACCCCGCCAAGTTTGTCGTCAACGCACTGGCCCCTGCGATCATCTCCAAAGTGATCATTGACCAGGCCAACCGCAGCATGGAAGTCATCGTTCCGGACGACCAGCTGTCGCTGGCCATCGGCAAGCGGGGGCAAAACGTGAGACTGGCCTCGAGGCTCACCAACTGGCGCATCGATGTGAGCAGCGAGACCAAATACAATCGGAAGAAACAAGCCGGCTACCAGGCCTTTCTCAGCGTGCCCGGAATCACGGAGGAACTTGCCGACCGTCTTTACGAGAATGGAATCACATCTCTGGAGGAATTCAACGAGGCAAGCTTTTCCGAACTTTCGGACATCACCCATTTGTCCCAGGAGACTCTGGCCGGAATGAAGGAAGAGATTTCGGGACTTCTGGCAAAAGGATCTCCAATACAGGCCGAAGAACGACAAGAAGAGGCCGCAGAGGGCGACAGCGGGGAGACGGCACATGCCGCAGTCGATCCGGAAGGCGATGACGAGCCTCAACCGGACCCGCCTGTCGACGAGACCCGTGAAACATGACGAGGGAAAAGGACGGTCATGTGCCGATGCGGAGCTGTCTGGTCTGCGGGCGCAAAAGGCCCAAGATCGAGCTTCGACGTCTGGCTCTCGAGGACGGCACAGCCCTGGTTGTGATCGATTCCAAGCAACGTCTCCCTGGAAGAGGAGCTTACATCTGCCCAGAGTGCATGCCCCGATTGACTTTCAACAAGAAAGTTCAGAAAGCTTTCAGGAGCAGAGCCAAAGGCCTGGCTCAGCGTGTTGATCCATCGTTGCCTCCTGTTTCCGATGCTTAGCCTTCATGGCTCACACGATGGACGAGTCTTCGCCCAATGAAATCCACCAATGAAATCCAAAGGAGTCCTGGTTTAGATTTTTCAGGTAATCATATCAATCGGTCATCGGACGGGCGGGTCACCAAGGTAATCTGTCCGGGAGTGAGCGCATTTTTCGTTCCGTAAAGGAGCCGTTCCCGCCATTCTGAATCATGAGAGACGACAGACGGGCGAAGATCCGAAAAAAATAAGTGGAACAAATACATTGCTGTACAGGGGGGAAGTTTTCATGGCGCGGATGAGGGTGCATGAACTCGCGAAAGAGCTCAATATGAACAACAAGGATTTGATAGACCGGATTCTCAAGTTGGGGATCCAGGTCAAGAATCACATGAGCACGCTGACGGAATCCACGGTGGAAAAGATCCGACAACAGTTCTCCGAAGCCAGGGGTGAGACCGTAGAAGAAAAGAGAATCGGCCGTGTCGTCGTGCGAAGACGCAAAAAAGTCTCACCCGAGGAGCCCGTGCCGGAAGAAGCTGCGGTGGAAGCCCAAGGGCAGATGCCCGCGGCCGAAATCACAGAGGGAGAGGTTCCACCCCTGGAGTCGGTTCCTGAGGCTGCACAGCTGCCGAAATCCGAAATGCCCCCCGTCGAAACGATGATCACCCTGGAGCGGGAAGCCGTCCAGCCCGAAAGAGTGCAGCCCCCCCCATCCGCTGTAGAGGCCGCTTTCCCGGAACAGGAGGCCGAACCGCAGGAGCACGAGGCCTCGCCGCCGGCTGCCCCCGTCGCACCTCTTGCCAAAGATCAGCGGCCGCAAGAAGTCATTGAGGACGTCTCGCAGAAAGTTCGGATGGAGGAACCCCCCGTGTCGAAAGTCGAAGCCGCCGCGAAATCTGAAGAGCGGGAAAGCCCCCACGAAGTCATCCCGGAACCGCCCCAACCCGTTGAAATGGCTCCTGCGGAGCCTGTGGAAGCAGTGGAAGTCGAGACGCAAGAGGAAGAACTTTCGGCCGTTGGACCTGTAGAGGTTGAAGCGGGTGAAGAAGAGGAAGACGAGGAAGGCAAGCTGTCGGCCAAAAAAGGAAAGAAGAGGCGCCGCAAGAAAGTTCGAAAGGATGAGCCCGCAAGGATCATCAAGCTTCCGAGTCTCATCCCCGAGGAGCCCGAGGAACCCGAGGAAGAACCTCTCATTCCCGTGATGCCCCCTCGATTCAAAGACGCCGAAGAAATCGAAGCCAAGGAAGTCACGCGCAAAAAACGCGTCAAGGTCGAGGAGATCGTCCGCGAAGCTCCCGACCGGAAAAAGCAGAAACAGCGCAAAGAGGTTTTCGAGAGAAAAGATCTCTATTCCAAAAAGGAACTTGCGGCACAGGCAGACCGGGGCCGTGCCAGGGAACGGGAGCCCGCCCGGGAACTTGGAAAACCGGAGGTGGGCCCCACCAAGGCGGTCAAGCGTCGCATCCGGATTGACGAGGCCATCACCGTGGCCAATCTCGCGAGACAGATCGGCGTGAAGGCAGGAGAGGTCATCAAGAAACTGCTCCTTCTCGGGGTTCCTGCGACCATCAATCAAGCACTGGATTATGACACGGCAGCGCTCATCGCTTCGGAGTTCGAATTCGAGGTGGAAAAAGCCGGCTTCGAGGAGGAGGAGATCCTGCAGACCCTGAGCGACCAGGAGGAGGACCTCAAGCCTCGTCCCCCCGTTATCACGGTCATGGGGCATGTCGACCATGGCAAGACCTCGCTTTTGGACGCCATCCGCCACACCAATGTCATCGAGGGCGAAGCGGGAGGAATCACCCAGCACATCGGCGCCTACTATGTGAAGCTGGATCATGGCGATGTCGTTTTTCTCGACACGCCGGGCCACGAAGCCTTCACCTCCATGCGTGCCCGGGGTGCCAAGGTGACCGACATCGTCATTCTTCTCGTGGCTGCAGACGATGGAGTGATGCCCCAGACGGTCGAGGCCATCAACCATGCCAAGGCGGCCAATGTGCCCATCATCGTGGCCATCAACAAGATCGACAAGCCGAACGCCAATGTGGAACGGGTCCGACGACAGCTGTCCGAGCACGGGCTCATCTCCGAAGCCTGGGGAGGGTCGACCACGATGGTTGAGATTTCCGCCAAACAGAGGCTCGGCATCGAAGAACTCCTTGAAATGGTTCTCCTCCAGGCAGAGCTCATGGAGCTCAAAGCGAATCCCAACAAGCCTGCAAGAGGACGGGTGATCGAGTCCAAGCTCGACAAGGGTCGAGGACCTGTGGCCACCATCCTGATCCAGGAGGGAACGCTTCGCGCCGGTGACATTTATGTGTGCGGCACCAATTCGGGACGCGTGCGCAACATGTTCAACGACCGCGGACAGAGGCTGGAAGAAGCCCCGCCCTCCATGCCCGTGGAAGTTCTCGGCTTTTCCGGGGTCCCCAATGCAGGGGATCAGTTCATTGTCCTGGCGGACGAAAAACAGGCCAAACTGGTCGCCGAGCATCGCCAGATCAAACTGCGCGAAAAGGAACTCATCCGGTCCAGCAAGGTGACCCTCGAAAGCCTGTTCGACCAGATCCAGGAAGGGAAGATCAAGGATCTCAATCTCATCGTGAAAACCGATGTCCACGGCTCACTGGAAGCCATCAGCGAGTCCCTGCAGAAACTTCCCGCTTCCGAGGTCAAGGTCAATCTCATCCATGCCGGTACAGGCGCCATCACTGAAACGGACGTCCTTTTGGCTTCCGCCTCCAACGCCATCATCATCGGCTTCAACGTGAGGGCCGATGCCAAAGTCTCTGAACTGGCCGAACAGGAAAATGTGGACATGCGCTTCTACGACATCATCTATCAGCTCATCACCGACGTCCGAGACGCGATGGTGGGGATGTTGGAGCCGGTCTACATAGAAAGAGTCATGGGGCATGTGGAAGTTCGGCAGACATTTCGCGTTCCCAAAATGGGGATGATCGCCGGCTCCTATGTGCAGGACGGACGCGTCGAACGTGGAGCCAAGGTCAGGGTCCTCCGGGATCAGGTCGTCGTCTACGAGGGCAAGGTTTCCTCGCTGCGGCGATTCAAAGACGACGTCAAAGAAGTCAAGGCAGGATTCGAATGTGGTGTGGGCATCGAAAACTTCAACGATCTCAAGGTGGGAGACATCCTCGAAGTCTATGAACTGGAAGAAGTCAAACCCACTCTGCTGACCGAAGATCAGGAGAAGAAGGACGAGGCTTGATGGAACGGCCGGAAGACGATTTCGCCCGTCGAGGCCTCTTCCGTGCACACCGTGCCCGATCCTTCCGTGAGAACCGCAGATGACCGTGGGCATCATCAAAATTTGCCTGAGACTGCACGGCAACCAGTCGCTCAAAGAAAAGCGGAAGGTCGTCAAGAGTCTCATCGACAAGAGCCGCCACCGCTTCAACGTCTCCGTGGCAGAAGTGGCGGACCAGGACCTCCATCAAAAGGCAACCATCGGGGTTGCGGTCATCGGGAGCGACGGGCGCGTGCTCAATTCGCTCCTTGACCGGATCGTGAACTTCATGGAATCCCTGGGTCTGGCGGAGACCCTCAGCACCGAAATGGAGCTCATCACGCTCGGTGACGGTGACCACTAAACGGGTGAGCGTCGATGCTTTCCACTGAGGGTTGCGCAAGCGCTCCAGGGTCCCCCGCCGGAGATTCCGGACAGGCCGGGGGAGCACTCCATTCAGAACAAGGAGGTCAGACACATGGAATACAAACGTGCCGAAAGGGTTGCAGACCTCCTTCAAAGAGAAATCGCCGATCTCATCCTGCGGAGGGTGAAAGACCCGCGCGTGGCCGATCTGACGATCACGGCCATCCGCGTGAGCGATGATCTCAAGTCGGCCCGAGTATTTTACTGCGTCCTGGGAAAACCGACGGACGATGACAAGAAGAGGGCCTGGGAAGGCTTGAACAAAGCTGGAGGATTCATGCGTCAGGAACTGGGAAAAAGGTTGCACCTGCGCTTCGTGCCTCAACTGACGTTTGAATACGATGAGTCCTTTGATTATGGAGACAAGATCGAGCGTCTGCTCAAGAAGTTGCACCAAGATGAATAGCCGGTCGGAGGGAATTGTCCAAGACATCGTTCGCGCCATCGGCGAAAAGCGACGATTCCTGGTCACGTCTCACATCAAGCCCGATGGAGACGCTGTGGGGTCGCTCCTGGCCATGACGTACATGCTGCGTCGCATGGGAAAATCAGCCATCCCGCATCTGGAAGACGCGGTTCCCGACAACTGCCGCTTTTTGCCGGGTGCGCAGGAGATCGTGCATCAACCAAGACCCGCGGCCGAGTATGACGTCGCCGTCATCCTGGACTGCGGTGATTTCTCAAGGGTAGGAGAGCAACTCCACGGTGTGGCGTCACAGATCCCTCTCATTGTGAACATCGACCATCACCTGGGCACTGCACCCTACGGGCATCTGAACTGGGTGGAGACCTCGGCCAGCAGCACCTGCGAGTTGCTCTACCGGCTCTGTGATGCCCTAGACATCCGCCTCGACCCTCACATTGCGACGCAGCTCTACACGGGTCTGATGACGGACACGGGGTCGTTTCGCTTCACCAACACGACCCAGCAAGCCCTGGAAATGGCAGCCAAACTGGTGAGTGCGGGAGCGGAACCCGCCGTCATTGCCGGAAACATTTATGACTCCGCTCCGGCGCAGCGGCTTCATCTCCTGGCGCAGGTCCTGGCGACCGTCCGTTTCTTCCATGACAACCGCCTGGCCACAGCCGAAGTAACGCAGCAAATGTTCATCTCCTCCCAGACCACCCCCATGGACAGTGAAGGATTCATCAACGAACTGCGTTCGGTAAAAACCGTCGAATTGGCCCTGCTTTTTCGCGAGGGCCAGAACAGCATGGTCCACGTGAGCATGCGTTCCAAGGGAAATGTGGATGTGGCCGCTCTGGCGAGAATCCATGGGGGCGGCGGTCACCGGCAGGCGGCGGCCTTTCGCGTGAAAGGTTCTTTGCCGGAAATTCGCCGCCACATCACCCAGCAAGCCCTGGACCATCTCCTTCAACACGAGGTGCGCGCCTGATGAATTCTCTCCCAGCGGTGAACGGTGCCGCCTCGTTCCAGCCACGAAAACACTCCGGCTCCCACCGGGGAAATTTCGACGGCATCCTGCTTGTGGACAAGCCCGAGGGGATCACCTCTTACGGCGTTGTCGACAAAGTGAAACGAATTTTGCATGTGAAGAAGGTCGGACACTGTGGAACACTCGATCCCTTTGCCACGGGAGTCCTGATCATCTGTGTGGGACAGGCCACGCGAATCGTGGATCAGTTGCTCACCCAGGACAAAGTCTATGCATTCACGGCCGTCATGGGATCGGAAACGGACACTCAGGACAAGACTGGAAGCGTCGTCGCTTCCTGGCCCACGTGCCACGTGAGCCGACAGGAGATCGAAGCCGCTCTTCAGGAATTTACCGGACACGTGGAACAGAAAGTGCCGCGTTTTTCCGCCGTCAAGATTGCTGGAAAACGATTGTACCAGTTGACTCGCGACGGGGTCGATGTCGATCCGCCGACGCGTGCGGTTGAGATCAAACGGTTGCGCCTGGTTCGTTATGACTGGCCTGAAGTGGAGATTGAGGTGGCGTGCTCCAAGGGGACTTATGTGCGCCAACTGGCCACAGACATGGGCAGGAAGCTCGGCTGTGGAGCTCATGTCGCTGAATTGAGACGACTGGCCAGCGGATCTTTCACCCTGGACCGAGCCATTTCCCTGGAAAGACTTATGGAGTTGGGGGAGCAGAATCGGCTGCATGAAGCCTTCATTTCCATGGGTGAAGCTCTTGCACACCTCCCCGAGGTCGTGATCGAAGATCGCGAGACACAAGAACGGCTGGCCAATGGTCAACTGAGCCGGCAATGGCAGGAAGCTCATCGACAGCGTTTTCATGGCGAACGGGAACCCGTTTGTCTCAAGGACGGCCACGGATCTCTGTTGGCCCTGTGGTGGCCCCATTCCGGAGGCAAAAGCCACCGACGCCTCAGGACTTTCCAATACGGATGACCGTGTCACAAGGGGTTTGAGGGGCCGTTCGGCCTCCCTCGATCTTTTGACCCCTGAGGTTTGAGGATGTTCAACCCGATACATTTTGACCATAGACGCAAGAATTTCAGTGAAGTCGTGAACGAGAAGGAGAACTAGCCGTGGTACTGACGCCGGAGAGGAAAAAGGAAATCATCGAAACCTACAAAGTCCATCCATCTGACACTGGATCCCCGGAGGTGCAGATTGCACTTTTGAGCGAGCGGATCACGTACCTGACCGATCATTTCAGGGTCCATCACAAGGACCACCACTCTCGCCGCGGGCTTCTCAAGCTGGTCGGGCAGCGCAGACAGCTGCTCAATTACCTCAAGAAAAAAAACGTGGACCGCTACAACACCATGATCGAGCGACTCGGACTGCGCCGCTAGCGTATCCTTTCACGGCCATGGGGCGAAGATCCGCGGAATCAAAAGCTTACGAAGGCACAACAAGGAAAGAAATGTATGAAACACTCTGTGCAAGTTGAAGTCGGTGGCCGCATGATGACCATCGAATGTGGTCATGTTGCCGAGCAGGCCAGCGGATCCGTCATGGTCCGCTATGGGGACACCGTTGTGCTCGTGGCTGCGACGAAAGAGGACCGCGTGAGAGAGGGAATCGACTTTGTCCCCCTCATGGTGGATTATCAGGAAATGAGCTATGCGGCAGGTCGCATCCCCGGAGGATTCTTTCGCAGGGAGATCGGCCGCCCCAGCGAAAAGGAAACCCTCACGTCCCGGCTGATCGACCGTCCCATTCGGCCTCTCTTTCCCAAGGGTTACGCCAACGAAACCCAAATCGTCGCCACAGTGCTCTCCGTTGACCAGGAGCACGAACCCGACGTGGTCGCCCTCTGTGGAGCATCCGCAGCCCTGCACATCTCCCCCGCTCCTTTTCGCGGACCGGTGGCAGCGGTGCGCGTCGGGCGTTGCGATGGAGAATTTGTCATCAATCCCACGGCCAAGCAACTGGAAGACAGCGACATCAACATGGTGGTTGCAGGCAGCAGGGACGCCGTGATGATGGTCGAAGGCGGCGCGCTTTTCGCCACCGAGGCCGATGTCATCGAGGCGATCGATCTGGCCCACAAGGCGATCATCCCCATCATCGACGTCCAGGAAGACCTGAGGCGCATGGCGGGAAAAGAAAAGGAACCCGTGCCGGAAATCGAAAAAGACGAGGCCATTGTCCAGGCAGTGCGTGTCCCCGCCTTTCAGGACGAGATGCGCTCGGCGATGACCATTGCGGACAAGAAGGCGCGCAGAACGGCCAGAAAATCCTTGAAACAAAAGATCGTGACTGAATTGCTGGAAACTTTTCCCGATCGCGAAAAAGAAATTCAGGACGCAGTGGAAGATCTTGAGAAGGAAACCGTTCGCACCATGCTCGTGCGCGAAGGCCGCCGCATCGATGGCCGCAGGTTCGATGAGATTCGGCCCATTCAAATTGAGACGGGAATCCTTCCACGAACCCATGGGTCCGCACTTTTCAAACGTGGTGAGACGCAGGCGCTCATCGTCGTGACCCTCGGGTCTTCCTCCGATGAGCAGCGCATCGAGGCCCTCAGTGGAGAATCCTTCAAAGCCTTCATGCTCCACTACAACTTTCCCCCCTACTGTGTGGGGGAAGTGCGGCCTCTCCGGGGACCGGGACGCAGAGAGATCGGTCACGGTGCGCTTGCCGAGCGCGCCGTGAAACCGGTCATGCCCAAGGATGGAGAATTCCCTTACACCATCCGCATCGTCTCGGAAATCCTTTCCTCCAACGGCTCCAGCTCCATGGCCAGTGTCTGCGGTGCTTCGCTCGCTCTCATGGATGCAGGCGTGCCCCTCACCGACTCGGTGGCGGGGATTGCCATGGGACTTATCAAGGAAGGGGATGACGTCGTGGTCCTATCGGACATCCTGGGCGATGAGGATCATCTGGGCGACATGGACTTCAAAGTGACCGGCAACGAGAGCGGGATCACCGCCATTCAAATGGACGTCAAAATTGCCGGGATCGATCGCACCATCATGCAGCAGGCCTTGGAGCAGGCGCGCCGCGGGAGGATTTTCATCGTCCAGAAGATGAAGGAATCCCTCGCGCAGCCCAGACAGCAGCTCTCCCCTTATGCACCGCGAGTGGTGACCATCCAGATCAATCCCGAGAAAATCCGCGACGTCATCGGACCGGGCGGCAAGGTGATCCGCAGCATCGTGGCGGAAACGGGAGCCAAAATCGACATCGACGACTCGGGCCGCGTCGTGGTCATGAGCCCGGACGGCGAAGCCTGCGATCGCGCCATCGACCGCATCAGAAAACTGACGGTGGAACCGGAGGTGGGTCAGCTTTACATGGCCAAGGTGGTTCGCATCACGGATTTTGGAGCATTTGCAGAAATCCTGCCCGGCGTGGACGGGCTGATTCACATCTCCCAGCTGGATCATTCCCGCGTGCGCAAAGTGACCGATGTGGTCAAAGAAGGTGAGGAGGTGCTTGTCAAAATCATCGAAATCGATAAGGACGGCCGCATTCGCCTGAGTCGAAAGGCAGCGCTTGAAAGTTCCCAGACCGACAAGCCCTGAATTGCATGAACCGGCATCGGAGCCGGCGGGTGGTCTCCCGACGCATTGAAACCGGCTCCGATCCTCTCAAGCATGCCCTCATGGGTTCGCCGCT
The DNA here is from genome assembly GCA_964654275.1 of uncultured Syntrophobacteraceae bacterium. Lineage (GTDB taxonomy): Bacteria > Desulfobacterota > Syntrophobacteria > Syntrophobacterales > Syntrophobacteraceae > SLCH01. The sequence continues at coordinate 70,675 of CAZZHS010000006.1, forward strand.
CACCGCCTTCAACTCGAAAATGTCCAACGGGTCGGTCCCGTGCCGAAACTGCCCGCCAAGTTGTCGGCAGCCTCCAGGCGACGTAGGGAGCGGAGGTGCAACTGCGGCCTGCAGTCTACCAACCCACTGTCCCTCTCATTGCGAAGGTGAAAGATTGTATCAGAAGACAGTCCTCGGCAACGGCATCCGCATTTTGACCGAAAACATCCCCCATTACCATTCCATCTCTATGGGATTCTGGGTGAGCGTGGGTTCGCGAGATGAACTGCCCCATGAGCGGGGCATGACCCACCTGCTGGAGCACATGCTCTTCAAAGGGACCGCGCGTCGCTCCGCCCTGGATATCGCCAAGGAACTGGATGCGGTGGGGGGGTTCTCCAACGCGTTCACCTCCAAAGAGCACCTCTGTTTCCATGCCAAGGTCCTGGACACTCATCTTTCCGTGGTCGCCGACGTTCTCACGGACATTTTTCTCAACTCCATTTTCGATCCCATGGAACTCGAGCGGGAAAAGCAGGTCGTCCTCCAGGAAATCCGGATGATTGAGGACACCCCCGACGAATACATCCACATCCTCTTTCAGGAAAATTTCTGGAGAGGCAATCCACTGGGGCTGCCCATCTATGGCTCGGCACTTTCCGTGCAAAATGCCACGCGCGATGCCATGCTCAACTATCTCGACCGCTCGCTGCACCCCGAAAGAATCCTTGTGGCCGCCGCAGGCAATGTGGATCACAACCGCTTTGTGGAACTTCTCGCCCCCGCACTGGAAACCCTCGAGAGAAAGGCGCTCTCCAATTCCCGCGTGCCCCCGGTCGACAACCCCGAAGTCAAGGTGCTCAACAGAGACCTCGAACAGGTTCATCTCTGCCTTGGAATGGGAGGCGTCTCCCAGGTCGATCCCGGCCGGTTCGCGTGCCACATGATCAATGTCATTCTCGGCAGCAGCATGAGCAGCCGTCTTTTTCAAGAAATCCGTGAAAAAAGGGGCCTCGCCTACTCGGTGTACTCCTTTCTCAACAGCCACGAAGACACGGGTCTCCTGGGAGTCTACGCCGGCATCGGCCCCGACAAGGTGGAGGAGTGCCTCAAGGTCATCCGTGAACAACTGGAGGACCTTGCCGCCAACCCGATTTCTCTCACGGAATTGAGCGCGGCCAAGGAGTACCTCAAGGGGAGCATGTATCTCAACGCAGAGAGCACGGACTCCCGCATGAACCGTCTCGCCAAGAATGAATTCCTTTTCGGGCGGCACGTGCCTTTCGAGGAAGTGGAAGCAAAGATCGACCAGGTCAGCGTCGAAGACATCCTCAAATGGTTTCAGACCAGCTACGATTCGCGGGGTCTTGGTCTTTTCGTCCTCGGGCCCTGCGACCTGGAAGAGCAACGGCTTCAGAGCGTCCTTCAAAAAGGTTGAGGAACTTCATGTCCCTTCTCTTCCAGATTCTCGCCAGTGGGTCCAAGGGCAACGCCGTCCTGGTTGCCAGCCCCCGGACACGAATTCTTCTCGACGCGGGACTCAGCGTCAAAGAACTGGTGAAACGCCTGGAGAGAACACCGGTGGTGCCCCGAGATCTGGACGGATTGGTCCTCAGCCACGAACATACGGATCACACTCGAGGCACAGGCCCCCTGAGCCGCCGCTTCAACCTCCCGGTCTTCTGCTCACAGGGCACCCTGGAGCGACTCCCTCCCCAGACCGGGCAGCTGGCTCAGTGTCACATCTTCCAAACCGGGCGGGCTTTCTCCATCGGAGATCTTCACATCCATCCCTTTTCCATCTCCCACGACGCTCAGGAGCCCTGCGGATTTGTCATTCAGCACGAACAGATCCGGCTCGGAGTCTGCACGGATCTGGGTGTCGTCACCCACCTCGTGCGCGAACGACTTCGAGCCTGCGACGCGCTGATTGTCGAAGCCAATCACGACACGAAAATGCTCCTGGATGGCCCCTATCCGCCCCACCTCAAACAGCGGATTCGCAGCAGTCACGGGCACATTTCCAACGAGGAATCCAAAGAGCTGGTCAGGAGTCTCTACCACCAGAAACTCCGGTATGTCTTTCTCGCCCATTTGAGTGACGTGAACAACCATCCCCGGGTGGTGCTCGAGAGCTTCAAGGATCTCGCTGAAGACCCCCAATGGCGTCACATGCAGTTTGGCATTGCAAAACAACACGAACCGTCGGCAACCATCGAGCTGCCCTAGTCCTGTCCACTCTCATCCGCCGTTCCGCAGATCTTCTCGCTTTTTCCTCGATGCACGCCGGCGACACAGACAACCCTTTCGATCCCGATCGCAGACCCCAAAACCCGGCCCTGACCACGCCCGACGAGAAGCCAGGGATCTGGAACCCAGTTAGAAGAGCAGACCATGCAGCCCATCCCCAAATGTTTTCTATTGCCCTTGAGAGAAGAGATTTTTCCATCTCATTCATTGGGATTTATCCGGAATCTTTACCCTGACCTCCAGAACGTGAGAATCCTCCTGTGTTATTTTCTTCCCGCGCTGCCGCCCATTTACGATGAGAGATCCGGGACCCCGGACCTTGAACGGCAAAGGCAGCAGGCCTTGAAACTGCGCCTGCAGCGCAGCCGCCAGGCTCTTCAGTCCCTCAAGTCTTTCCTGATTGAACAGGGCTTTTCTGAAGACTCCATCGAGGAACACACAACAGACAGAACTCTCAGTATCGCCAGGCAGACGTGCATGATCGCCGACATAAAAAAAGTGGACGCGGTGATAATGGAGCGGCAGATGTCGAGCAACCTCGAAGCCTTCCTCAAAGGGGATCTGACCCCTGCCCTGCTGAACCATTGTCTCGTGAGTCCCATCTGGTTCATCGACGGCAACGCAAACGCCTCCCGCATCGCCATCTTTCTGGACCGCAACGAAGCGGTCCTTAGAACGGTGGACCACTGTGCCTTCATGCTCCAGGAGACCGGCGCACAAGTGACCCTGCTCCGCTTGAACCCTTCCCTCAGAGAACCCTGGACCTCGCCTGCCGCAGGCTGGCGCGAGGGCTTGGATTCGCTGCTGGAAGGAGAAACGCTGGAAGAAGAAGTGGGGCTGTTTTCGAGGGCTCTGGAGATTTTAAGGGAGCATGCCATCGAGGATCGACGCATCGCTCTGGTCATGCTCCCTCGAAAAGGACAAGCTTCCAGACAACTGCTCGCCTACTGTGAAGACAACGACATCGGCATCGTGGCGCTGGGCCATTCAAATCCCAGTGGCCTTTTCAGTTTCCTCAGGCGTCCCCTGATCATGGAAATCTTGAATGGCATGAAGAACATGGCCCTGTGGGCCATCCAGTGAGTCAGGCCGTCAGGCCTTTGCACGGACGACCGGCTTCTTCTTGAATTCTTGAAAGAAGATCAGCAGGGGCGCCGCCACAAAGATCGAAGAGTACGTTCCCGTGATGATCCCGATGAGGAGCGCAAACGAGAAATCGTGAATGACGGTGCCGCCCAGGAAAAAAAGGCAGGCGGCCACCAGCAGCACGGTACCGGATGTGAGGATCGTCCGGCTGAGGGTCTGGTTGATGCTGCTGTTGATGATTTGAAGAAAATTCCCTTTGGGACTGCGGCGCACATTCTCGCGAATGCGATCATAGACCACGATGGTGTCATTGAGAGAAAAGCCCACCAGGGTCAGGATGGCTGCCAGCACCTCCAGAGAGAATTCACGGTTGGTGAGGGCGAAAAAACCGATGGTGATGAGCACATCGTGAACCAGCGCAACGATCGCTCCCAGGGCATAGGGCAGATGGAGAAACCAGCAAAGAGCCATGGTGATGATGAGCGCGCCGTAAGTCAGGTAAGTGACATTCATCCCCAGAGCCTCCAGCAAATAAACTCCGAGAATGAGCACCCCCGCCATGATGCCGCTCTTGGCCCACTTGAACTCGAATCTCCCTGAAATGTAGATCGCGATGAAAAGCAGTGCGTAATAGATGGCAAAAAGTGCCTTCTGCCTGAGGTCATGTCCCACTTTCGGACCCACCATCTCGATCCTCAGCACGGAGGCCACACCCTCCCCGTAAGCCTCGCCAAGAGTGGCTTCCACATTGTCGGCAATGCTCTGCAGTTCTTCAGTGGTGGTCTCCGTGCGGATGAGGTATTCATGATCCGCAGCGGAACCGATCTGCTGGATGGCCCCCTGAGAGATCAAACCCTTCAGAGATTCCCTGATCTGTTCTGGAGAGGTGGCCCGGCTGAATTTCACATGAATCAGCGTACCGCCGGCAAAATCCACGCCCAGGTTGAGGCCGCCCCGGTAAAGCAGCGCCAGAAGCCCCGCCAGGATCAGAAAGGCAGAGAGCAGAAAGGCTTTGTGTCGATTTCCGACAAAATTAAAATTGGTGTCAGGTCTGATGAATTCCATTCAGGTATCTCCTCACTCCGCTCTCACTAAATGCTGATGCTGCGGGCACGCCGTTCATCCAGGAGGTAGTCGAACATCATTCTCGTCACAACGATGGCCGTGTAGAGGTTGGCGAGAAGGCCGATGGTGAGCGTGACTGCAAATCCCCTGACGGGGCCCGTTCCAAACTGGAAGAGAACGACGGCGGCGATCAGGGTGGTCACGTTGGCATCGATGATGGTGCTGGTGGCTTTTGCATAACCTGAGTCGACCGCGGCGCGTGGAGTTTTCCCGAGCCGCATTTCTTCCCGGATGCGCTCGTAAATGAGCACGTTGGCGTCCACCGCCATGCCGATGGTCAGAGCGATGCCGGCAATGCCCGGCAGGGTCAGGGTTGCCCCCAATGCCGCAAGGCCGGCCAGGATCAGACCTATGTTCAAGACAAGAGCCATGTCGGCAATCAGTCCCGAGAGCCTGTAATAGACGATCATAAAGATGACGATGGCAATGCCGCCGACCAGACACGCCAAAAAGCCCTTCTGAATGGAATCCCTGCCGAGAGCCGGTCCGACGGTGCGCTGCTCGAGAATCGTCACGGGGGCCGGGAGAGCGCCGGCGCGGAGCACAATGGCCAAATCGCGGGCCTCGGCCATGGTGAAGGAGCCCGTGATGCTCGCGCGGCCGCCTCCAATCCGCTCCTGAATGACCGGCGCAGAATACACCACGCCGTCCAGGACGATGGCGAGACGCTTCTTCACGTGCTCGCCGGTGATCCGTTCAAAAACCCGGGCCCCCTGCGGATCGAACTCCAGCGAAACGTAGGGGGTATTGAACTGATGGTCGATACTGACCTGAGCGTTGGTGATGAATTCTCCGGTCATGAGGGTCCTGTCCTGCAACGCGATTTGCGTCTCAGTTCTCTGGCCTGTCGCCGCATCGTCCTGCCTCAGGGTGTAGACCTTGACACCGGGGGGAATCCTGCCCGCCTGAATGTCCTGAGGTGTGACCTCTTCCGCCACCACCTTGAACTCGAGGAGTGCCGTTTTTCCGATGAGGCTCACCGCTCTCTGCGGATCCTGAACACCCGGCAGCTGCACCAGGATCCGGTCTTCACCCTGCGGCCGAATGTCCGGTTCTGATACGCCGAACTGGTCGATACGGTTTCTGATGGTCTGCAGGGCCTGAGCGGCAGCCAGATCTCTGATGTGAGCCGCCTCGGAGTCCTTCATTTTGAGTCGGATTCGAAATCCCTCGTCAACCGTACCGGCGGTTTCCCATTCCATCACCGGAAGCTGCCGTTCAAAGAGGGTCTTCGCATCTCCCTGCCTCTGGCCGTCGGGCAACAGGACGTCCAAGCGATGTCCCGGGGAACTTGCAACCCTCAGAAAGGGGATGCGCTCCTCCCGGAGAAGATCCTTGGCTTCCTCTGCGATTCGGTCCACGGTGTTTTCCACGGCCATCGCCGTCTGAACCTCCAGAACCAGGTGCATGCCCCCTTGCAGGTCCAAACCCAGTTTGATCTGTTCCGCGGGAAGCATTTTCCCCCACCATTGGGGCAGGGAAGGGCTCAACGTGGGCACCAGATAGATGATGCCAAAGAGCAGAACGACACCGAGAAGGGCCAAACGCCACTTTAGACTCTTCAAATCACTCCCCCTGACAGAAGAATTGACCTGCGCAAGACAACTCCTTTCACCCGGGAAGCACAAAGGGCCCTGACGGAGCCAGGCATGTTTTGAGGTGCAAAAAGGAGTCGGAATTTCTCAGGCAGGCCGGCTTCATGTGTTGGTCATGAAAGAGAAGGGCACATCAAGGAACCCGGCAATGTGCCCCTGAGGCAATCGCATCACGTGAGAGAGGAAAATACTGACTATTCAGTGCCCTCAACCTTGGCTTCACCCTTCGCCACCACCGCAGCGATGTACCCTCGCTGAACTTTCACACGGACCTTGTCCGCAATCTCAAGGGTGGCCGTGGTGTCCGTCAGTCCGGTGATTTTGCCGTGCAGTCCACCCTGCGTGATCACCGAGTCTCCCCTCTGGAGATTGTCGAGCATGTTCTTGTGTTCCTTCTGCTTCTTTTGCTGAGGACGGATCAGCAGAAAATAAAAGATAGCGACCATGATGATCAGCGGCATGAAAGCCATCAGTCCTCCACCCGCTTGTTCTCCTGCCCCCTGTCCTCCTGTGCCCATCGCATGGGCCACACTCACCCAATCCATTCAATCCTCCCTAAGTAGCTGATGTTAAAGCAGAATCCTGACCAAGGATTTGTAGCTCATCCCAAAGCCGTCAAACCATGCAGGTCGTCCTTTCATCTTCACTGACTGAACCGACCAAAGTGGACAAATAACGATATTTAATCCATCTTGTCAACCAACTTGAGACGCTTTTCACGTGGAGCGCCTTTTCAGGAGGGAAGCATTTCGTCCGAATTTTTCGCCTTTCAGGGACAGGTGGGAGTCCGGCGGCGCATCATGGAGAGCCCAGCCGCGCCAGATCGAGGGTAAAAAAGATCCGTTGATCGCGACCGGTGAGGTTGAACTGAAAACTCAATCCCGGTACAAGCGGGACGGGAAGATCCCGTCCCTGAACCTGATTGAGAAGCCAATTGCGCGATTCCTCATGACCGAGAGCGCCGGCCAGGGCTCCTCCACCGAGGATAACGCCCTGACTCACGAGCAAAATGCGTTCCCCGGTCGAGAGTCTCCCCCAGTCGCTTTGCACCCGCTGCAGGGCCGAAGTGCGCAGATTGGTGAGAGCGGTATTCACTGCCGGCACTGACACCACTGCTCGGATCAGGTCTCCCGGTGTACCGGGTCGCGGCGTGGCAGGACCCGCTCCCGGAGTCACCAGGGGACTGGGTTCCGGAACCGGAGGGAGATTCAACCAGTCTGTTCCTCCCGAACCGAGGATGGCAGGATCCAGGTCCAGCAAGGCGTCCCGCACATTGTCGGGATCAAGGAGGTGCTGAATGGTGCGCATCCGCATCAGCGCAAGCTGTGCCTCGATCTCCGGGTCCAATCGCAACTCCAGACCCGGTACCAGCGGCCGTTCCCACCAAGGGCGCCCCCCCGGGGACCATTCCCACGAAGAACCTTCATGGTCGCTGCACTGAACAGAAAGAGGGGCTCTGCCGACCACAGAAATTGGACCCATTCCTGTCCGCACGCCGCAGCATTTCTGCTGCACCACATGGACCACTTCATGCGCCAGCAGTTTCCGTCCCTCGGATTCCGAACCCGAAAAACCGGGATTGGCCAAAAAAATGTCGCGCCCGACAGTGAAAGCTTCTGCACCCAAAGCCTTCGCCGCATTTTGTGCCGCGTATCCCGAGTGAATCCGAACCTCCTCCAGATCGACTCCCAGTCGGGCTTCGTAAGAACGCCGCCTGCCTTCAGGGAGCGGTTCTGTTCGCCCCCCGCCCGCCAGTCTCCCGGCTCCATTCGAAATGGGCACACGGGGTTCCAGGAGTGAAGACAAATCGTCGGCCTCGCGCTCCAGCCGGGAGCTTGCCTTGCCGCGTGCACCCTGCAAAACTGCGCGCACCGCTTCCCCCTGACCTCGTCTGAAGGGGCTCGGGCGTCTGAAGGGGCTGCGGCCAGGATTCATGAGGCGTAAAGAGGCGGGCAGAACCATGTGCATTCCTTCTGGAAGGGAACCGAACCCCTTCCCGTTCTCACAGCACGGCAAAGCCGCTCTGCACAACGTCGGGCATGGTTTCCTTCTCTCCGGTAACCCCTTTGCCATCAAGCGCCCGCAAGGGTCAGCTGCCGCCGCGCTGTGGCAATGAGGTTATTCGCCGTTGTGGAATCGATGCGACGGGTCGCCGTCAGGGTTTCCACATTGGCCCGCGAGAGTTCTTCCACCGTTCGGATGCCTATATCCCTGAGTATGAGGTCCAGATCCGTATTGACACCGCTCACATCTCTCACGGGGCGACTCTTTGCCACCTCCACCCTGATTTCCCGGCGCATCGAGTCCAGGACTTTCAAGCTCTCGTTGAGCCTGGAAATTTCGTCCGAAATGTCACGCTGCCGTGAGCCGATTTCCGCAAGCCGCTGGGCTTCCATCTCTCGTTGTGCCCTGAGCGAATCGACCTGGGATTTGAGGTTCGTCACTTCTGCCTGGACCGCACTCTTTTCGGTCTGCAGGCTGCTCAGTTCAACCTTGATCTCGTCAAGGGCAGCAAGAGTGGCGCGCCGCTTCTCCGCCTCCGTCAGCTCTGCGTCGACGGCACTCATGTCCCTGAGAGCCGCTTTACGGTTTTCGAGCTGGGCGAGCTCTTTTTTCAGGGTTTCGGGGATCTCCGTCACAGGCGCGGCGGCCGCGGGTCTTTCCACCGAGTAGAACATCACCTTGCCGTCTTTTTGATAGAGCGTCACTTTTTCGCCCGCTTCGATGCGCTGCGGCGTGGCGACAAATTCCGCCAGGTAGGAAGCGGCCTTTCCAGGTTCGTAGTCCTTCACCGCCGCCACCTGGACGCCGCTCTTCTCCAGTTCACTCACAGCCTCGGGAACCGGAGTCTCCATCAGGGCCTGTTTCCTCACCCCTGCCTCTCTCAGACGCGTCGTGGCGGCAAGATTCATCACGCTGTCTGCGGCCAGCCTTCCGGAGAAAGCAACACTCTTCTGCTGGTTGCGCCACAGTCCCTTGATGTCCGTGCGGGCGTAAGCCTGCATGCCCTGGCGCACAGTCCCCGCTTTGGCGATGTTTGCATGAGTCGGAACCTGATGGCCGCTGCCGGCCTTCTCGGGCTGTCGTACGACAGTGTTTTGAAATCGGGCGAAGAAATCGGGCAGGACCGAGCAGCAGAAGCGGGAGACCACCAGTTTGAGGAGAGGCCGGATTGGAATCAAAGAGAGCCAGTAGCCCACGGTCGGAAAACTTTTGACATATTTACGGAGGTCGAAGTTGCAAATTTTGTAGACTTTGCCGTCTCGAATCTCCACCGTCGCGAGGTAGATCGCTTCGTCTTCACCGCACTGAGGACATTGGATCAGCAGGTGGTGACAGAAACAGTCCTTGAGATACTGGAGCAGGCCGCTCAAAAGCTGGTAAAAAGCCTGGAGGACCTCTGTGCGGTAAGTGGCCAGAGTGTCCAGGAACTCATCGGTCACCTCCAATTCCTTGGCGGGAATGGTGCTCACGGTATTGCTGATAAAATTGAGGGCATAGACTTGGCCCTCCTTGCGCTCGACCACCAAATCGACCGGCTGAATCTGCACGGGAACCCGAAAGACTTTTGTGGCCTCACCATCGGGTGAGAACACTTGGAGCCGATAACCGTCCTCCAGGGACAGCAGCAGACGTCTCACCCCCACATGATAGGCCAGGGAGATCTTGGTTTTTTCAATGGGGGTACTCCTTGGAAATCCTGAAGCCACCCGGTCTTCCAGCCGCACATAGGTCAGGAGTTGCTTGCTGTTCTCCGATCCCTCGGCGATCACATACAGAAAACCGCCACGATCTCCTTCCTCCATTGGACTGATGGCCAGGCCGTCTTCCCCGGTCAGGCGCTTGCCGTTGGGGTCGGTGAGCATGAGAAGCTGGCTGGGGCTTGCATTGACGGTGCCTTGCTCCCGCCTGAGGTGGCACAACGCCACGGCGTCATAAAGTTCGGACTGCTCCTCCCCTTCACTGAGGCAGGTACAGAAAGCCGTCACTTCTTTTTCGTCGATGGCCAGATGACCCGATGCATTGAAAGCATAGGTCGGCAGGAGGTTGGGTTTGGTCTCTTCCATAAAAACAGCAGGTCGAAGGAAGAACAGCCCCTTGCCGACGGCAACGGCATAAATCAGTCCCGAATCGTCCAGGGAGGCCTGCATTTCCGTGATTTTCATGTCGCAGAAGATGCTCATTTTCTCCCAGTGGTGTTCGTCATCGATGCGTGCAATGCCGAATACCGTATCCACTCCACGAACGACGGCGGCGGCATAAAGCAGTTTTCCATCGGGAGAAAAGGTGATCGCCGAGACTTCAGCGCCCTCAGCGGAGGGCATCTCCAGCACCGCAATCAACTCACCCTTGTCCACATCGTACACGTTGATGGTGTTGTCCGTACCACTGTACGTGTACAGTCGCTTGCCATCGGGATGCACTTTGGCACGCGTGTGGCTGTTCTTTCCGAAAAATGTGGTCATGCCGCTTTCCGGGAAGGGATAAGCGGGGAAGTCATCGCCCTGGAACATGGCGCAATAGGTTTTGCCCTGAAGAAGCTCACGAAGCCTCAAATAGAGGTCCCGCAGAATGTGGTGCTCCTTGTGGGACAAGAAGACAAACGAGCCGTTGCCGGGGTTAAGGATCTGAACGATGAGATTCAAAAAGCTGGTCAATTGCCTGCGCTGTTTGGAAACCAGCCCGGTGGCTCCCCCCTCGGCGCTCTCCAGTTCCCCCGTGTCCAGAAACTCAAACTCGCCGCTCAGAGTCATGATCAAATCCAGGATGCAATCCTGGAAAAAATCCATCAACAGCGTGCCTTCCAGGAGGCCCTTCCGGTGTCGGGCTGCATCGTAGGGCTCGACCTGCACCGTCGGCCGGCCGCCTTCATCCAGTTCAAGGCGCAGGCAGACCGTTCCGTCCCCCTCCTTGAGAATGGGAACCCCCTCTTCCTCCAGTGCTTTGATGCGATCCAGTAGATCAAAAATATGATCTTCCTTGAGGACGATGTCCGTCCCCTCGCAGTCCAGGGCATACCCTGAGCTGATGCGAACCTGGCGGCGGGGAGGTTCCGCCTCCTCCTCCCCACCCCCGAGAGTGTCCGGACCGCACTCGGCAATGAGGCCGCACACAATCCCCCATCCGTGCAGATGTTTGTTGTGCCAGCGCAAATCCCGTTCGCGGCAGAGCTGCTCGATTGCCTCCTGGACGGTCCTTGCTTCGGAGAGGCTGCAGTTCTCGTTGCTGTAGCAGACGTCCTTGGCCCGGATGTCCGTGAGAGGGGGAAATTCGAAGCGCCTGCACTGGGGTCCCTCGTGGGCAGTGAAAATCCCTCCGACAACGGTTCCCAATGTCAGGTAATGATGTTGAATTCCCGATGGCTCCCGGTCGTCAAGAACGACGCTTCCTTCCTTGTGTACCGTTTCCCGCACAGGAGCCTGCCAGTAGTCTCCTGCCAGCGCCGCATGATCGTCGAGATCGATCTGCAGGATCACCGCGTCGAGATTCAGAGTCACGACGGGGCCTTCCTTCACATGACCATGGGCGTCGGCGCTGGATGCCGTGCTGAGATCCCGGCCCCGGTCCACCCCTCCACTCGCCAGGGTCCAGTCGGATCCGCTCTTTTCCAGTTGACAGAAACCGTCCCACCGCCGCACCAGGGAGAAGCCACTGGGAACCGTTGTGGGATATTCGGCCTTCAATTCTCCACAAACCGGCACAAAACCTGCCGCATGGTGACGTCCCAGATGCTTCTCGCCGGCAAACTTCTCAGTTTTGCCGCTGAAAAACTCATATGCGAACCGGTTGGAAATGAACCCCGGAGGTTCGGACCCCACGGCATACTGTTCCGCACCGTTTTCTCGAGACCATTTGAAAACGACTCGATGGGGAAGCCCTCCCGCAGCATAGTCCACACGGTGGATTTCCAGGCGGAAGAGATAATTCCCGACCCTTTCATGCAACGCCATCTCATCGGCACACGGATCGCATGGATCGGGATCGGTTCCGCCGGCACGCAACTGCACTTTGACTTTCATCGTCCCCTTGGGGGGATTCTGGGCGGGATCCTCGGGGTCGATGGACGTGGGACACCATTTGACCTGCGCCATGGTCTGGGAACGGGTGCAGGTGTCCGCTCCATGAAGCCCCGGATCTCTCAGATCGGTGTCTTCCAGCGCGGTGACGGCTCGGTCCCACACGTCCACATAGAGCGTGTGGTCGCCCGCCGGCAGCGGCGGAGGTGCGGGAAAATCGGCCTGATGTTCATACTCCAGCGTCTCCCCGGTGGGATCCGTAAGCTCCGCCGTGGGGTCGGGGCGCACCTGCGCAATGATCCCATCGGCATACAGGTACCCCCATTTCAGCTTGCAGGACCAGCTCCCGTCAGGCTGCTCGACACGGGCCACCACGCCACGATCCCGAGGGGTGCCTTTGCCGATGACATCGAACAGCGCATCGTTGAGGCGATGCCGGGCAATGTCTGACAGCTCGTTCCAGTCGCTGTCGGTCAGCATGCGCCCCATTTGCTGATACACCCCTGAATACCGTTTCAGGGCCTCAAAAATGTCCCTGGATATTTGAGTTTTCATCGATCGATCCCCTGTAGGTCATGCACTCGATCTGCAAAGCCGTTGTGTTGGTCTGCTCCCCACCGGATCCGTAGCTTTCTAGCCGGGCATTCGAAGGAGTCGCGTGTCCGGAATCACCACTGCGTCCAGGCCCACCGGCAGAAAGTCCTTGAGCTTCTCGATCACCGCCTCGGCCAGAAGGCTCAGATGATTCTCGTGAAAGGCACCCATTTCACCCCCATCCTCAGCACCCTGGCGCAAGGCTCGAGGAGTTGCCGGATGCAACACCCCACAACCTCTTCTGCCGAATTGGGTGCTGAACATCACCGGCAACTGTCGGGTCACTCCATGCAGACGCATTCCTCCGCCATCCTGGGCCTTGTCCAGGCGCGAATACCGCACACATCCCGACTGGGGCGGCGTGCTGCTGAGGTGATCCTTTCGGATGAGTCCCAGAAAGATGCAGTCGCTGGCGCGGAGAATTTCCGTCAGCGCCTGCCCCAGCACCGTGCAATATTCGAGAAGGCTCACGCCGCGAGCCGCCTGCAGTGTCTGGATCAGGCAGCCCCTGGCGCTGATCACGGGCTCCTTGAGATCGATGCTGTGCACCTGGACCCGCCGCACCGCGCATTGCAAGAGCTCAACCCGCCCCGAATCCAGTTCCAGCCGATCTTCCAGAATCAAGCCCTCAAAACGCCACGTGTGAAAATCGGCGGGCCCCACCCCCGTGGGTTCCTGGCCCAGAGCAATACGCCTGCGCACCCTCACGGGCACAAACGCCTCTGTTCCAAAGGATTTGTTGCGAATCGTCGTGACGTTTCCGACGGTATTTTCCGTGATGAGGTCCAGGAATTCCTGGGAACGGGGCTGCGTCCACTCCACGGTGGGTACGTCGGCAGGGAAAAACCCGGCAGGAGGGACCGTGAAAAGGAGGACCCGGTCGGGGTGAAAGTGTCCCACACGCCAGTCGCTGTCGCGAAAATCCACCGTACGGCGGGAAACATCTTCGTAGCTGCCCGGATGGCACGGCGTTCCGTGAAAACTTGCCTGCCTCCAGATGTGCGTGTCCCCGTCCACGGTGCTCTGCTGGAAAGCCGGATTGGCCGTGGTCGTTGCCACGGCTCCCGAGGGACAGCGAAAATCGACGGTCACCGCCGGAAGTCCGGGATGACGCGCCGCCAGAGACGGCGGCGACGAAGGACATTCCTTGTGATACCCATGGCTTGTCGCCGGAATGAGCGGAATATTGAGCCGCGGGGTGGTGGCAACCCGCTTCCAGCCTTCCTGCAGCACCACTTCCAGCTGCCCGACGGCCTGGGCGATCTCTTCGATCACGCGAAGGGTTCCCTTCCCCTGCCGCCAGCGCACCGCGTTGGCCACCTCTTCCCTTCGGCCTTTGACCAGGGGGGAAACCAGCCGCACGTCCAGGAGGTCGGCAAAGTAGGGCAGCAGCCATTCCTGGCAGGGACGCGAACCGTCGAGGGGATTGTCGGGAAAGCAGTCAGCCAGACGCTGCAGAAGGGTTTCGTGGAACTGATCGAGCAGGATCCCGCATCCATCGAAAAACTTCTTGAGGTCGCCCGCATCCCTGGTTCGGTAAAGGGCGGGAACGATTTGATAAAGTGCGTCACCCTGTTTCATAGGCTGGTCCTCTGGGACTTCGGGATCATAGCTGGTACTCTTGGACCGTGATTTCCAGGATCGAAAGGCCCTCATCCATGTGGATCACCTGGGTTTCCTCGAGAGAAATCCTGCGGATCTGCCCTTCACGCCCGAGACCGACCTGCCGCGGCATGGCCGGTGCCCCGGAATCGTCCCGAAATCCCGATGGATTGATCACACACCGGCAGCTTGCGACACCCTCCACCGACTCCACCACCGCAAAGACCCGGCTGCTGTAGAACGTCTCACCCAGTTTCATCTTCTGGAGGGCAAAAGATCTGAAAAGTGCCCGGCGAGTCGCTTCGGCCGTGAGATCATGATCGTACTCTTCGCTGTTGACCTGCAGGGTGACCGCAAGATCCAGGATGATCGACTGGTGTCGAACGACCGAGACTTGCACGTTGGGCAGAGCGCGGGCGGTGAGATACTTTTCAAGCGTCTCGCCCAGGGCCCCAAGGCTGCCTCCTCCTGCCGGCACCACCGCGACCTCGATCTGTTCCGCTCGCCCCGGCCCTGGTTGCTTCCGAATGGCGCGAGCCTGCCACACCCCGCTGTTGTTGGCCGCAAGATGTGTGAAGTCTGCAAGAGAAACAGCCCGTTCCAGAGCCAGAACACCGGCGGGGGCATTTTCCCTCATGGATTCTACCGGTTCCATGTCATTGCCGCCCGCAGCGGCCATGGGCTGCAGCACCGACTCGATGTAGGGGTGGGGCTTGACTTCCTTCTCGAGACTGTAGGCGGCAAGATTGCCCGACAATCCGGCTCCGGTTCGGTAACGCACCCGCAGGTTGTTGGTTCCGCTCGGCAGGCGGCGCCCATGACGCCCGTCGCCAAACTCGAGAAGGAGCGTGCCGTCCTGCTTCATCCGAACCACGTAGTGAGGATCCGCCGGTTCCGACTGGTTCAGCGTCGCGACCTGTTTCCAGGTTCGCCCCTCCACCCGAACGTCCACTGCAGCCCGCACCCCGTTCGGAAAGTCCCGATCGGCCACGAAGCTGATCCCTTCCACATCCAGGTCAAATTGCTGCCGGCTTCGAGTCGCATCCCCCGAGCCGAGGATTTTTTCGCTCTGAGATTCACCGTGCCCTGAAGCAACGACATTCCCGTAGAGAACGGTGTGACCGCGCGTGTAGGTGGAGGTCGTGCCCGAAGCGGAGAGCCCGCTGCCCGGGATGGCGGGGGAAACCCTGATCCAGCCGCCTTCAGGGTTGACTTCCTTGACCGTCACGGCCATGGCCGCATCGCGACCCGCAACCATCAAAATTCGGCCCGTGTCCAGGAGATCCGGAAATTCGTTCAGTTCCAGAGGCACAACACTGTGAGAATCCGACCTCATGGCCGGAGAGGTCAGAAAGATGGGATCTTCGTTGACATCGTGATCTTTGGGACGAATGTCGAAGGCAAAATCCCCGTGGAGGAGCTGCACGCCGCTCAGGGTCTTTAAAAGTTCCAGAGAGAAGGTTTTCTCGCTCTCTTCGAGAGAAGCGATCTGCGTGCCGTGAATGCCCGCAGAGGTTTCCCCGATCACCCATCCTCCCGAAACCAAACCCTCGGGAGACCCATCGAAGATGAGCCCATCGGGCCTGGAAACTTTCACCCGGCCGGCAACGAATTTTGCCCCGCCTGCTTTGGGCACATAATAGGCATGAGAATGGCTTGTTCCCAAGAGGTAGTCATAGATCGTGTTACCGCCCGGTGCATGGGTTTCTACACCGCCGATTTTCTGAAGACCGGAGTCGAAAACCGCTCCGTCCTCCCGGTCTCCAGATTGTTTCGCCGGGAGCACGACGCGGCTCTCCGAGGATACTCCTTCTTTCATCATGCGGGTCTCGGAACGAAGGGCCAGGTAAAGTTCCGTACCGGCCGCAGGAGCGGTGCGCGAGAGTTCAGCGCGGTCATGCTGCAATTGTTTCACCCGCGCAGCCTGCCAGGCACCTCCCTCCTGCCAGGCCACCACAGCCCCCGTGCTCAACTGGTGATCTTCCTCCAGAATCACCACCTTCTCACCCACCAGGCGTGGAGCCTGCCTGAATTCGGGCTTGAGCAGGAGCCGGACATCCGAAAGCAACACCTGAGCGGGATAACCGGCCGGTTTGCTCTCGCCCTGGAGTGTCAGAGCCTGCGGAGTCACTCCGGTCACCTTTACCGCGATGCCCAGCGGACTCCCGCCGGGCTTCTCGATCACGAGCACGCCCAGCGTCCCCGCAGAGACGTCCTCCGTCGGCCGACTCAGGGGAAAGGTGGCAGTCCAGGTCCCTTCTGCGTAGAAAAAGGGCTGCTGCGATCGGTTCCAATCCGCCGGCCGCAACGCATTCATCCGGTGGTCGACCTCGAGGTCATCCAGCGTCTCGAAGATGGAGGGTTTGCTGCCGTCTTCCGGCTTGTTCTTGAAGGCGAAGCCGGCAGGCACCGTTCCCGATTTTCCACTTTTCGCCAGAAGCACAATGGGTGTCTCTGCCGATGCCGGGGGAGCCGGATGATAGTCGAGCATCTCCACCAGCCGCCGCACATGGTCCCATTGTGTGGCGGTGCCGAGATAGCTCTCGTTGGCGTAAGCGTCCAGGTACTCTCCGAGAACATGAGCGGCTCGGGCATATGTACGCAGGATCTCCCAGCCGTAATCACGCCGCTCGGCCCGGTACTGTTTCAGCCGGCGGGCCTGACGAGCAACGGTGGTCTCCTGGCCCGAAGTTCCCTCCTCCGCATCCAGCGCCTGCCAGCGGTTTATGCCTTCATCGTCGGTAAAGTTTTCGATCATGGCAAGGCGGAGTGTCTCAAGAAAAGTCACGGCATTGCCGTCCACGTATCGGAACCGCGACAGCCCCGCACGGTTCCAACGGGTCAGATCTTTTTTCTCGTTGAGTTTGCTCATCCGCGCTGCCCTCCGTGGGTGACAATTCTGAGGGAGCCGAGTTCAGGCTGTGACGGGTCATTTTCACACACGGCGATTTCAATTCCCTCCAGCGGAATGTGTCCGCTTTCGGACTGGTCCGCATAGCGCTTGTCCACGCGCTTGAAACGGTTGAGACACACCGCAAGAACTCCTTCGAGCGCCATGACCGTTTCCATGAGATCACTGGCGTGCAAGTCTTCACCGAACTTCAGGCGGCCGGGTTCAAAAAATCCCCCGAGCCCCGTTCCAAGAACGTCGGCCACCGCCCTTTGCACCTCGGACTGGTAGTAGTTCTGAGCCACTCTCACCGAAAGGGATATCTCGATGCCCACCCGTTTGGCATCCTGCAGAAAGACTTCCTGGGCCACCATGCGGTAGGCGTCCAGAAAAGGCCGCAAAACGGTGCGCGGTGTGGGGTCGCCGGGCCAGTGAGGCGTTTCCAGATCCCGCTCCCGGTTGAACAGGTCGATGGCTTCCTGAAGTTTTTTCAACGCGTCAACGCCCCCTGCCGCCGCCGCGGTGAGGGGTTCATCGAGCCGGATGTGGTTTGTCAGAATCACCGCCACGTGGATGGTGGTCCAGGAGCCGCTCCAGGAACTCGAAGCGTGAGCCCGCAGAACAAGGGGGTGGTCTTCCATCCGTCGAGCATGATCGGACTCGGTGACCATGCGCTTCTGCGTGTGAATGGAGCGGGGACCTGCCAGCCTTGCAGCGTCCATGGCCGTGGGATACCTGCTCCAGTGGCGATGGAGCGCATCCTCCCGGGCCCACCGGACAAAGGTCGGGGAGTTGTCGAGAAAATCTTGCACGGCACTGAGGACAGCGCTGCCGGGGTCTTCGGGTTTGCGAAGGAAGGTTTTTATATTTACTTCTTGAGAAGGCATCAATCTGAACGCCTTCTTGTGCCTGTCGTCCTGCAGGAGCCGATGCAGGGCCGGGAGAAATGCCCTGAGCCGATTGAGCCGCTCCACCGCGGTTTCCCCTACGGAAGGCGTCCCGTCGGGGATTTGCGCCTCGGAACCGGCCATGGCCACGGCGTCATAGCCGATCAGGGCCAGAAGCCGCCGCACGGACTCGGGCCGGCGCGCATTCTCAAGGAAAGCTTCCGCCTGAACCCGGTCCAGCATGTCCGAGAGCTGGTCCAGGACCACCGAGAGGGTCTCGACGATGACCACTTCCAGGTCTGCAGGCGTCCAGCGGCGTCTCTCAGGAAATCTTGCCGCCAGCTCTTCCAGCATGAAAAGCCGGAAACCGTCATAGTCTCTCAACAGCCAGTCGAAATCGTCTCCCACCACCGGGAGACGCTCGGGCAACTCGATTTCCCGAGTACCGCAGTCAGGACAACCCTCCCGGAACATCAATCGGGGAACGGGATTTTCAGCCATTCTTATTTTCCTTGTCTAACAACGGCTTGCATTTCCAGAGCGAAGCGTCACCCCTCCATGGCAAACCTCAGTTTTTCCGTGTGGTTGATCGTGGCCAGCCGGTAGCCGATGGTGATGATGAGCTTCGCTCCCTCCCCCTCCACCTGGACATCCAGGCTGCCGGGGTCGACCTCACCCGCGAGGGCCTCGCTCAAAGAGGCAAGGAGGCGTTTTTTGGTCACTTCCCAAAGAGCGGGATTGTTGGGTTCAAAGACCAGCGCCGGAACACCCACGCCAAATTCCGGCCGGAACCAGCGTTCTCCCGGTGCGGTGAACAGCACCTGTTCGATCTGCTCACGCACATGGTCCCGACGATTGCTGGTGAGCGCACCGTTTGCCCCCATTTTCAGAGGAAACTTCATGAAATCGGGATTGTTGAGTCTTGAAGCCACGGAAATGCCCTCGCGTCATTGTGCCTTGCTCTTCATGGTCATGGCCGCCGGGGTCAAAGGCGGCAAAGGAGGCCCCGAAGGCGAGCCCGCAACACTGCAGACGTGAGTGTGGCTGGCATAGAGGCCCATGAACGTCTGTGCTTTCAAAAGCGGTTCCCCCCCCTGGCCGCCGAGGTTGACCTGCTGTCCCTCGATGGTGATGGTCGTCCCCTTGATCGTGATCCCCGATGCGGTCATCTCGACCTTGTGCCCGTTGGAATCTTGGATCACCGTACCCGAGGCGCTCATGGTCAGGCTGTTGCCGTTGCTGTCTTCCAGAATGACCTTGCCGGACTCCGAATCCAGCGTCAGTTTGGCCCCCGCCGCATCGGTGAATTCGACCGTCCCCTGCGGATTGATGGTCAACTCGGTGCCTGCAGGATGGGCGAGACGGAACTGTTCCTCCCCCGACTGGTCGTCAAACTGAAGCACATGGCCCGAGGGAGTGCGAATGATGCGCGTGGTGGGTTCATCGAGGGCCGCCTCCTCCGGGGTGTCGCTGGTCTGCTGCCAGAAGACACCGACCCAGATGGGACGGTCCACATTGCCTTCCTCAAACTCCGCCCAGACCTGTGCATCCACTTCCGGAACCATGAAAATTCCCTGGTTGGCGAGCCCTCCAAAGGGAAGACAGGGCAGAGCCCATCCGGTGTCCTGATCGCCGAGCACGCTGGGCACTCTCAGCTTGAGACGCCCCCGCTTTTCCGGGTCCCGGTTGTCCACCACAAAACCACGGTATTTGCCGTAGAAACGGCTTTGCACCTGTTGGGCAAGCTGTCTGACTAACTGCTCCATCTAAAGTATCCCCGCCAAGGGGTTTGCGGATTCACCGAGATCATCGCCGTAGGCGTTTCTCAGGAGACGAAAAGAAGCTCGATAACCGTTCACGTCAAACCGATGCGTGACGGCATCCACGTAGTAAGTGCCGCTGTAACGCTCCCCCACTCCGTCGACGCCGACCGGTTCGCCCGTGAGCAGCACATGTCCATAGCAACTGCCGTCCAACTCTCCCCGAACCTTGATCTTCATGGACTGCTCGTTGGCCATTTGCTGAGCGACGGCGCGCATCTGGGTCTCGTCGCTCACCCCCTGGCGATGGGGCCTCCACACAAAATCGTCCAGCCCGGAACCGGCACTGTTCGCCGCTTCACGCCCCAGGAGCCTCAGATTCGGCTCCACCACCTCCACCGGGGAATCGGTTCCTCGCTCTGCCGCGACCTGATAGGCCACCCGGTCGGGCATGTGCCCGTCATCCTGAATGCTGAACGAAATGCAGTTGGTGTCGGGACCTGCGTACACCAGCAGGGTCGGCTGCGTTTCCGCCTCCAGCCGCATGTCTCCAAAATGCATCCGACCTTCCCGGAAGATGATCTCATAGCCGTTGGCTTCGGCCCGACGCTGGAGAAAACGGATGTCGGTCGAGTTCTGGTTGAGATCCTGAACGGTCTGTCCCTCGCCCGGTGTGCCAAGCATCTGAAGTCCGTTTCTCTGAGCAATGGTGGAGGCAATCTGCCCGTCGGTGGTGGGTGCATCTTCACCCCAGCGCTGGTCCACGTGGAGGCGGTCGAGTGCGAGGGAGTGATCCTGACAGAGGACCGTAACCCGTGCGGAACCCCTTTCCGACGGATATTCGGATCGAACCTCCCGGACAAATCCCCGCATCACCTCCTCGGTTTCATCGCCGAAGACGGCCTCGATCCGGACCGGCACCCAGGGTTTGAAGCGATCGTCATCCTGAATGGTCCAGGTCCCATCCTCGATGCGCCGGGTTTCGAGCACCAGCGTCGCGGTGGTCCATCGACGGCGGTCCATCTCCACCACCACCTCCACCAGCGCCGGATAAACATCTTCGATCTCGGCCCCAGCCAGTTTGACCACGCATTCGGCCGGCTGACGTTTCTTCGCACTGAAAAGATCCAGGAGTCCCATGGAACGCCACAGCCTCTCACTCTTTGATCTTTGGAATCAGAATCGCCTGCCCGACCATCTCCTCGCCGAGCATGTCCGGACCGAAGATGAACTGCGGGTTCGCGTCCACGATCCGCCACCACAGGCGGTCGTTGTTGTAATAATGCCGGGCGAGGCGGTCCAGCCGGTCCGAAGCCTGCACCTCGTGCTCCACCACTCCGGTGGCCTCCCCCACAGCCCTCGCTTTGATGCCGACAAACACTTCCCCGTCGTCTGCCGTCGTTTCAAATGGCTCGGCTTCCTGGTAGCGGGATTTTTTCACGAGCATGTTTTGAATCCTTTCCTGATTGCCCGTCACTGTCGTTCGTTCCCGGCTCTCCAATCAGGTACCGCCCTCAGAACGAAACCCCAAACGACACCGAAAAAGAAGCGGAGAACCCGACCCCGAGATTCATGGCCGCTCCCACCATCTGGCGCACCTTTTCCACCTGGTAGAAGGGGTTGTTGCCCTCGATCACCTGGAAGCTCAAGGTCACCCTGGCGCGATAGGGCCGCAGCGTCGGCAGATGCGCGATCTCCTCCACCTGGACGCTCTTGAGAAACACCGGCAGGATATGCGTTCCCCAAACCAGCAGCAGCACGGAGGGGTGTTCATCCCGCTGGAAAGCCTTTTTCCCGCCCAGGCCCAGGCTGGAAAGCATCTGCACCCCTCCCGGACCCTGGGATTTGGGTTCGACCATGCAGCGCAGGGTGTCCAGTTCCGGTTCGATGCCGAATGTGCTCGCAATGCCGTGCCCTGGCAGATTGGGGTCGGCCATGCGGTCGGTGGCGTCGAGAAGGATGTTGAGACTGAACTGCTCGGGCTCCACGGTCACTCCCTGGGCCACCCGGGGGGTTTCGTTGGGCAGCGTGAAGTCGTAGCCGCCTCGAGTCCCCGGTGCGCTTCCCGTGATGATGTTGATGGTCCGGGTCCGGGTCAGGGTCTCGGGATTGAATTCGAACTGAAGCACCAGAGGCGGCAGTGAAAGGCCGTATTCAATCAGGATTCCACGGGTCAAGTTAATCTGCATGGTCCGCTCCCTGTCGTGCGGCGGTCGCGATTTGTCGGTGAATGGCCACCGCAATGCGGCGTGCGATGAGGGTGTCGCTCTCTCCCCCCGTCACGTGAACGGTGGGCACCGTCAGGGTCCTCAGGTCCAGGGAATGGGTCAACGGCAGGCGGGACAGCTCTCGCGCCGTTTCCCGGGCGATGGCTGCCGCGCGGGATTCGAATCCCTGGGGCAATTGGAGGTTCAAGGTATCGAGTTCGATGTCGGCCGGGGAATTCATGACGCATCTCCAGAGCCTTGAATGGATTCAGGAAGGTGGCCGGCCAGCGGCCCAAGGTCGTTTCGGGAGAGCTGCGGCCGGTCTTTGGCCAGTTCCCGATAAACGGCCGTGGCAATGTGGGCCATGGTGATGCTGCCGCCCTCCCCTGCTGCCAGGTAGGCCGCGTGGAGGGCCGCATTTTTGATATTGCCCCCCGTAAGGTTCACCGCCCGCGCGAGAAGCTCCAGGTCCACTTCCGCGGCACGCGGCGCCCGGGGCGGAATCATGAGGGACCAGAGCCTGAGCCGCGCCGCCTCATCAGGGCGGGGGAACTCCACCACCATCTGAAAGCGCCGCGAGAAAGCCTTGTCGATGTGGCTGCGCAGGTTGGTGGTCAAGATGCAGGGTCCCTCGTGGTCCTCGATGCGCGCCAGCAGATAGCTGACTTCCATGTTCGCATACCGGTCGCGGGCTTCCTTGATTTCGCCGCGCTTGCTCATCAGCGCGTCCACTTCGTCGAATTGCAGCACCAGCTTGCGGGCGTGGGCGGCATCGAACAGCCTCCCCAGGTTTTTCTCCGTCTCGCCGATGTATTTGCTGACCAGCCGTGCCAAATCGACCCGGTACAGGGGCCAGCCCAGTTCCGTGGCCATGACGGCGGCGGCGAAGGTCTTGCCCGTGCCCGAGGGACCGCTGAAGAGCGCCACCGGCCCCCCGACGGTCTTGCCTCCCCATTCATGAACCACCGTGTCCCGGTGTTTGAGCCACAGCAAAAACTCCCGCAGCATGATCTCCCGATCGACCGGCAGCACCAGTTCGTGCCAGAACGCCCGCTCCCTCACCCGAGTGGACCCCGGCGGAGAAATCTCGGCCTCGGGCCAGCCCATGAGGAGCGCAACCGCCTGCCTCACGGGCCGAAGGGGTGCAAACGCTCCTTCATGGTCCATCTCCACCAGATTGCGCCGTCGCAGTTCACCTTCCACACCCACCAGAGCCTGCAGTTCGTGAACTTCTGCATCTTCCAGCGCCAGCAGCAGGTGCAGCAGACCCGCGGTGGCAAAAGGCTGAGGATTGCCCGGCTGCAGCTCCTGGTACAGCCACCCGATTCGGGGTTTGGCCTCGCCGGCCAGAATGCAGGCCAGCACATCCAACGCCAGAGGTGAAAGATCTCCCGTGGGGAGTCTCCGCCACGGATTGTTTTCGGAACCGCGCAGCAACTCCACTTGGTGCTGGAGCCGCTTCAACCTGGAAATGAGTTCCGACTCCGGCTCTCGGCCGGATCTGGACGCCAGGAGGCACAATGCAAGAACTTCAACCCGCTCCCATTCCGAATGGATTCCCACGGGCAAGATGGACTCAACGGCTACGGTCATGACTCACGAAGTCCTGTACAAGCTGATGAGGAGCGGATTGCCACGCAGGGTCACCGGCGGTCCTCCGGCCACCAGGGCAACATGACGTCTGGCGTAGAGCAGCCCCTGGGCTGCGTTTTCTCCAGCCGGGATGCTCACCGGCAACGACAGATCCCGAGGGAAGACACCGGCCTGTGCCGGAGGGACATTCTCCGGGTCGATGGCAATCGAAAACGGAGTCACCGAGAGGGGAGCCCCCGTCTCTCTCCAGCCGTTTTGGTCCCAGACCTCCCAGACGAGTTCCACATTTTCGGAGGGGTCACCCGCCAACCAGACCTGAGGAGTGAATGCTGCGAAGGCAGGACTGTCCACATCAAAACTCAGTGTGTGAGCACACTCGCCCTGGTGGATCCAGCACAGCACCGGCACCCATTGGGGGTTGGCCGTGTCCACTGAACTGAAAGGAACTTTCGGCGGGGACACCGTGCCCGAGAAGGCGGCATAACGGCCCCTGGAAATCTCTCGAGCCTCACTGCCCACCCCTCCCACCAGCGGAGGTTCCCCTCTCAGCCGTGACGGCATGATCGGTGCCAGAGCCATTTCATAAATGACCGACGGGCGATAGGTGGTGTCCCCCTGTGTCGACCAGATCTGGTTGATCTGTTCATCGGTTACCGGGCTGAACACGACCTGAAGTCTCACCTGCTCGCCGTTGACCCCCACGGCACCGAGCACGGGGGTCTCCCGAAAGATCCGGAGCACTTCGCCGAGAATTCGCAAATCGTTTTCACCCGCGGGGATCCCGTCATCATCAATCCCAAAAGCGCTGATCATGCAAAACAGCCTCACGCGCCACGGGTCGTTGGGATGGGCATCGCTGTCAAACCCGCCCGGCTCCAGCCGATAGAAAAAAAGGTTCAGCTTGTGATCTTCGGCGGAATCAGGGAGCTCCGCCGGAGCCCCGATGATCACGTTGATGTTGTTCGCAGCCGCATGGATGCCGGCTCGAACAAACTGGGCGATGGCTGAACAGACGATGGAGAGGGAAGATTCGGGCAAGGCCATGCTAAAGACTCCTGAGAAAGATTCTGCTGGCCAGATCCTCGGTGTGTCCCGTCACGGGCTTTGCCCTGGTGGTCTCGCCGGCTCCCTGGACAATGACATTGACCTGGCCGATGCGCACCCGTGGCTGGGTGTTCGGGATGTTTTGTTCGCGCAACCTGGGCCCCGGCGCAATCGCTTGTTTTTCCGACAGGAACGCCCCAAAAGCTTTCGCCTCCGGTGATTCCGGCGCTTCCACGGTCGACGCAGGCGTTTTCTCCTCAAGGACCCCGCCCGCGTCCCCAGGGGTCTCCCGACGTTCGCCTACAGTGACGCGTTGAGGAGTCGCGTCCTGGTTTACCGGTGAATTTGAAACGGGAACCGCCTTCCACGACACCTCTTCCGGCGTTGTCCTGCTTTCCAGAGCCGTCCGGGCTCTCTCCCCCGGCAACGCAAGGTCCTGGTTCCGGGTGACTTTTTCCCCGAACACCTGCACTCCAGGGTCCGGAACCCTGGCGCCGGGCTCCGGCTCTCCAGGCTCCAGAAGCGGATGTTCGGACTCCTCGCATGCGGAACCCGTCTCCCTGGAAACCGGCGTTTCGTGGCTTCGCAGCGTTCGAGTGTGACGGACTTCCGATGGATACGCTCTGCTCTGAGTCACACCATCCTCCCCCTCCACCCCGGTGTCATCGCCGTTCATCTTTCGGGGAGACGACTCGGGAGTGCTGCGGAAGAAGGCGGAGAGATCCCACTCGCTTCTCGGAACGATCGCCGTTGTTTCCCCGGCAGCCTTTCCCGTCTGCCGCGCATCCCCTTCAGATAACGCCTCACGCACGGGCTGCGCGACGGACGGTTCCAAAGAATCCCGGGACAGGGAGGGTTGCGGGGAGACGGTTTGACCCTTTTCCATAGTGAACAGCGGCCGCTCACTGAATTCAGGGTAAAGCCCGCTCCCTTCAACCTCCCCTTGAATCGGATTGTATCCAGACCGGGCCGAAATTTGCCTTCGACCGTCACGAATCACGTCCATCAAAAACCCCATCCTCAGCTCCTCTCGAGAAACTCCCGCCTGCTGTGAAGTCCCCGGCTACGGTCGATCAACCCCAGATAGAGTCGCCTCCTGCTGCGGGGCAGGTCCAGAATGGCCTGTTCACTCCAGTGGTACCAGAACGCGAGCTGGTGTATCTCTTCAAACAGCTCATCCAAGGGGCGTTCCATGAACGTGTAGGGGCTGATGGGAACTCGGTTTTGGTGCTCACAAAGCGGGCAGCGCGTGAGAAGATGGGAAGTGATCTCCGGCGCCATGTCTTCCACCCGTGCCTCGATTTCCGCAATCTCTTCGTGACTCAGCAGGGACCCATCGATCCTCCGGCCTCCATCCTCCGTCCGAGCGATGCGCTCAACCAGCGTTTTGAGAGCGCTTTGGTCGTCGGCAATGGAAGCCACGGCCTCCTGGTCGGCACCGGTCGGCACCCGGATTCGCAGCACCCCCAAAGAGGTTTTGACGAGCGACTCGGGGTAATTTTCTCCTGCAGGCTTCACGGGCAATTCCCCCTGGCGCACCGGCACATCGAACTTCCCGTCGCAATGTGTACAGGAAACACTCAGCCAGACAGTCCGATCATCCAGGTGGGCCGCGAGCTTCCTCATGAGAAACTGGCGGTCGCCGACGCTCAGGTCCCAGACCATCGAGGCGCTCACAGCCCCCGTGTCACCGAGATACTCCAGCGCCGCCAGAAGCACAGCGGTCACCCGAGCCGGGTGGGTCCCTGCTTCCAGGGCGCTCTCCGCCACCCTGAGCTCAAGGGCTCCCGTCACGGGTCTGAAGCCAAACGACCGCTGCAGCACGCCGTCCATCACGAAACCGCCGGGAAGTTCCATATCGCCACCTCAGGAGCGTCTTCAGGTCTCGGTGGGCTCGGTGACACTCGCATCACGCTCCCATCCCTCGTGTTGGAGAGTGATCGTCTGAATTCCCACGGCATTCATGGTGCCCGCATCGAACTCGGGCAGGGCCTGAAATTCGGAGACCCAAGCCCTGTAGAGCTTGTAGGAGATGGCGATGACTCCCTGGAGGTTGAGAACGTTGATCACGATGTCCTTGCGGTAGTTGAGCAGGGACATGGCGGCGTTGCCCTGGATGTTGTTGACCAGGTTGGCCCAGTTCTCGAACACCGGGTCATGGGTGAGACCCTGTTCCAAAGTCACGGGTTCATAGCTCGTGCCGCCCGGCATGACCCGTTCATGGGCTGGATCGCCCGCTGAACGCCATTTGACGGCCTCCGTGCTCTTTTTGAGCACGCTCATTTTTTTGAGGCCGGCAACGGGCCGGCCATCGATCACCACCTGGAACATGAAGGTCCGGTAGGGGTCGTATCGATGGGCATTCACCGGAAACATGGGAGCTGCCATGTACTGTCCTCCTCGGTATCGAAATGAATCTCTTCAATCAATGCCTTGCCCCCGGCTCCTGCTCAAGGACGTCTCCCGACTGCATGAAACGCTGCCTCTGAGCCGGCCGGGCTCAAACCCGGCACTGAACCTTTTCTTGAAAAGCTGTCGCCTCACCCCGCACCCACGGGGTCATGATCACTGTTCGCCCACTTTCTGCTGAATGCGCACAATCACGAACTCCGCCGGTTTCAGCGGTGCAAACCCCACGATGACGATGACCTGTCCGCGGTCGATGTCCCCCTGGGTCATGGTGTCGCCCAGCCCGCAGCGCACGAAATAGGCATCGTTGGCGGTTTTCCCCTGGAAGGCCCCCGCTCGAAACAGGCCGTTCATGAACGACCCGATATTGCTTCGCAGCGCGCCCCACAGAGGATGGTCATTGGGCTCGAACACCGCCCACTGAATCCCCTGATAGATGCTCTCCTCGATGAAAATGGCCGTGCGGCGCACCGGAACGTAGCGCCATTCCGGATTGGCCTTGGTGGCCAGAGTCCTGCTTCCCCAGATGACGGAGCCATAGCTGGGCAGCTTTCGGTAACAATTGACCCCCAGGGGATTGAGCTGTCCCTGCTCCAGATCCTCCACCGTGAAGTCGAGATCGGCCGCACCGATGAGTTGAGCCTCCACGCCGGCCGGGGCCTTCCACACACCCCGTCGGGAATCGATCTTCGCCCACATGCCCGCAGCGAAGGCCGATGGCGCGACGGAGACGGTCTTGGCCGCGTTCGGATTCGTGTCCGCGTTATAGAGGGGATTGGCCATTTTCACCCAGGGGTAATAGAGGACCGAATAGGTCGAAGTGGGGAGGCCCAGCTGATTGACGGTGGCGGCCTGGTCCAGCTCGAGGCCTTTGGGAGGATCCAGGATGAGCATCCGGTTCTTCATGGACTCACAGTGAGCGAGCGTCTGATCGATGATGGCATGGGCCCCCTCCCTGGGCCAGGGCTGCCCGGGAAGCACCATGATGCTCACATCGCGCACTTTCCGCAGGACCGTACTGTAAAAATCGGCGTAATCTGCAGCCGTCGGTGCGGTCGCCACTCCCCCGGTGAGCTGCAGACCCTGATCGAGAGGCCCCAATCGCTGCACCGGGATGACATTGGCCGTGCCCTGTTCCACCTGGCGTCCGACGACCTGCACGGGCGAACTCGCCGCGTTGAGCCCCAGAAGCGTTGCAAGGGGTCCATCGGTGACCGTGAGTCCCGAGCGCCGCACGCTGCTGCTCCCGGATGTGAGCACAAAGCGGCGGGTCGTGGTGTATTCGCATTTGAAATCCTTGTAGGACGGTACCTGCAGGTTAACGGCACGCACCGCATTTTGAATGGCCATGGCGACGGCCGCTCCATCCGCGGCGTTGTCGCCCGTCAGTCCCAGGGCACCGGCCTGAAGCGTGATGGTGATGTCGCCGTGGTGGTCGATGTTCATCGTCAGGTTGGTGTTGGCAAGGCCTGGGATGCCCGTGGCATTGTCACTGAAAAGCGTGGCCCCGCTGCCAAGAGCAGCGCCCGTCAGCACGGCGGTCTGACCCGCATCCAGCCCCAGAATTTTTGCGAGATCCCCGCTGTAAACCTCCAGGTAAGCCAGTGAGTCATCCTCGGCCGTCGTGAGAACGAATCGGCGTGAACCTGAATAGGTGCAGTTGAACTGCTGATAGGCATCCGCGGTCCCGAGAGCCCGTACGGCGTTGCGGATGGCGGTTGCGACGGCGGTGCCGTCCGTTGCATTCACCCCGGTGAGGAGCCCGGCCGGGTCGAGAGTGATCTGCTGGGCACCCAGGCGATTGACGTTCAGGGCGAGAGTCATCGGACCGGTGAGGTGCGTGGTGAAATAGTTGGCGGCGTCGGGCAGTTGAGCGCCCGTGAGCGTCGCCCCCTGATACTGCTCTCCCGTTCCGCCGATTTCCGCCGCAGGTCCGAGAGACAACTCCACGAGGGACGAGTTGCCGTTCACCCGGGTGAGCGCATAATTGTCGTCCCCTTCCACCATCGTGAGGTCCGGGAAGGTCTCGTCTGTGACGAACTTTCCGTCTTTGCGATGTCCCACGAGCAGGCTGAAGGTGAGCGCATTGGGGTCCGGCTTGATGATCTGCACATAAACGCCGTTGCCCCAAGCACCCTCGCTGGTGGCCGTGATCTGGAGCACGGCCGTTGCGGTGGGCCCCCCGCCTGCGGTTCCCTGGCCGGGGACACTGTTCGAGGCGGAAGTGGAGCCGGTGCCCACCAGACGGCAGATGTAGGCCGCGCCGCCACCGTTGAGGTAAAACGCCTGGACCGCAAGCCCCATGTGATCGCTTTCACTGGCCACCCCGCCAAATTGGGAGGCGTAGTCATCCCATTTGCCGATGAGGGTGTTGGCGCCGGCGGGTCCGCGCGGGGCCTCCCCCACAAAGGCAGTCACTGAGGTCGCAACGCCCTCAATAGGTTTGGCGCCACTGGGGATTTCTTCGATGTAGACTCCCGGATGTAAATAACTGGCCATTTTACGCTCCTCCAAGAAACATTTTTCTCCCGTGCGCCTCACGATGGCAATTGCCCTGCCCGCCAGGGCAGACCCTCATCGCCTTCACTCAGATGCTGAAGCGCTCACGATTCGACCTGGCAACACCGGCTGATTTCCCTTTGAAACACTCCCCTCGATGCAGAATCAACGGGAAGGTTGTTGATGGATGAAAGACCGGGCGAACTCCCCGGCAAGGCCGTCCGCCGCACTCTGCCTCGCTGCCCGACAGATACCCTGAACAGCGCCCAGTACAACGCGACACGATAGAGTGTCCCCCTCTCGAGTCGTCATTCCGGGAGCCTTTTGTCCGGAATCAGCAGAAAAGAACTCGATGCAGGCTCAAAAATTGCCGGTATGACGAGCAAAGAAAAAGAAATGGATGCCTTATGCCGTGCATCTGTGCTCGGTTCCTTGGGAATTCACTCAACATTTGTCTGCCTTTTAAAAATTTGTCTGCCTTTTAAGTGAAAACGCCAACATGTCATTTGTCGTGGTGCCGGGGTCGTTGGAAGGGGAAGCCGGCCGTAACCGGTCGGCGGAGGAGGAAGGCGAGAGTGCGGCAGCTGCATGCATCATCTCGGAACGACAGAGCAACTTCGTCAAGGGGCCACAGGGTGGCACCTGGCTGTCGAGCCGGGATGTGTGGTGTAAATAGGGCGGTGAGACTCAGCTTTCAAAGAAGTAAGACAAAAAAGTAAGACTTTGTGTGCACGGAAGCCATATTGATCAGGAGTCGCAATTAGAATCCGGACTCTTGAGGCAAAATCCTTATGGGATGGATGAAGTCTAAGGACTCATCGCTAAATAACCTAAATCGCTTTTATTTTGCATGCGCTCGACGGG
>CAZZHS010000007.1:0-40133 GCA_964654275.1 uncultured Syntrophobacteraceae bacterium
GATTCGCACCGTGTTGTATTGCACGGTGTTTTACCTTTTTTGGGGAGGATTTGGAAGTTTATCTATCTACAAAGAATTGACATCGATGGTCAATTCAGTCAATGCTTTGGATAGTTCTTATTTATATGTTTTCATGAGGAACCCTCATCATCTAAACCCATTGTCCTGGGGTTCGTTGAATTGGTTTATTTTGTTTATATATTCAGTTTCATTTCTCTGTGCGTATAAAATGATGGCATCAATTGAATATTACAGCAACAAAGATGGTTCCTGCGGAAATATTTTCAATCTTAATAAGCTCGTTTTATGTTCCATGTCTTTTTTTGCTGCAGGTCTTTTGGTCTCTTTTGGGGGTCGTTCAGAGATTTTTTTAAAATATTATCCATTTAGGGTTGGCGATATTTTGCTACCCCTTGCGGTCTGTTTTTCGTTCGTTTATTTAATGAATCAGAAATACATATTAAAATCCACATCCAAAATCAAGATCACATTAATTGTCATAATCATCACGTTATATTCTCATAATATTTATGCTAATGTTAAAGCTTTCATAAATATTGAAAATTTTCCCTCGGAAGACCAGCTCGCGAGTGCCGAATGGAAAGAGATGTGTGATTGGATTCGGCACAATACGGCGCCACACAGCCTGGTGGTTTCGCCTCCCTCGGAGCTGGAGAGTTTTGCCTGGCTGTCCGAACGTCCTACGCTCGTCAAGTTCAGATTCGTGCCCTCCTCCAAAACGGGCCGGGTGGATGAATGGTACAACCGACTGGTGGATTTGAGCGGTGGCCGGGATTTGAAAGGTTTCGTGAGAAGGGACAGGGATCCCCGTGCGATCATTGCAGCGGAGCTCGACATCGGGTACAGAACTTTGAGCCTTGAAGCAATGATGCGAATCATGGACAAATATGGTGCCAAATATTGGGTCACCCATGCGGGTCACGCGGTGGATTTGCCCGTGGTTCACTCCAATTCTCAGTACATTCTCTACAAGGCATTGGAACCCGGCGAGTCATGATACATACGCGCGGGTTCCGACTCGAGCAGGCGTGAAGCGGACTCCCTGGGGGAGTGGGAAATGTCGCCGCAGTGAATCATCGGGCGAACCGCCGGTTTGTCGTTCAACAAACCGCTCAAAATCATTGCCGGCGCGAAGCCGGATTTATCAGGGTCGCCGTGCCGGGTCTTCGGGTCAACATGGAACCGGCGGCGAAATGGGCACCCGGTGTTGCCGCCCCTCAATTCCCGAAGCAGATCGCTCTTGCAGCAAACGTTTTTTGCCGACCTTCGCGGCCGACAGGGTCGTGGCATTTAACGGAGGTTTCCTTCATTGAGCGACCACATTGCCGTTCTCATTCCTGTTTACAATGAAGAGTCGTGCCTGCCCGAAGTGCACAGGCGGTTGGTCCGGGTATTCGACACCCTGGATGCCCAGTGGGAAATCCTGTTTGTGAATGACGGGAGCACGGACCGGTCTCAAGAGATCATTCAAGGGCTGGCTGCCGTGGATTCCCGTGTCTCTTACATCAACCTGAGCCGCAACTTCGGCAAAGAGGCTGCGATGTCTGCGGGGCTGGACCATGTGGACGCCGATGCCGTCATCCTGCTGGATGCGGATCTGCAGGATCCTCCGGAACTCATCGTTCAGATGATCGCCCTTTGGAAACAGGGTTACGATACAGTTTACGGGCAGCGCACGGAACGGCATGGCGAGACGTTTGTCAAAAAAACCACTTCCCGATATTTCTACCGGATCGCAAAGCACCTCGGCCGATTTGAAATTCCTCAGGATACCGGCGATTTCCGCCTGCTGAGCCGACGAGCGGTCCAGGCCCTCCGGAGTCTGCCGGAAAGCAACCGCTTCATGAAGGGGCTTTTCGCCTGGATTGGTTATCCACACATTGCGCTGCCCTATGAACGCCATCCGCGTCCCTCCGGCAACTCAAAATTCAATTACTGGCAACTATGGAATTTTGCCCTGGACGGAATCACCTCGTTCACGACGCTCCCTCTCAGACTGGCTTCCTACATCGGCATGGTCGTGGCCGCGGGCTCCCTGTGTTTCGGGATTCTTATCATCGCAAGAACATTGCTGTACGGGGATGCTGTTCCAGGTTTCCCCTCCCTGATGACGGTCGTTTTGTTCCTTGGTGGTCTCCAGTTGCTTTTTTTGGGCATCCTGGGGGAATACCTGGGGCGAATGTTTGAGGAAACCAAGAAACGGCCGCTCTATCTGATAGAAAGCTTTCACCGGGCAGAAGCCCTGATACGGTCTGCGGGATCATGTTCCGGACCTCCACCCGGGGGATGCGGAAGAGAACCGATCTGCTCATGCGCGAAAAAAAACGGATGTTCCTGGTCAAAGCTGAAGTCTTGATCGTCCAGCCTCCGGCGGCTTGGGGATTCCGAACTGCCGGGCGTGCCTGTGCCCGATGAGGGATGTTTTGGGAGGTTCACTTCGTCACACCCCCTCCGCATCTGCCGAAGAGGCGCTCCGTGGGGCTACTTTTGACCAAAAAGCTGTGTTACCATCCTGACCTCGACCGAGGCAGGTTCGAATCGCTGTATCCGCGGGCCTGTCGCAAGAAATGCCCCTTGAACTCCCTGTCTTCCGAGCCGACTGTTCCCGGGGGGCCTTCGGTTGCCCGAGGGGGGAGGCAGGAGGGGCCGACGACGAAACAGGCAGAAGAAGAGGTTGGATGAATTCTGACGTCAATGCATCGGGTGGCTCAACGGAAAGCGTTGAGGCGCGGGTTCCCGGTTGTCCCCTGTGGAGGCCCAAAGCCCTCAGGATCGGCGGGGTGCTGGTGGATCCTCCCCTCATCCTCGCACCTATGGCCGGTGTGACGGATGCACCCTACCGCAGGGTCATGGCGCAGCACGGGGCGGGAATGGTCACCACGGAAATGGTCAGCATCCAGGGGCTCGTTCGAGACCAGGCCGCCACCTGGCGGCTGTGCCTGGGGGGTGACTCCGGCAAGGTCCCCCTGGCCGTCCAGATCTTTGGCGGAGATCCCGGGGTCATGGCTGAAGCCGCCAGGCGCCTCCAGGATCGAGGGGTTGAACTCATCGACATCAACGCGGGTTGCCCGGTGAGGAAAGTGGTGAAACAGGGGGCTGGAGCCATTTTGCTCAAAACGCCCGACCAACTGGCCCGTATGGTGGAGGCGGTCAGGAGCGCGGTGTCCGTTCCCGTCACCGTCAAGGTCCGGTTGGGCTGGGACGAGCGGAGCACCAACGTGGTGGAGGTGGCCCGGCTTCTGGAAGGCGCCGGCATGGACGCGATCACCGTTCATGGACGGACCGCGGTGCAATTCTATGGCGGGCAGGCGGATTGGGAATGGATCCGGCGCGTGAAGGAGGCTGTTCGCGTTCCGGTGGTGGGAAACGGAGACGTCACCTCACCGTTCCTGGCCGATGAAATGATTCGCCGAACGGGCTGTGACGCCGTCATGATCGGGCGGGGCACCCAGGGCAATCCCTGGCTTCTTTCCGTGATTGCCTCAAGATGGGGGCATGAGACGGCTGCGGCGGCAGGGTCGTCACGCCCGGACTGGGCGGTCTTCCTGGAGACCGTTCAGGACCATGTGAACCGGTTCCTGGAGCATAAGCCTCGGGGAGCCGGCCACGTTCGAAAGCTCCTGCTGTGGTACTCCAGGCACGGTCCGGGAGCCTCGGTCCTCAGAAACACTCTCACGCATCTGCACACGGTGGAGAGCCTGCTCGAAGTCTTCCGGTCCTGGGTGTTTGAGGTGGAACAGAGCGGTTTTTCTTTTTTGTCTTCAAAAGTTCCGGAACAGGATAAGGGCATGCGTTGCACACCCGCAGCCTGTTCCTCCCCATACAGAGGTTTGAACCGATGCGAGTGGTCGTAGCCAAAACGGCAGGGTTCTGCAAGGGGGTGCGCAAGGCACTGGAAGTCACCCTGGAAGCCATCAAGAATCGGAAGCAGGATGAGGAAATCTGCACGTATGGGCCGCTCATCCACAACAAACAGGTTCTGAGCATGCTGGAGGAGAAGGGTGTCCACGAGGAGAACCACATCGACCGATGTGAGAACAAAAAGGTGGTCATTCGGGCTCACGGCATTCCCCCCCAGGAGCGGCATGCACTGCAACGCATGCATGCGAGCATCCTGGACGCCACCTGCACTCGAGTGGCCAAAGTGCACGGGGTGATCAAGCGCCATGCGCGACGCGGCTACCACACGGTCATCGTGGGGGATGCGGACCACGCCGAAGTCATCGGTCTCATGGGGTACACGGATGGACGGGGTGTCGTCATTCGAGATCCGGAAGAGGTGGATGCGTTGCCGGCCGAGTGGGACAAGGTGCTTCTGGTGGCGCAGACGACCCAGAATGAAAAAGTGTTCGATGAGATTTGCGAGCGGTTTTTGAGACGTTATCCCAACGGCGTGGTGAAAAACACCATCTGCGGGTCCACGCACGAGCGACAGAATGAGGTGCGGGAGTTATGCTCCCGGGTGGACGCCATGGTCATCGTGGGAGGATATCACAGCGGCAATACGGTGAGGCTGGCTGAAATCGCCAAGGAATGCGGTGTTCCGACCTTTCACGTGGAAACGGAGCGGGAGTTGGACCGCCAGGAGATGGCCCGCTACCGGACCGTGGGCGTTTCCGCCGGGGCCTCCACTCCCAATTGGATCATCCGAGACGTGGTCAACTGCCTGGAATCCATCAAGGCCGAGGACCCTGCCGCAGGACGCCGCTGGACGAAATTCCTGGAATTGATGACCTTCGGGAACTTTCTGGTGGCTCTGGGAGCGGCCCTGCTGCCGCCTTTCGTGAAGGCGCTCACGGGACTGGAGACTTCCGTCCTCAAGAGCAGCGCCATGGCGGCATCCTATGCCTTTGCCATGCACACCCTGAACCTCTACCTCGACCGCAGCGCCATTCAATTGAACGATCCCAACAGGGCCGCTTTCTACAACCGCTCCCAATATGTCTTCTTAAGCGCCGGCGTGCTTGCGGTGGCCTCAGCCCTGTGGCTGGCCCTGCAGATCGGGTTTCTCACCTTTCTTGCCATGATCCTTTTCGTGCTCTTCGGGCTGCTCTACGCCGTCCCCTTCATCCTGCCCAAGGGGTGGCGGGTGTCCCACATTCTGAAAATCAAGGAAGTTCCCACCTCCAAGACCTTCACCATTCCCATTGCCTGGGCGAGCATCACGGTGCTCCTGCCCCATCTGGCACACTTGGGCGGTTCTTTCAGCCTGCTTCTCTATGCTTTCTGGGTGGTCTTCCTCATGGTGCTCATTCGCACGACCGCCCTCGATTTGCTCGCGGTGCAGGGAGATCAGCTGGTGGGGAAAGAGACGCTGGTGGTGTTCTGGGGGGAAGAAAGGACCAGAAAATTCGTGCTGGCTGCCCTGGCACTGCTCGGTTTGTCTCTGCTCCTGGGGCCCTTTGTCCTGAAGGCCCGGATCTTCTCCCTTGTGGCACTGGCGGGTCTCGGTGTCTTTCTCTGGCGCTTGCACAACGCCTGCAGCGAGCCCCTGAGGCGAGACCCCATTTCCGAGGCACTCACGGAAGGTGGAATCATCGGGCTGGGACTGCTGGCGGTTCTCTGGAACCTGGTCTTTTGAGGCGCATCTCCTCCGGCGGGCACAGCCCGGGCTGGACGGGGCCCCGTTTTGTGATCGCCTCACTCACGCGGCAGGTTTCATGAAGTCAACGATCTTGGTCAGCGTGATCATTCCCACTCACAATCGCAGCCGCCTGGTGCAGGAGGCCGTGGCATCGGTTCTGGCCCAGAAGGGCCCTTCCCTGGAGGTGATCGTTGTGGACGACGGGTCCACCGACGACACGCCGGAAGTTCTCGCGGCCTTCGGCGATGGCATCCGCGTGATTCATCAACCCCATGCCGGTGTCAGTGCCGCGCGAAATCAGGGAGCCCGCTGGGCCAGTGGCCGCTGGCTGGCCTTTCTGGATTCCGATGATTTGTGGCTCCCCGGCAAGCTCGAGGCTCAAATGGGTTTCATGGTGGCAAACCCGGGGCTCAAAATCTGCCAGACGGAAGAGATCTGGGTGCGCAACGGGAAGCGCATCAACCCCAAAACGTATCACCGAAAGCCCTCGGGCTATTGTTTTCCCCGTCTTCTGGAACGATGCCTGGTGAGTCCCTCCGCGGTGCTTCTTTGCGCCGATCTTTTTCACGAGGTCCAGGGATTTGATGAAAGCCTTCCCGCCTGTGAGGACTACGATCTCTGGCTTCGCATCGGGTGCCGTTATCCCCTGGGACTGCTGGAGACTCCGCTCGTTGTCAAGCGCGGAGGGCATGACGACCAGCTCTCCGCCACCACACCCTCCCTCGACGCCCTCCGCATCCGATCGCTGGAAAAACTCCTGTTGAAGGAACCCCTCACTCGGCTCCAGCGAGCTCAGGCTCTGGAGGTTTTGAGGATCAAATGCCGTATCTATGGGGAGGGATGCCGGAAGCGAGGACGCCTGGAGGAGGCCCGGGTCGTCCTGGAACTTCCCGACCGGGTGTCGGGGATGCTCGATCGGGAGGAGGAAGCGATGTCTTGAAGATCAGGCCCTGGAGTCTTTCGCGGGGATGAGTCGGCCCTCCTGGTAGAACAGGGGTTCCAGGACGCGTTGAACGCGGCCCTCGGGACCAAATTCCACCCGTCCCGACGCCCCTGCAAGGCTTTTACCGGCGGCGAAGCGCTTGAAAAGGTTCTTGCGGAAGGTTTCGCGACTCAGGGATTCCTCCCTGAGATCGTCGCGAATCCACTGAAGGGCATCGTATCCCAGGGCCGCCAGCCAGGCCGGTTCTCGCAGGTGGCGGGCAACAAACTTGTGCGTGAACTCCTGGGAGGGATCCTCGCTTCCCTGCTCCCTCACGGCCGGTCGCAGGACCACCAGCCGATCGTGGAAGCGCTCGTGCAAGTCATCCAGGGCGACGCGGTCGTAGGTTTGGGGGACCATCAATTTGCCTTGGAAATTCATGTCGTGCAGCGTCTGGGCGATCTGAACGCCCCAAACCGGCGTTCCGGCAAGGAACACCAGGTCTGAACCCAGGACAGCCGTGAGCGGGACCTCGGCTTCCTGAACCTCACCGAGCAGGACTGTCTCCTGCACCTCGATCCCCGAGTGGGAACCCCCTTCCCGGAAACCTTCCGAGAGGATTTCGCCGTAGCGACTGGTATCGTGGATCACCGCAACCTTTTGCGATGGGCTCAGGGTGGCGGAAATCCTGCCCGCCTCCACAGCCTCTTCCCGGTCGGAAGGCACCAGGGTGAGAATGGAAGGTGCAAGCCCCACGTTCATGTGAGTGTTGGCCGGAGCCAGAAGGGCCATTCCCCTCTGACGGCAGAAGGGGATCAACTCCTGAAGCATCCCGGCTGGGCCGTGGACCATGAGCAGCACATTGTCCGGGTCGGCGACGGCTTGCTCTGCGGCGGAGAGGACATCGAATCCGTCACTGTCCAGGTCGGTGAAGACGAGGTCGCCTTCAAAGCCGTCCTGCCGGAGCTCATCCCAGGCCAGCTCCATGCCGTCCCTGAGGGCCTGACCGTCGTGCATGAAGGGACCGCTGAGCGGAAGGAAGACGGAGACCCTGGGGCGGCTGATGGACGTTGCCGGGGAAGTCTTTGTGCTGGAGGATTCCTGTTCTTCCACCTTGGGATCTTTCCCAGCGTTCCAGAAATATGAGACAGCCACCGGGATCAGGGCGATGGTCAGCGCGGCTCGAAGCAGGCCTTTTTTCCTGGAGGGTCTTGGGGAAACACGGTAGTGATAACGATTCATTCCTCTTGAGTTCCTCTCTGGCGGCCGCGAAAAACGAGGCGAATGGGCGTCTTGTTCAGCCTGAAGGCCGCTCGAAACTGGTTGGTGAGGAATCTTTCGTAGGAAAAATGGACAAGGTGGGGGTAGTTGCAAAAGAGGACGAACGTGGGGGGACGGATGGATGCCTGGGTGGCGTAGTAGAATTTGAGGCGGCGCCCGCTCACCATGGGCGGTTCGTGCTGCTGCAGCGCCTGTTCCAGGACCCGGTTCACGACCCCTGTGGAAACCCTCTCGTTGTACTGTTGAAAGACTTCCTTCACCGTGGGAAGGATCTTGTCGACCTTCCTGCCCGTGGCGGCGGAAAATGTCAGGACGGGAGCGAAAGGGAAAAAACGGAACCGGTCCTTCACATCCTGAAGGAGTCGTTTGCCCTCTTTCGAGCCCGCTTGGAGCAAGTCCCACTTGTTGATGCCGATGATGCACCCGCGGGACCGGTCCTGAATGTAGCCGGCGACGTGCAGATCCTGATCGGTGATCCCCTCGACGGCGTCGATGAGGATCAGGGCCACGTGACAGCGATCCACGCTTTTCAATGCTTTGATGATGCTCAGTTTCTCCAGCTTCTCCCTGGTCCTGCCCTTGCGCCGGATCCCCGCCGTGTCGATGATGATGTAGCGCTGTCCGCTTCTTTCAAAGGCCGTGTCCACTGGGTCGCGGGTGGTCCCGGGAATCGGGCTGACGATGACGCGCTGCATGCCCAGGATCTGGTTGACCAGCGTGGACTTTCCCACATTGGGACGTCCCACGATGGCGAAACGGATCTCATGGGTTTCCTCCGGTTCCCCTGCGGGCTCCTCGGATTCGGAAGGAACAGCGTCCGCGAGGTCCGTCATCAGTTCGCCGATGCCAAATCCATGGGCGGCGCTGATGGGATAGATCCGCTCCAGGCCCAACTCATAGAATTCGGCGATGTGTTTGGTGTGCTCGGGACCGTCGATCTTGTTCACCGCGAAAAAAATGGGTTTGGAGGTGCGCCGGAGCAGGTCCAGAATGCGGGTGTCTTCTGGGTGGACGCCGGTTTTGGCATCGGCGACGAACAGAAGAATTTCCGCATCCTCGATGGCGAGAAGGATCTGTTCTCTGGCCTTTTCCTCGATGAGTGACATGTCCTGACTGACATACCCCCCGGTGTCGATGAAGCCGATGGACTTCTCATCCCAGTTGATTTGAGCGTATTTACGATCTCGTGTGACACCCGGGAAATCATCCACGAGCGCATCTTTGGTCTTGCTGATGCGGTTGAACAGCGTTGATTTTCCCACGTTGGGTCTGCCAACGATGGCAACGTATTTCATAGGGAGAACTATCTCCTGACGGTTAGAGGGCGAACGGGAGCCACGGAAACGGACTTTCACGTTATGCGCTTTGGTGACATTGGTCAATACGGATCAGCGAAATCCGCAGGGCGGTTCACAGGAAGCCTCGGGCATAGACTCCGCCTGTGTGGTCAACCTCCGGCGATGAAAATCGTCGCATTGAGGCCCCAATGGGCTGCAGCGGTTTCCAGGCAGGGCCGCCATGCATTGCCGGCCGGCAAGAAAAAAATCGGAATTTTCCTCAAAAATTTTAGAAAAAAGGATTCCGGAGCCATCCGCCGTTGCCGCGTTCAGAACATGCCGCTTCTCCGTGCGAGCTCTCTTGCGCATTTGAATTTCCATGGGTGCTGATTCTTTTTGTGTCGCCCTCATGTTCTGTTTGTTTCGGTTCTGAAATTGTGCTATGTTACCCCCGGTTGCCGTCGAAATGGACATTCCGTCGCCCCTGTGCGCATGCTCGCCCGACGGATGCCGGATCGTTCCGGTCCTGAAGACAGGTTCTGGAAGGTTTTCCGGTTCCGAATGATTCAGCGAACTTCTCGTTTTACTGAGCGGCTGGAAATTTGCCTCGGGCGGTGCAAATTTCCATTGTCTCTGATTCAAGACGGAAATTCAAGCTCACCTCTCTTCCGCGACGTGAAACTTCACACTCGGACCAGCGCTCGAATTCCTTTCCTCAGACCGCGTTTCAAGTGAAGCGACCCCCTTTGAGACCGTGGTGCTCCCGATGGGAAACCCTCTGGAGGGGCATTCATGGATCGCCTGCATCGTGAACCATTTGAAAAACCTCCCATTTTTTCAGGAGATTTCTCTGCAATGCAACCAGCAGCCCTGAGTCCTGATTTTGGTTTCATGGAGGAAGTGGAAGCTGCCGGCCCGTTCTTCGTGTCGGAATGCTTTCAGTGCCGAAAGTGTACCAACGGGTGTCCGGTCACCTTTGAAATGGACCTCTATCCCGACCACGTTATCCGCCTGGCTCAACTGGGGCAGAAGGACGAGATCCTCAAGTCGAAAACCATCTGGGTATGTGCTTCCTGTGAAACCTGCAGCACCCGTTGCCCCAACGGAGTTCGCATCGCGGAGGTCATGGATTTTTTCAAGGAGTTGGCCGTGCGCGAAGGTGTTGCCGTGGTGCAGCCTCAGGTGGTGGCCCTTCACCAGGCATTCCTTGAGAACGTCCGGCTCACGGGGCGGGTTTTCGAAGGCGCCCTCCTTCCCATGTATCTCCTGCGCAGTGGCCAGTTGCGTGAAAAAATGCAGAAAGGAACCTGGAGGGAAGAAGCCCGGCTGGGCATGAAGCTGCTTCAAAAAAGACGCCTCTCCCTCTTTCCGAAGATTTTGAAGGGGAAGGCCGAAGTGAGAAAAATCCT
This sequence comes from uncultured Syntrophobacteraceae bacterium, assembly GCA_964654275.1. GTDB lineage: Bacteria > Desulfobacterota > Syntrophobacteria > Syntrophobacterales > Syntrophobacteraceae > SLCH01. Next base: position 10,495 of record CAZZHS010000007.1, read on the forward strand.
TCGACCGTCCGGTTGAACCGCGCCCTTATCTTTTGGACGAAGGAGGCGAGAGAGCGGGGAGGTTCACCCCCGCGAGATGAGGCCGGGAGCAAGCGCCGGCAGCCTCCGGTTTCATGGGTTCAGCCTCCTGCTCATTTCCGTGGAAGGTGCCCGGTCGGCCGCGCGGCAGTGACGCGAATGAAGATGAAAACAGCCCTCTGGGGGGCCTTTTGCAAACGACGAGGACCGGAATCATGAAAGTCACCTACTATCCTGGTTGCTCGCTGGAAGGAACGGCCAAGGATTATGCCGATTCCATCGAAGCGGTGTGCGACGCGTTGGACATCGATCTGGAGGAAATTCCCGATTGGAACTGTTGCGGTGCCACGGCGGCGCACAGCGTCAATCACAAGGCCAGTGTCGAACTGGCGGCCCGCAATTTGAAACTGGCCTCCCGGATGAGTCCGGAAAACATGCTGGTGCCCTGCCCCCTCTGCTTCAACCGGCTCAAGACCGCCCAATGGGAGCTTTCAGGGGAAAAGAAATCCCACTACGACATCCAGCTGGATTCGAGCCCGCCCAGGGTGTGGGACCTGGCCAATTTTTTTGCCACCCCGGAAATGCTCGACAAGATCGGGTCCCTGGTCAAGCATCCGCTTCAGGATCTGAAGGTCGTCTGCTACTACGGGTGCATGGCCAGTCGCCCTCCCCACATCACCGGCGCAGTGGACCACGAGAATCCCCAGAGCATGGATCGCATTGTGTCGAAACTCGGGGGGACGCCGCTCCCCTGGCCCTACAAAACGGACTGCTGCGGTGCGAGCCTCATGATCTCCCGGCCCGACATGGGGGCTCGCCTGGTGGGAAAACTCTTTGACATGGCGCGAAGACTGGGGGCCCAGGCCGTGGTGGTCTCCTGCCAGATGTGCCATTCGAACCTGGACATGTACCAGGACAAGGTTGAGGCCGCCTGGGGGCGGGAACTCGGTCTCCCGGTCCTCTATTTCACGGAACTCGTGGGGCTGGCGCTGGGAATGAGCGATTACAGGGGATGGCTCTCCCGCCATTTCACCGATCCCATGCCGGTGCTTCGGGAAGCGGGCGTGGCGACCTGAGACGCGCTGTTTGCCGGACCAACCGTTCCTCTGAAACCCAACACCAGAGTTTTCATCCCTCAGCAAGGAAAGTGTGCTATGCGGCAACCACATAAAATCGGTGCGGTCACCATCGTGGGTGGAGGCATTGCAGGCATCCAAAGTGCCCTGGACATCGCCAATTCCGGATTCAAGGTACACCTGGTGGAAGAGCAGCCCAGCGTGGGGGGCATCATGGCCCGGCTGGACAAAACCTTCCCCACCAATGACTGCTCTTCCTGCATGATGGGCCCCAAGCTGGTGGAACTGGCCACCCATCCCAACATCGAGATCCTGGCCTATTCGGAAGTCATGGACCTCACCGGTGAGCCCGGAAATTTTCAGGTCACCGTCAAGAAGAAGGCTCGGGCCGTGGATCCCGAAAAGTGCGTGGGATGCGGGGTCTGTGCTGCCAAGTGCCCCACCAAGGTGCCCGACGAATTCAACATGGGACTCAATGAAAGACGAGCCATCTACGTGCCGTTTCCTCAGGCGGTGCCGCTGGTCTACACCATTGACAAGGATCACTGCCGCTACTTCACCAAGGGGAAGTGTCGCATCTGCGAAAAGTTGTGCAAGAACAAGGCGATCAGCTATGACCAGGAAGACGAGATCCTGACTCTGGACACGGGCGCTGTGATCCTCGCGGGCGGGTTCGAACCCTTCGACGCCCGGCGCAAGCCCGAATACGGCTACGGGCTCTGGCCCAACGTGGTCACGAGCCTCGAATACGAACGGATCCTTTCCGCTGCAGGGCCCTTTCACGGGCACATTCAGAGACTCTCCGACGGCCGGACCCCCAAGAAGATCGCCTGGATCCAGTGCGTCGGTTCCCGGGACAGCAGCATCGGCCAGGATTACTGTTCGTCCGTCTGCTGCATGTATGCCACCAAACAGGCTATGATCACCAAGGAGCACGAGCACGACGCTCAGACCACCATCTTTTTCATCGACATGCGTGCTCAGGGAAAAGGGTTTGACCGCTTCTACGAAAGAGCCCGGGACGAATACGGCGTGCGCTACCTGCGTTCCATGGTCTCGCGGGTCGTCCCCGTGCCCGAAACGGACCGGCTGGAACTGACCTATTCTCTCCCCGGGCGGCCCATAGTCCAGGAAGAGTTCGACATGGTGGTGCTGTCCATCGGACTCTGCCCGCACCGCTCCACCATGAAGCTTGCCGAGCGTCTCGGCATCGACCTCAATTCCCACGGGTTCTGCTCGACGGATGCCCTGGACCTGGTGGCCACCTCCCGGCCGGGTGTCTACGTGAGCGGCGTTTTCCAGGGGGCCAAGGACATCCCCGAATCGGTGCAGCAGGGAAGCAGCGCCGCGGCCTGTGCCACTGCGGATCTCTCGGAGGCTCGAGGCACGCTCATTCAGGTTCCTCCCCAGCCCGAGGAGCGGGATGTGCGGGGGGAAACGCCTCGCATCGGGGTGTTTGTCTGCCACTGCGGTATCAACATCGCCGGCGTGGTGGACGTGGAGGAAGTGGCCCGTTACGTGGAAACGCTTCCCAACGTGGTGTATTCCAACCATTGCATGTTCGCGTGTTCCACCGACCAGCAGAACGAAATCAAGCGGATCATCGACGAGAACAAACTGAACCGGGTGGTGGTGGCCTCCTGCACCCCCAGGACGCACGAGCCCCTGTTTCGAAAGACGCTGCGGGAGGGGAGTCTCAATCCCTATCTTTTCGAACTGGCCAATATCCGCGAGCAGGATTCCTGGGTTCATCAGGGCGAACCGGTGTCGGCCACGGAAAAGGCGAAGGATCTCATCCGCATGGCTGTGGCCCGGGCTTCCCTGCTGGAACCCCTCCACGATTTTTCCTACCAGGTGGTGCAGAGTGCCCTGGTAGTCGGCGGTGGACTCGGTGGCCTGACTGCGGCCCTGGCTCTGGCCGATCAGGGCTATCCGGCCGTTTTGGTGGAGGCTTCCGAAGAACTGGGGGGCAACGCCCGTAATCTCCACTACACGGAAGACGGGGCTTCACCGGCTCAATACGTTCAGGAACTCGTCCGAAAGGTTGCCGAAAATCCTCTGATCACCGTTCACACAAAGGCTCGCGTGACCGCAACCGTCGGAAGCTGCGGCAATTTCACCACAACCGTGTCGGTCAACGGTCAGTCTCGGGATGTGTCTCATGGCGTGACCATCGTCGCCACGGGGGGGCAGGAGTACAAGCCGACGGAATATCTTTGCGGGGAGCATCCCCAGGTGGTGACACAGCGGGATTTCGAGCATCTTCTGATGACGGACCCGGAGAGGGTGCGCAAGCTAAACCGGGTGGTCATGATCCAGTGCGTGGGGTCCCGGGAGCCCGACCATCTCTACTGCAGCCGGGTGTGCTGCACGTCCGCCGTGAAAAATGCCCTCAAACTGAAAGAACTGAACCCGAAAGCTCAGATTTCGGTGCTCTATCGGGACATACGCACCTTCGCCATGAAGGAACTCTATTACCAGGAGGCTCGTCGCAAGGGGGTGCGCTTCTTCCGCTTCGAACGGGAGAAGAAACCCGAAGTGCAGGCCAGTGGCGAAAAGCTCAAGCTTTCGCTTTTCGACGCACAGCTCGACCGGAACATCCGGCTGGAGGCGGATCTGCTGGTGTTGAGTGCGGCCATACGGCCTTCGGACGAGGGGCGGAAACTGGCCGAGGTGATGCGGCTTCCCCTCGATGAGGACGGCTTCTTCCTGGAGGCCCACCTCAAGTTGCGCCCCCTCGATTTCGCCACGGCCGGCGTCTTTCTGTGCGGTTTGTCTCAGGGACCGAAATTTTCCAACGAGACCATCGCGCAGGCCAGGGGGGCGGTGTCGCGGGCTCTGACGATCCTGTCGCAGAAAGAAGTCGTCGGCGAAGGGGTGGTCAGCGAGGTGAACCCCGAACTGTGCCGCGCCTGTGGCGAGTGCGAGAAAGCCTGTCTGTTTGGGGCCATCCAGGTCATGGATGTGGGGGAAGGGCGACGACAGGCGAGAGTGAATCAGGCGTTGTGCACGGGGTGTGGTGCCTGCAATGTGGCGTGTCCGACGGGAGCGGTGTCCCTGGCCCATTTCCGTGATGCCCAGGTCAATGCGGTGATCGGCGCCATTTGAGCTGCTGCGGCGCGGGGCTTCGTCTCCTGTTGCGGCAGCGGCGAAAACCCGACGTGGTGGTCCCTGGCGGAAGTTTCGGAGGTTTTGGGGGGCTTACCGCACCCGGCTCGGGGCGGGTCTCCCGTTGTGGTGAATGGATCGCGCTGAGTTGAGAGGAATGGCTATGACTGAAGCTTTTGAACCCAGGATCGTCGCTTTTGTGTGCAACTGGTGCGCTTATGCAGGAGCCGATCTGGCGGGGGTTGCCCGCATGCAGTATCCCACCAATGTTCGCCTCATCCGCCTCATGTGTTCGGGTCGGGTCAATCACGCCTTTTTGCTCAATGCATTCAAGGCGGGGGCTGACGGCGTCATGGTTTCCGGCTGACACATCGGTGACTGCCATTACCTGGAAGGTAATGTCAAGTGCCGGAAGGTCATCGAGGACACCTGGAACATTCTGAGACTGCTGGGGGTGGATGAGCGCTATCTTCGTCTCAAGTGGATTTCGGCTTCCGAGGGCGGGATCTTCGCCGAGGAGATCCGCGATTTCACCACGCTCCTGAAGGAGCTCGGGAGGAATCCGCTTGCTCAGGGCAAAGAATCCGCAACGCTCCCTCAGGCCGGGGCTGCGGCTGGATAGGGCGGGGCCCGGTGCGCCCGGGAAATCTGCGGAACCTGAAATGTCCCGGGAATCGAGCCGTGCCCTCGTCTCGGGAGAGCCTCCCTGTGCGTTTCAGGGGCGGCTCGCAACCTCATGGGACTCAGGCTGTTCATTTTTCATCCCTCGCCGTGACCTCTTGATGTCATGGGCGTTCTGAATGGATTTGCCATGAAACTCACTGCAGAACAGATCAACTTTTGCATGGAATGTGGGGTCTGCACGGGCAGCTGCCCGGTGAGCCGGCTCATTCCCAGTTTTTCTCCCAGGCAGATGATCAAACGATCGCTCATGGACCAGGACGATGCGGTCCTCCTGGGGAGAGAATTGTGGGCCTGCCTCACCTGTGCCCGCTGCAGCGTGCGCTGCCCCGTGCAGATCGACTTTCCGGAGTTTGCCCGGGAGCATCGGGAACTGGCCCGAAAGAGCGGCAACATGCCCGTCTTGAGCCATCACGGGACGATCCAGAGCATCACCGAACTCCAGACGCGGGCCGTGAAACAGAATCGGACGCTGTGGGCTCAGGAAGTGGGGCGCTTCAAGGACAAGGGGGAGATCTTCTATTTCGTGGGCTGCGCGCCCTACTTCGATGCAGCACTTCCCTTCGGTGGCGGCTCCCTGGAAACGGCCCGGAGCATCCTGCAGCTCCTGAACCGCATGGGCATCGAGCCCGTCTTGAGCGATCAGGAACGCTGCTGCGGTCACGACGCCCTGTGGACGGGGGATGACGAGACCTTCAGGAAGCTGGCAGGTTCCAATCTCCAGACCATCAGGGAATCGGGGGCCAGGACCGTGATCTTCGGGTGCCCCGAAGGCTACACCACCTTTCGGGACCACGTGCCTGAACACTTTGGGGAGCTGCCGTTTGAGGCGCTTCACGTGAGCGAATTCCTGGCACGGGAGCTGCCGGGGGCCGGCCTGAAGTTCAGGGCGGCCGCCAACGGAGATCGCAGGCTCACTTACCAGGACCCCTGCCGGTTGGGGCGCAAGGCCGGGATCTATGACGCTCCCCGGGAGCTCATCCAGCTGGTGCCCGGTGTGGAGTTGAGGGAGATGGAGCGAAGCCGTGAGAACTCCTTCTGTTGCGGCACCACTGCCTGGATCGAGTGCTCCAGCTATTCCAAGGCCATGCAGATGGAGCGGCTGGAGGAGGCTCTCGCTACGGGGGCGGAAACACTCATCACGTCCTGTTCCAAGTGCCGTATTCATTTGACGTGTGCGGAGAGCAACACGGACCTTCAATTGAAGGTTGCGGACCTGTACACGTTTCTCTTGGACCATACAGAATAACTGTCGGGGCCGCGGGAGTTGGGAACGGACGGTTCGAAAACTCCCGGGGTCCGGAAGGAGATCCTGCCTGTGAATCGGGATGTTCTTGTCGTTGGAGGTGGCATTGCAGGAATCCAGGCGTCTCTGGATCTTGCGGAGATGGGGTTCAAGGTACACCTTGTGGAGAAGCTGCCGAGCATCGGCGGGAAGATGGCCCAGCTCGACAAGACCTTTCCCACCAATGACTGTGCCCTCTGAATCCTCGCACCGAAATTGATGGATGTCGGTCGACATCCCAACATCAGGCTGCTGGCCTATTCCGAAGTGGAAAACGTCGAGGGGGAAGTGGGTGATTTCCGCGTCACCGTGCGGAAAAAGGCCCGGTATGTGGATGAAGGCAAATGCACGGGATGCGGGGCGTGTGCCGAAAAATGCCCGACTCCCATTTCCGATGAATACAACCTGGGACTGGGCGAGGCCAAGGCCATATATCGTTATTTCGCCCAGGGGATCCCCTCCACGTACACCATTGACGCGACCCAGTGCCGAAACTTCCAGGAAGGCAAGAAGTGCGGGGTCTGCGCCAAGGTGTGCCAGGCGGGGGCCATCGACTACAAGCAGACGGATCAGATCCTGGATGTGGAGGTGGGGGCCGTCATTCTGGCCACCGGTTATGACCTCTTCGATGCCCGTCGCATTCCGGAATACGGCTATGGGCGGCTGCCCAACGTGGTGAGCGCCCTGGAGTTCGAAAGATTTCTGTCTGCGAGCGGTCCCACACACGGGCATGTTTACCGCCCGTCGGATCTGGCGGTGCAGGCCGCCGTTCCCGAACTGGAGAAAACGGTCAAGAAGCTGAGTCGAAGCCTGGAGAAGTTTGAAAAGAAGCATGAGCTCAAGTCCGACGCCTTTTATCCCCGTTACGAATCGGGGGAATTGACGGGAGACGACTACGAAGCATGGGCGGCGGAGGTGGCGCAGCTTCGGAGGGCCGTGGAGGAACTGGAGGCGTCGCAGCAGAAGGTCTCGCAGATGCAGTCGGCCAAAAAGCTCGCTTTCCTGCAGTGCGTGGGGTCGCGAGACATCCGCTTCAATCCTCACTGCTCCGGCTTCTGCTGCATGCATTCCGTGAAGGAAGCCATCATTGCCCGGGAGCACGACCGCGAGGCGGAGGTCTACATCTTCGGCATGGACATCCGGGCCATCGGCAAGGGGTTTGAAGAATACCGCAACCGCAGTGAACGAGAGGCGGGAGTCCATTACGTCCGAAGCCGCGTGGCCGAGATCACCGAAAAGGAAGATCACCGCTGCGTGGTGTGGTATGAAGACACCAAGGCTCGCCAGGTTCGAAGCATGGAGATGGACCTGGTGATTTTGGCCACGGCCTGTGAACCGAGTCGCTCCACTGGAAAACTGGCGCAAACGTTCGGGGTCGCGCTCAACGATTTCGGGTTTTTTGCCACCAGCCCCATGCAGCCTCTGGACACGTCCCGGCCCGGTGTTTTTGTGTGTGGCTGTGCTCAGAGCCCCATGGACATTCCTGAATCCGTGGCCCAGGCCAGCAGCGCTGCAGCGCGTGCCGCGCAGGTGTTGTCCGGCGGTGCGTCCGTTCGACTTGCTTCTTGAAGGAGAACCTTTCCATGAGCAGCTCTAAAGGCAAGAAGAGTCCGTCCTCCCCGGCCGAAGTGCGGATCGGTGTGTTCATCTGCCACTGCGGGTCCAACATTGCGGGGTATCTCGACTGTGAAAAGCTGACCCGCTATGCGTCGACCCTTCCGGGGGTGGTGTATGCCATCAACAACCTCTACACCTGCTCCGAGGCGGGAATCTCCGAGATTCGCAAGGCGATCGGGGAACACCGTCTCAACCGGGTGGTGGTGGCCTCCTGTTCACCGAGGACGCACATGCCTCTCTTCAAAAGCGCGTGCGCCGAGGCCGGAATGAATCCCTATCTCTTTGAAATGGTGAACATCCGGGATCAGTGTTCCTGGGTGCACATGGGCGAGCCCGAAGACGCCCTGGTCAAGGCCATGGATCTCGTGCGCATGGGCGTCGCCAAAGCCGCGTTCCTGGAGCCTCAACAGGACTTCGAGTCATCTCTTGTCCGGAAAGCCCTCGTCATCGGTGGGGGTGTGGCCGGGCTTTCCGCTGCGGAAGCGTTTGCGGACATGGGGATGGAAGTGACCCTCGTGGAACAGGGCGAAAAGCTTGGAGGGCTCCTCAACAAGCTTCACCGGCTCGCACCCTCCTTCACCGATGCGGGCGGCTTCATTCAGGAACTCATCGGTCGGGTGACCGCCAGGGACAACGTGCAGATTCATCTCGGTGCGGAAGTGGTCGGTGTGGAAGGGGTGATTGGAAATTATGAGGTCACCCTTCGCACGGGCGAGGGCGCTCAGGTGCAGAACACCGTGGGATGCATCGTGGTGGCGACCGGGGGGCAGCCGTTCAAGCCCGAGGGACTGTTCGGCTACGACGGCCGCCGGGTGATCACGCAGATCGAACTGGAGGAACGGCTGCGGGAAGGGCCTCTCGATGCCGGGGACGTCGTGATGATCCAGTGCGTGGGGGCCCGCTCCGCGGAGCGCCCCTATTGCTCGCGGATCTGCTGCCTCACGGCCGTCAAGAACGCCCTGCTCATCAAAGAAGCCAATCCCGCCGCCCAGGTGCACATCCTCTACCGGGACATGCAGATGTACGGTCCCGAATATGAACGCATGCTGTGGGAAGCACGCCGGAAAGGAATCCGCTTCGACGTCTACGAACCCACCCAACCTCCGGAGGTCAAAGACGGCGAGGTGGAATTCTATCAGCCGCTCATGGGGGAGACCCGAAAATTCCGCTGCGACCTGCTGGTTCTCTCCACCCCTGTGACAGCCCGGGAGGGCGTTGTCGGCCTGGCGCAGCTCATGCGCATTCCCATCGACCAGAATCAATTCTTCCTGGAGGCGCATGCCAAATTGAGGCCGCTGGATTTTGCCACCGACGGCATCTTCGTGTGTGGTGCGGCAAGGTATCCGGCCACGGTGGCCGAAGCGCGCGCTCAGGGGCTTGGGGCCGCCTCCCGGGCGGGAACAGTGCTTTTCAAGGACAAACTGGTTTCCAGTGCCCTGGTGGCTGAGATCAACGGCGAAACCTGTGTGGGCTGCCAGGGATGCAAGGATGTCTGCCCCTATGGAGCCATCCATTTCGACGAGGCCGGGGGCGTTTGCGAGGTCAACGTCATCCTTTGCAAGGGGTGCGGCAACTGTGCCTCCACCTGCCCGTCTCAGAGTGTGATTTTGCGGGGGTTCACGCCCAAACAGCTTCTCTCCCAGATTCGCAGGGTGGTGGGATGAGAGGCGGGGGCCGTCCATTGGTTTGTTCGGGTGGTTTGTTCGGTTTTGAGCTGCAGGAGAGGGACGGCTCCTTTTCCCAAAAAGATGGTTCTGTCCTGGATAGAAAGGATAACAGATGAGCGGGAGCGATTTTGAACCCAAAGTGCTTTGTTTTCTCTGCACTTGGTGAGCATACGCCGCTGCTGACCTGGCTGGGGTCAGTCGTATGCAGTACCCGACCAACGTTCGGATCATTCGCGTCATGTGTTCTGCGAGCGTGTCGCCGCACCACATCCTGAGAGCCTTTCAGGAGGGTGTCGACGGGGTGTTTGTGGGGGGATGTCATCTGGGTGATTGCCACTACATGTACGGCAATTACTCGGCAAAGAGGCGTGTGCAATTCCTGAGGCAGTTGCTGGCATTCAGTGGGATCGAAGAGGACCGGCTTCGTGCGCGGTGGGTTTCTTCGGCCGAGGCTCCTGAATTCACCCACGAAATCAAGGATTTTGTGGAAACTCTTCGCAAGTTGGGTCCGTCCCCCCTGAAGAGGAAGGGAAGGGCTGGAGAAGCGGCGTGAGCGGGCCGGCAGCACATCTGCCGGCACTCAAAGCTCCTTCTACTAAAGCTTCATCCCGGGGCTTCTTCATCGATTCACATCCATAATCCCCATGCATGGGGGCATGAATCTTCCGCCTTCGTGCGAATCCTCTGCTGCAATTCGGCGAGAGGCCGAGGCGGGGAGCATTCGAGCCCGTGCATGCCGCATTTGGAGACAAAGGCACCCCATGAGAGAACAGGTCATCGAGCGCGTCAAAACACTGCTGGAAGAGGGCAAGATCCAGGGTTTTCTGGGACTTCAGGAGAAGAACGGACACATTCAACCGCACCTCTTCACCTCCACGAATGAACTGGAAACCCTGAACCTCGGTGACAACACAAAGGCCGGCGATGCCCGTTACCCCCTCAACATGATCCTCATTCGCCTCGCCAGGTCCTACCCCGAGGCCACCTTTGGAGTGCTGGTCAGAGGGTGTGACGAACGGGGGCTCATCGAACTGTACAAGTGGAACCAGCTTCGAGAAGACCGGGTTGTTCCCCTGGGAATTGCCTGCCCGCCTGAGCTGGCGGAAGCTTGTGCGTGCCGCAAGCCCTATCCCGACGATTGCGTGGCCGGTGAGCAGGGCCATGGCATGGCCGAGAGTCCTGAGCTTTCGAAGCTCGAGGCGCAGAGCGTCGATGAACGGTTCCGTTTCTGGATGGAACAGTTTGACCGCTGCGTCAAATGCTACGGCTGCCGCAACGTCTGCCCCATGTGCTTCTGCAAGGAATGCAGTCTGGAGGAGGAAGAACTCATTCAGAAGGCGAATCTTCCCACGGAAAACCCGATCTTTCACCTCACCCGGGCGGTGCACATGATCGGCCGGTGCATCGACTGCGGTCTTTGTGAGGAGGCCTGCCCGGCAGACATCCCCCTCAGGACACTCTACAAAAAGGTTGCGGAAATCGTGGCCTCCGAGACCGGCTTCCGAACGGGAGAGACGCGGGATGAAAAGTGCCCTTACAACGTTTTCGGAGTTTCGTGACGGAGGCGGCAACGACGCTCAAGGTCGAAGCAATCGAAGCAGGGAAGAGCAGGAACGCCGCGTGCGTTCCTGATCCGTGAGGTAAGGCAGGTCCGGATCCCGCAAAACAAAGCGGCAGTCCTCTTCGCCGAAAGTTCTGCAGGGATTGGCACGCCAGGGGTGGATGGCGCAGAGACTGAGGCCTGTGTTGCGGTATTCCCAGAGGAAGGGACAGAAACGGTGCCCTTTTCCCAGGCCGCTGCCAAAAAGATCTTTCCATGGCTGGGGGAGGAGCGATTCCATTGGAAAATCCGCCAGGCCGCTGGGTGTTTCGCAGCACCCCCCACAGTGCAGGCAGTATTCGGCGGGGTTTTGGTCGGGGGAGGGCGGGGAGAAGCTTCTGACGGACTGATACCCGCCGTTTTGTTTGAGCCAAGCCTTCAAAGAAACGAAAAAGCGAACCCGCTCTTCCAGGACACGGAGGAAGAAGGTTCGCTTTTTCTTTGGCGGCATGGAAACCCACAACGGCTCCCGGCCGAGCAGCATGAAGTTTCTCAAAAGATAGGAAAAAGGGAAAAACGAATCACACAGCACTCGCCGAGCCCCCGTGCCTTTCAGTGCGGGAATCCTGTTCTGCCGCATCCTGCGGACGACCGATTTGCGGCACCTGTGCAGGAGTGCGTTTCTCGATCGAATCGCGGGAGTCACCCCCGCACCTGCAGGGGGCTCAACGCCGTGTTGGTTTCGGGGAATTGTCTCCCAGGACTCCCTGCCGGTCACATGCCCCCCGAGGGTGGAGCCAGGCCCACCTGATCTCCCTCCTTGAGGACCGTGTCCAGAGAGCCCCCTTTGCCGTTCACGAAAACCAGTTTGACGTCTTCCGGTTTGATGTTCAGGGCTGCGGCGAGCACCCGCACCGTCGCCCCTTCCGGAACGTCATGGGCTGTGGTTTCACGGTAATCGCAGGCTTCAGCTTCCGCCAGCGTTGCAAAACATTTGACATTGACCTTCATGAGTTGCCCTCCATAACGCTCTTTTCAATCGACAACAATGTGCTGAACCGAAAAGCTTTATCCAACCACCAGCATTTCCTTGAACGGATCCAGGACAGGTAATGGATGCCTTACAAGGAATCCCTCTCGGGCCTCGGTGAGTCTTTGTGTGCCGGGCCACGGATCGATGGAGGCAATATAAGGCCTGGATCGTAAATGGGAATGGGCGGGATGTTCATTGTGTCGTGGAGGCATCCTCGGAGAGGTGGCCGGACAGTTCAGGATAGTGGAGTTCGGCCTCGGAGGGTCGAACGTAAAGCGGGACGCTGGTCATGGGGTTGTCGACGTCCCCGGCCAGGAACCTCTTTCGAGCCAGATGGGCCACATGGGAGGAGCGCAAAACATGATGGGGCGCGGGAGCCGCCAGGGCTTTCGGACCGAGTTTCTCACGGAAGAAGTCTTCGTAAGCCAGCCAGCCGTCGCCGCAGAAGACCGTAGGTTCTGCAATCCAGTCAAGAATCCGCTCGGGTTTCGCCACACGAAGGTCACCCTTCCGCACGAGGTTCCCTTTGTCGTCCGGTTGATAAAGGCCCACAAAAACTTCTCTCTTCCGTGCGTCCAGCAGGCTGCAGACGGGGTGTGCGGCAAAAACAAACTGGGCGGCCAGGGCATCGAGAGATGGAATGCCGGCGAAGGGTTTTCTAAGTGCCCAGGCGAGAGACTTCAGGGTTGTGAGGCCGATCCGGAGTCCCGTGAAACTTCCCGGGCCCGTGGTCACTGCAAACCCCTCCACCTCTTCGAGACTCCATCCCACCGCCTCGAGAACACGGTCGATGGTTTTCAAAAGGAGACGGTTGTGCGTGATTTCCGAATGAATGGTCCATTCGGCCTTGACCCGGGCTCCATCCATCAGGCAGACACTTCCACTCGCTGTGGAGGTGTCCGCAGCTAAGACTTTCATGGTTGCGGATTCAGCTCCAGGGGTTTTTCAGGGTTTAAAGTCGGGACTGCTCCCGGGAATCAGTCGCATGATGTCATTGTAAAAAACGAAGAGCATCAGCATGAGAAGCAGAAACAACCCCATTTTCTGCAGGGCTTCGATGGTTCTCACACTGAGCGGCCTGCCTCGCAGGGCTTCGATGCTGAAAAACACGATGTGTCCGCCGTCCAGGATGGGGATGGGCAGGAGGTTCAAGACCGCCAGGTTGACGCTGATGAGGGCCGTGAAGTTGATCAGGTTGATGAGCCCTTCCTGAGCCTGCTGTCCCGCCAGTTGAGCGATAAGAATCGGTCCGCCCAGCGTCTTGGGGGAAATCACGCCTTCGATCATCTTCACCACGGTGAGCAAGAACAGCTTGCTCAGATTCCAGGTCTGAAGAAGGCTGTAGTGTATCGCAGAAAAGGGCGAGATTTCCTTCACTTCCACCTTGCCCGACGCGGTGACTCCCATGATGGGCCGGCTCACCTGTTCACCAAAAATGTTGGTGATCTCGCTCACTGCAGGCGTCACCGTGATTCTCAGGACTTCATCGTTGCGTTCGATGAGCAGCGACAGAGGCTTTTCCCCATGCTCTTCGATGGATCGGGACAGTTCGTCCCAGGTGGAGATCTCTCGATCGTTGATGGACAACACCCGGTCGCCGCTTTGGAGACCTGCGGACTGAGCGGGAGAGTTTTCGGTCACGGAACCGATTTCCGGCGTGAGGTGGGGAATGCCGGCGAAGGCATAGATCAGGGCAAAAATGACGATGGCCAGAAGAAAATTTGAAAAGGGGCCGGCCAGGACGATGCCGATGCGCTTGAAAACGGGTTGCGAGGAAAAACTCCGCGACTTTTCTTCATCGGTGATCTCATCGTTCACATCTTCACCGAGCATCTTGACATACCCCCCGAGGGGAATGGCGGAAAGGCAATATTCGGTTTCGCCGCGCTTGACCGTGATCAGTTTGGGGCCGAACCCCAGAGAAAATCGAAGAACGGTCACGCCGGACCACTTGGCCACGAGAAAATGTCCCAATTCGTGAATGAAAATCAGAACTCCCAGGACAACAATGGTGGAGACGATGGTCGTGATCAAACTCATATCCTCAATGTGCGGGTGAACGCATGCAATAACAGTTGCCTTGACGCATCGCGGCGCGTCGATGGGATCAATTTAGCGATTCTTGATTCGATTTGCAAACACCGTGCAGGAATCGGCCGAACCCACCCGCGGAAGCACTTTTTCCCTGGAGGCTCCCGGCGGCTCTCCAGCGGCTCAGGCCTTTCGTCGTTGCGCAATCAAAGTTTCGGCTTCTTCACGGGCCCAGCGGTCGGCGGTCAGCAGCAATTCCAGGGAGGCCTTCTCGGGAGGGACATGCCGGGACAGCACTTCCTCGATGAGGCGGGAGATGTCGGTGAAGCCGATCCGGCATTCCAGAAAGGCCTGCACCGCCACTTCATTGGCGGCATTGAGCACGCAGGGCAGGGTGCTGCCCCGTTCACAGGCCTCATAAGCCAGGCGCAGGCACGGAAACTTCCCCGTGTCCGGAGGATAGAAGGAAAGCTTGCTCAACTGAAAAAGATCCAGGGAAGGGCCCTTTACCGGCAGTCGCTCGGGAAAGGCGAGGGCATAGGCGATGGGAATCTTCATGTCCGGCACTCCGAGCTGCGCGATCACCGATCCGTCGATGTATTCGACCATCGAATGAATGATGCTTTCAGGGTGCACGTGCACCGCAATGAGATCGACAGGCACATCGAACAGCCAGTGGGCCTCGATGACCTCGAGGCCCTTGTTCATGAGCGTTGCCGAGTCGATGGTGATCTTGCGTCCCATGGACCAGTTGGGGTGGCAGAGCGCGGCGTCGGGGGTGACCGCCTGAAGCTCCGATGCCGATTTGGAGAAAAAAGGACCGCCGGATGCCGTGAGGAGGATCCGTCGAAGACTTTTTCTCTGATTTCCCTGGAGGGATTGGAAAATGGCGCTGTGCTCGCTGTCCACAGGCAGAATGCGGACGTTGCGTGCCTGCGCTGTGTTCATGACGATTTCGCCCGCGACCACGAGGGTTTCCTTGTTGGCGAGAGCGATGTCTTTGCCGGCTTCGATGGCGGCAAGGGTGGGCAGAAGTCCTGCAGCACCCACCATGGCTGAAACCACCAGGTGGACATCGGGCGCTGTGGCCACCGCTTCATACCCGGGAGGACCAAAAAGGATCTGAGGGCGATGGTCACCGTGTTTCAGGAGCCGATCCAACTCTTCCGCGAGTTCTTCGTCGAAAACGGACACCACCGCCGGGCGAAATTCCAGGATCTGATCTTTGAGGAGCGCCGCGTTGCGGCCCGCGGAGAGGCCGACCACCTGGAACCGCTCGGGAAACTGTCTCACCACATCCAGGGTGCTCACGCCGATGGAACCCGTGCTTCCCAGGATGCTCAATCTTTTGGGAGTCATGTCGTCTCGTAACCTTCCTGGCCGGGGGGGCGACCGGGTCAATGCGCCATCCACGAGAGGAAAAACCAGGCGAAGGGAAAGGCAAAGACCAGGCTGTCAAGCCGGTCCAGAAAACCTCCATGGCCGGGGAGCAGGGTGCCGGAGTCTTTCTTGCCGCTGATGCGCTTGATCATGGATTCCATGAGATCCCCCATCTGGCTCACAACACTCACGCATCCGCTCAACAGAAGCACTTTCCACAGGGCCATGCCCTCCACCAGCAGCAGAGCGAAAACACCGCCAGTGGCGAGACTCATCAGGAGCCCTCCCACGGATCCCTCCACGGTCTTCTTGGGGCTCACCCGCTCGTAAAGCTTGTGTTTTCCAAAGTGCCTTCCGCTGTAGTAGGCACCGGCATCGCTGGAAAACACCACGAAAAGAACGAAGAAGATCCAGAGCCTTCCCTGGTACAGCTCTCCCAGGAGCAGAGCGTGGGAGAGGGCGAAGGGAAGGTAGAGCCAGCTCAGACAGGAGAGCGCCAGCCGATGGATTCCTGGAGTGTCCTGGGCGGAAGAAAAAAGCAGGCAGGAGAGACCCGCGAAAAGACTCAACACCAGGGAGAACAACAGACCCTCTGAGCCGTGAAGCAAGGTCAGGGCGGGCGTCACGAGGGCTGAGGCGAAAAAGAGAACACGCCAGGGGAGGGGAGGCGATTCTTCAAAAAAAAGCTTTTCCAGCTCCCAGAGACCGATGAGAGAGACCAGGACAACCAGAAGGGCCCACGTCCACACCGGAGCAAAGCCGAGAACGAAGGCCACCGGGGCGGCCATGGCCAGACCGGTGACCAGGCGTTGCTTGTGTGAGTCCCACTGACGTATGTCCCACTTCGTTGCATTCGGATTCATGAGGGAAAACGTTCCATGGAGGTTGTGAATGGATCCGGGGCGGGACGAGTTTTCGAGGCCCCCAAGGCCTCAGTCGTCTGGGCTGCCATGAACTTGAGCGCTGGTTTTCCCAAATCGCCGCTCCCGGTGCTGATAGTCCACCAGCGCCCGTTCCAGTTCGGGTTCTCGAAAATCGGGCCACAGCACTTCGGTGGTGTAGATTTCCGCATAGGCGAGCTGCCAGAGGAGAAAATTGCTGATTCGATATTCCCCTCCCGTCCGGATGATGAGATCGGGGTCGGGGAGTTCGGCGGTAAAGAGGTATCCTGAGAAAATCTCCTGGGTCAGTTCATGAGTTTGCAGCCTGCCTGCCTGCACGTCCTCGGCAAAGAGCCGGGCGGCCCTCAAGATCTCCTGCCTGCCTCCATAATTGAGGGCAAGGCTCAGCCTCAACTTCGTGAAGGAAGCAGTGGCGGCGATGGCCTCGTCAAGTCGCCGCAGGACGTGCTCGGGAAGGGCTTCACGGTCTCCCAGGTGGATGAGCCGTATCTCCTTCTCGATCAGTTCGTTCAATTCCGACTTGAGGAAGCGTTCCAGCAGATTCCAGAGGGCGTTGACCTCCGTTTTGGGGCGCTGCCAGTTTTCCTTGGAAAACGAGTAAAGCGTCAGGCAGGGGATGCCCAGTTTCAGGCAACACCGCGCGACCTCCTTGACGGAGTTGGCGCCTTCCTCGTGGCCGAAGATCCGGTTGCGCATGCGGGCTCGAGCCCAGCGGCCGTTGCCGTCCATGATGATGGCGAGGTGCTGCGGCAGTTTGTGCGGATCGAGTGATTGCATCGCTAAATTTCCAGGATCTCTTTCTCTTTCAGGCTGAAGACGGAATCGACTTTCTTGATGAAATCATCGGTGATCTTTTGAGTCTCATCTTGGGCCTTGGCCTGCTGATCCTCCGAGATCTCCTTTTCCTTCTTCAATTCCTTGATGGTTTCGTTGCTATCGCGTCGGATGTTGCGGATGGCAACCTTGGTCTCTTCCGCTTTCTTTTTGATCAGCTTCACCAGGTCTTTGCGCCGCTCTTCAGTCAGGGGCGGCACGTTGATGCGAATGAGCTTGCCGTCGTTCATGGGGGTGAGGCCGAGTTCCGATTTGAGGATGGCCTTTTCCACCTCATTGATGATGCTTGTGTCCCACGGCTGGATCATGATGGTGCGGGGCTCCGGGATGGTCAGCGTGGCCAGTTGGCTCAGCGGTGTCGGCACTCCGTAATAATCCACCCGGATCCCTTCCACAAGGGAAACAGAGGCTCTGCCGGTGCGAAGTCGCTTGTACTCATTTTCCAGATTCTCGACGGTCTTTCCCATTCGGTCCCGAGTGTCTGCATAAATGTCATTCAACATCGCCCATTCCCTCCACCACTGTTCCGATTGGTTGGCCTAAAATTGCTTTCCTGATGTTTCCCTGTTTCCTCAGATTGAATACGATCACGCGCATGTCCTGGTCCTTTGCAAGGGAGATGGCCGTGGCGTCCATGACTTTCAAATCCCTTCGAAGGACCTCGAGGTAGCTGATCCGATCGAATTTCTTGGCAGAAGGGTCCTTCTCGGGATCAGATGCATAGATCCCGTCCACCTTCGTGGCTTTGAGAAGCACCCCGGCTCCA
The DNA here is from genome assembly GCA_964654275.1 of uncultured Syntrophobacteraceae bacterium. Taxonomy (GTDB): domain Bacteria; phylum Desulfobacterota; class Syntrophobacteria; order Syntrophobacterales; family Syntrophobacteraceae; genus SLCH01. The sequence continues at coordinate 28,433 of CAZZHS010000007.1, forward strand.
ATTTCGATGGCCCGTAGAGCCGCGGTCGTGTCGGTGGTGAAAAAAGGAAGCCCTGTTCCCGCGGCAAAAATCACGACACGGCCCTTTTCCAGATGCCGGATGGCGCGGCGTCGGATGTAGGGTTCCGCGACTTCTTTCATGTCGATGGCCGACTGGACGCGGGTGGGAAGTCCCTGTTTCTCGAGGGCCTGCTGCAGGGCCAGGCCGTTCATGACCGTCGCGAGCATGCCCATGTAGTCGGCCGTGGAGCGATCCATTCCCTGAGATGCGCCGAAAACGCCCCGAAAGATGTTGCCTCCTCCAATGACCATGGCAATCTGGACGCCCATCCTGTGGACATCTTTCACTTCCTGAGCGATTTCCTGCAGCACTCCCGGATCGATCCCGTAGGACTCTTTTCCCATCAGGGCTTCGCCGCTCAATTTTAAGAGAATCCGTCCATACAGAGGTTTTTCCATCTGGGCCACCATGCTTTCCGTGAAAGGATTTTTGCGGTGAGGCGCCTTGCTCCCGCACCGGGGGCCGGACCCGAGGGGCTTGCCGCATCCCGGTGCAGAGTAAGGATGAAAGGTGCAGGAAACTGCAGGGCTCTCGGTCCGGAATCGTTCGTGAAGAGAAAAAACCCGAGGCCTATTCTCCGCCGAGCTGATAGCGGACAAAGCGGCGGATCATGATCTTCTCGCCGATGCTGGCCGTGAGTTCGTTGAGATAGTCCTGAATGGTCTTGTCCGGATCTTTCACATACGCCTGCTGAAGGAGCGTCGACTCTTCGTAGAATTTGCGCATCTTGCCTTCGACCATCTTTTCCACGATGTTGTCGGGTTTGCCCGATTCTTTGGCCTGAGCAACATAGATGGCTTTTTCCCGCTCGACCACATCCTGGGGCAGTTCCTCCGCTGTGATGGCGAGAGGATTGCAAGCGGCAATGTGAAGCGCTACGTTCTTGACGAATTCACCGAAGTCTTCGCTCTTGGCTGCAAAGTCGGTTTCGCAGTTCACTTCCAAGAGAACACCGATGCGTCCCCCTGCGTGAATGTAGGCATGAACCATCCCTTCCGTGGCTTCGCGGCCTGCCCGGCTGGCAGCCTTGGCGAGCCCTCTCTGGCGCAGAAGGTCGACCGCCTTTTCCATGTCTCCGTTGGTTTCATGGAGAGCTTTCTTGCAGTCCATCATTCCAACGTTGGTTTTTTCTCTCAATTCTTTGACCATGGCAGCTGTGATGTCCAAAAGATTCCTCCTTCTCACTCGATGCTAACACTCACTTTAAAGGATGATGTCGCGGGGTGCCCGGCCACAGGGGGACCTGCCGGGATTCTCCTGGGTGCCGAGGGCGAAGATTCCGTCTTCCCGGGGCATTTTCTCAATTTCCGCCGCTGGGCGTGTGGAAAGGACGCCTTGGCGGTGGTGCGCCCCTCTGTCTCAGCAGGTGTCCTGAAATTCCGGGCCGTTATGCCGCCGCGCGTGGTTTTGATCCGACTCCCAAAAAAGGGAAAGGGCTGGATCGTTCGGATCCCGGCCCTTTGTCATGTGCGAGGCGCGGCTTATTCCTGGCTGGTGTCCGACTCTACGGCAGGATTGACGATCTCCACCTCCGGACCCGCCTTTTCTTCCCTGAGGAGCTGGCCGGCGGGGACTTCTTCCAGAGGCTCGACCTCTTTGTCCTGTTCCGCATGCATCTTTTCGGTGTAGAGCTGTCTGCCCTCGATGCAGGCGTCGGCGACTTTCGAGGTGATCAGGCTGATGGAACGGATCGCGTCGTCATTGCCCGGAATGATGTAGTCGATCACATCGGGGTCGCAGTTGGTGTCCACCACGGCCACCACGGGAATGCGGAGCCGGTTGGCTTCAGCCACTGCGATGTCTTCCCTGTGGGTGTCGATCACGAACAAGGCTCCCGGCGGACGGGTCATTTCCTTGATCCCGCCGAGGTTTTTCTCGAGCTTTTCCCGCTCCCGCTGCAGCTTGATGATTTCTATTTTGGGGAATCGATTGATGCTGCCGTCCTCGACCATGGCGTCGAGTTCTTTGAGGCGGTCGATTCTCTGTTTGATCGTCTTGAAATTGGTCAGCATCCCACCCAGCCAGCGGTGGTTGATGAAAAACATGCCGGCCCTGCGCGCTTCCTGCTGGATCGTGTCCCGGGCCTGCTGCTTCGTCCCGACGAAAAGAACGCTCTCACCCGCTGCGGCCACATCTTTCACAAAACGGTAGGCCGAATGAAAGAGCCGGACCGTTTTCTGCAAGTCGATGATGTAGATGCCGTTGCGTGCCCCAAAGATGTAAGGCTTCATTTTGGGGTTCCAGCGACGGGTCTGGTGACCAAAGTGAACCCCTGCCTCCAACAACTGTTTCATTCCAATCACTGCCATCCTGTTCGTCTCCCTTCTGGTTTTGCCTCCACTCTCCCCGGACTGACCCGCACCCTGCGGGCACCAAAGGGTTCAAGAGAGTGTGCGGTTTGAGAAAATCGGGACTTTGTAACATTAATGTTCACGAACAGGCAATAGAAAAATCCCCGCCTCACACAGGGCTCGCGGGATACGTGACGGGCCCTCCATGAAAAATATGATTGACAGGGAAGTCCCCTGTCGGTTACACACTAACCAATAATTTTTTCCCTTCACAATGGGCGATGAAAATGTTGGAAGATTTCAGGATCACAATGAGCTGTTCTTGGTGCTGGTGGCGCAATACCTGGACGGGGAGGTGTGCCACAGCGTCTTAGCTCGGCTTGAAAGAATGCCATAAAGTTGGAGAGGGACCGTGGGCCACACCGGCTCACGGTCCCTTTTTTCGTTGTGAGAAGGGGCTGTGGGATTTTCCTGCAGCCCCTTTTTTGTCGGAGTTCTTGCTTGAGTCTTTGTGACCCCGTTTTTGAACCCATCACGAACCAGACAGGGAGAAGGATCATGCTTGTCGTCATGAATCAGCAGGCCACACAGGGACAGATCGATGCGGTGGTTGCCGTCATAGAATCCAGGGGCTACACGGCGCGCCCCATGCCCGGGGGACAGAGGGTGGCCATCTGCGTCCTCTACAATCAGGGCGCGGTGGACAGTTCCCCGCTGGTGGGGATGCCCGGTGTCAAGGAAGTGATCCGCGTGACCCATCCTTACAAACTGGTGAGCCGGGAGCTGCAGCCGGAAGATTCGGTGGTCGACGTGGGAGGAGTGCTCATCGGCAACGGCCATCTCACCATGATCGCAGGCCCCTGCGCCATTGAGAGCGAAGAGCAGGCGCTCACCATCGCCCGGCATGTGAAGGCGGCCGGAGCAAAGCTCTTTCGCGGGGGGGCCTTCAAACCGCGTACGTCTCCCTACTCTTTCCAGGGGCTTGGGGAAGAAGGACTGCGGATCATGGCCAGGGTGCGCGAGGAGACCGGCATGCCCGTGGTGACCGAAGCCATGGACCACGAAGTTTTCGATCTGGTGGAAGCCTACGCAGACATGGTCCAGATCGGCACCCGGAACATGCAAAACTTCACCCTCCTGCGGCGTGCGGGGCGATCGCGAAAGCCCATCCTCCTCAAACGGGGACTCTCGGCCACCATCGAAGAATGGCTCATGGCCGCCGAATACATCATGGAGGGAGGCAATACCCAGGTCGTCCTCTGCGAGAGGGGCGTGCGGACTTTTGCGCACCACAGCCGAAACACCCTGGACCTGTCGGCCATTCCGGTCGTTCGCAAGGAAAGCCATCTGCCCATCATCGTGGATCCCAGCCATGCCGCGGGTCGAAGAAACCAGGTCATCCCCCTGAGCCGCGCCGCCGTCGCCGTCGGCTGCCACGGCCTCATGGTGGAGGTGCATCACCAGCCCGAAAGCGCCATGAGCGACGGAGCTCAGTCGCTCTATCCCGAACAGTTTCACCAGCTGTGCCGGCAGATCGAGACGCTTTTCGAAATGTTCAAACCTCTTGGCAACATGGACGAACTGGTGGTTTGAACCAGGCTGGGTCCTCACGAACATAGGGAGTCATGGCATGAAACTCGATTCGTTTCCCGATCGATCGAGCATGGAAGAACTGGCACAGCGCGGTAACCTCATCCCTGTCTGTGAAGAAATCCTGGCGGATACGGAAACCCCCCTTTCCGCCCTGGGCAAAATCTATGACGGCAAAGGCCCGGTGTTTCTCCTCGAGAGTGTGGAGGGAGGCGAGCGCTGGGGGCGTTACAGCTTTCTCGGGTTCTCCTCCCGCTGCGACGTGAAAGTCTACCGGGACCGGATCACGGTGAGTCAAGGGGACGAGGAAGTGCACACGCCCCATGGCGGTGATCCCATGGCGCATCTGCGGTCGCTCATGGCGCAGTTCAAGCCCGTGAGCCTCCCGGGGCTGCCGCGATTCTGGGGCGGTCTGGTGGGGTATCTCAATTATGAATCCGTCTCCTTTTTCGAGGCCATCCCCAATCCCTGTTCGCCCGAAACACTGCTGGCCCACTTCATTCTACCTGAACAGCTCTACATCTTTGACAACATCCGGCACACACTCACGCTGGTCGCCTACGCCTTCGTGAACGGCAAGTCACCGGGTGAGGCCTACGATGAGGCGCGCGAGTCCCTGCAGCAGATGGAGGCGTTGCTCAAGAGCCCGCCGCGTCAGAAGGACACGGAGCCGTCCGGAACCCATGTTCTTAAGGACGTGGTGTCTCCCGAAGCTTTCAGGGCCAGGGTGAGCCGCGTCAAGGAACACATTGCCGCAGGCGACATCATTCAGGCGGTGATTTCCCAGCCCTTCGTCTGCACCCCTTCCCCCGACCCGTGGATGCTCTACCGGGCGCAACGCTACGTCAACCCGTCTCCCTACATGTACTTTCTCCACCTGGGCGACACTCTCCTGGTGGGTTCCTCGCCCGAAACCATGGTGCGGCTGGAAAACGGCGTCGCCACCCTGCGCCCCATCGCAGGAACCCGCCCGAGAGGCAGGACGGAACAGGAAGACCGGCAGCTGGCGGACGAACTGCTCCAGGACCCCAAAGAAAGAGCGGAGCACCTCATGCTGGTGGATCTGGGGCGAAACGACCTGGGGCGCGTGGCGGAGGTGGGGACCGTTCAGGTGACGGATCTCATGGTCGTGGAGCGTTACTCCCACGTGATGCACCTGGTGTCCAACATCAATTGCGACTTGAAGGACGGGGCCGACGCCTGGGACCTTCTGCGTGCCACCTTTCCCGCGGGGACCCTCTCCGGTGCGCCCAAGGTTCGGGCCATGGAAATCATCGCGGAACAGGAACAGGAGGCCCGCGGACCCTACGGGGGGGCCATCGGCTATGTGTCGTTCACGGGAAACATGGACCTGGCCATCACCATCCGCACGGCTTGCATCCAGGGCAACACCCTGACGGTGAGGGCCGGGGCCGGCATTGTGGCCGATTCCGACCCCGAAAAGGAGCGGCAGGAGACCGTGAACAAGGCCATGGCCATTCAGCGGGCTCTGCAGCTCATTTCGGCGAAGCGCTAGCGCGTGCGGCGGGGTGTGGGCGAGGAGCGGCCGAATCTTGAGAAGAACAGGAGCCGGGGGGCCCTGGAAAAGTCTCCCCCCTCCCGTCCTCTGTCAAAAGAGCAAAGCAGGGTCCAACACTGGCGGCAATCCCCCCCTGGAGGGGGGAAGCAGAGGGAGTGTGAGGCCGGTGAAACAAGTCCTTCAAAACATTGGGAATAGAAGTGAAGAAAGCGCGCAGTGAGGGGGAGTCCGACATGATCGTGATGATCGATAATTATGATTCGTTCACCTACAATCTTTACCAGTATTTGAGAATGCTCGGGGCCGATGTGGAGGTCATTCGGAACGACCGGGTCACCGTCGATGAAATCCGGAGCATGGGTCCCGAGGGCATCGTCATTTCTCCCGGTCCCGGGCGTCCTGAAGACGCCGGCATCTCCGTGGATCTCATCAAGGCGTTCTCAGGGAAAATTCCGGTGCTTGGCGTGTGCCTCGGCCATCAGGCCATCGCCGTGGCTTTCGGGGGCAAGGTGGTGCGCGCGGCGCACCTCATGCACGGCAAAGTATCGAGTGTGACCGCAGATGGTTTGAATCTCTTCCAGGGCATCGCCAATCCCTTTCAGGCCATGCGGTATCATTCGCTGGCTGTAGCCCGCGAGGCGCTTCCCTCCTGTCTTCAGGTCACGGCCGAATCGGAAGATGGGGAAGTGATGGGCATTCGCCACAGGGAGCACGATACCGAGGGGATCCAGTTTCATCCCGAATCCATCATGACTCCTGTGGGCAAGCGAATTCTGCGGAATTTTCTTTCCGGCACGAAAAAGGTGAGAGGAGGCCTTTCCCAATGATTCAGGAAGGATTGAGAAAGATCATTTCCAGGCGGGACCTGGACGAAGCGGAGATGGCCGAGATCATGTCCGAAATCATGTCGGGCCAGGTCACCGATGCCCAGATCGGCGCCTTCATGGCCGCTCTTGCCACCAAGGGCGAAACCTTTTCCGAACTCGCCGGTGCGGCCCGGGCCATGCGGCGCAAGGCCACCCGCATCCAGGTGACGTCCGACACCGTGGTGGACACCTGCGGCACGGGCGGCGACCGGTCAAGGACGTTCAACATTTCCACCACGGCCGCCTTTGTGGTGGCGGGGTGCGGGGTGACCGTGGCCAAGCACGGCAACCGTTCCGTGTCGAGCCAGTGCGGCAGCGCGGACCTCCTGGAAGCCATGGGGGTGCGGCTGGATGTGGACCCGGAGGTGGTGGAAGAGGCGATCCACGAAGTGGGAATCGGCTTTCTGTTCGCGCCTGTCTTCCACGGAGCCATGCGGCATGCGGCCAGGGCGCGAAAGGAAGTGGCCATTCGATCCATCTTCAACATGCTGGGGCCCCTCACCAACCCTGCGGGAGCCAACTGCCAGGTGCTGGGGGTCTATGCTCCGGAACTCACCGAAATGTTTGCCCGGGCCCTTCAACTGCTGGGAGCCCGGAGAGCCTTTGTGGTCCATGGGCATGACGGGCTCGATGAGATCACCGTGTGCGCTCCCACCCGGATTTCCGAGCTCAACGCCGGAGCCATCCGCACTTATGAGGTGACCCCGGAACAATTGCTCGGGCGCACGGCGGCCATGGCAGACCTGGAGGGGGGAGGCCCGCAGCAAAACGCCGAGATCACGCGGCGGATCTTTCAGGGGGAAAAGGGTCCCAGGCGGGACGTGGTGGTGCTCAACGCCGCCGCGGCCCTGATGGCTGCCGGAGTGGCCGGGGACTTTCAGGACGGCATCAGGAAGGCGGAGTCCTCCATCGATGAGGGAGCCGCCGGCCAAAAGCTCGAGGCCCTCGCCCGGTTCACCCGTGAAACGGCGCGCTGAAGAGTTCCATGGTGAATTTAAGATGAAGAGGAACGACTGCACATGTCCGATGTCCTGAGCCGCATTGTGGCCAAGAAGCAGGAAGAAATCGCCTTCGCCCGGTCCAAATTTCCGGAAGCTGAACTCAAGCTCAGAGCCGCCCGGCGGGAAGAACGCCGGCCCTTCCTGGGTGTGCTCTCCAAGCCCGGCCCGCGCGGTGCCAACATCATCGCTGAAATCAAGCGAGGATCACCCTCGCGGGGACTCATGCGACCGGACCTGGACGCGAAGCTGCAGGCGATGCGCTACGAGCGGGGGGGGGCCTCGGCAATTTCGGTGCTCACCGATGAGGCTTTTTTTTACGGAAGTGCCCGGGATTTGACAACGGCCCGTAACGCCGTTTCGCTACCGGTGCTGCGAAAGGATTTTATCCTGACTCCTTACCAGGTTTACGAGACGGCGGTATGGGGTGCGGATGCGGTTTTGCTCATCGTACGGGCTCTCTCCCCCGGTTTGCTGGAGGAGCTCCTGGGACTCTGTCGGGAGGTGGGCCTGGATGCCCTGGTGGAGATCCATTCGGAAGCTGAGTGGCGCATTGCCGATGCAGCCGGCGCCACCCTGATCGGCATCAACAATCGGGACTTGGGGACGTTTCAGACGGACATCGGGACGTCCATCGACCTGGCGAAGCGCTTTCATGGAGATCGGATCGCCGTGTCGGAAAGCGGCATTCACGGGCGGGCAGACATCGAAAGACTGCTGGAGGCCGGCATCTTCAACTTTCTTATCGGAGAAAGCCTGGTGAAGGCAGCCGACCCCGAGGCTCACCTCAGAACGCTGCTGACGCCCTCCCACGGGGTTCTGAAAGCCGGAGCGTGAGATCGGAAGCTTCTTCAATGCGAGAGGAGGGGAAAGTTCCGTGAGCGGACCGAACAAAAGCATCCAGGTCAAGATCTGCGGGCTCACCCGGGTGGACGAGGCGCTTGCCTGTGCGGCGCTGGGCGCCGACGCGATCGGCTGCGTTTTTTTCCCCAGGAGTCCCCGGTTTGTGAGCGATGAGGTGGCCAAAGAGATCTCCGACTCCCTGCCCGCGGGAGTGGGTCGGGTCGGGGTTTTTGTGAACGAGGACTTTTCTTACATCATGGGAAAGGTGGAACGTTGCGGCATCGATGGGGCCCAACTCCACGGAACCGAATCTCCCGAACTCGTGCGCCGTCTGCGGGCGGAAGGCGTCCTGGTGGTCAAAACCCTGTTCGTGAATGCCGAGCCCGGGTTGGGGGCTGCGGCCCTCTACGATCCCGACGCCTTTCTCGTGGAAGCGTCGGGCGGCATTCTCCCCGGCGGCAATGCCCTGCCCTGGGACTGGGCCGCGGCCGGGAAGCGTGCATGGGACAAGCCGCTCCTGCTGGCCGGCGGACTCCATGCGGAAAATGTCGGCACAGCCGTGGCGCAGGCGCTTCCGGACGGCGTGGATGTGAGCTCGGGTGTGGAAGCGCAGCCCGGCAGGAAAGACCTGGAAAAAGTGAAAGCGTTTCTTGAGGCGGTTTCCAGAGTGCCCGGTTCCCGTGAGGCGAGGAGGATCTTTGGGCTCAGGGCCCTCGAGGCCGGCCCTCGGCAAAGCTGAAAAAAGCTCTTTTTGAAGAGGGTAACCGGCGCAATCCTGATGGTTTGGCGATGAATTTGCATCACTTGATGTTTTATGGTTCACAGACCATGGTCACAGCGGTCGTAGTGTGGTATAAGGCTTGGCGTCAGGGTAAGGGTTGCGCATGGTGAAATTGTGATAAATCGAGGAAAGGCCATGTTTTTGTTCATTGGAGGTATTCAGCCCAGGACGGTCACACTGGACGAAACCCCCAGGCTTTGTCCCAGTTGCGGACTGGCCCAGGCCCGCCTGAAGCGGGTGGATGATTACGTGAGTCTTTTTTTCATTCCCATCTTCCCTCTGCGAAAGGGACAGCCCGTGCTCATGTGCGACCGCTGCGGGGCTGTCACTTCACCGGATGAGCCCTTCGTCTCTCGACCGGGTCCGTCTCAGGGAAGGGAGTGTGACCGTTGTGGTTTTCCTCTGGAGTCGTCATTCAAGTATTGTCCGCGTTGCGGCAGCCGTGTCTAGGTGCCCCGCGGTCTTGGCTTGGTGAACATTTCCTGTGAGTGATGAAGATGAAAAACAGCAGTAAGGTCCTGACCTTTCCCCAGATTGCGGAACACAACATCGAAGGGGTCTTCACCGAATTCCTGAGGGAACAGCAAAAGCGGCTGAAGACCAGGACTTATCACCGTTATGAAGAAGTTGTCGGGCTGATGCGCCATTGCCTGAACTGCTATGGCTATCACGACCTGGACAACTCGTCGGACATCGCTCTTTACGAAAGGTTCTACTTCCAGAGAAACCTGGAATTCTGTGTGATTTTCGGGCCGGATAAAATCCTTCCCTCGCTCAACAACTTCCTCAATTACTTCATGATTCGAAAGGTGATGGCGTCGGAGGCGCTGCTGCAGGCCACGGGAACCGTCACCAAGAAGCTCATCCGCTGGCTGGAAGAGCGGGAGTATGTGGACCGGGAGCAGGCTGCGCGGGCCTCTCGCATTGCCCTGGAAGCCGCCAGGGAACTGCCCGCGGCCGAAAGACTGGCCCGCCTGCTCTACGAATACGCTCAAAACCATGCCCCCCGGCACTGGACGGCGGAACTCGACGATTATTTCACCATCGAGAAGATCCAGTCGGGAATTTTGCTGCTTTCAGGGGGGAGTGCTGCGGGTTTGGTGGAGGTGAGGGTCCCCAAGAACATCACCGATCACTGCAGGCTGGGCTGGCAGATCAATCTGCTCCTCGGCAAGACCCGCAACGGCTGGTGCATCCTCGAAACGGGAAACGTCTATCCCAGCTGAAACATCCCGTGAAGGGCGATCGGGTGGGGGGCCACCGCCTTCGGCCTGGAACGAAAAACCGATGCATGGAAGGTGAACTTCGACGCCGCGTGTTCAAGTCCTCCTCCCGGGTCATCGGCAGCCATGTGAAATAAAAGACCGACTCGGTTTTGTAAACCGAGCCGGTCTTTGCTTTTTTTGCGGCGGTCGGCACCCGGGTGCCTGAACGCGGCGCACAGCCTGACGGTCGCCACTTCGAGGTCGGCCGTTCAAACGGCCATTCGAACTTCCGTCGAGTTCCCCCCGGGGATCAGGCGAGGCAGGAATTGACGAAATCCCAGTTGATGAGCTTGTCCACGAAGGTCGTGAGGTAGTCGGGGCGCCTGTTCTGGTAGTCCAGGTAATAGGCGTGTTCCCAGACATCCACCACGAGGACGGGCTTCAAACCCTGAGTGATGGGGGTTTCCGCGTTGGGGGTCTTGGTGACCTTCAATTTGCCGCCATCGACCACCAGCCAGGCCCAGCCGCTGCCGAACTGAGTCGCACCCGCATTCTTGAATTCTTCCACAAACTTTTCGAAACTTCCGAAGTCCGCTTTGATCTTGTCCGCAATGGCTCCGGTCGGGGCGCCTCCCCCATTGGGCTTCATGCACTTCCAGTAAAAAGAATGATTCCAGACTTGGGCGGTGTTGTTGAAAATGCCCGCCTTGGAAGGATCGCCGGCCGTTTTCTTGATGATTTCCTCCAGGGGAAGATTGGCCAGGTCGGTTCCCTCGATCAATTTGTTTCCATTGTCGACGTAAGCCTTGTGATGTTTGCCGTGATGGAAGTCCAGGGTTTTTGCGCTGATGAAGGGTTCAAGTGCGTCTTTGGCATAAGGCAGATCGGGAAGGGTGATGGCCATGGTGACTCCTCTTTGGTTAGGGTGAATAACAACGACTTGCATCCAGCCGGTTGACGGCCGGGCACCTGATGAAAATCCGGCGAAACGGCGAAAGGTTGAGAAACGCTCAGAAAGACATGGTTTTGAAGTTTTTCATGAAGTTCCTGTCGATCTGATCACGTGTACCCATGGATATTATCAAGCTGGCTGCTTCACAAGATATGTCACAGTTCGAATGCGATACGAAGTCCCATAGATACTGTGATCAGAGCTGCGAGTACGTTTACCATTAAACATCCTCTTCCTCAAACTCAAGATGTCCAACGAAATATTCCCGGCATTGGTTGCAGAAACCTTGGATTTGCGATGTCTTTGGTTCGTCCCGTCCGCCCATAAATAAGGCTTCCGGAAACTCCTCGCGGTTGAGAGCTGTGCCCCGCTCATGAGACAGAGGGTTCAGAGTGGGTCAGGGGCCTGATCGATCTTTATGCAACCCTTCGGCGATGCTGCTGTTTTGCAGCCCATGCATGCGTTTGTGCCTTGGGCAGCACGACTTTCCAGCCCCTGATGGAGCCGGGTGCAAGTCCCGGCCCGCTTCCTGGTTCCCGGCCCGCTTCCTGGTTCCCGGCCCGCTTCCTGGTTCCCAGGCCCGCTTCCTGGTTCCC
>CAZZHS010000007.1:40233-42071 GCA_964654275.1 uncultured Syntrophobacteraceae bacterium
CCGCTTCCTGGTTCCCGGCCCGCTTCCTGGTTCCCAGGCCCGCTTCCTGGTTCCCAGGCCCGCTTCCTGGTTCCCAGGCTCCAGCCTGGGAACCGGCTTTGGTCATTTCAGCTCAAGTGGACCCGGACCTTCCACGCGACGTTTTAAAGCCTTGGTGATTTCCCGGTCGAACGTGTCGGAGAACCGCTGTTTGTCCCGGGGCCCGAACTGTGCCGGGCCCGGTGTGATGCCTCCCGCCTCGCGAAGGTCCTGCATGAAATTTCGCAGGGAGAGGCGCTCCCGTATGTTTTCCTCCGTGTGGAGTTCCCCGCGGGGGCTGATCACGACGACGCCTTTGGGAGCGAGTTGCGAGGCCAGGGGAATGTCCTGGGTGATGGCCATGTCCCCCGCCTGGGCGTGCTCCACAATGTACTCGTCCACCGCTTCGGGTTCCCTGCCCAGCCGCACCGTCGAAAAATAGGCCGATTCGGGAATGCTGATTCCCTTGTTGGCCACGAAGACCACAAAGATTTTGTGTCGCTTCCCCACCCGAATGATCAATTCCTTGACGGCGGCGGGACAGGCATCCGCGTCCACCCATATTTTCATGGTCGATGGCTTTCTTCAGCGGTTCCCAGAGCCTGGGAGACTCAGTATCTACGCATGTCGTGACGTCATTCCCGGACGATTCACACGGCCGCATAAGCATTTCGGTGGCCGCTTCGATTCCCGACGGCAAGGCGCGATGGGGGGCCGACCCCCTTTCCGGCACACGGCTGAGGTGAGCCCTCACAAATTGACCGTGAGTCCCTTGTCCTTCAGATATTCCTTCACCTGCCGGATGCTGAGGGTGCGGTAATGAAAAACCGATGCGGCGAGCAGGATTTCCGCTCCGCCCTGGACGACCCCTTCGTAAAAGTGTTCCAGGGTGCCGGCCCCTCCTGATGCGATGACGGGCAGGGTCACCGCGTCGGCAATGGCCCGGGTGAATTCGAGGTCGTAGCCCTTCTGGGTGCCGTCGCCGTCCATGCTGGTGGGGAGGATCACGCCCGCGCCCCGTTCCTGGCATTCTTTCGCCCATTCCACCGCATCCCGCCCCACGGGCTTGGTCCCGCCCGAGACCACCAGTTCGAATCCCGACGGCATGGAACGGTTTCGCTTCCCGTCGATGGCCACGGTGATCCTCGCCGACCCGAAGGCTTTGGCGGCCTCCTCAACGAGTTTCGGATCGCGGACCGCCGCGCTGTTCATGGAAACCTTGTCCGCCCCCGCTGCAAAAACGTCTTCGATGTCCCGCAACGCGGCAATGCCTCCGCCCATGGTGAGGGGAATGCTGATGACCGAGGAAACGTTTTTGACCCACTCCAGGCGGGTTTTGCGGTTTTCGAGGGTTGCGGCGATGTCGAGCATGGCCAGTTCATCGGCCCCTTCCTTCTCGTAGAACGCGGCGTTTTCCACCGGATCCCCGGCGTCTCTCAGGTTGACAAAGTTGATCCCCTTCACCACACGCCCGTTCTTCATGTCCAGGCACGGCATGATCTTGATGGTTTTCATGGAATCTCAGGTTCCTTTCGTCTTCGAAACGGCAAGGCTGCAATGGGACGGGATTCCCGGAGAGGGCCCGTCACTCCCTTCTTTTCATTTCAATAAGTTTTACTTATACTGGCGCCCCATTGTTAGTGCAACTGATTGTGCGGCACCCTGACGGGGCCCGGGATGGGGCTCCAGTGTTCTATCAGAAAGGCAAAGCAGAATCCAACACCCCCCCTCAATCCCCCCTGAAGGGGGGAATCACAGGGGAGTGTGCTCAGCACAACTCAACACAATCGAGTGCCACTGGGTGTCCACTGGGTGTCCAC
>CAZZHS010000007.1:42171-55824 GCA_964654275.1 uncultured Syntrophobacteraceae bacterium
GTGTCCACCAATCGAGTCGTCCGGCATTCTTTTAGCCGGAATCCACAGAAAAAAACTGGATGCCGCCTTAAAACCTGCCGGCAGGACGAGTGGCGAACCGGACACCTTGATACCATGGATTTGTATTCAGTGGCACTCGCACAGCCGGGTGAAAATGACCGCCCAGATCAGCTGGTTCAACTGATTCCCAGGCTCCAGCCTGGGAACCAGCAAGTGGTTAAGGACTTGCCCCCGGCTGCACTGGTGGAACAAATCTGCCAAAACACGGGTACAGACGAGCCGAATTCCATGTGCAGCTATTAATCAAAAGGAAACCTCCCTCGATCTCAGGCTCCAGCGTGGGAATGCCTTGCTGAACCGCATGGACGATTCCATCATGCTGAACCAGAAAATAACGCATCTCCCCCAATGCCGACAGCGGGAGAGGACGGTCGGCTGAGGCTTCAGCCGTCCGACCGGGTTTCCCGCCACCAAAGGAAAGGGCTGAACAGGCATGGCGAAAGTGGGTCGATCTTTTTGTGGGAATCTCAATCAGTCCCATGTGGGGCAGGAAGTCCAACTGGCAGGGTGGGTGGATGCACTGCGCGACCATGGAGACGTTCTGTTCATCCATCTGAGGGACCGCTCGGGCGTGGTCCAGGTCGTCTTCAGCCCCGAGGCCACGCCTGCCGACGTCTGCACCCTATCGGATTCGCTCAGAAACGAGTTCTGCGTCCAGGTGAGGGGGCGTGTCCACCGGCGAGCCCCGGGTACGGAAAACCCCCACATCGACACGGGCAACCTCGAGGTCATGGCTGAAGATCTCGCCATTCTCAGCCGCTCGGCCACCCTGCCTTTCCCCGTTTCGGAAAAAGCCATGCTGGCCGAGGGGGCATCGAAGCGCACCGACTCCGTTGCCGAAGAACTGCGGCTCCAGTTCCGCTATCTCGACCTGCGCCGCCCCACCATGCAGGACAATCTCCGGAAGCGCTATCAGATCATCAAATGCGCCCGGGACTACCTGGACGAGCAGGGCTTCCTGGAGGTGGAAACCCCCATGCTCACCAAGAGCACCCCGGAAGGCGCGCGGGACTACCTCGTTCCGAGCCGCCACTATCCCGGCCAGTTCTACGCGCTGCCTCAGTCGCCTCAGCTCTTCAAACAACTCCTCATGGTGGCCGGGTTTGAGCGCTACTTCCAGGTGACCCGCTGCTTCCGTGACGAAGACCTGCGTCCCAACCGGCAGCCCGAATTTACCCAGCTGGACCTCGAGGCTTCCTTCATCGACGAGGCCTTCATCTGCGAACTCACCGAAGAGCTGGTTTGCCGCATGTTTCAGGTGGCATCCATCACCCTCCCCCGGCCGTTTCCCCGCATGACCTGGCGGGATGCCATGGACGGGTACGGCACGGACCGCCCGGATCTCCGCTTCGGGCTTCGTTTCGTGGATGCCACGGACATGTTTCAAAACACCCGCTACGGCATCTTCAAGCAGATCCTCCAGCGGGGCGGGTGCATCAAGGGCATCAACGTACGTGGCCAGTCGGAAAAGCTCAGCAAGAACGTGCTCCAGAACGAATACGCCAAGGAAATCGTGCCTTCCTTCGGCGCCAAGGGCATGACCTGGATGCGCGTCATGGACGGGGACCTGGATTCCAACATCGTCCAGTTTTTCAGCGAAGAGGAAAAGCAGGCGATCCTGAAACGCTTCGACGCGGCGCACGG
Organism: uncultured Syntrophobacteraceae bacterium; assembly: GCA_964654275.1. Lineage (GTDB taxonomy): Bacteria > Desulfobacterota > Syntrophobacteria > Syntrophobacterales > Syntrophobacteraceae > SLCH01. The sequence goes on from CAZZHS010000007.1 coordinate 43,876, forward strand.
GGATGTGATCCTCATGATCGCCGACCCCTCCTACGAAACGGTGGTCTCCGCCCTGGGGCAGCTGCGCCTTCATCTTGGCCACCGGCTGGGACTGATCCCCGCCGGGGAGTTTTGCCCGGTTTGGGTCACCGACTTTCCCCTGTTCGAACCCACGGACGATGGGGTCACCTCCAACCATCACCCCTTCACCTCTCCGGATCGGAATGACTTCGAGCCGGCCGATCGTGAAGAACTCCTGAGCCTTCTCTCCAGAGCCTACGACCTGGTGGTGAACGGGGAGGAACTGGGTGGGGGCAGCATCCGCATCCACGACAAGGAGGTGCAGCTCAAGGTCTTTCGCGCCCTGGGACTTTCCGATGCCGAGATCGAACAAAAGTTCGGCTTTTTTGTCCGTGCCCTCGACTACGGGCCTCCACCGCACGGCGGGCTGGCCCTGGGGCTGGACCGCGTCGTCTCCATGATCTTGAACACCTCCTCCATCCGGGAAGTGACGGCCTTTCCCAAGAATCGCAGCGCCTTCTGCCCCCTGACGGAAGCGCCGTCCGATGTCGCCCGGGAACAGCTCCGGGAACTGGGGCTTCTGGGCCTGGAGGAAGAGAAGCCCGTCCCCGGCATGGAAGAGCGCCGGGAGCTCATCGACACCCTTTCCTGGGTGGCGCGGATCGGCCTGGAGGAGGGCGAGCGGCCGGCGATCGAGGAAGCTCTGCGGGACGCCGCGCAACTGGCGACCGTGGTGCGTAAGGCCGCGGGAAACGAGGAGCCTCTGTTCACGCCGTGGCCGTCCGGCAGCCGCATGAGAGAAAAGGCTCCGGCCCGGGTTTGCCCGCTGGCTGAAAATGGGGAGATCTTCAAGAACGCTCCGTCGGTGAAGGGGGATTATTTCAAGGTCGCGAGCGTTCTGGATCAATGAGCGCACACGTGCATCCCCCTGCACTCCACGAGAACTGAGGGCGCGCTGCGCCCTGGACAGAGGGACTCCAGCAAGTCCCGGAGGGAATACGATGCAATCGGAAGTTTTCTTCCATGTGGATCCATCACCGGCGGTGCCGGAGCCCGCAGGCATGCTCTCGGGAAAACGGGTTGCGGTGCAGTCGCTGCTCGGTGTTCGCAACTGGCCCTGCGGGGGCGAGTCGAAGGCACTTCGCGGTTTTGTCCCCCTGGAGGATGCCACCGTGGTGCAGCGACTGAGAAGCGAAGGGGCTCTCCTGGTCGGCAATACCGCGGCGAGCGAACTGGGCCTGGGGCTCTGCGGCGACGGAACGGCCCGGGCGGTTTCGGAAGGCCATGCGGACGTGGCCCTCATGGTGGACACTCTCGGGGAGGCGCGCATGGCCGCATCCCTGGGGGGGCTTTTCGGCTTCAAGCCGAGCTGGGGCAGAGTCTCCCGATTTGGGCTCATGGGGCTGGTTCCCTCCATGGAATGCTGCAGCCTGCTCGCGGCGAATCCGGCCGACCTGGTTCAGGTGTTTCGTGTGATCGAAGGCATGGATGAACGTGATCCCTCCATGGTGGACGCCGTCGCAACAAGGGGCGGGAGTGATCCCCACCCAACCCGGCCTGCTGTGACCGCCGGGGTTGCCGTGCCCGTACTGGAGGTGCTCACTCAGGAGGAGCGCAACGCTTTTTCCCAGGCCCTTTCCAGACTCGAAAAATCAGGGGTGACCCTTCGCGAAGTCAAATTCGAGGATTGGGATTTGTACCCCGTGGTCCACCAGGTGGTGGGTTCGGTGGAGGCTTCGTCGAGCTGCGGCAAATACGACGGCGTGCGCTTCGGGCACCGGGTCCCGGGAGCCGGGAACTGGAACGAGATGTACCTGGAGACTCGCCGAGAGTCGTTTGGCCCGCTCCTGAAAACCTTCCTGTTCCAGGGGGCCTGGTTCCAGTTTGAAAATTACCCCGCCTTCGAGGATGCCTGCCGCGTTCGATCGCGCCTCGCGGCGGCCGCCAGGAACCTCTTCCAGGACCTGGACGTGATGCTTCTTCCCACGCGGTGCACCGGCCTGGATGCTCTCCAGGCCCGATCCCTCAAGGAACTGTACCGCGCCTTTTCCCTGACCCTTCCCGCCAGTGTGACGGGGCAGCCCGCCCTGTCGCTGCCGGGTTTTTTCCAATGCGGCGGCCGGGACCTGGGGCTGCAGGCCGTGGGTCCTCACCTGGGGGACGAGATGCTGCTCGCATGGGCACAGAGTTTGGCGGAGCAACGGGAGGGAACCGCATGACCCCGAAATTCGAAGCGGTGATCGGACTCGAAATCCATGTGCAGCTGAGCTGCGAAACCAAGATGTTTTGCTCGTGCCCCAACCGGCCGGGGGACGACCCCAATCGAAACATCTGCCCCATCTGCCTCTGGCTGCCGGGAAACCTGCCGCGATTCAGCCGGGAAGCCCTGGAAAAGGCCGTCTTGGCCTGCCTGGCGCTCAATTGCGAAATCCGGAAGGAAAGCGCTTTCGACCAGAAAGTCTACTACTATCCCGACCTTCCCAAGGGCTACCAGCTGTCGCAGTTTCACAGGCCGCTGGCACGCAACGGCCGGCTCGACATCGCCGGGGAAGATGGGACCCCGCAGAGGATCCGCATCCGGAAGATCCACATGGAGGAGGACGTCGCCCGGCTCGTCCATGAAAAGGAGGGGAGGACTCCCGTCAGCCTCGTGGATTTCAACCGTGCGGGGACCCCTCTGGTGGAAATCGTCACGGAGCCCGATCTGCGGAGCCCCGCCGATGCCATGGAGTTTCTCCGGTGCCTCAGGATGCAGCTGCGCTACTCGGAATGCTCCCAGTGCAGCATGGAACAGGGGACCATGCGTGTGGACGCCAATGTCTCCATTCGACCCGCCGGCAGCGAGGTCTTGAATTCCAAGGTGGAAATCAAGAACATGAACTCCATCCGACACGTGGGGGATGCCATCGCCTTCGAGATCGAACGGCAGGTGGATTGCGCCAGGACGGGGGAACCCATCGTCACCCACACGCGGCTCTGGGATCCCGAGACCCGCGTCACGTCTCCCATGCGGGCAAAATTTGAAGGTCCCTGTGTGCCGGATCCCTCGGTGCCGCCCATCGTCATCGAGGACGAATGGCTGCAGGAGATGATCCGCCGCATGCCCGAGATGCCGGGGGTCAAGGCGGAGCGCTTCATGAGCCGGTACGGGCTCACGCGCGAAGAGGCCCTCCAGATGAGCTCCGAACGGGATGTCTCCCGCTACTTCGAGGCGGTGCTCAAACACCACGCGCCGCCCAGGCCGGCGGCCCAGTGGATCACGACCCAGCTGCTTCCCCTGTTGAAAGACCGCGACGAATTTTTCGAGAGTGTGTCGCTGGATCCCAAACGATTCGCCGAGCTGCTGCACATGCTGGAACGGGAGGAAATCAACGCCAACGCAGCCCGGGACGTCCTGCGAAAGCTCCTGGAAAGCAGCGCCTCCCCGGGGGAGATTGTGGAACAGTGCGGCTACCGGCAGGTTTCGGGTTCGGAGGAACTGGAAGCCCTGGTGGACCGTGTGATCGCAGAGAATCCCTCCGCGGTCGAGAATTTCCGCAAAGGGGCTTCCAAGGCCATGGGGTTTCTCATGGGGCAGGCCATGCAGGCTTCGGGAGGCAAGGCCAACCCGCGGGTGCTCAAGGAGTTGATGACGAAAAAGCTGGGCTGAAAGGGGAAGGGAGAGACGTTCGTGTTTCGTTCGCTCTGAAGAGGGATCCGCCGCTTCAGTCCAGACCGGTAGAGTCTCCCGTGGGTCGGCGGGGAGCGGAATCTTCATCGAGTGCTTCCGTGACCCGATCCATCAAGGCGCGGAAAGCCTCTGCCGGATCCATGTCCTCGCTGGGGAAGGGAACAATCAGGTGGGCATGGCGCAGGTAGAGAGGCCGCCGCACGGCCCACAGTTCTTCCAGGGAGTGGCCGCGAAATCCGACGATGCCCCTCATGGGCGCGTCTTTCAGGCGGCTTCGGAGCACTTCCAGGGGCACGTCCACAAAAACCACCAGGGAGATGCGCCGCAGATGCTCCATGGCTTCCGGGGAAAGGATGCAGCTCCCACCCGGGGCGATGAGCAGGTGGTCCCCACGGATGGAGGACAGAACACGGCTCTCCAGGCTGAGGAAAGCCGTTTCACCCTCCTGGTCGAGGATCTCCTGCAGCTCCCTGCCCGTATTGCGGATGAGGTCGTCCCCGTCCACAAACCGGTATCCCAGCCGTGAAGCGAGCATGCGGCCCAACGTGCTCTTGCCGCTGCCGGGCATCCCGATGAGGGTGATGTTCCTCCCTTTGGCTTTCATCTCGGTGACCTCCGCATTCAGGTTGCATCCTCACATCAATAAAAGAACCGGGCGTCGGCCGGCTTTACGCTGTTTATCCGAACGACCTCCGTCCCATCATCCAGGACCGTTTTGCTGGTAAAGCCGGGCAGAAATGATTGCCCGGACCGGCTGGTTTCCAGGCTTTTGCCTGGAAACCGGCAAGTGGTTTAGGACTTGCGCCCGGGAGGTCTCACCTTGCCCGCCGTTTCGGAAAGAGCCTCTGCCCCCGTCGAAAACCGTTTACCATCCGAAAAGATGATCACTCCGATGTTCAACATCCATCCTCGGTAAAGGCACCGCAGCGGTGCGCAACCTTCCGACTTTTCGGCTTCGACGCGTCCGGCCCTTTCTGCAAAGACTCCCGCCCTCGGATCACCGGCTGATCTTATGCGCCGTCTCCCTCTTTTTTCGTTGTCAGGAAAAATTCACCTGCGCTATTAGATTCTCACAGGAAGGTACAAATTGCGAGGGGTGGCGAGAACCCGGCCTGAGAGCCGGGAATGGCGAATCGAGCCGAAGGGGAGGGGAAGGAATATGAAAGTCACGGTGATTGCTCAGATCTTGGCCAAGGAAGGCAAAGAGGACGCGACGCGGCAGGAACTCATGGGGTTGCTGGAACCGACGCGGGCGGAGAAGGGCTGCATCAACTACGACCTGCACCAGGCCATGGACAACAAGGCGCTCTTCATTTTCTACGAAAACTGGGAAAGCAAGGAGGACCTGGAACAACATCTCGGCACGCCTCACCTCCGGGATTTTCTCACCAAAACGGAGGATCTGCTGGCCCAGCCCGTGGCCATCACGCTCCTGGAAAAGATCGGCTGAAAGTCTTCTGCGGAATCGGATAGAGGCCCCGCCGCTGGTTCGGCCCTCATTCTCCCATCCTTTCCCGTGTTCACGACCCACGGGTGATTCACACCGGTGCGGCGTGCCGACGCCGCCCGGACAGGAATGCGTTTCATGCAGAACAAAGCGAATGTTCTGGCGCCCGGGGCCCGAATCGTGGTGCGGGACGCGGAATGGCTGGTCCGAAGAGTGGATCGGACGTCCACGGGCGGGCAGGCCCTCTCCGTCGTGGGCCTGTCGGAGCTGGTGCGCAACAAGGAATCTCTTTTCCTCACCGAAGTGGAGCCCTCCATCGAGGTGCTCGATCCGGCCGCGACCAAACTGGTCCGGGACAGCTCCAGTTCCTACCAGGCGTCGCTCCTCTTCATGGAGAGCCTGCTCCGCCGGACCCCCCCCACCGACGAAAACCTCTACATCGGCCATCGCGCCGCCATGGACCCCGTTCCCTACCAGCTGGACCCGGCCGTCAAGGCCCTCCAGCAGCCCCGGCAGCGCATCCTCATCGCCGATGCGGTGGGACTCGGGAAAACCCTCGAAGCGGGCATCCTCCTGAGTGAGCTCATCCGGCGCGGGCGCGGCAAGCGCATCCTCGTGCTCACGGTGAAGAGCATGCTCACCCAGTTTCAAAAGGAAATGTGGAGCCGCTTCACCATCCCCCTGACCCGCCTCGATTCGGTGGGCATTCAGCGCATCCGGTCGCGCATTCCCACCAATCACAACCCGTTCTACTACTACGACAAGTCCATCATTTCCATCGACACCCTCAAGCAGGACGCCGAATACCGCACCCACCTCGAAAACGCCTACTGGGACATCATCGTCATCGACGAAGCCCACAACGTGGCCGAACGGGGCGGCGGCTCCTCCCTGCGGGCCCGCCTGGCCAAGCTCCTGTCTCAGCGTTCGGACACGCTCATCATGCTTTCCGCCACGCCCCACGACGGGAAAGCCCGGAGCTTCGCGAGCCTCATGAACATGCTCGACCCCACGGCCATCGCCGACCCCGACGACTACACCCGGGAAGACATCCAGGGGCTCTTCATCCGCCGCTTCAAAAAGGACATCCAGGACCAGGTGGAAAAGGCCTTCAAGGAACGGAGCATCTTCCAGGTTCCCTGCGAAGCCTCGGCCGTGGAGGAAGCGGCCTTCGAGGCTTTCGTGAACCTCGAGTTCACCCGCCTCGATCGGCGGAGCCCCGCCGGCGAACTTTTCAAGACGACCCTGGAAAAGGCGCTCTTCTCCAGCCCCGCCGCCTGCATGGAAACCATCCGCAACCGGCTGGGACGGCTCCGCAAAGCCGAAGACCCGGGCTTCGACGCCGACATCGAAGCCCTCCAAAATCTGCTCCCGGCCCTCGAAGCCGTCACGCCCGATCATTTCAGCAAGTACCGCAAGCTGCTGGAACTGCTCGGCCCGGGCAAATCCGGGCTCCACTGGACGGGCAAAGACGCGGGGGACCGCCTCGTCATCTTCACGGAACGGATCGAAACCCTGCGTTTCCTGCACCGGCACCTTCCCCGGGACCTGGGCCTTTCCGAAAAGCAGGTGGAGGTGCTCCACGGCACACTCCCGGACATGGAGCAGCAGCGCATCGTCGAGGACTTCGGCCGCGAGGAAGCCCCCGTGCGGCTCCTCATCGCTTCGGACGTCGCCTCGGAGGGCATCAACCTCCACTTCCTCTGCCACCGCATGATTCACTTCGACATCCCCTGGTCGCTCATGGTGTTTCAGCAGAGAAACGGGCGCATCGACCGTTACGGACAGGAACACACCCCTCACATCACCTACCTGGTCACCCAGAGCGCCCATGAAAAAATTCGCGGGGACATGCGCATCCTCCAGCTGCTCATCCGGAAAGACGAGCAGGCGGTAAAAAACATCGGGGACCCCAGCGCGCTCATGGGCGTCTACGACATCGACGAAGAGGAGAAGATCACCGCCCGCGCCCTGGAGCAGAACCAAAGCCCCGAGGAATTCGAAGCGCTCCTCGATGCCAAAACCTTCGACCCCCTCGCGCTCATCATGGGCCTCGACGATGCCCCCACGAGGAGCGAAGCGGAGGCCGCGGTCCGGTCCCTGCCGTCCCTTTTCCCGGACGATTTTTCCTACCTGCAGGCCGCCATCGGCCACATCCGCAGTTCCCAGCCGATCCAGGCGGAATTCTACCCCGACGAGCAGCGCATCGATCTCACGCCTCCGGACGAGCTCATGCAGCGCTTCCGGTTTCTTCCACGGGAGATCCTGCCCGAGGATGGAGCCTTCATCCTTTCTTCCAACCGGGACGTGATCCAGGAGGAAATCAGGCGAAGCCGCAAGGACGAAACCGCCTGGCCCCGCATCCATTACCTGTGGCCCCTCCACCCGGTCATGGATTGGGCCAACGACAAGGTGACGGCTTCCTTCGGCCGCCACGAGGCTCCGGTCCTCGTCCTCCGGCAGGTCCTCGATCCTGATGAGACCGTTTTCGTCCTCTCGGGACTCATCCCCAACCGCAAAAGCCATCCCCTGGTGCACCGCTGGTTCGGGGCCTGCTTCAAAAACGACCGGTTTCAGAGGATCGAAGAATTCGAAGCGCTCCTCGGCCGCACGAAACTTGCCGAGCGGCGGTTTCCCAATCGGGGAGACGATCTTTCCCTGGATTCGATCCAGAACCTGCTGCCCCAGGCCGTCAGCCGGGCACGGGAGTGGATGAGCAGGCAGCGGAAGGAATTCGAGGCCGCCGTCAATGAAAAGCTCAACGCACACCTGCAGGCCCTGGAGCGGCTCCGGCGCAAGCAGTTCGACCAGCTCGAGATGCGCTTCGAGTCCAGTCGACAGCCCGAACGGCTCGCTCTCGCACGCAGGGAAGAAGAGCGGAGACGCATCAACCGGCTCTTCGACGATTACATGGACTGGATCCAGGAGACCATGACCACGGAAGACAACCCCTACATCCAGGTGGTGGCCGTGCTGAAGGGAGGCCGCTGATGGCCGTCGATCTTACGGGAATCACCAACGAAAACGAGTTTTACACCCACCATTACCTTGCCGCGATCCTGGAAAACGACCTGAAGGACGTCTTTCGGGAGTGGAAGCGAAGGGAGGAGGAAGAAGGACTCCGTCCGCCCCATGCGGAACTGCGGAGCCTGGCCCGGGACTTTTTCATTCTGCAGAACCGCCTGGAACGTGAACGCAAGGATTCCGAGAGGATCGAGCTCCAGCGGGAGTTCCTGCGAAACCTTCTCCCCGTTTTGGGCTATCCGTTCGAACCCGCCGTGAGGCAACTGGACGACGGCCGTGTGCTCCCCGTGATGGGGGAAATTCAAAAACCTGGGGGAGCCCCCGAGCTCTGGGTCCTGGAAGCCGTGTGTTCCCCGGGCGACAATGAAGATCCCCTGGAGGTCCCCCAGCGGAAGGCCCAGTTCCAGGGTCTGCCGAGTGTGGATGTGGAGGTCGATTTTCCCACGTTGCCCCTGGAGGAGGTGATCTCGCGGCAGGTCTTCGGGCGCGCTGAACCGCCCCGGTGGGTCCTCCTGGCCTCGGACAGCCAGCTCCTCCTGCTGGACCGCGGCAAATGGAACGAGAAGCGGTTTCTCCGGTTCGACCTGAAGGAAATTCTTTCCCGGCGCGAACCGTCCACCCTCCAGGCCGTGGCGGCCCTCCTGCACCGGGAAAGCGTCTGTCCCGCCGAGGGGTTGTGCTTCCTCGACACCCTGGATGAAAATTCCCACAAGCACGCCTTCGCCGTCTCGGAAGATCTCAAGTACGCCCTCCGGGAAGCCATCGAGCTCCTCGGCAACGAGGCCGTGTGGTATCTGCGGGAAAAGCTCCATGAAAAAATCTACGGGAGGGACCTGGCCGGGCAGCTCACGCGCGAATGCCTCCGCTACATGTACCGGCTCCTCTTTCTCTTCTACATCGAGGCCCGGCCTGAGCTGGGTTACGCCCCCATGAAGGCCGAAGCCTACCGCCTTGGCTACAGCCTGGAGAGCCTGCGGGACCTGGAACTGGTGCCGCTCACCACCGAGGAATCCCGAAACGGGACCTTCCTCCACGAATCCCTGCAGCTCCTCTTTGCCATGATCCACGACGGGTTTCCGCCTTCCCAGGAAGGGCCGGGCAGTCAATTGGGGATGGTGGCCAAGCCCGCCCACCACACGTTCCGCGTTCCGCCCCTCAAGTCCCACCTTTTCGATCCTCAGCGCACCCCGCTTCTCAACCGGGTGAAGTTTCGAAACGAGGTCCTCCGGAAGGTCATCGAGCTCATGTCCCTCTCCCGGCCCCGAAACGGCAGGGAGCGCCGCGGACGGATCTCCTACGCTCAGCTCGGCATCAACCAGCTCGGGGCCGTCTACGAAGCGCTCCTGTCCTACCGGGGGTTTTTCGCGGAAACGGATCTCTACGAGGTGAAAAAGGCCGGGGAAAACCCCGACGCCCTCGAGACCGCCTATTTCGTCAAGGCCGAGGACCTCCCTCAGTATAGCGAGGAAGAGCGCGTGTTCGGCGAGGACGGCAAGCTCCGCATGTACCCGAGGGGAACCTTCATCTACCGTCTTGCGGGCCGGGACCGGCAAAAGTCGGCCTCCTACTACACCCCGGAAGTCCTCACCCGCTGCCTGGTGAAGTATACCCTGAAGGAGCTGCTCCAGGACAAGAGCGCCGACGAGATGCTCGAACTCACCGTGTGCGAGCCCGCCATGGGCAGCGCGGCCTTTTTGAACGAAGCCGTCAACCAGCTGGCCGAGGCCTATCTCCTGAAAAAACAGGAGGAGACCGGCAAAGAGATCCCCCACGAGGATTACACCCGGGAGAAGCAGAAGGTGAAGATGTTCCTGGCCGACAACAACGTCTACGGCGTGGACTTGAATCCCGTGGCGGTGGAGCTGGCCGAAGTGTCCCTCTGGCTCAACACCATCTACGAAGGCGCTCATGTGCCCTGGTTCGGAACCCAGCTGGTGACGGGCAATTCTCTCATGGGGGCGCGGCGGCAGGTTTTTGCCTCGGAGCTGTTGAAACCCGCGAGGAAGAACTCCCGCAGCTGGCTGAACGAAGTCCCGCGGCGGGTCCTGCCTCGGGAAAAGCGCCCGGAAAGGAGCGTCTACCACTTCCTGGTGGGGGACGCAGGCATGGCCGACTACCGGGACAGGGTGGTGAAGGAGATGGCGCCGGATGCGATCAGGGCCGCCGGCCAGTGGCGCAAAGAGTTCAACCGGCCCTTCAACTCGAGGGAAGTGGAGCATCTGGAGCGGCTCTCCCGGGCGGTGGACGGCCTGTGGGCACGGCACACGGAAGACCGGCGTACGGTGCAGGACCGGACCCGTGACCCGGTGAACGTGTTCGGGCAAGACCGTGCTCAAAAGAAAAAAGGGACCACGACGGAGTGGAAGGACCGGCAGTTTTTCCAGACCCTCCACTCCCGCGACGTCCGCCAATCCAGTGCCTACCGCCGGCTGAAGCTGGTCATGGACTACTGGTGCGGGCTCTGGTTCTGGCCCATCGAAAAAGCGGAGCTGCTGCCCACGCGGGAGGAGTTTCTCTTCGACCTGTCCCTCATCCTGGAAGGGAATGTGTTCGAGTCCACGCCTCTTCTGGAGGAGGCGCAGCTCGAGATGTTTCCCAGGAGGCAGCCCAAACAGCGTTCAGCTGACCTGGCGGACCCCTTCGGCTTCGTGGACGTGGACCGCCTCTGCCGGGAAATCCCGCGCCTGGCCCTCGTGCAGGAACTTTCGGAGCGTCACCGCTTTCTCCACTGGGAACTGGAGTTCGCCGATCTCTTCGCCGACCGGGGCGGGTTCGACCTGGTCCTGGGGAATCCCCCCTGGATCAAGGTGGAGTGGAACGAAGGGGGCGTCATGGGCGATGCGGAGCCCCTTTTCGTGCTGCGTTCCTTTTCGGCGACCAGGCTGGCCGCCCTGCGCAGGGAAACCCTGGAAAAATACGGGCTGCGGGAAAACTACCTGGCGGCCTTTGAAGAGTCCGAGGGGACGCAGAACTTTCTCAACGGGCTCCAGAACTATCCCGTTTTGAAGGGCGTGCAGACCAACCTTTACAAATGCTTCCTCCCGCAGGCGTGGATGATCGGCAGGGAGAACGGGGTTTCGGCCTTTTTGCACCCCGAGGGAATCTACGACGATCCGAGGGGAGGGCCGTTTCGGGAGGCGGTGTATCCGAGACTGCGGTATCATTTTCAGTTTCAAAACGAGTTGAATCTTTTTCAGGACGTGGACCATCACGCAAAATTCAGCGTGAACGTTTATGGTGAGGCCCGTTCGGGGGAGCCCGAGTTTGCCCACATCGCCAATCTTTACATCCCGCCGACGGTGGATGCCTGTTTTGAGCACCTGGGCCAGGGTCCCGTACCGGGCATCAAGGATGACGCAAACCGCTGGAATGTTGCAGGGCATGCGGCCCGGACCGTGCGCGTGGGGTACGACGAGCTGGCGCTCTTTGCCGGGCTCTACGACGCCGTGGGAACGCCGCCGCTGCAGGCACGGCTCCCGGCGGTCCATTCCAGGGAGCTGGTACAGGTCTTGCGGAAATTCGCCGAACAGCCCAAACGGTTGGGAGACCTGCAGGGGGAATATTTTTCAACAGAGATGTGGCATGAGACCAATTCACAAAATGACGGCACCATCCGCCGTGAGACGCGTTTTCCCGAGTCCGCCCGGGAGTGGGTCCTTTCCGGGCCGCACTTTTTCGTGGGCAACCCGTTCTACAAGACGCCGCGCAAACAATGCAGGCTCAACTCCGATTACGACGTCCTCGACCTCACCGAGCTTCCCGACGACTACCTGCCCCGCACCAACTACGTCCCCGCCTGCGATCCCGA
>CAZZHS010000007.1:55924-57450 GCA_964654275.1 uncultured Syntrophobacteraceae bacterium
CTCACGGCCATGGCCCTGGGGCTGACGCTGGAGGAACTCAAGACCATCTACCGCGTTCAGTTTCCCGTGCTGCGCCAGTACGAAGCGGACACGTGGTACGATCAAAACGGCCGCATCGTGTTCACGGCGAGCAAGGGGCTGCCCGGCGTGGGGTTTTCGCGTCCCCAGTGGGAACCCATCAAGAACATGGAAAAGGGAACCGTCTCCCGCACCGTCATGGACGACACCCTTCCCGGCGGCCCCCGGGAGCGCACCATCCTCTACGAAGCCCCCTTCGACCGCTGCGACCGGGAAAAGGACTATGAGACGGCCTGGGCGGAGTTTGAGCGACGTTTCAAAAGTGATGAGCATGTGGCATAATGCTTGTGTTATAGGGATTGCCGATTCCATGGACAGGGGCTTTACGGTGTCCAAAAACCAGTGAGGCAGGCAGGCCGCAATGCGAAATTCACAAAATTGCTGCCTGCCATTTCAGGTAGAGGGTTCTTCCATGAGAAAAAGGCGGTTTGTCTACTACCAGGAAGGAGAAATGTTTGTCGGGTGGCTCGAGGAATACCCTGACTACAGGACTCAGGGGGAATCCATGGAAGAACTGGAGCAGAATCTCAAGGATCTTCTCCAGGATGTGGAAAGCGGCACCATTCACTGTATTCGACGAGTGGGCGAACTGAGTGTCGCCTGAAGAGGATAGACCTCATTCGAACCCTGGAAGAGATGGGCTGCGTCCTCATCCGGCATGGGGGCACCACGACTGGTATCATAATCCGGCCGCCAAAGTTTCGCAGCCTGTCCCGCGACACCGGGAAATTACGGAAAGCCTGGCAAAACACATCATCAAAGATGCTCCAATCATGAGCACGCATCACGGCCGTGCGACCGGAATGCGCCGGAACCCCCAAATCCCTCATGATCGTCTCGGGCCGCAAGTATGCCCTCTTTTGCGGACATGACGACGGGAAGAGTCTTGCGCCTCCAACATTCCCACAGGATCCGGGCGACGGAATCCGATCCCGGAATTCCGAAGATTGGTTTTCGACGCCTTTCGCCTTGACTTGAAGACACCTCTCCCCTCTTGAGGGGGGCAGGGGATGTAAGTGCACCTCCACAATATAACGTGCCCATTTCGACCCTCGTCATGCCGGCAGTTTCTAGGCCGGCAGCCAGTTCTTTTCTGTGGATTCCGGCTGAAAGATTGCCGGAATGACGACTTGGGTGGCGGACACTCAGTTTTGTTGATTTGTAGTAGGTGGCCGGAACTCCCGTCAAACACCCCCCTAACCCCCCTCCAGGGGGGAATCACGATTCGCCTGGCCGAGGAAAATTATTTTTTTGAAGTGTCATATGACTATTTTCGATGGCCACATGCATGCATTTTCCTTTTTTGGGGGTGTCTTTGCTGTCAGGACTCAGTGCCTGGGCACAAGCAGCAGCGTCTTCAGGGCTGTGGGGGTTGCCATCCCCCCTACCATCCGGGTCCTTGCCCCATAGAGGGATCTGTAGTGCCAAAAACTCAAATTGGTTCCGCA
>CAZZHS010000007.1:57550-96629 GCA_964654275.1 uncultured Syntrophobacteraceae bacterium
GGGTCCTTGCCCCATAGAGGGATCTGTAGTGCCAAAAACTCAAATTGGTTCCGCATGTTATTGACATTACAAATATATTTTTTGCAGCTGTCAAAGATGAGCTCAACGTGAAAAACGGCCTCTGGGAGCCCTATAAATCAAGGAATATCATACACCCACATGGTGAAGATTGCCCTAACCAGCCCGTCAACCCAACGAGCAGCCACGGTTCAGGATCATTGCTTCTATCCGAAAGTCGGCGACCTTGGTCGTTCGCGGGTTATTGGCACGTTCGCCCGGGCATGGTAAACAGATACGAGTTCAGATAACCCGTTTTCCGACAAGGACCAAAAGTGCATGAGAATTGATGAGGCGAACGAAAGTGAGGCGAGATACATCAAGGAATACAAGAGGATGATTAAGTAATACGCCAAGATGGCCGCTGACTCCCCCGATATGATTGACCAATTGACAGCTGCTTTGAAGCGCGGCACTGCCATGATGAAAAGCAATCGCCCAGAAGCGATATCTGAGTTTCGCAAGGCGGCGGAAGAGGTGGACGCATTCCTGCATGCCTGCCAAACCGGCGATTTAGATACACTTGGACTTTTCGAGCATCTGGATGAGGAGACATAAACCTGGCAGTGGTCCATTGACGGGGGAGGCTGAACAAAAGTTGCTTCGAATAAGCGTAATCGACCAGGGAGTGGAGATGACAAAAAAGTGGGCGGGAACCGGCATAAGTTAATAAATTAAGGGCGTCCCCTTTTTCCTGAGGTGGTCAGATATGGAAAAACAATTCAGTGTCATCATAGAACGAGACCGTGAAGGCTACTACGTTGCATCGGTCCCTTCTCTGCGGGGCTGTCATACCCAGGCAAAATCCCTCGATGAACTTATTGTACGAATAAGAGAGGCCATCGAGCTGTGTCTGGAAGTCGAGGGCAACGATATGGAGCCACTCGACTTCATTGGAGTCCAGCGAGTGAGCATCGCAGTATGACAAAGCTGCCGGCCTTGACGGGAAAAACTCTCATTACTGCACTGGCTCAAACCGGATTTGAGGTCATTCGGATCAGAGGAAGTCATCACTACGTGCGGCATCCTGACGGGCGCTCCACAGTAATTCCAGTGCATGCGGGTGAAACCATAGGTTCCGGTCTCATGGCAAAGATTCTAAAGGACTGCGAGCTTTCTCGTGAGGACTTGCAGCGTCTTCTTTGAGCCGGGAACCCAAAAGACATGCTCGATACGAGCAACCACGGGCGAAGTACGCGGTCGCTATGAAAATCCTTCCTGCGTGGTCCCCTGTGTCAGCGTAGTTGTCCTGTGGGTCCCTCTAATACAGGGGGAGTGTCTGGTTTATCCTTTGAGAAGGGATTTGGCGGAGATTTAAGACGGTTTTCTTCGTGTCATTTTGAGCGGGGACAATACGACCGTTGCCTGCATCGACGAGACGGTTGCGGAGAGCGCCGCAAAGCTCAGAGCCGATCAACATGTGACACTCGCTGATGCGATCCAGAATGCGACAGCCATCATCAATGGGTGCGACGAGGTTTGTCGCCAATGATCTGAGACTCAAGAAGGTAAAAGAAATCCTCATGATCGTGATCCAGGAACTCAGGGCGTCGTCATGATCCCATCCATTCTGGCCCACCAGGTCCGGCAGGGTGTGAAGGACTTTCTCCGGACCACCTTCCCCATCGCCACGCCTCTCTTTCACCGGCTTGTGGACAGTCTTCTCCAGCGGGAAGAGGGCATTTTCCAGGGACCCTATCTTTCCATCCACCTTCCTTTCCGCCGGGGGAAGGGCGGTCCCGACTTTTTTCCCCACGTGCCTCTGAAGTTTCCGCCCTACCAGCACCAGGAAGAAGCGTTCGAAAGGCTCTCGGGAGACAGGCTTGCGGGCGACCGGCCTCGCTCCACCCTCGTGGCCACCGGGACAGGGTCCGGAAAGACCGAGTGCTTCCTCTATCCCATCCTCGACCTGTGCCGGCGCCATGCGGGAGAACCGGGCATCAAGGCGATCCTCATCTACCCCATGAACGCCCTGGCATCCGACCAGGCGGGACGCCTCGCACGAATCATCTGGAACAACCCGAACCTGAGAGGCGCGGTCACCGCGGGTCTTTTCGTCGGCCAGAGCGAACGGGACCCCCGCATGGTCATGGCCCCCGACGGGATCGTCACCCACAAGGAAACCCTGCGCCTCAAGCCCCCGGACATTCTGCTCACCAACTACAAGATGCTGGACTACCTGCTGATCCGGGCGAGGGATTTTCCCCTGTGGAAACACAACAGCCCGGAAACCCTTCGGTTTCTCGTGGTGGACGAACTCCACACCTTCGATGGGGCCCAGGGAACCGACCTCGCCTGCCTCATCCGGAGGCTCAAGGCCCGGCTGAAAACCCCCGGCGATTATCTGTGCGGCGTCGGGACTTCAGCCACGCTGGGCAGTGACGAGGAAAAGGGGAAGCTCATCCGCTACGCCCAGGAAGTTTTCGGAGAACCCTTCGACGAGTCCGCGGTCATCACCGAGTCCCGTGTGAGTGCGGGAGAGTACCTGGCGGACAGCTTCGTGACGGGACGGGAGGTGATTCCCCCGAAGCAGGCCGCCGCCCTGGACCCGGAACACTATGACGGGGTCATGGCGTATCTTCGCGGCCAGCATGTGCTCTGGTTCGGGGAAGAGATCCCCGAAGAGAGGTTCCATGAACCCGGGTGGCGCGTGAAGTTGGGCGACCACATCAAGGGGCATTACTTCTTCCAGAATCTGCTCAAGGCCCTGGATGGAAAACCCCGCAGTTACGCAGAACTTTTCGGCAGGCTGGAGCGAGTGTCGCCGGAGCTCCGGGGGGCGCCCGCAACCTACCGGGAAAATCTCCTGAACAGCCTCCTCGCCCTGGTGTCCACTGCGCGGGTGTGGGCCGACGAGGGACGCGGAGCCGACGGCGCCCCGATCCCCGAAGAGCAGAGAAAAACCGGTCCGTTCCTCCACGTTCGCATCCAGCTCTGGTTGAGGGAATTGCGCCGCATGGTGGGCAGCGTCAGTCCGACCCCGGAGTTCACGTTCTCGGACGATCTCAGGGAGGAGGAGCTGAAACGCCACCTGCCCGTGGTGAACTGCCGGGTCTGCGGAAGCACGGCATGGGCGGGGCTGAAACGGCAGCGGGACGGTGTGGTCTCGGGAAAGCTCGAGGACTTTTACCGCGCCTTTTTCAGCGACGACCCCAAGGTCACCTTTCTTTTTCCCGAGGAGCCCGGCCTCCGAAACCGTCCGCTCGAATCGGAGATAAAACTCTTCTGCAGGCATTGCCTGAGCCTCAGCGAACGGCCGGATCGGCGACGCTGCCCTTCCTGTGACGGTGAAGAGCTGATCCCGGTGCTCCTTTCCAATCAGAGAACCACCCGCGGCGGGAAAACCATCGCCCGGCACGACTGTCCTCACTGCAACGCGGAAAACGGGCTCACCATCATGGGCTCCCAGGCGGCGAGCCTCACGAGCGTCATGCTGGCGCAGCTCTACTCGTCCGGGTACAACGACGACAAGAAGCTCCTCACCTTCTCCGACTCGGTGCAGGATGCCGCACACCGGGCCGGCTTCTTTGCTGCCAGGACCTATCGATTCAACCTGAGAACGGCCCTGCAGCAGCACGTTCAGGAGGGCGGGGCCGGTCTGACCCTGGCCGAACTGCCCGGGGCCTTCGTGCGCCACTGGTCCGAAAAACTGGACGAAAAGCGGTTCATCACCACCTTCCTCGCGCCCAACATGAGCTGGTTTCAGGATTTCGATCACCTCCAGGCCAAAGGGGAACTTCCCGTGGGGTCGACCCTCAGGGACGATGTGGAAAGGCGGATCGGTTGGGAAATTTTCAGCGAATACGGGTTTCAGGCGCGCATCGGCCGCACACTCGAAAAATCCGGCTCCTCCATTGCGTTTCCCGATTCGGAGGTGTTTCAGCGCCTGGTGGAAAAGCTCCTGGAGGTTTTGCACAACGAAATGGGCGAACTGCGGGCGCTCGACGCCCAAACGCTGGGTCGTTTCCTCCTGGGGTTGGTGGTGCATCTGAAAGAGCAGGGGGCGATCTTTCACCCCGTGCTGGAAAGCTTTGTGGAGGCCTGGGGAAGCCCGTTTCTTCTCAATCGTATTTCCTGGATGCCCGGTTTCGGAAAATTCAGCCGAACTCCCTCCTTCCTCACCACGCGGAGCGGCACGCGCTTCGATCTCCTGCTGACGCGGACATCGGGGCGAAGGACCTGGTGCCAGGCGTGGGCGGAAAAATGTCTTTTCCCGGTTCAGCCCATGATCCGCTCGCTGCTGGAGCGCTTCTACCCCCTGGTTTTGAAGGGCCTCATGGACCAGGGCGTGCTGGAGGAGCGCAGGGTGAAGGGGGACCGGATCTGGGGATTGAATCCGCAGGCGCTCCGCGTCGGGGACAGGGTGCACCTGTATCGGTGTGAAACGTGCGGCCACGGCGCTTCGGGGGCGGAGGCGGATGCGCCGCTCTGGGAAGGCATGAGCTGCCTGCGGTTTTCGTGTACCGGAAAGTATCGGCGCGAAGCGACCGGAACGGACTATTACGCCAAATTGTACGCCACGGGTGACCTGCAGCGCATTTTTGCCCGGGAGCACACGGGCCTGCTCACCCGTGACGAACGGGAAGAACTGGAACGGCGCTTCAAAGCCGATCCCCGGGACCGCGAGCCCTGGGACCCCAATCTCCTCTCGTGCACGCCCACACTGGAGATGGGCATCGACATCGGGGACCTTTCCACGGTGCTGCTGTGTTCCGTGCCGCCGGGTCAGGCCAATTATCTGCAGCGGATCGGGCGGGCCGGAAGGCGGGATGGAAACGCGCTCACCCTGACCGTTGCCAACGCGAGGCCCCACGACCTCTATTTCTTCGCGAGCCCCGAAGAGATGATCTCGGGCAGGGTGGAGCCACCGGGAGTTTTCCTAAATGCCTCGGCGGTGCTCGAACGCCAGTTCACGGCCTTCTGCTTCGACCGCTGGGTGGAATCGGGGATCTCGGAAACGGCTCTCCCGGCGAGGGTGGGGCAGGTTCTGAGCAGCCTGGAGCCCGCTCTGGGCTCGAAGTTTCCCCACAACCTGCTCCTTTTTATCGAGAACCGCCAGACGGAGCTTCTGGAACACTTCATCGGCCTCTTCTCGGGGTCGCTGGATGAGACCTCCGTCGAGCACCTGAGACGCTTCGTGGACGAGACCCGGGGAGAGGGCCGAAGCCTGCGGCATCGCATTGTGGAAGGGCTGCACGGTCTCAGGAAGGAGAGGGATTCCCTCCAGAAGAAGGTGCGGCTCCTTCGGGAAAGGATTCGCCGCAAAGAGGATGACCCGGCCCGCGGCAAAGACCATGAGAGGGAACTGGACGAACTCAAACGGGAAAAGAGCGCCCTGCAAAAACTGGTGAGCCTCATCAACGGGCGGGACACGTTCAATTTTTTCACCGACGAGGGACTCATCCCCAACTACGCGTTCCCCGAAGCGGGCGTGCAGCTGCGCTCCGTCATCTACCGCAAAAAGCAAAAGAAGCAGGAAGGGGAGGGGGCTTACCAGACCTGGGTTTACGAATATGAGCGACCGGCTTCGAGCGCCATCGCGGAACTGGCACCCGCCGGCCATTTCTATGCGGGAGGGCGCAAGGTTCGCGTGGACCAGGTGGACCTGAGCGCGTCCGAAATCGAAACGTGGCGGCTGTGCAACAACTGCTCCCATACCGAACTGGTTGGAACGGCCCCGGAAAAGAGCAGTTGCCCCGTCTGCGGCAGCCTCCTTTGGAGCGATGAAGGGCAGAAGCGGCGCATGGTGCGGTTGCGGCAGGTTTTTGCCGCCACGTCCGATCGAGAAAGCCGCATCGGCGACGACAGCGAGGAGCGGGAACCGAGTTTTTATGAGCGGCAGCTTCTCATCGACTTCAGCCCCGAGCACGTGACGGACGCCTACCGGATGGAAAGCGACGACCTGGCTTTCGGGTTCGAGTTCCTGTCCCGGGCCGTTTTCCGCGAGATCAATTTCGGTGAGAAAGGAGAGTTCGGCGAAAAAGTGACCGTCGCGGGGGCGGAACTGCCCCGCAAGGGGTTCACGCTGTGCCGTCACTGCGGGAAGGTGCAGGAACGGCCGGGAACTCTCAACCATGCGCTGACCTGCACGTCACGCAGCCAGGATTCGCCGCAGAATCTCATGGACTGCGTCTATCTCTACCGGGATTTTTCGTCGGAGGCCGTCCGGATTCTGCTCCCCGTGACCACGTTTGCCGGTTCCGAGAAAAAGCACCATTCCTTCCTGGCCGCCCTTCAATTGGGGTTGAAGCTCAAATTCGGGGGAAGCGTGGACCATCTGCGGGTGACGGACCACGAAGAGCCGGTCCCCGAGACATCCTACCGCAAGAAATACCTGGTGATCTTCGACTCAGTCCCGGGAGGCACCGGCTATCTCAAGCAACTCATGCGCTCCGAGGCGCCCATGATGGAGGTCTTTCAGCTGGCGCTGGAGGAGCTCCGGTCCTGCGGCTGCAACGGGGATCCCGAGAAAGACGGTTGTTACCGCTGCGTCTACGCCTACCGGAACAGCACCCACATGACGGAGATCTCCAGAAACACGGCCGTGGAACTGCTCTCGGGCATCCTCGCGCAAAGGGACCGCCTGGTCCGCACGGACAGCCTCAGACATGTGAGAGTGAATGTGCTCTTTGACAGTGAGCTGGAGGCCCGTTTTGTTGAGGCCCTGCGAAGACTCCGCAGCCCTCAGCTGGATGTCGCCCTGACCCGGCAGGTGGTGAATGGGAAATCGGGGTTTTTTTTGAAGATCGGCACGCGCGCCTACCAGATCGAACCCCAGGTGAAACTGGGCGAGAGAGATGGGGTTGCCGTTCCCTGCGAGGCGGATTTCGTGTTCCGGCCCGCGAGGGGTCAGCACCAGCTCAAGCCTGTCGCGGTTTTTACCGACGGTTTCCTCTATCACCGGGAGCGCGTGGGGGAGGACCTGGCGCAACGCATGGCTGTGGCCAGGTCCGGCGCGTATTGGGTGTGGTCCCTCACGTGGAAGGATGTGGAAAGCCGGTTTCAGAGCCAGGAAGACTACTTCGAGAACCTCATCGATCCCGGCAGGATGCCGGGAGGTCGAAACTTCAATGCGCTGCTGGATGGGTACGGGCTGCAAGAGTTCAAGGGAGCCGTCAGGGAGAGCGCTTTTTCGTGGCTCATCAGGTTTCTGGCGGCACCGGAGGAAGAGCGGTGGCGACGGCTGGCCTATGCGTGCGGCCTCGGTTTCCTGGACGCCAGGCGGTTTTCCGGTCCGGAAGCGATCCGGAAATGGCTGACACTTCTGGAGGAGGAAGCTTCCCCCGGATTCTGCTCCGGGATGGAAGAGAGCATGCGCGATTGCCTGCTGGGGCTCTACGGGGACGAAAGAGAGGGAGTTCCCGGCCTCATCCGTGTGTTTGCATCGGTCGAGAAAGATTCCATGGCGGGACCGAGGGCAGAGGGCATGCGGCTCTTCTGCCGTCTGCGGGACGAGGTGTCGGAGCGGCAAGAACCGGGATTCGAGGCCGCATGGAATGGTTTGCTGCGGGCGTTCAACCTCTTTCAATTCCTTCCCGGGGCTGTCGTGGCGAGTTCCATGGGGCTTCGCCGGGGGATCTACGATCCGCTGCCGTTCTTCAGGTGGGAGGCTCCGGCCGCAGCGGCTGATTCGGCGCTCGACGGCGAGTGGGAGGAACTCACACGGCTTGTGGAGGCGGACTTGCATGGCCTGCTGGAGGAGATGGCCTCCAGAGATCTGCCTGTCCCTCAGGCCGGTTACGAGTGGGTGTCCGAGACGGGAGAGATCCTGGCGCAGGCGGAACTGGGGTGGGAACATTTGAAAATTGCCGCCCTGCGCGAGACGGAACTGGAGTACCGGCCGATTTTTGAAGCGGACGGCTGGAAGATCTTCGTGCTGAGTGAGGTCGCGGCGGACCCGGAACCGCTATGCGCCGAGCTGAGAAGGAGACAGGAAGCGTGCCGTAATACGCCGCAGTAAAGGGTGCCCGTTTACCGTCAAGGTCCCCCTCGCCTTCATCTTCCTCAAAATCGCCTGGTCGACGAGCAATGACGAGTGCACATTGCCGACAAGATTCCCCCTGTTGCCGCTTTTTCGACAGGTGGCAAATGATGAGCGCAGTACCGAATGTCCGGTTGCCGCCAAGATTCCTTCTGTGCCCGCTTTCTTCGACAGGTGCCAAATCATGAACTTGATAAAGAATGCCCGTTTACCGTCAAGATTCTCCTCGCCTTCATCCTCCTCAAAATCGTCTGGTTGCCGAGTAATGACGAGTGTCCGATATTCGTCAAGATTCCCCCCTTGAGGGGGGGCAGGGGGGTGTATTTGGTTGGAATCACATGAAAACGCTCCCCTGACCCCCATCGTGAGGGAAATCTTGAGAGACTGACAAGTCATGGATTTATAAACTTTAATGTGTGGAGTCGACGTGGAATGAGTGCAGTGAGCCCGGCCCATCTTCCTGTGAAGCTTGCCATATCCAATGATTTTCTGACATCGTTTGCGCGGATTCCCAGAGCGCAGCAAAACAAGGTGCTGGAGTTCGTCAACAAGTTCCGAGCCGACCCCACGCTTCCCGGCACTCATTACGAGAAGATCGACGGGGCCAGGGACCCGAACCTGCGATCGGTGCGGATCGACCTCGCCTACCGGGGCATCGTGTTGCGGCCGAAAACGGGCAACGTCTATGTCCTCCTGTGGGTCGACCACCACGACAAGGCCTATGAGTGGGCGGCAAACAAGATCTGCAGCGTTCACCCTGAAACGGGCAGCATTCAGGTCGTGGATGTGACGCGGACGGAAGCTGAAAGCGAGAGCGACATGGAAAGCCGGGGCCGGGACCGCGGGGGGCTCTTTGCGGGAATTTCCGACCGCCACCTCATCCGGTTCGGGATTCCGGAAATGCAGCTCCCGCTGGTTCGGAGCATCCGGTCGGAAACAGAACTCGACGAAGCGGTCCGGCACCTTCCCCAGGAGGCCTGCGAAGCACTCTACATGCTGGCGAGCGGCTATACAGTGGACGAGGCGGCCCGGGAGCTCGAGATCACGGAGACAGCGGAAGCCGTCGACACGAACGATTTCAGCAAGGCACTGGAGAGCGCCGATTCCAAGAGACGCTTCTTCGTGGTCGAGGACGATCTGGAGCTTGCGGCCATTCTCGAAGCGCCTCTGGAACAATGGCGCATCTTCCTTCACCCCTCCCAGAGGAAGCTGGTGGAACGCGACTGGAACGGGCCCGTGCGGGTTCTTGGTGGAGCCGGCACCGGAAAAACGGTGGCCGCGATGCACCGGGCCCGTTGGCTGGCCATGCATCGTTTGACCGGCAGGAACGACCGGATTCTCTTCACCACTTTCACGCGCAACCTGGCGGCGGATATTCGGGCGAACCTGTCCAAATTGTGTTCCCAGGACATTTTGGCACGCATCGAGGTGGCGAACCTCGACAAATGGGTCTCGGATTTCCTCAAACGCAACGGCTACAGTTATGACATCGACTACGGCGCGCGGATCGACCCCCTGTGGGAGAGATCTCTGGCACTGGCGCCGCCTGAGCTTAACCTGGATCCGACTTTCTACCGGGAGGAGTGGGAGCGGGTGGTGCAGCCCCAGGCCGTCACCACTTTGTCCGATTACCTGAAGGCGCCAAGGGTGGGCAGAGGGGTGAGGCTCAGCCGGAAAGAACGCCTGGCCGTCTGGCCGGTTTTTGAAGAATATCGCGCCCTGCTCGATGAAAACAGCCTGCGTGAGGCGCTGGATGCCATGCGGGATGCCCGCCTGCTTCTGGAAAACACCGGCGCGGTGCTCCCCTACAAAGCCGTCATCGTGGACGAAGCCCAGGACATGGGCGGGGAAGCGTTTCGATTGATCCGTCGAATGATCCCCGGGGGAGAGCGCAAAAACGACCTGTTCATCGTTGGGGATGCGCACCAGAGGATTTACAGGCACAAGGTGGTGCTCGGCCGGTGCGGGGTGAACGTTCGGGGGAGAAGCCGAAAGCTTCGCATCAACTATCGGACGACGGAAGAGACCCGGCGCTGGGCGGTGAATCTCCTGAAAGGGGTCACCATCGATGACCTGGATGGTGGCGTCGACGATCAGAAGGGTTACCGGTCGCTCCTCCATGGGGTGGAGCCGCAGGTCCGGGTTTTTCGTTCCTTCCGGGAAGAGGTCGATTTTGTGGTCGAATATCTCAAGGGTGCGGAGCAAAAAGGGCAGGACCCGAGCGGGGTGTGCCTCGTGGCCAGGACCCATGAACTGCTGAAACAATATGAAGCCGCCCTGAAGGAAGCGGGCTTCGCCATTTACTTCATCCGCCGAAGCGAAGCCGAGGACCGTTCGGTTTCCGGCCTTCGCCTCGCCACCATGCACCGGGTGAAGGGGCTCGAATTCGACCGCGTGATCATCGCGGGGGTGAATGAGGGCATCGTGCCTCTGGAAAGCTCGTGGAGAGGCTCCTCCGACCCGGTGGTCCAGGCGGAGTCGGAAACCCGGGAAAGGGCCCTCCTCTACGTGGCGGCGACCCGTGCCAAGCAGGAGACGATCGCGACGGCCCACGGAACGCCGAGCCGGTTTCTTGAAGGGCTTGCGTGACTTTTCCCGGTCACTTGAAGAATTCAAAGATCTCCCGGGCGCGACCCGCCGAGAATGGAGTGACCACGGCAATCACCGCAATGAGCTCGTGGCGCGAATGGCGGCGGTAGCGATCGATGCCCCCCATGACGGCGTCGAAGGTCCCTGCACCCCCTGCTTGAAATCGGCGATGGAGATCATGAATTTCCCTGGGGCCGTCGAGGCTGAACCCCACCTGAAACCGGTTCCTGGAGAAGAACCGGGCCAGTTCATCGGTCATGAGGGTCCCGTTGGTTTGTGTGCGATTTCCAAAGACAGCGCGGGATAACGGCCTTCCAGGCGCAGAATTTCATGAAAAAACTCGATGACCGCCGGCAGTGGCTTACCACCTTGCCGGTAGACCTGGATGCTGCGGTTTTCGGGATCAACGCTCAGGTTGTGGTTGACGACTCGGCGCAGGATGGCCTGGACGGTGGATGGTTCCATGATCCCGCCGGAGTGCTCCTGGAAGCAGTAGTCGCAGTCGCAGTTCCGTGTGATCTGGCTCTGGTGCACAACCGGCAAAAGCCGCTCCCATTGAAGGGAGTGCGGCTGAAAATCGGGGCTTTTCCAGTTGATTATTATCTTGACGGAGGATAGGTGCTCAGCACTCATGGCGAGCACCTCACTGAAAGGGTAGCGAGTGATTCAGGTGCACCAGTTGTTCCAGTCTCCCCCGTTGTACCTGCTCTTGTCGGCATTGCCCGTTTAAACTGCGACAGCGGCCAATTCCGCGGCAAGCGCATTGTCTCGGGTGGCCGTGCGTCCCTTCGATCGGCTCTCTACATGGGGAGCCGTGCCGCAACAAGGTACAATCCGGTCATTACTGAATTCTATCAAAGGCTTATTGCTGCAGGGAAAAAACCTAAAGTTGCCATCACAGCTTGTTTGCGTAAACTCTTAACCATACTCAATGCCATTATCAAAAACGCAACCCCATGGAACCCCCAAATGCAAAAAACAGCTTGACAAAGAATACAGTTGCTCAAGGGGCGAATGCAAGTGCCGGCAGGCACGTTATGGTGCTACGGACAATTGGTGGTGACCCGCTGAAGTTTGGACATCGCTAGCGGCCATCGCCGCCCAACATCCCTGGACCGGATTTATTGTTGGACGTGCGAGAACGCAGGATAA
This sequence comes from uncultured Syntrophobacteraceae bacterium, assembly GCA_964654275.1. Classification (GTDB taxonomy): domain Bacteria; phylum Desulfobacterota; class Syntrophobacteria; order Syntrophobacterales; family Syntrophobacteraceae; genus SLCH01. Next base: position 69,330 of record CAZZHS010000007.1, read on the forward strand.
AAGACCACGCATACGACCCTATTTCCGCAAGACAAACAAGGCAAAACCCCACGGCATGAACGTTCCCCAATCGTGCCTGCTCGGAAGGAAAGTGACCCATGGATCCTGAAAAAGCTCAATGCGCTCTTTGCCCTCATGACTGGTCGGAAAGACTCTGCCGGAAGGAACACGGGAAAGCCCCCCAAAACTGTCCGACGGCCCGGCACCAGGATTTGATCCGGCAATCGGTGGAGGAAGTCTGCTCTGAAAAAATTGCCCGATTTGCCCGGGAAGCGTCGGTGCAGGAAGGGGAAGGGTACGGAGGCCGGGAAAAGGGCTACCAGTCCGTGCGCCCCATCAAGCCCCGCATCGTGGAGATCATCGAATTTTGCCGAAGGATGGACTACCGGCGCGTCGGCCTGGCTTTCTGCGTGGGGTTGCGCCGGGAAGCGGCCGTCGTTCACCAAATATTGGCCGGCCAGGGGCTGGATGTGGTGTCCCTGGTGTGCAAGGTGGGAAGGGTTCCCAAGGAAGTCCTGGGTCTTCGAGACGACCAGAAGGTGGCCCCGGGAAACTTCGAATCCATGTGCAATCCCGTCCTTCAGGCCAAACTGGCCAACCACTACGCAACCCGGTTCAACATCCTGCTCGGACTCTGTGTCGGCCACGATTCCCCGTTTTTCAAGTATGCCGAAGCCCCCTGCACCGTTTTGGCGGTGAAAGACCGGCTCCTGGGTCACAACCCCCTCGCAGCCGTCTATCAGGTCGAAAGTTATTACCGGTACCTGAAAACACCGCTCGAATAGAGACCAAGACACTTTGTCCCTGCATGGACCCTCACCCTTGAGTGTAGACATGATCGATCCTCACGCTTCTGCGTCAGGTCCGTCCTCCAGCAACCACTGCGGCACATCCCGCCCTGACCTCCTCCGCCATTCTGCATCGAAGGCGGCGGGATCTTGTTTTCGCCGATTTATGCAGACCGTGCGGTATTCCAGCGCCTCCAGTTCTTCCCCCGCAACGAGAGCTTCGGCAGCCAGGAGGTCGCCGACGGCGCCTGTGTCGCGCTCTGCATGGCTTTCTGCACGCCCGATAAACAGGACAGCTTTTGCCCACGGATCAGTGATTTCCCGTCCTCGTTCATCACCTCGGCCTGGAGGGCCACTCGTTCTCCACCGGCCACGCTCGCCTCGATCTCGATCTTTTCGCCCGACAGGACCAGCGGCTCGGTCTTCACACCGATTTGAATCCGGGGCGCGGCACGATAGATCACCGGTTTGGCCGTGAGGATGCCCTCGATCTCGTCAAATACGGCTCGGTTGCTCTGCAGCGAGCCATGCTGATCAGCCATATGGCGGATGATCGGGCTGTCCGGGCGTACACTTTTCGGAATCGCCGCAAACCGCGGCACCGTGGCATCTCCACCCTCGTTTTCGCCGCCGATTGTTTCGATGGGTTCGATCGAGCCCCCGGAGAGGCGCGCCGTGGTGAAGGTCGCCTGCCGGGTGCCGGCAATGGGATGGATGTCGAAGCCGGAACAGCCGACGGAAGCCGCCTGGTCCAGTTCGTCATGGAATTTCATGGCGTCGTGGACCATGGTCGTGTCGAGTTCGGGCAACGGGATCTCGGTTGTCTTCACGAGTCTGCCTGCCGTCTCGATGCAGGCATATTCGGGCAGAAGCTGGTGGACGGATGGCAAGGCTCCGGGCAAAGCACGTCAGGTCGAGTTTGAGCGGTCCGAGGCCCTTTCTGACATCGTTGACCAGTTGGTCCAAAGCGTTCAGAGCCCCCCGGTAGGGCGTTCCGAGAGTGATTAGCTTGCGGGTGAGCTTCGCGCCGCCCTCCTTCTCGATATACCAGCGGGCCACCAGGCCGCCCATGGAATGGCAGATGAAAATCAGCCCGGCTACGGCGAATGGTCCGCCCTGAGCCCTCCACCGTTCCAGGGCCGGCTCGACGATGTGCTTCAGTCGCTTTCCGTTGCAGCGGTTTGAGAGACGCCAGTCATAGTGCACGGGCAGGAGGTTCGGAATACGGCCGGGGTCATTTGCGGAAGGTTCGACGAAGTGAAACCTCCTTCGGCGGAAAGGTCTACTGCTTTGATTGTCAAAAACAGGTCACGAATGGAGCTTGAGAAAGACCTCCGTATGCCTCATTGTCGCCTCTCACGCCCGGGGTCGACAAGGCGGAGGGACAATTCCGGACTCGACGCAGCTTCAATTACTCCAATCGCCTGGCATGGGGAATGTGGCACAGCGTTCTCAACACCTGCCCTCTCCACTTTGGGTGAACGTTCCCTTGCCGACGGGCTGCTTATCCACAAAAAGACCCCCGACAAACCGGGCATCAGATCCGTCAGGAAGGTTCTGTTGTGAAGCGGGAATGAACAAGCTCGAAACTCATCCCCGCCCTGTGATTTTTCCTGAAAAATCAACATGAAAATGGCCTTGACGGAACCCGCACCAGTTGCTATCCGGTAGGAAGTACTAAGAAACTCTCCTAACCCTCTTCCGGCGATCCCCCTGAAACCTCCACTTCCCTTCCCTGTGTAGCGCGTTATCTTCCAAGCATGAGAAAAACAAAGGCAGAAGAAAGATTCGGACCGATTTCGTTCATGACAGGGGGGTCCCTCTTTGAGTGAACAAGCCAGAGTCGACAGCAGTGTCCACTGAAACGCGCATCTGGAAACGCTTCCCCATCAGGACCTTTGACCCTCAGCCGCTATGAACAAAAAATGATCGCTGGAGAGGGATAGACCATGGCCGAAGACACACCCACCGTCAAACTTCGCATCCCCGGTACGGAAATCGCTGAGCCCCTTCCGCAGGTTCCTGCCGAGGCCGCAGGCCAGATTCAAATCGAGGAAATGCGCACGTTTCAGATCAGCGCCGCGCGGGCCGGAACGCCCGAGGCCCCGGTCATCCGGAGCCTTCCCGACGACGTCGTGGAGGTGGAACTGGAGGGCGGCATCCGTTTCTGGACCTCCCAGGAACGTTTGCGGACCGAGGTTTTTGGCCTGGCCGGCGCAAGGGCCGGGGAGGAAGCGCTGGATCTGCCGGCCGGCATCGCGGGGCACAGCCCCACGCGGGGACTCGTCGGCAGGGCGCTCATCAAAACCCTCAGGTTTTTCAAGATCGCCGCGGCGCAAAACGCGGCCCGCTTCCTCGCCCAGAGACTGGAAAACCACCTCCTCGGAAGATCGGAGAGCGACCGGGGACCGGGGCTCTACCGGGTGATGCCCGGGGACGACCTTGTCCTGGAGCCCATTGGCGAGGCCCTGGTGAACCTTCCGCCGGATCGGCCCTCGCTCCTCTTTCTCCACGGCACGGCCTCGTCCACCACGGGGAGCTTCGGCAAACTCTGGACCGACCGGCGCCGCGCCGAACGGCACCAACTCCTCGCCCCTTACGAGGGACGGGTGTTCGGTCTCGAACACGAGACGCTGACCAGGAGCCCCATCGACAACGCCATCGACGTTGCGGGGCGGCTCCCCGCCGGCGCCCGGCTCCACCTGGTGTCCCACTCGCGGGGAGGACTGGTGGGCGAACTCCTTTCCCGTGCGGGCATGGAGGGCGGACGCGATCCCTTCGACGCCGACGATCTCAGCTTTTTCGCCGAACACAACCCCGACAAGGTGCGGGGTGATCTGGAACACCTCAACGCGATCCTCAAGGAAAAGCGATTCCGCATCGAGCGCTTCGTGCGGGTCGCCTGCCCCGCCCGGGGCACCACGCTCGCCTCGGAACGTTTCGACCTCTATCTCTCGGTGATCTTCAACCTGCTGGGGACTTACGGCTTCATCGCGAAACTCGCGGGGGGAGTCATCACGAGCCTTTTCAGCGAACTGATCATGGTGGTGGCCAAGCAACGTTCGGACCCGTCCGTCCTGCCTGGAATTGAAGCCATGATTCCCTCTTCGCCGCTGGTGGCCCTCATCAATCGAGCCACGACCCCCGTGGCCGGAGAACTGCGGGTGATCGCCGGGGATATGGAGGGGGAGAGCATCCTGAGCACCATCGGCACGCTGCTCACGGACCCCCTCTTCCAGGGCGACCACGACCTGGTGGTGGATACGGATGCCATGTTTGGCGGCGCGGAACGCAGTGGGGGCGCGGGTTTTCTGTTTCGGCGCGGCGGCGATGTCCATCATTTCAGCTATTTTGAAAATGCCGACAGCGCCGAGGGACTCGCCCGCACCCTCTCGCGCGGCGGCCGGGAGCCCGACGGTTTCGAGCCTTTTTCCGTGCGGGCCGCCGACAGCGGCATGCCGCCCTACGAAAAGCGCGACCTGGCCGACGGTGCGCCGGTGGTGTTCGTGCTGCCCGGCATCATGGGGAGCCATCTGGCCATCGACAAGAACCGCATCTGGCTCGATCCCTTGGACATTGCCCGGGGGAAGTTCCATCTGCTGAGCTTCGGCACGCCCAACCTCGTCAGGCCCGACGCCCCTCTGTGGCTCTTTTACGGCGCATTGATCCGGCACCTTTCCAGGACCCACCGGGTGGAGCCTTTTCCCTTCGACTGGCGGCTTTCGGTCTTTGACGAGGGAGAGCGCCTTGCCGAGGCCATCAGCAAGGCGTTGGACGGTGCGGAAAAGCACCGGCAGCCGGTGAGCATCGTGGCCCACTCCATGGGGGGGCTCGTGGCCCGCGCCATGATCGCAACCCGTCCCGAGGTCTGGGAACGGATGAAAGAACACCCCGAGGCGCGACTCATCATGCTCGGCACGCCCAACGGGGGTTCTCATGCGGTGACCCGGGTGCTGACGGGCCGAGACAGCCTGATCCGCAAGCTGGCTCTCCTCGACACCAGGCGCCGTCGGCGCGAACTGATCGGCATCGTCGCTCAGTTTCCCGGAGTCCTGGAAATGCTGCCGGAGGGTTCCAGCCTGGATCTTTTCGATGAGTCGGTCTGGCAGGAACTGGCGGATGCGGACCCCGACAAGCAGACCTGGCAGGCCCCTGCTGAAGCCGCGCTGCAAGCGGCGAGGGCGAGCCGGGAGAGGCTGGCGCAGGCTCCCATCGATTCGAAGCGGCTGCTCTACATTGCCGGCTGCGCCCCGGCAACGCCGGTGGATCTCCAGGTGGAGGGGGTGGACGGGAAAAAACGGCTGGTTTTTTACGCCACGTCCCGCGGCGACGGCCGGGTGCCCTGGGCAACGGGTATCCCGGAGGGCGTCAAGACCTGGTATCTGCAGGCCGCCCACGGCGATCTTGCCCGCGCCGAAGAAGGCTTCGACGCCATCACGGAATTGCTGCGGACCGGCACCACCGGCCGCCTGCCGACGGTTCCGCCCGAGGTTCGCGGTGCTCTGGACCATTTCGAACTGCCGACGGAACGGGAGACCTTGTATCCCGATTTCACGGATCTCGCCTGCACCGCAATGGGTGCCGGACGGACCAGACGCGCACGCCACACCGAGCGCCAGGTCAGAGTCAGCGTGCGCCACGGAGATCTTGCCTTTGCCGGCCACCCGGTCATGGTGGGACACTACAAAGGGGACACCATCATCAGCGCCGAGGCCTACCTGGACCGCACCCTCGATGGGCGGCTGAGCGCCCGCCACCAGCTGGGACTTTACCCCGGTGAGCTGGGCACGGCCGAGGTGTTTCTCAATCCCGATTGGGAGCAGTCGCGACGCACTGACGGCAAACCACCGGGCGCCATTGTCGTCGGCCTCGGGGAAGTGGGGAAACTGTCACCGGGCGCACTCCAGCGGGCCGTGTCTCGGGGCGTGAGGTCCTATGCGCTGTTGCGTGCCGAATGCCCGGAGGCCCTGCTTGCAAAGGCAGCTTCATCGGGCATCAGCGCCCTCCTGGTGGGCACAGGCGCCGGGGGCGTGGCGGTACAGGATGCCGTCACCGCCATCCTGCGCGGCATCGTCGACGCGAACCGGGCCATCGCCGAATCGGGGCGCAGCGGCTGCACCCCCATTGAAGAAGTGGAGTTCGTCGAACTTTTCGAAGACCGGGCCATCCAGACGGCCCACACCCTGGCACGGCTGCGCAACGATCCGGATATCTCCCGGGTCTTTGCCATCGATCGTGAACCTGTGATCGTGCCTCTCGAAGGAGGGATGCGCCGGGCCAGTTTTGTGGAGGAGGACCCCTGGTGGCAGCGGCTTCAGGTGAAAGAGGACAAGCAAGAGCGCCTCTCCTTCGATCTTCTCACGGACCGGGCCCGTGCCGAAGTCTACCTGCAGCAGTCCCAGCGCAGTCTGGCCGACCGGTTCATCGAGGAGATGTGTTCCACGACCGCCAGCAGTGAGGGGGTGGCTGTCACGCTTTTCGAGATGCTGGTGCCCAACGAACTGAAAGAATACGCTCCCGAGCGCCGCGACGTCGTGCTGGTCCTTAACGAGGCGGCGGCCCGGTACCCCTGGGAGATGATGCAGGAGCGGCGGATGGGGGCCGATGCGCCGGAGGAGCGCAAGCCCCTTGCGGTGCAAGCCGGCATGGTGCGCCAACTTCTGGTGGAAAAATTTCGCGAGCGGGTGGTCACAGCCCGGGAGACCACGGCGCTGGTCATCGGGAATCCGACCACGGAATTCAGCGATCTTCCCGCCGCAGAGCGGGAGGCCCGGGAGGTGCAAAAGGCGCTGGAGAGTTACGGATATAAGGTCACGCCACTCATCGGTTCCAAGGCAACGGGCCCTGAGGTCCTGAAGCAGCTTTTCGCCCGGGATTATCAGATCGTGCACCTGGCCGGGCATGGGGTGTTCGAGCACCACATGCCGGTGTCCTGCGATTCCTGCCATCAAAAGATCGAGGGTCAGCCCGTCACCGGCATGGTCATCGGCCCGAATCAGTACCTGACCGCGGCGCAGATCCGGCAGATGCGTTCGGTGCCGCAGCTGGTTTTCGTCAACTGCTGCCACCTGGGAAAGATCGACGACCGGAAGCCGCCGCGCAACGTGCCCCCGCATCTGGCTGCCAATCTCGCCGCCGAACTGATCCGCATGGGCGTCCGGGGCGTTGTGGCGGCCGGTTGGGCTGTCCAGGACGATGCCGCGGCTCTTTTCGCCGACATCTTCTATCGGGAAATGCTCTCCGGTTCCACCTTCGGCCAGGCGGCCCTCGCCGCGCGTGCCGCAACCTTTTCCGCCCACCCCCAGGTCAACACCTGGGGGGCTTACCAGTGTTACGGCGACCCCGACTTCAGGCTTCGCAAGGGCGGGGCGATCCCGATGACCCGCAGCCGGGAGAGAGTCTACACAGCTCTTTCGGAGGTCATCCTCGACCTCGAAAACATCGCCGCCGCCGCAAAAACGGCGCGGGGCCCCGCAGCTGGCGAGCACCTGAAGACCATCCGGGACATCGAGCAGACGGTCCCTCCCGCGTGGCTCGCTTCCAGCGAGGTGCAGGCGGCGCTGGGAAGGGCTTACGGCGAACTCAAACAGTTTCCCGAGGCGATCGCGTGCTACCGCCGGGCCATTTCCGATGAAAAGGCTCTCGCCTCCATCAGGGACGCGGAACAGCTGTGGAACCTTCAGTCGCGCTGGGCCCTGCAGCTGGCCGCATCGGAGCCGAAACGCGCCCTCGAGCTGTTTGCCGAAGCGCAGCAGGGGCTTCTGCAGCTCAATACGGCCTTTGGAGAGAGCGTGGAACGGCTTTCGCTTCTCGGGAGTGTCGCCAAGCGCTGGATCATGATCGCCGCGGAGGTTGCCGGAAAGCGCGAGGCGCTGGAGGCCATGGCGGGACACTACGGCCGCGCCTATGAGCTCGGCGCAGCACGGGGCAGGCCCGCCTTTTATCCCCTGGTGAATCAACTGACCGCCCAGGTGCTGGCCCAGGTCATCGACGGACGCAGCGAGCCCGGCGTCGACTTCGACGCCTCCCTGAATCAGGCGCTGGAGCTCGCAGAGGAGGAATGCCGCCGTCGGCGAGATTTTTGGAACACGGTCGCCCCGGTGGATTGTTCCCTCCTCAGGCATCTGAGCCGCCAGGAGCTCCCTGCGCACACCGACGAGATCATGACGGGCTACGCCAAAGCGAAGAATGTGGGCTCGCCGCGTGAGTTCCAGTCGGTGCTCGACCAGCTCGATTTCCTGCAGCAGGTGATTGCCGCGGCACCAAAGAGGGAGTCACGGCAAAGGATTCTGAAAGCCCTGCAGACGATCCGCCAGGGAGTTGAAGCCGCAGGCGCCGCCGATGGGCCTCGAGAAGTCGAACCGCCGCGGGTGATGTCGGAACCACCGCCGCCGCCGGAGCCACCGGAGCCGGGAAGCACCGGTGCACGGGACACACGAGGAGCGACCGGCACGGACCCGGAAGCCCGCCCCAGGACCCGCTCCAAGCCGTCGAAGACTCTGATGCCCAAAATGTCCGGCACCCTGCCCAAAGCCGAAGAAGAACTGCAGCCGGTTCTCCTTGGAGCTTCGGCACCGCGCCAGGCAAAACCCGGCGCAGAGTTCACCGCGCGTTTTGCCGCCTACGAAAAAGCCCTCGAGGAGGAAGTTCGCGACCTTCTGACCAAGCTTTCTCCCTCGGCGGAAACGGTGCTCGGCATCCAGGAGTGCCGCTGGAAGCGAGGGACCCTGGTGACCGTGAAGCTTTCCGGCAGAGGCCTCGTTGTCGACCCTCCCGAACAGACTTTCACGTGGCAGGGGAACAAGTCGATCCTCGATTTTGACGTGGCCGTTCCCGGGGATGCCGAGGAAGGAACCATCCCGCTCAAGTTCGATGTGGCCATCGAGGGCATCATCGTGGCCCGGCTGCGACTGGAGTTGGAAATCACCGCGTCGCCCAGAAAGAAGGGCCAGGCCGCCACCACCGGCGAACCGGCGAAAAGCGCTTTCGCGTCCTATTCCTCCAAAGACCGTATGCGGGTCCTCGATCGGGTGGATGCCATCAAAATCGCCGCCGGTCTCGATGTGTTTCAGGACTGCCTCGACCTCAATCCGGGGGAGCAGTGGAAACCGCGCCTCGACAAAGAGATCCGGCAGCGGGATCTTTTCCTCCTCTTCTGGTCCAAGAACGCCAGCGAGTCCAAGTGGGTCGTGTGGGAGCTGGACACGGCCATGAAGGAGAAGGGGGAGGAGGCCCTGCAGCTTCATCCCCTTGACCCGGGCGTCAAACCGCCTCCGGGGCTGGAGCAGCTGCACATCGGCAGCAACGCCATGTGGGTGCGCAAAGGCTACGAGGCGGTGGAAAAGGAACGGCACGGGTGAAGCCGGATCGAGACCGGCGCCGAAAACCGCTGCTGCTCGAGCAGCAGATCGATTTGATCCGGCCGGACTCACGATTCCTGAAACCGAGGGGTCGAGGAAATCGGCGGGAGAGAGCAAACCGGCTGAGGAGCGAATACCTCGTTAAACATGCAGAAGCACTCCGCGTTGACAGGAGGACGCCATGGCTTACAGACTGAAAAATCGAGACGAGCATCTTCGAAACGATGGGATGCCCAAACGGATCCTGGCCCTGGATGGGGGCGGCTTGCGGGGCATCCTGAGTCTCGCCGTCTTGCAGAAGATTGAAGACATCCTCGGGGAGCGTCACAAGAATCAAAAAGAATTCCGATTGTGCCATTATTTCGACCTGATCGCGGGGACCTCCACGGGGGCGATCATTGCCGCGGCACTGGCCAAGGGCTCCTCCGTCGAGGAGATCCGCCGGAAATACATGGTGCTTGGGGAGAAAGTGTTTGAAAAAAGCCTTCTGCGCCAGGGACTCTTTCGGGCGAAATACAACGAAAACAGACTGGTCGACGAATTGAAGGATTTCTACGGGGCGGGGACCACACTGGGCGGCCCCGAGCTGAAAACGGGCCTCCTCCTGGTGACGAAGCGGCTGGATACGGGAAGCCCCTGGCCCATCAGCAACAACCCCCGGGGCAAATACTTTGCCAGGCGCCCGGGCGGCACCATCGGCAACGGGGAGTACCCGCTTTGGCAGGTGGTGAGAGCCTCCACGGCCGCACCGGTTTATTTTGAACAGGAACCCATCACCATCCATGAGGAACCGGGCTTCCCGCCCGTGAAGGGCGAATTTGTGGACGGCGGAGTGAGCCCGTTCAATAACCCGTCACTGCAGGCCTTCATGTACGCCAGCCTGGATGGTTATCGAATGGGATGGCCCACCGGAGCCGACAAACTGCTGCTGGTTTCCGTCGGCACGGGCACTCCCGACCCCCGGGTCAAAAAGGAAAAGATCACCGCAAAGCAGGCGATCAGCGCACTCCTGTCCATCATGGATGATTGTGCGTCGCTCCAGGAAACGATCCTGCAGTGGATGTCTTCGAGCCCCACGGCCCGGCAGATCGATCGGGAACTGGGGGATCTTCGACACGACCTGGTCGGCGGAGTCCCGCTCCTGAGCTACCTGCGCTACAATGTGGATTTGCGCAGGGAGAACGTGCAGCGGCTGGACCCTGCCCTGACAGATCAGAAGGTCATCGAGTCGTTGAGCGCCATGGATGCACCCGGGAACATGACCGTGCTGCACCGACTCGGGAAGCTTGCCGCCTCTGAGGCCGTCAAAAGCGAAGACTTCGCGTCGGTCTTTGACCTGCCTGCGGAATGAACAGCGGGAACGAACAAGATTTTGCGAATGTTTCGAGCGAGGTGTTATGGGAGATCGTCTCCGATACAAAAAGAAGGCCGACCAGTTCATCGTCGCCGTTCAGCTGAATCTCGACACGGACGGCTTCACTTACCGGAAATGGGGCGCGGAACAGCGGTGCAAACGAGGCGACTGGCTTGTGGACAATGGGGGAGACATCTACACCATTGACTCCGGAGTCTTTGCCAAAACCTACCGCAACGTGGGCCCGGGTGCTTATGTGAAGACGACCCCCGTCTGGGCCGAGGTCGCGACGCGACCGGGAAAAGTATCGACCAAGGAGGGGGAGTCTCATTACCGGGCGGGAGACTACCTGGTCTACAACAACGAGGACGGCACAGACGCTTACTGCATGAGTGCCGCCAAATTCGAGTCGATGTACGAGCTGGACGATTAACCCAAGTTTGTCAGCGTAGTGCAAAAAACTGTGGAATTTAAATAAGTTGAGTTTTTCGCCGTTTATTTTCGGCACTACAGGTCCTCAAGAGACCGTTTTCTTCCTGTGCAGAGGCTTGGGATGCATTCCGAGAGCCCGATACACTTCTGTGTGAAAGGACTCCGGCTCGGTGGTCTGCCGGATATGAATCCGTTCCCCCTTGTCGTTGTTAACGCTTGTGGTCACACGGCATTGGGAGCTCATGCGCATGCGGATTGTCTCCCAGCTATGGACGATGTTCTTTTCCCGAAGCCGGCGTTGAATGACGGCCAGCAGATGGTAGGCGCAGATGCTTATGAAAAGATGTCCCTCAAGGCGTCGGTCGATGCGATGATACATCGGCCGCAACCCCAGGTCACTTTTCAGGGACCTGAAGCTCTCCTCAACCACAGTCAGCGTGGTGTACAGGGACCAAAGCCTCCTTTCATCGAGATCTTTGCGGCTGGAGCGGATGAGATACCCTCCGCTGAATCGGGCCTTGAGCGCGTCCTCATCCTGGATGTGCCAGACCAAAGAGGTGGCCTGACCCGCGGATTGCTCCACTGTGATTTCGTAGAAGCGCGCGATAGAGCTGTAGCGTTGCCGCAGCCTGCCCACCCGCTCAACTATTTTCTCATAGCGCTTCACAGTCCGTGGTTTGCTCAGCGATGCGGCTATGGCATCGAGCTTTTCCTCAAAGCCTTTTTGCACCCTCCGGCGCATGCTCTCTTCCTTGACACCCACCGCCATGGGCTTTTGTCCGGAAGTAGTGACGGCCACGGACACGGCCAGGGCCGCCGAGGTTCTCCGCAAGCCTTACACCGTGGCTATGGGGCGTTGGGAAGACCAAAAAAAGAAGGCCGACGGGGATGCCGCATGGGCCGACACCTGTCTGAGGACCGCGCAGACGGTCAAAAGCGTCGCGGACAACTCTCTCATGGTCTCCTGTCCATCCTGTCCTTCGCCGGGGAGCGCGGCTGTGAACCGGGCCTACCAGGGGGGCATTGGCTGTATCGAAGGCGGTCCCAAGGGTGTTTTTGCGTGTGGGCGGGTCGTACAACCAGCTCACGAGCGTGGCTGTGGATGCTTATCGGGGGTTCCAGGCCGCCGTGGGAAGCCCAGGGGGAAGCCTGGACTGCGAATCCTGACTCATCCGATCCCGGCCAGCTGGAGCAAGGTGCCATGATCCGGCTCCGGAGCCCCACAGCGAGGGCACTGACCGGTTCCCGGGGGATAAAGATTCCCGCAGGCCAGGCAGATGCGCTCGTCACGATTCAGCGTAGCCTTTTCCGGCCAATCCAGCCCGGAAATCTTGAAGATCCGGTCTCCAGGAGCAAAATAGTGAAAATGCCTTGCGCTGAGATCCAGCGTCAGCTTTTTCCCCCTTTGGGTTCGAACCACCGCCTTGAAGTGCGTAACGAACTCGTCGGGAAGGTTTTCTCCTCGGCGCACCCGAACCTCTTTGGTGTACATATCCTCGACCACCCCGACCCAGCTTCGCGTCGCGGCCCGGCGGGTCCCAAGGGCCAGGGGGAAAAAGACGAGCATGAAGAAGCCGAAGGCATAGAGCAGATCGTCGTTGATCTCGCCCAGGTCCCACCAGATGATGCCGAAGATTATGGGCAGAACCAGAAAGAAAAAGCCCCAGGCATAGATGCGGGAATTGCGGCCATAGGTCTGCACCCAGGCTCTGGTCTGCTCCGGGATCAGGGGGGCCTTGGTTCCGGAAGGACTCAGGGAACCAAAACTGTGTGAGCGCGTCGATGCCATACCCATTCTCCTCATGGTTGCAATGGATAAAATTGACCTCTGCCCCCGAAGGAATCAGAGTCCCTGACGAGAAGGCTTCCGGTTTTTAGGGGAGGGGAAGGACATCCCGGCGCAAGCGGTTTCCGTCCAGGGCCACATATTCCACTCCCCGATCCGTGAACACGGCTCGGGGGGGGACCATGTCGTGAGTGCGCTTTTCTCCCCCGAAGACGTGGAGAGCCGTTTTCCGCTCCTTGGCATCCATGGAAAAGTAGACGAGATGCCGCCCATCCGGGCTGAATTGCGGCGGCTCTTCAGAATAGATTTCCTGAAACTCGGGGCCGGCCTTTCCCTGCAACACGACCCGCATGGAGTTTTTCCCCCCCTCCACCCAGGCCACTCGGGTTCCATCCGGACTGAAAGCGATCGTACGAACCTGGCCCTGACCGCGACCAGCCTCCCGGCCATCCACCACAACGACATACTCCTTGTCGCTGAACTCAAACACAGCGGCCCAGCGCCGGCCATCTGGGCTGAAGGTCACCTCGTAAATGCTCTTGGGGCTACCGAGACTGTGGGAAACAATCCGGCCATCGACCACCAGAAGGGCTTCACCATTTTTTGTCCCAGAGTAGATGTGCCGCTGCCCATCAGGGCTGAAGCCGGCTGGACGCCAGATTTCGTCAAAATCCGGCCCAATCTGTCCGTTGATGACCATGCTGCGCACCTTGTCGTCCACATGGCCGACAAAGGCGTAGGACACGCCGTCCGGAGAGACCGTAAACTCGTAGCCGTACCTCATGGTGGGCATCAGTTCCTCTCCGTTACGGACAAGGTAGCGGTTCCCGTCCTCCTTCTCGGCGATGTAGTAGAGATCGCCCTGATTCCGGGTGAGGAGGGGAGCGCTGTGGATGGCCTTGTACCTGTGCCCTTCGGTTCCATCCGGGGTGACGACCATGGCAAATTCGGGACCATAATTCTCTTCGCGGCCGCGTTCGATCCAGGCGGCTTTTCCGTTCCCGGCAACAACCCCTTCCCTGACGGAAAACCGTGTTTTCCGCACCAGCTTGCCGTCCAGATAGACGTGCGTCTGATCGCCAACTTTGCCACTGACCAAAACATGAGCCCCGTCTTCACTGAGGGACAACTCTGGAGAAAAACTGTCATCAAAAACAGGGCCGGGCTCCCCGTTACGGAAGAGGATCGACTTGCCCCCCGCGCCGGCCGTATAGAAAAAATCCCCGTTCGGCACAAAACGCATGGAATAGGTCCGGATATCGTCATGCCAGGATCCGGTGACACCATTGACTACGGCACGCTTTTTTCCCTCTTTCTCTCCTTCGATCCAGGCCACATGGCGCAGGTCATCGGAAAGCCGGATGGCTTTTTCGTCCAAAGCGAACTGGGGTAATTCGAAATCGAAAACCTCTGCAGCGGAAATAGGGGCGGTTGAAGCCTCGGCGAATAATGGTTCCTTTTGGCCCACGGCATAGAGCACACCCTCATGTTCATACACGTCGCCGGGCATGGCCGCCACGACCCAGCCGATGCGGTGGTGGCCGGTGCTCAGAGTCCCCAGTTCGTGGTCGCCGACATACTTCTTGACCCGGTAGGCCATGTAGATGCCCAGTACACGTGGGCCCACGGGACGACCAGATTTGGGATCAGCACGGGGAGTCCAGCGCACTTCTCCGTCATAGCTTTCTTCAAATCCGATGTCGGCTCCTCCATCCGCCTCATCATGTCGATACACATAAACCGACTTGCCGACCACGCGATAGGAAACATTTTCCTTTATTTCTTGCTCGCTCAGGGCGATTTCGGGCTGATCCGGCGCATCAACACGGATAGTGATGGTGGTATCCACAGCGGCCATGCCCAGGACAGAATGGTAAGGCAGACCTTCTTCCAGCACGGATGTCACCTGCAGGCCCCCATCGGCCTTTTTGGCAAAAAACTGCTTTTCCCCGGCAAGGACAGAGGGATTTTCCGGCAACAATTCCGCCAGCTTTCGCTGGAAAAAGGGTTCTTCCTCTGGTTGTACCGGCCTCAGCCCCTCGACCTGCAGCCTGACTCGATACGTTCCACCAACCTGATCATTGATTGGGAACTCCACACCGTCCTGCGGTCCCACATCGCTGGGTGCGGCAGGGGCGAAAGCCGCCTGAGCGTGAGCAACCGGGGCAGTTTCGGCCGGCTCGGAAGCGGGCTGATCCGCCGGCCTCAGAACTTCCCCGGAAGTCTCGGCCGACTGGATCCAGCGGACACCCGCGCTGCGCACCAAGCTTCCGGCGGGTATGGACACCCCTTCCGGCACAGGGCTCCAGTCCAGATACTCGCCCTGTTCCATGAACGCTGCCAGTTCCGCCAGCTGGTCGGCGACCTCAGCCAGATGGGGTTCAACACTCCACTGGCGGATCTGTTCCAGGTCCGCTCCCAAAAGATCAAGACCTTTCTCATTGCGTAAGGTCTGGGCCAGTTTGAGGAAATGATCCGGCAGTCTGCCGAAGCCGCGCAACGCCCGGACCGTAATTTTCCCCTTCTGTTCCAGTTTGACCAGGTCTTCAGGTCCGGAGGCGATTTCGATGGCGCCGGCGGCAGCGCTCTGCCCCTGCACGACGAGGCAGAAAGGCACACAAATCAAAAGCAGAGAGAGCAAAAACGAGGCCCTGGATGCGTTCATGCATACCTCCTTGTGACGCAAAAATGATCGAGTCACTTAGGACAGAATGGCTGTTTTTTTGAGGCCGAAAAGTTGTCATCTCGGCGTAAGTTTGTCGAGGCCCTCCCAGAGCGTGGCCATATTGTTGACGACGTCGAAGGCGGAATCCGTGCCGGTCAGGGTCTGAAGGCGGTTCATCTCCCGAATGATGGTGTAGGGGTCGCTTTCTTGGTTGCCGGTGGTATGCAGATGGTCGCGCACGTGTCGCCAGTGTTCCCGCAGCTCGCGGAGTCTTAGGGCCTGATCGCCGGCGGCGGTTTGGATTTTGTGATCGAGGTAGGGAAGCAGTTTGGTATCCAGATCCTTGGCTGCGCCGCGGCAGGTTTCCTGGGTGCGCTGGATGGCATTGAGGGAAGGGTCGTGGGCGATATGGGCAGCCTTGTACGTGGATACGAATTTTGCCTGGTCCAGACGGCGCGGGTCGAGGTGGGAAAAGTCCTTCACGCGGGCCAGCCACTGAGGATCCCAGTAGGCTTCAGGATGGACCGATCCTGTGACGGTGATACTGGACGTACGGGCAGACATGCCCGTCCGGGCGTAGTAAGCGCTGTCCATGGCCTTTTGCGCGTCGGCCAAAAAAGCGGCCAGTCCCACGGGTTGCTGGGCGGCCGGCTGTCCGGGAAGACGCACCTCACGAAGAATGGCTGCGGTCTCATCGGCAAGTCCGAGATCCCAATCCATGCCAACGGACCCGACACTGGAGGCATTCCGGAAACTGCGGAACTGGATGCGCGAGGTGTCGTAACCCATGCCCTGTAACTGGCGCATTATTTCAGGAAGCACTTCTTGTTGGAGTTCGCCTATGGATTGATTGAAAGCCACCTGAGCCAGCGGAGAACCTTTGTGTTTGAGCAACCATTTGGCGCCGTAGGAGGCATTGATGGAGGCGGTGAGGCCGCGGATCTCGCGGTGAAGGGACTCCACGGCAGAGATGGGTTTGCCGGTGCTGACGGCCTGGGCGAGTTGCCATTGCTTGCGCTGGAAATGATCGATGAGGGCACGGTCCCATTCCATTTGTTGGCGGTAGCGGGCGGCTTCGAATTGTTGTTTGACGGTCGGTTTCGGGCCACCGAGCCAGCGGGAGAGGCCCTGAATACCGAACTGGGCGGCTTTGGCCAGAAGCAGGGAGGGGGCGGCTTCCTGCAGACCGGTCTTTGTGGCAGAAAGCCAGTCCTCCCCCCGCTTTCGAGCCTCCTCATATCCGCGCCAGGCTTCCTCGGCGGCGGTCAGCAGCGGGCCGAAGGCATTGGCTGCCTGACGTACGGCCTCACGGGGACCGCCTTCGACGTAACCGGTCACTCCTCCGTAAAGGGCGCCGGCTCCGGCGCCGATCCATTCGGCCTGAGCCAGGGTGGCTCCAAAACGGATCGCCTGACCGGCAAGCCCGATGGAGACACCTGCGGTGGCACCGGTACGGATAGCCTCAGCCAGGGCGATGTTCAGGGTCTGCTCGGCTTCACGTTCCATTTCCCGGGCACCGACCCCTTCCCAGTAGCCCTGGACGCGATTGGCGACCGCTTCGGTGATGCGGCGCAGCTCAGCCGGGTCGCCGCGGGCAATGAGGTCACTGGAAATCTGTTTGTTGATGAAGTCGCGGAGCTGTTCGCGTTCGCTTTCGGGAGCGAGGCGGAGGAGACGGTAGGAGCCGTCGATGCGGCGACGGACCTCGGCCCAGCGGGCGGACTGTTCGGCGCTGTGGCGGGCGGCCTGCATGAAGCAGAGGTCGTCGAACCGGGTGCGGGTGCGCACCCACTCGCCGGTGTCGAGGCGGGTGAGGGCATCCCGCTCGCCCTGAAGAGTGGATTCGGTGGCAAGGATTTGCCACTGGATGTGTTTTTGGGCTTCGGGATCGCGGGTGGCGCCGAGTTGTTTGTGGAGTTCGGCCAGCCGGGTGGTGAAGTAGTGGATATTGGCCTGGTGGAAGGCTCGTTGTTCGTTTTGGGGGTCTGTTTCGAAAGCGGAAGCACTCTCGGTTTCGTCTATGTTCAAGGGTTCGAGGGTGCCGGAGGGGTCGAATTGATAGAGGTAAAAGGCCTTGGCAGTACCTGAAGAATTAAAAGCATTCACCTCGATAAGAACGAGTAAGATGTATTCCCCCGTGTAAATATGAGGTGAAGCTTTTGGATCGGTACTGACCCAGGAAAACGAGTCTTTGACGGTGGTTTTTGCCGTCCCAACCGGAGAACTGCTTTGAGCCACGATGGAAGCGGCTGGCTGTAGCGGTAATGCCGTACCAAATTGCCCCCAGGCAAAGATGTCGTGCTGTTTGCGGACCTCGGCGATGTACGTGGGCACATCCTCGGCTTTGATCTGGGTGGTATAACGTATCAGATAAATTTGTCCATGAAAGTAAGGCTCTGCGCCTTCCACCCAGCCTGTGACCCCGAGAGTGACCTCAAGATCGCCCCCAAGCGGGATTTTTGGCTGTGGAAGTGTCCAGGAATACTCATACTTTTCGATTGGAGCATCCTTCATTCCGATAAACTGGGAGGAGGTCTGTGCAGCGCCATGCGTGGCGTGGACGCTGACGGCGTAATTGGGGTTAGTGGCTTTGGAGGTGTGCAGCCAGTGGTCGATGAGCACGAATGTTCCTTCGCCTTGCTCGCCGGTGGCGTCGGCCGGGGCTGTCTGGGCTGCGATCAGGCCGGCGCTTGCTTCGAGGGCCTTGCGGTGTCTGCGTCGAGTCTGTGCTGCAGAGGAGAGCGGATCCGGAGGATCGCCGATGTCCATGATCTTCTGAGCGGTTGCCTGGAGACGGGCGCCCAGGGAGAGAAGCAGGTCCCGCTGCCAGCCCACCGTGGCCATGATGTCGTCCAAAAGACTGATTTCTCCATGGATTTCGGCCAACGCGGCCTCTTCCAGCAAGGCCTGAAGATCTACGCCCGATTCAGTGACGGCGGCGCGCACGGCCAGAAATTCGTGAAGGGCCGGTGTGAGGCGTTGCAAATAGTCAAGCACCTCCAGGGTTGGCCATTCCAGGTAGGGTTGCCATTTTTTGCCGAAGCGTTCCTCCTCTTCGGGGGTCAACGGACCATAGACCTGACGCAGGGCTTCCATGACCTGGACCACGGCTGCACGGTAATCCACCACATCGAGGCTGCCGAAATCGAAACCCTCCGGTGCACCGGCCAGTTGTGCTTCAAGGGCGATGAGGTCTGTCTCCGGGAGCGAAGCCCAGAAAAGATCGGTAGTGGCGGGCAAGGGTGTCTCCGGGTCCAGTGACGGGGCCCGAAAGATTTCGGCTGGAGCGAAGCGGGCGATCTGCACCTCCTGGATGGGGGGCAGAGCTGGTATGGGGGCAGACAGGAGCGAGTCATCGGCCGGTTGAACATCCGGCACCCGTCCAGGCCCTTCAGCCGTCTGGATCCAGCGGACACCTGCACTGCGGACAAAGCTTCCGGCGGATATGGACACCCCTTCCGGCACAGGGGTCCAGTCCAGATACTTGCCCTGTTCCATGAACGCTGTCAGTTCCGCCAGCTGGTCGGCAACGTCAGCCAGATGGGGTTCAACCCTCCACTGACGGATCTGTTCCAGGTCCGCTCCCAAAAGATCAAGACCTTTCTCATTGCGTAAGGTCTGGGCCAGTTTGAGGAAATGATCCGGCAGTCTGCCGAAGCCGCGCAATGCCCGGACCGTAATTTTCCCCTGCTGTTCCAGTTTGAGCAGGTCTTCGGGACCGGTGGCGATTTCGATGACGCCGTCCGCAGCGCTCTGCCCCTGCAGGACGAGGCAGAGAGGCACACAAATCAAAAGCAGTGTAAGCAAAAACGAGGCCCTGGACGCGTTCATGCATACCTCCTTGTGACGCAAAAATGATCGAGTCACACAGCACAGAGTCGCTTTTTGCTGGGGACGGAAACTCCGGACGGCGTCATCCATTCTCCTTCAACGCATTCCCGTGCGGTGTGTGCTCATGATGACCTGGAGGACCGCTCTCCGACCAGAAATTGCGCAGCCAGTTTCCTGCCCGTCTCTTCCTGGCCTGAGGGCACAGGAACCCGCACCGCGACCGCCTGGCGAAAGGCATAGAGCGAGCGCGGGAGAACCATGAGATAGGAATAAATTACTTCCAGATGGGGCAACGGCTTGGTTTTGAAAAGCACCTTCTCCAGGCGGCTGCCCCAGGTATGCCAGCTGTGGACGGTTCCGTTCAGGTAGATGCCCTCCTGGCCGATAATGACCTGTCCTGGTTGCTTGAGCTGTCGGTGGTAAGTCAACTTCGGTAAGCCCAAAGCCAGCAGGCCCAACAGCAGCATGAGGGCCATCAAAAACCCGAAGACCCAAAGCGAAGCAGCGTCGCGCATCACGGCCACAAAGCCCAGCCCGATGAGCAATGCGACGATGAAAATAACCCACCAAAGACCCTTTTTGGCAGAGAGTTCCTCCCCGTAATTCCATTCCACAAAGCGGCTCCACTCCTGCGGGGTGTAAGTAAAATGCGCCAATCGCTCTCCCGCAAGCATGCGCCGGAGCATGGCACTTTGGCGACCGAACAGCCAGAGGCCGACCAAAGCGCCGCTCAAAAAGACGGCTCCCATGAAAATGGAGGCAAAACTAAAGCCCGAACCCACAGTTTGATAGACAAAAGGCCAGAGGATAGCCCCGCCACAGAGCACGAAAACGATGGCAGACCAGCGCAGTCCCTTCCCCGCCGAGCCGGTTTCGATCAGATTGGGTTTGCCCTTCAGGACAAAACCAAAAAAGAACAGCAGCATAGCACAGGCCACAAGCCAAAGGTGCCTGAGAGGATAGCGGATTTCTTCGGGTAGGGTATGTTCTGCGAATTCGGCGGCAGGTAGGAATCGATAATCCAGATGGTGCAGTCCACGCTCATCCTTCCACTGCACAGCGCGGCTGGTATAGGGGTCCGTTTGCGGCAGGCCGAGAAACGGTTCCATCTCAGGCAGTACGTAGCGCACGGCTTTATTCCCGGCGAACAACAATGGTTCCAGGTCGTCCACAACCAGGGCCCAGGCCGGATCTTCCCCCATGACCAAACGATCGGCAAGCCTGGAATCGATAAACCGGTTCAAGGGCATGGGTTCGGTCGTCGATCGAACAAACGCCTGGCCCATGCCCATAACGCCCGGGCCGGAGTCCTTCGGGGCATAGCGGGATTCGTAGAGCTGCCCCCAGTCCACGAGCTCCAGGCGGAGAACCAGGGGAGTTGGATACCACCAGGCCAAAAGAACGGCCACGATGCCAGAAGCAGCCAAAACCTGTCGGGTGAATAAACTCATGAAACGCTGCCTCCTGATGTTGCTGCAAGCCCCTGCCAATCAGTCATCGATGTCAAACGCAACCTTGTCCCAAGTTCGGCCCAGGTCTTGGGAGACCATCAGGCCGTCCTCCAGTCCGACGAAAATCGCGCCGTTTGGATGTGCGGCCAAGGCAATGATTTTCTGGCCTGGGAATCTATTCCAAATGGCCGACATGGTCCCGTTGTGAACGTGAAGAAGCCAAAGCCCGCCTCTGTAACCTGCGCCAAGCCAGAGGTTTCCCTTTACCGGGGCAAAGGCAACAAAAGCCTCTGCAGGGATTTGCCTGACCTCGTCCCAACCCTCGGTCCAGTCCTGGGTGTCAGATCTCTGCCTCAAAACAAACGTGCTGAGCATACGCTCGGTAAAAATCTCCCCCGTCAGGTCCACGGCTAATGAGCGAAAAGGCTGGCCAAAGCGCTTCCGGCGCCAGGTTTGCCCGGAGTCCACAGACATCACCAGGTCCTGATAGCCAAAAGCGAGATAGCGGCCGTCAGGCAGAAATAACGTTTTCCAAACACTGTAGTTCCATCCGTCCTCGCCAACCATGGGCAAAAGCTGCCACTCACCTTGCCTGGAGCGGAGAAAAAGTCCTGTCGCCTTGGCTGGTACGGCCAGGGTCAAACCTGTCGGGCTGACCGCCACGTCCCTCACCCCGCCATCGGGGAGGCCGTGCATGTCCGTGGTCCAGGTCACACCCCGGTCCGCCGAACGCCACAATCCGTTTTGTGGTGAAGCCAACAGGACATCACCATTTTTGTCCACGGCCAGACGCACATTCTCCGCCGGCCGAACCGGCAGGGACAGGGAGAACCAGTGGCGACCGCCGTCGTCACTGCGCACCAGACCTCTTCCGGCCAGCAGGGCATAGCCCGTGCCATCTTGCGCAAAGGTCATGCCCACGACCTTCTTTTCACCGGCAAATGGGCGATGCCGCCAGGACCGGCCATGATCCGTCGATGCGTACAACCCGCCGTTCCAGGTTCCCGCCCAGATCACGCCGGTTGCCCCGATCGCCACGCTTTGCACCGACATCCCGGCAGCGACCGGCCCGCCTCTCCAGTTTCGCCCTTGATCCAGAGAGACAAAGACACCCTCGTCCGGTGTGGCCACCGCCCACTCACCCTGCGGACCAAAGGCCATGTCGAGCACCACTCTCTTGCCAAGCTCAGGGGCTACCTGCACCCAAGCGGCGCTTCCCGGGCGCCAGGCCCAGAGTCCGGCGCCGTAAGCGCCGGCATACAGCGTCCCCCAGGGCGCCCTGGCCAGGGTCGTGATCCGGCGGCTGACCAAACCAGTGGATTGGGACGACCAGTCGCGTGCATCAGGGCCGGCGCCCCAAACCCCATGCCCAAAGGTGCCCACCATCCAGACACCGTCGCTGGTCATGACCGCACTGGTCACACTGGCTCGGGAGAGCGCCCCCGGAAGGGCCAGGGGCGCCGTTTGCAGCTGCTCCCGCACGACCTCGATTTCGTTGTGCACGGCCTGCCATTTTTGAAAAAAATCGGCTTGCCGCCGTTTCTCTTCCAACGAGGCGTTTTCTCTCTTGGAGAGAGCGCCCATTTGGGTGACCAGTTCCTGGGAAAGGTTTTTCAGCTCGCCTTGGCGCCTGGCCGGGTTCTCCCAACGCTCCAGCGCTTCAGGCGTGAGATCCGCCGTAGGCAGTCGATAAAGCCCCCGGCCCCAGGCCTTGACGAGAGCCTGCTTCCCGTCGGGACTGAATTGGACAAAAGCCACGGGGTCGAGAAGTACCCGTGCCCAGGACTGCCCTCCGAGACGAAACAGTCCATCGTCTGAAGCCAAATAGAGTGTCCCATCCGGGTGCTCGGTGAGATGGTGGAGGAAGGACTCCGGAGCAGAGACTTTCTGCCAGCCCATGCCTCCGGGCTTGGTGCGGTACAACCCGCCTTTTTCCGCAGTGAGGGCCATAAGGCTGCCGTCCGGAAGGATCCGTACTTGCATGATCCCGGGGACGTCCAGGGAGACCTCACCGCCAATTTCCTCGCCCGCCAGAACTGGTGTCGAAAAACACGACAGAAGAAGCAGGGCGCAAGGCATGAGTTTGAGAAGGCGTTGCATCAGAAGCACTTTTTTTCCTGCCCCATCATCGGATCAGTTCTGTTGGAGATCATGCGGTGGCATGGTTTCGATGCGTGTGAACCCCCGTCCCCCTGATTCCGCGTTCTGGGCCCAGGAGGCCGGATCGGAATCAATGACCGTGTAGGTGCCGGGCGGGAGCAGAACCATCGGGCGGGCGGTCCAGTAGGCGTTGGGCACACCGCCCTGCCCTGGGCTACCCTCGGATTGCCACGGCCCGTAGGTCTTTCCTCCGGCCTCGCGCAGGGCAATAGTGCCCGGCGTCGCCCCCCGTGCCGAATTCCAGTGATAGTTCTGAATCAGAGTCAGCATGCGCGGAGCGGTCAGGGTGAAAACTGTGGGCTGGCTCGGACCGTTGTCCACGCCATAGATATTGCCGACTTCGAAAATGACCTCCGGCGTACCGGAAGGCGCCTGGGCGGCAGCGGCCTGACCCGCTTCCACGCCAGCTTGGTCCGGGGTGGCGGGCACAGAATCTCCCTGTCCGAGGGTCGACTTCCGTGAAAGTCGTGGTAGATAGAAATAGTGATCATAAGGGTGGCCAGGATAGTCTCGCCTCAGGCTGCCCACATCCTCTTCCGCCACAGGCTGGACAAAGCATCTGCGGGCCGCACGCTCATAGTCCACACTTTTGCACCAGTCGCGATCCGTGCACAGCTTCAAACACTGCTCCAGGCTGATATTGTCATGGGTTTCCTGATTGTATCCAGGGATCCCGGCGGTAGGGACAACACCGAAGTCATCGCGAGCCACAACCGGCTTGGTTGTGACCGTCGGATCCGATTTCGCAACCGTGGCCGCCTTTTCGCCACGCCACATCTTCCACTGGTAGGCCCCCTGGCCGGCCTGATCGAAGGTTCCGGAGATTTCAGAGCCATTCATCCGGCCAGTGTAGCGTTGATCCAAATTGGGGATGGGACGCAAAAAACTGAGCCTCTCGTCAACGAAACGAATATCCCGCAATGTTTCCCATGCCTGATGGTGATCGAGCCACAATCGCCCGCTCAAGGATCCTTGGTTCACGTCAAATTCAATACGCCCCGGGAATCCATTGGCCACGATCCTCCAGGTTCCGGCGAGCTGTTCGAGCGGAGACGGGGAAGGCTTTCTCGTCGCCGGCTCAGGTTGACGGGTTGGTGTGGGTTCCGATTTGTCCCTTTCGGGTCGGGTTGTCTGACTTGCCTTGGCCACTTCCTGTGTTTTTCGGTCAGCCAGAAGTTTCTCCAGACCGGCCACCCGCTCCTGTATATCCGGATCGTTCCATATGGCCAGCCCCTCCTTGTATCTCTTGACAGCCTGCGCGTAGTGCTGGTCCTGTTGCAGACGTTTCGCCTCGGCCCACAACTCCCCGGCTTTGGCCTGATTTTGAACCGTTGTTTTCAAACCAGCCAGGTTCCGCTCCAGGGCAGCGTCTCTCTGAATGCGCAGACTTTCCTCGTATTCTCGGATCGCATGGGCCAACTCGTTATTTTTTTCGTAGTGCTGACCAAGTTTTTTCTTGTCCTCGGCCCGTTTGAGCTCGGCCCGATGATACCCGAGCTGACGCTCCAACCCTTCCTTTTTGTGATGGGGATGTTCCCATTCCTCCAGGGCCTTTTCCAAAATGGGAATGGCCAAACGGTGCTCACGATCCGACAGCATGCGTTTCACTTTGGCCCACATGTCCTGCATGGCCTGTTCATAGCGTTCAGCCAGATCAGCCAGGCGTTCTTTCAGGGCCAGAAATGCCGGATCCTTAAAAGCCGGAGGTAAAGGCCGAGTCGGGTCCTTGAGCATCTGATACTCCAGCACATTGATTTCACCCCTGGCGCGCTGGGTCTGATTTTTGCGGATCAGGTCATCAATCTCGCGAAATTTCGTGTCCTTGGTTTCCCGCCATTTTTCGGCCCATTTTTCATACTGGACCTTGCGTTGGTTCATATGAGACTGTTGCTCAAAATTGCGCGGACCGACCTTGTTCAAGGCCCGGTCCTGATTGTCCACAGCCCGATCGATATCGCCCACCTCCACGTTTTTTGCGGCATGATTCTCTAAGGAAGGGCCGACACTGGCGCGCACGGTGTCAACCTCCTGTGGAAGGAGCAGGTCCTTGATGGCCGCGAAACGATCGGAAACATCCCTGGCCGTATTTTCGTCCTCCGTGACCTTGCGGCTGTTGATATCCCGCTTGATGGCCTCCAGTTCAGGCTGAACGCTTTTGGCGTTCTCCTCGATGATCTGCTGCCGCCACTTGTCGAATATAGCCTGTGCCTCCTCATAACGCATCCTGGTCACAGCATTGAAGCAATCGTACTGGAGCTGCTTATTACCCGCAGGCAGGGGCGTCTTCCAGATGTTCAGGGGACCGTTGCACTGACACGGCCCATGACCGATATCGGAGGTGCAGGCCGGGTTGAATAAACCACCCAGCGACCCGCCACATTCCCTGCAAAGACAATCGAGAAAGGCCTTGGCATCAGAGTCCTGGAGGCCCATTTTTTTCATGTTGGCCATAATTTCGTTGAATTCGCGCTGATCCTTGATCATCTGGCGCATGACCCGGGCCAGCTCGTTCTGCATGGCCGCGTAGGCTTCCATCTCCTTTTCCTGTGTGAAGTATTCCCAAATGGTATCAGGCAGATAGAGCATGCCAATCAGGGCATCTCTCCCCATGTACACGCCGGTCTTGAGGATGGTGAAGGTCAGATGCTTGGCCATGGACGGCGACTGGCCCAGCTCGAACTCCTTCATGTAGCGCTCGATCTCCTCACGCTGGGCCTGCTCAAAGGCCGGTCCGATACCCGTTCCTTCCCAGGCCGCGTGGTAATAGCAGTTGCGGAAATAATCCCAGAGCGTGTCTGTGGCCTTGACGTTGTCCAGGGTGATGGAAATGCCTTGATGCGCCATAAGGACGGCACTGCCCGCAGTCATGATGACCGAAAACTTGGTCATGCGGTTAAAACCGCTGACATCCTTCATCCGCTCCTTGAATGACGCCCACTTCGTGGCGGCCGGCCCGGCCTGTTTGAGCAGTCGTGCCTCGGCCGCCGCGCCCTTGGCCAGGGTTTTATCCAATCCCTTGACGCTCCTGGTCGCGCTCTCGATACGCTCAATGGCCTGTCCAGCCCGATTGGGGGGAAGTCTACTGATCTCTCTACCCAGGCTTTTCTGGATTTGGGCCGCCTGGGACGGATTTCTTTTGGCGATTTCGACCAGGGTGTCGATCATGTCATCCGTGGAACTCTGCAGGGCACTCTGATGCAGGTTATGGATGGTCGCAGCATCCTTTCCGGTGAACGGATTCCGACCGCTGATTTCAATGATGTCGGCTGACTGCTGGAATCCGGTGATGTTGCGGGGGTTTTCCGGCAGACCGTTTTGACGCCGAAGATGATTGTTGGCCGCATGGATACGGTTGTGGTATTTGGCGGCCTGATAGTCGAGTTGTCTGGCCTGGGCTTCGAGATACTCGGCCCGGCCGGGATTGGAACTGCGAATGGACTTGGCCTCGGCGCGCAAGGCATTGGCCTTGTTGATTTTCATCTCGGCAAAGTCTTTCATGGTCGAACTGAACGAGGATACCTCGTCAATGGACATGGGCTGTGTGGTGCCGAGCTTAGCCTGGGCCGAAGCCGCCCGGGGGTCTTTGTACGCCGTGCCGCCGTTCTTGTTGACGTAGTCAACGATCCTCTGGAACTCGTCCGGGTCGGTGTGCTTCGGGTGCGGCATGAAATCCGTTTCCGTCTGAACGCTTCCCTGTGGCGGATGCAGCCCCTTGCCCTGAAAATGGTCCTTGACGATTTTCTGGTAATTGCGGTCGATCTGTTTAATGTCCTCCAGGGTGACCTTTTTGCCTCCTTTTCCCAGAACGTTGACATCCGTGTCCGTACCCGGATTGTATTTGCGGTTACTGATGCTCGCATCGAAGCCGGCATCGCGCGCCGCTTTGGTGGCAAACCCCTCGTTCAGCTTGAAGAATTCTTCCTGGCAGGTCCTATAGGTGGACATGGAAATCTTGCCTTCCTGGGCCAGGAGGTTGATTTCCTTATTGTGGACAAAGATCATCATCTCCTGAGCCGGTGTCGCTTTCCCCAGGGCAAAGGCCTCGGCCGCCTCCTTGAGCCCGGGCATCCATGCCTGGGCCTGGCTGGAAAAGAAAAGGACCACAACAATCTGAAGCAGAAGGACCCACGGGATGCGAAGCATAATTTTTACTTTTGCAACATTTGTCTTTTTTTGACGTGCCCGTCTCAACCAAATCGTCTCAACGTATTTTCTTCTATCCTCTGCAAAAACGAGCATTCTTTCTCATCTCCTTTTTGTGGATGCCAGGAACGTCGACAGCTATCTTACCGAGTCGATGAGCAGGGAAAACCGCGCTGTTTTTCCCTCTATCCCGGCCTGGCTCTACCCGTTTTGGGTGGATCGATGCAGATGGCCTATCGCGCCTTTAACCTTTAGAACTTCCAGGCGTTGGTCTGTGACGGCCAGGGAGACAAGGGTCCTCAGCAAATTCGTGGCGAAAAATCCTGGGAT
>CAZZHS010000008.1:0-89548 GCA_964654275.1 uncultured Syntrophobacteraceae bacterium
ACAGACGGCTTTCTACACGCCACCCGATAAACTGTCAACCACTTTTTCAAAAAAACGGAAAAATGAACCCCTCAGAACTTGTTGGACATTCACCCACTCTCTCCAGGGGTTTTCAACGATCCCAATCGCACATCTTCATGATCGATCAACTCTCCGCTCCATTCCAGAGGGGCCCTCATGACCAGCCAGGCGATCGCCTCAGCAGGGCGGTGAGGCGGGAGCAATCGCCCCTCTCTCTTGAGACTTTCAAAATATGCGACCCGTTCCGGGCTCATCCTGCCAGGACCTTCGCGGCGTATGGAAGCCTGCATGTCCGTGTCCACGACTCCCGGTCTGAAGCTGACCGTGACCACCTCGGGCTCTTCCAGGGCAACCACCCGCGACAGGTGCGTCAGTCCCGCCTTGGAGGCACAATAAGCGCTCCAGCCCTCCACCGGGCGTACCGCAGCCCCGGAACTCACATTGACGATGCGTCCCCGGGATTTTCGCAGGGCGCCAATGGCGGCACGCATGAAATGGAAGGGCCCCAGGAGATTCACCTCCACATTGTATCTCCAGGCCGCCACGTCCACCCCGTCCACTTTTCCCAGTGGTTCCAGGATCCCTGCGTTGTTGACGAGGCCGTCCAGCCGCCCGAATTTTTCCAAAGCAAGGTCCACGACGCGTTCCGCCAGCTGAGGATCTCTCACATCACCGACCGCCGCAAGGGGTTCCAGATCCTGCGAACGGAGGATTTCCGCCGCAACCTTTTCCAGGACTTCCGCCCTGCGCGCCACAAGAACAACCTGCACACCCAGGGAAGCGAGCCTGTGCGCCACCGCCTCTCCCAATCCCGCAGAAGCTCCCGTCACGATGACGACCCGCCTCATATCAGCCATCCTCCCTCGATCCTCTCATCCGCTGCACGGAGTGGATGTTCCCGCATCCCCGGTTGAAGGATTTCTAACGCAACTCTCTCACTCCGAAGCTCGTTCCCACAGCCATGGCCGCATCGATGAGGGGCGAATCCACGGGCACCAGCCGCTGCTTTCCCATCACCTGTTCCAGGGGAACGGGAACCATGCCGCACCCCTGCAACCCCACCATGAAGTTGTGCTGCCCTTCATGGAGCAATTCCATGGCCTTCACGGCAAACTGGGTCCCGAGCAGTCGATCGCTGGGTGTTGGAGATCCCCCCCGCTGAACATGCCCGAGGATCACGACTCGGCACTCGATGCCGGTCCGTGATTCGATCTCATGGGCGATGGAGTGGCTCACACCGCCGAGGCGAACGGGATCGGGGCTGTCCTCCACAATCTTCTGCACACTCTGGGTGCCGTCGATCCCCCTGGTTCCCTCAGCCACGGCGATGATGCTGAAACGTCTGCCGAAATGATTCCTTTTCCTCACGACACGCAGCACTTCTTCAATGTCGTAGGGGATTTCCGGGATGAGCACAATGTCCGCTCCTCCGGCGATTCCAGACTCCATGGCGAGCCAACCCGCATTTCGCCCCATGACTTCCACCAGCATCACCCGCTGATGGGACTGCGCGGTGGTGTGCACGCGGTCGATGGCTTCCGTCGCAATGGCCCTGGCCGTGTCAAAGCCGAAGGTGATGTCGGTCCCTTCGAGATCCTTGTCGATGGTCTTGGGAAGACCCACCACCTTGGCTCCTTTCTGGGCGAGCATCCCTGCGATGGTCATGGTTCCGTCGCCCCCGATGCAGACCAGGGCATCCAATCCCAGGTCATCGTAAAACTGCAGGCATTGATCGGAAACGTCCACCTGCACGTTTTCTCCGCAGTCGTGAGGGGTGTAGCGGAAGGGGTTGGCTTTGTTGTCGCTTCCGATGATGGTCCCCCCCTGGTTCAATATTCCTGAGACACTCTCGAAGGAGAGAAAGGAAAACTTCTCTTCAATGAGCCCTCGAAAGCCGTCGTGGAACCCGATGACTTCCATGCCGTACCTGTTGATGGCGCTTTTGGTGACCCCCCGTATGACCGCGTTCAAACCGGGACAATCTCCACCGCCCGTCAAGATGCCGATGCGTCTCTTCGCCATATTTTCCTCCAGATTCTCGATTCTACTGCCTTCCAAAAGATTCCCGTTCTTGAAACTGACCCGTCCATCCTGCAGTGGAATCCAAGGCTCCACGTGCTGTGTGCGGGTCCCTTGGGACCTCAAATCCTGAGAGTATTCAAGTCTCCACGCGTGAACTTCCACTCCCCGCCACCCCTCCTCCCAGAGCGAGATCAGAAGCCTTCGTTCGCTGGGTCAGCACTCCGCCGGACTTGGTCGAATTTTGCAAATGCACTCAGAAACATTAACTTACCAAAACTTACCAAGCGTGATTCACGCGGGATTTGGAGCTGACGATTCCGAAGCCTCCCGAATCCGTTTCGGGGAACTCTTGAAGCTGACCTTCGAACGGAAGTGACATCAACTCGACTGATCGGAGCAGAGAAATGAACATTTTGGAGGCTCACGAGGTCACCAAGAATTATTCTGTCGGAACGCGACACATTTGCGTTTTGGACCAAGTTTCTCTGACCATTGAAGCGGGTCAGTTTGTGGTCATTCGGGGCAGCAGCGGCAGCGGCAAGTCGACCCTTCTGAGCATTCTGTCGGGACTCGACAAGCCCACATCGGGAAAAGTTTACCTGGGGTCACACGAAATCACGGCCATGAGTGAGTCTCAACTGGCTCCGTTGAGAAATGAACGAATCGGATTTGTTTTCCAGTCCTTCCACTTGGTGCCTTCGCTCACAGCTTTGGAAAATATAATGTTTCCCGCTGAACTCCGCCACGATCCCGAGGCACGTGAGAAAGCCGTGCAATTGATGGAACACGTTGGAATCCTTGACAGGGCCGAGAATTTTCCTCATCAGCTTTCCGGTGGAGAGAAACAGCGTGTGGCCCTTTGCAGAGCCCTCATCAACAATCCGCAAGTCCTGTTCGCCGACGAGCCCACAGGGAACCTGGACTCATCGAACAGCCAGGCGATCCTGGACCTGCTCCTGAAATTGTGGCAGGAACGCATGACGACCCTGGTGGTGGTGACGCACAACGGGGATATCGCAAGGCTGGCTCCCAGCATCATCCACTTGAAGGACGGAAAGGTGGTGCTGCACGATCGGCCCTTGACGAACGCATCAACTGAAGGGATGTCATGATACACTGGTTGTTTGTGAGCCGTCAAATCACCCGATCCCCTCAGGAGTCCGCCGTCTTTTTGGCCTGTGTGGTCCTGTCGATTCTGACCCTGGTCTCTCTCAACGGATTCAACCAAAGTGTGACGGCCTCCATGCTCGCCGATGCGCGACAGCTCCACGGTGGAGATGTGCTGGTTCAATCCCGCCAGGAGTTCTCCAGCTCCCTGGAAGCGACTGTCCGGGAACTGGAGCAAAAGGGACACATAAAGGCGGTCCGCCTCTACGAATTCTATACGCTGGTGCGGACCTCCAAAGACTCCGACTCCCTGCTGTCCAAAGTCAAGGTCGCAGGCCCGGGGTATCCCCTTTATGGCCGGGTGGAACTCCTTTCGGGCAGGGACATTGCCGAGGTCCTCTCGGAAGGCACGGCCATTGTGGAGCAGGCCGTCCTGGATCGTCTGAATCTGACTGTGGGGCATCCACTCAGAATCGGACAGGCTCAATTGGTCATCGGGGATGTGATTCTTAGCGAACCCGATCGACCCGTTGATTTTTTTGCTCTGGGACCCAGGGTTTTCGTCTCCCTGGCCGACACGCACCGATTGCAGCTGGTCGGGACCGCCAGCCGCGTCGAACACACGCTGGCCGTGAGACTCACGAAGACCGGCGAGCTGGAAGCGGTCACGGAAACCCTCCGCAACGCGTCAAATTTCCAAGGCGAGCGCATTGACACCTACCGGACCGCCTCATCGCCTGTGAAGAAATTTTTCGACAACCTGCTTTTTTTCCTGCACCTCATCGGTCTCTTCGTCCTGATCCTCGCAGGCGTGGGCATTCAGAGCGCCCTGACGTCTTTTCTCACCGAAAAGGAAACCACGGTGGGGGTCTTCAGAGCTCTGGGGGCGCTGCCCCGATTTGTGACGCTGCAATACGTGGCGCTCCTCGTGATCCTCGGCAGTGCGGGGAGCGCCGTCGGCGTGAGTGCGGGGCTGGCTCTCCAGGGATATCTTCCGAGACTCTTCGAAGGCCTCATCCCTCAAGATATTCAGATTCACCTGTCTCCCGGGACCATGGTTGAGGGGTTCGCACTGGGAATCGTCGCGGTGGGCCTTTTCACCTTCCTTCCCCTGCACCAGCTGAGTGACGTCAAGCCGAGCGTCATTTTGAGAAGGGAGGAGTTCGTCGAAAAGGGGCGGCTGCTCTCCTTTGCGATCCTGTTTTTCCTCGGGCTGCTATTTGGCTTCCTGGCTTACTGGCAGCTGCGCGACAAACAGGCCAGTGCTTACCTGGTCCTGGCGCTGGCGATATCTCTCGGGGCGGTTGCTTCGATCACACAGGGATTGCTGGCCGGCCTCAAGAAAGTCCGCGTGCGCTCGCTCCCCCTGCGGCAGGCGATGAGAGGTCTCTTTCGTCCCCGAAATGCCACCAGGGCCATCATCGTCACCCTCAGCGTCTCCCTGGCGGTGATTCTATCCATCCTGACCCTGGAAAAGAACCTTCGGGCTTCGTTCATCCAGTCTTACCCGGCCGACGCACCGAATCTTTTCTGCCTGGACATCCAGCCCCATCAGAAAGCGTCCTTTCTTGAGACCCTGGGTCTGCCCGCCGAGGTTTATCCCATCATCAGAGCCCGGATAGCCGCTATCAACGGGAAGCCCATCGATGAACAACAGGAAAGGAGCCGGCGCGGAGACAACCTCACCCGGGAATTCAATTTGACCTACCGGGAGCAGCTTTTGCCCGATGAGGAGCTCCTCGTGGGAACAACCCTTTTTGCTCGGAGCCATGAAGCCGTCCAGGTGTCGGTGTTGGACCGCGTCGCCGAGATGATGGGGACGCGGCTTGGGGATCGCATCACGTTCAACATTCAGGGGGTCCCAGTGGAAGCCGAGGTGGTGAGCATCAGGTCGCGAACCGGCGGCCCTCTGCAGCCTTTTTTCTATTTTGTGTTTCCCACCGAGATCCTCCAGGATGCACCCCAGACCATTTTTACTGCGGTGCGCGTCCCGCCTGAAGAAATCGCCACCCTGCAAAACCGGATGGTGCGGCAATTTCCCAACGTGACGGTGATCGACCTCACGCAGGGTCTGTCGCTCCTCTCCCGCATCCTGGAAAAACTCTCTCACATCACCCGCTTCTTCACCGGCTTCAGTGTGACGGCCGGTTTGTTGATCATCATCAGCTCCACACTTGCAACACGCATGGTGCGCATCCGTGAAGCGGTTTATTTCAAAATTCTCGGCGCCTCTCAGGGTTTCGTGGTCAAAACGGTGGTGTTGGAAAACCTGATCCTCGGAGCCTTGAGCGCGCTCATCGCTTTGGCCATTTCTCAAGCTGCCTGCTGGTGGATCACCCGGCACTTCTTTGCCGTCAGCTACCACCCCGCCCTGCTCCTCAACGCGCCCATCGCCCTGGGTGTCATGCTCCTGGTGGTCATGGTCGGCACCCTCTCGTCCATTCCCGTGCTGCGGCAGCGGCCTGCCAGCTTTCTCAGAGAACAATCGGAAGGATAAAAGGATAAACATGTCCCTCAGAAGAATTTCGTCCCTGCAGACCGCCCTCACCCTCCTGCTGACCACAACCTTTTTTTTCTCCGGCGGAAAGGAGCTTCCGGCAGCTTCCAACCCTGTGAAGAAGGAGCCCGAAGCCGTTATTGTGGCCATGGGAGACAGTCTGACCGCGGGCTATGGCCTTCCTGAGCGGGACGCTTATCCTGCGCTCCTGGAAAACCTCCTTGCGGAAAAGGGCTACCCCTGCAGAGTGATCAATGCGGGAGTCAGCGGCGAAACCAGCAGCGGTGCCCTGTCCCGCCTCCAGTGGGTGCTGAGGCTGAAACCCGACGTGGTCCTTCTTGCAACCGGCGCCAACGACGGCCTTCGAGGTATTGACCCCGAAATTCTGGAAAACAACCTCAACCAGATCATCCAAATCCTGAAGGAAAACGACGCGCTGGTGATCCTTGCGGGCATGCAGATGGTCCACAATCTGGGTGAAACCTACACGGAGGCGTTTCGGGCCGTGTATCCGAGGGTGGCCGCCCGACAGGAGGTGCCGCTCATCCCGTTCCTCCTGGAGGGAGTTGCCGGCGATCCACGCCTGAACCTACCGGACGGCATTCACCCAAATCGGGCCGGTCACGAGAAGATTGCCGAGACCGTGCTGCCGTTTGTCCTCGAAACACTGAAAGCGTTGAGATCAAGAACGGATTTGACGGTTAAGGAAGCAGCGGCGCCATGAGGTGAATTGCGACGCGGGACCGGCCAAGAGGCCGGGACTCTGAGGGAGCGGCCGACCGCCTTCCAATCGTTTCCGAGGAGGATCAGCTTTCTCGGATTGCTTCGACTATGTTCATGCGTGCGGCCCTGAAAGCCGGCAAGATGCCCCCCAAGAATCCCATGATGAGTGAAAAAGCAAGTGATTTCCAAATGATGTCGAAGCTCATGGCGAAGCTGAAGGCGAGTTCGGAAAACGTTTGAAAGTTGGTGGTGGAAACGGTGATGAACTGCAGAAAGGAGGCACAAAAAAGGCCCGCCGCACCGCCTATGAATCCGAGAATGAGCGATTCCGCCAGGAATGCGAGGAGGATGTTCCGCCTCTGAAAGCCCAGAGCGCGCAGGGTTCCGATTTCGGGGGTCCGTTGCGCCACGGCCGCGTGCATGGTGATCATGGCCCCAACCACGGCACCGAAGGAAAAGACCAGAGTGAGGGCCAGGCCCAGCACCCTCAGGAAGGTGCTGAGGGCCTGAGACTGATCCCGGTAATACTGGGTCTCCCGCTTGGTTTCGAGAGTGAGCCGCGGGTCTCCTTCGATGCGATCCCTTACGGTCGTGTAGGCATCCGTGCTGCGCAGTCGAAAGACGACGGAGGAATAAACAGGGCGTCGAAAAGCTTGCATGAACTGATCCACGTCCCCCCAAATTTCTGAACTGAAGCCGGTGTTTCCCGCATCGAAGATGCCGACGACTCTCCAGTCTCTGCCCGCAATGAAGATTTCATCTCCGAGCCCCGTCCCCTTGAATCGGCGGGCGATGCTCTGCCCCACCATGACTTCGCTCAAACCGGGCGAGGGAAACCGCCCTGCAGCCAGGCGGACTTGAGGGCGCAGGGTGAGCGAAACCTCGGAGACGCCCCGGATGACTACGTTGGCCGACGAGTCCGAAGTGCGGCGCGTCATGGTGATCAGGACCACGAGTTCCCTCGCAGCCAGTCTCCTTCCATCGTTGCTCAGGGCGATTTCGGGCTGGACCTCCACGATGGCGGCCTGGTCCCGGTCCACACCGCTCTGCACTTCCGACCCGGAGCCGCGGCGCAGGACCACCACATTGTCTTCCAATCCCGTTTCCACCAGTGTCTTCTCGAGCCCTTCCGCGAGCATGACAATGGATGCGAACGCAAATACCACCAGGGCCATGCCTGCGGCGGTGAGCACCGTGGTCAGTTTCCGGGTGAGCAGATTGCGGAAGCTGTACGCAAGCAGCAGTTCCATTCAGCCGATCCTCCTGAGCCCTTTAGCAATGGGCACAGTGGAAGCGCGCCACATGGGGACGAGGGATGCCGTCACCCCCACGATCGAAGCCGCGGCCATGTCCAGATACAGGGTTTCGCGGGCGACGATGAACACGGGGAAGTAGTCCCCGACAGCCTCCCCGACCATCGCGGCGGCGGGAAATGTGGCCAGGATGCCGAGCACCCCCCCGAGGAAGGCGATGACGAAGGATTCCCCAAGAATGACGGCGCAGACAAAGCCGTTTCCGAAACCCAGGGTCTTGAGCACTGCGTACTCCCCCAGGCGTTCTCTCACCGACATCGCCATGGTGTTGGCCGTGACCGCCATGATGATCAGGATGACCACGAGAGAAACCAGCCGGATGGCCGTCAAGATGGCCTCGCTCAAAGATACGAATCCCAGCTGGAACGCCTTTTCCGTCTCCGTGAGGGTTTCCGCAAAGGAATTCTTGAACAGACCGTCGATGCGCTCGGAAATCGCGGCCGCCTCCTCGGCATTGGCGATGGTGATGACGTAGAACCCCACCTGGTCGGCTCTGGCGGGCTGCGTCTTTTTGAGGCTTTCGTTGAGGTAGTCCCAGTGAAAGAAAAACTGGTTCTCATCGATGTTTTTTTCGCGCCCCCTGTAGATGCCCTTGAGAACCATCTCCCAGTTGCCGGGGAAAATCGTCCCTTTCAGGGTGATGTTGTCCCCGACTTTCCAGCCGAAACGCTTTGCCAGGTTGGCGCCCGCGATGCAGCCCTTTCGGTCTCTCAGAAAGGCTTCGCGTTCTTCGGGGGTCAGGATGTACTCCGGATATTGTTCCAGATAGATCCGTGGCTCCACGGCGAAGTTGGCGAAAAAATTTCGCTCGGTGATGTAAACGCCGCCGAACCAGTTGCCGTAGGAGACGAGCGTGACGCCGTCGACGCTTCGTATCTTGTCCCGGTAGGCGAGCGGGAGGGGAAAAATCAGGGAGATGGCATTGCGGGTCACGAGGCGATTGGCCGATGAAGCTTCCACCCCGGCATACCAGGCGCTGATCACGGTTCGCAACAACCCGAAGGCCAGAACCGCCACCGCAATGCCGCAGATCGTGAGAACGGTTCTCAGCCTGTGTCTAAAGGCATTCCGAAAGAGCATCTTCAGGAGCATCGGTCAACACCCCCTTGTCGAGGAATTGCATGCGACGCGCTTTTCTCGCCGCCCGGGGATCATGGGTCACCATGATGATGGTCTTGCCCATATCCGTGCTCAACCGCTCCATCAATTGAAGCACGTCCTCCGCAGAGGCACGGTCCAGGTCCCCGGTGGGTTCATCGGCGACGAGAAGCGTGGGATCGGTCACCACGGCGCGGGCAATGGCCACACGCTGCTGCTGGCCGCCGGAGAGCTGTTTGGGGTAGTGGTCCAGGCGGTCTTGCAGCTTCACGAGGTGAAGGGCGGTGAGAACATGTTCCCTTCGCTGCCTTCTCCCGAGGCCCGTGAGCAGAAGGGGGAGTTCCACATTTTCCAGGGCCGTGAGCACCGGGATCAGATTGTAGAACTGAAAGATGAACCCGACGTTGAGAGAACGCCACCGCGCCAGGTCTGTCTCGGAGAGGGACGAGAGGTCCACCCCGTCCACGCGAATGGTCCCGCGATCCACACGGTCGAGCCCGGCGATGAGATTGAGGAGCGTGCTTTTCCCGGAGCCGGAAGGCCCCATGAGAGCGAGAAACTCACCCTCTTGGATGGAAAGGTTGATGTTCTCGAGCACCGGCACGACCTGGTCACCGCGTCGGTAAGATTTGCTCACATCGCGAATTTCCACAAGTTCCATGCCCTGGCCCCTACTCCTCCAGAATTTTCACGCGGGACTGATCGGTCAATCCTTCGGGAAAGAGGACCACGCGATCACCGGCTTCGATTCCCTGTGTGACCTCCTGCAGGTCTCCCAGTTCTCTCCCTGTCTCCACAAGAGTTTTTCTCGCCAGACCGTCTTTGACCATGAAAACGTACGGTTGCCCATCCTTCTGCACCACGGCCGATGAGACGACCGCCAGCACCGGCTGGGATTCCCCGGGAGCGAGGGCTCGCGAGAGGAAGCTGACCTTGGCACCCATTTCAGGCAGGACTCGGGGGTCTCTTTGGTTAAAACCCACCTTGACCATGACGGAAGCCTTACTCCGGTCCGCCGTGGGAACAATCATGTGCACCCGCCCCTCAAAGCGCTCCTCGGGCAAAGCGTCCAGCTGGATGATGCAGGGCTGCCCCACGGACACCTGCTGGATGTTGACCTCGGAAACGTCCGCTTCGACCTGCAGTGACTCCATGTCGGCAATGGTGACCACCGCCGCCTTGGCATTGGCAGCGGCACCCAGAGGCGTCACAATGTCCCCGATGTCGGCGTTTTTGGTGAGCACCACGGCATCGAAGGGAGCGGTGATGTAGGCGTATTCGACATTGACCTGTGCCGCCCGCACCGCGACTTCTCCAGCCCGGATCACCGCCTTTTGTGCGGCGACTGCAGCCGTGGCCTTTTCAAAGCGGGCCACGGCTGCATCGTAGTCCAACTGTGAAAGCGAGCCCTCTCGCACTGCTTTCCTTTTGCGCTCGAGTTCCTGGGTCGCATTTTTAAGCTCCGCACTGCGCTCCTCCAGAGTGACTCGGGCCACCTCCAGTTCTGCCCGAGCCAGATCCCGGGCCGCCACGGAATCGTCATTTTCCAGATGCGCCACCACCTGCCCTTTTTTCACGGCACTGCCCTCTTCCACCTGAAGATGCACCAGGCGTCCCGTGATTTTGGCAGCGAGAGCCGCCTTCCGCTGCGCCACCACGTAGCCGCTCGCATTGAGCAGGGTGAGGGTCTGCGAAGGATAGATTTTCTGCACGTTGAAGACACGCACCGATTTTGCCGGCGCAAGATAACCGGACAGGTAGAGTGCGGGAAGGATGATGAACAAGAGGAGCAGCACCAGGAAAATGAGGCGCCATCGCTTGCTTTTGGACCGGCCGGGGGTGAAACGCTTCTCAATCTTAAGCTTGGTAAGATCCTCGCCCGACATCACATCTGCTCCATCTTGAGATCCGGTTTTTCATCGAAGGAATGTCACGTTCTCGAACAAATTTGTTCCCCGGCTGTGAAGAACTCTCTGCTTCCCTGCCGCGCTTCAAGCTCCAGAGTCGGTCGCGTGAGGCATCGATTCGGCCTTTCAAAGCCGTCGGGTGCTCCCTGTTGCTGCCGTTCCCACGGAGACCCGCGTGGAAGCAGCCCCCTCAGAGTCCCTCAACCCACAAGGCATTTGATTTCGAAGCACTTGGGGCCTGGGCCGGGCTTTTCCCATAAGGTTTCTCAGAAAACAACGGAAATGTGCCCTTTGAATGATCCGGGTCATTATATTATAGTTCGAGGCGAAAACACTTCGCGAAATCATCCGGAGTCAGCAGCACAAGAGGGGCAAAAACTCCTCTGCATGGGCTCTATTCGTCAAGGAGCAGAAGATGGAACGTGAAGCGATGGATGTGGGTCGTCTTTTGGAAATTTCGGGGTACTATTGGAAGACTTGCACGCTCCACGCCGCGGTGCGACTGGACCTGTTTACCCTCCTGGGAGAAGACGAACTCTCGGCCGAAGCTCTTGCGGCAAGACTTGAGGCAGACGCGCGAGCGGTGCGCATGCTTGCCAATGCACTGGCTGCCATGGGGTTGCTCACCAAGCGGAACGATCTTTATGCAAACACCCCTTTTGCACTGGCTCATCTGAGCAAAGCCAGTCCGGGGTACGTGGGTTATATAATCCTGCACCATCAGCAACTGGTGGACTCCTGGAACAGGCTGGAGCAGGCGGTGCGCCGGGGAGGGCCTGTCAGGACGCGGGTATCCCATGACGAGGATGCGGAAAATCGAAAGAATTTTCTTATGGGAATGTTCAACCTGGCCATGAACCTGGCCCCTCAGGTTGTGCAGGCTGTCGACCTTTCCGGATGCAGGCATTTCCTGGACCTTGGCGGAGGTCCCGGGACTTACGCCATCCACTTTTGCAAAGAGTATCCCCAGCTGAAAGCCACGGTTTTCGATCTTCCCACCACGGAGCCCTTTGCCCGGGAAACCATTGCCCGTTTCGGGATGGCCGACCGGGTAAAATTTGTGGGCGGAAATTTTCTGGAAGACAGGCTGCCGGAGGGCTATGACGTGGCATGGCTGTCGCATATTCTTCACGGTGAAGGTCCCGAGGATTGTCAGGCCATCGTGAGCAGGGCCGCTGCCGGGTTGGAAAGCGGGGGACGTCTCCTGGTTCACGAATTCATCCTGGAGGACTCCTTCGATGCGCCGCTTTTTCCGGCGCTTTTCTCGCTGAACATGCTCCTGGGAACCGAAAAGGGACAGTCCTACGCGGAAGGCCAGATCAGGGAGATGCTCTCCAGGGCGGGTCTGCACGAGATCCGACGGCTGCCTTTCAGGGGTCCCAACGAGTCCGGGATCATCGAGGGCGTTAAACCCTAGCGGGGGCCATTTTCATGGAGGCGACCGCGCGCTGAGGCGTGAATCCTTTAGATTCAGGGAGGTTTGGAAACACAAGGCCCCGCTGAAAAGACCGGGGGATACTGCTGTTCGACCTCGTGAGTGAAAGACATCGCCGCTGACTTGTGAAATTGTAGCTATTCCTGTTGAGTCGCTGAGGAGTTGAAAATGAGCGAATTGTCCTTCATCGTACTGGTATTGGGTCTCCTTTTCTACGTGCTCGAGTGGAGCGATGCGAACCCCAGCTGGGCGCGGGCGTGTGTTTTTGCTGCAGCCGTGCTCCAAAGCGTGCTGTCTTTTGCACTTCGGGCCTGACCTCAGACAAATTTTCGGAGGGGTTTCGCTGTCGAGGCTTTGGGGTTCGCCTTCCCTTCGAAGGTTCGGGTTTGGGTAACGGGCTGCCTTGAGTCTGCGCTTCCGTGATCGGCAGAGTGCATGCCATGGAAAGGATGGAATCGATGGACGTCCACAAATTTTCCATACCCGAGATCATCTTTGGCAGAGGCAGTCTGGAGTATGTCGGGACCTGCGCACGCCAGCTGGGAGCCAGAAAAGTCTTTTTCGTGAGCGATCAGGGACTTGAAAAGGCCGGGTGGGTTGCGCGGATCATCGATACGCTGGAGAAGGGCAACCTGAGGTGGTTTTACTTTTCCGACGTCGATTCAAATCCCCGTGATTTTCAGACGGAACAGGGGG
Organism: uncultured Syntrophobacteraceae bacterium; assembly: GCA_964654275.1. Taxonomy (GTDB): domain Bacteria; phylum Desulfobacterota; class Syntrophobacteria; order Syntrophobacterales; family Syntrophobacteraceae; genus SLCH01. The sequence continues at coordinate 12,820 of CAZZHS010000008.1, forward strand.
CGGAACGCTACCTTGCCGAGGATGCCGACGTGATCATCGCCCTGGGAGGCGGCAGTCCCATGGATGCCGCAAAGGGCATCGCCCTGGTGGCGAGCAACGGCGGCAGAATCAGGGACTACGAGGGAGCCAACCGCATCAACAAGCCGCTCCCTCCCATGCTCTTCATCCCTTCCACTTCCGGGAGCGGTTCGGACATTTCTCAGTTCTCCATCATCACGGATGTGGAGCGCCGCGTGAAGATGTCCATCATCAGCCGCACGCTCGTTCCCAACATCACCATCATCGATCCCCTCATTTTGGAGACCAAAAGCCAGGAACTCATCGTGGCTGCAGCCATCGACGCGCTGGCTCATGCCATCGAATCCTACATCTCCAAAATCGCATCTCCCTTCACGGAACTGCAATCCCTGAGGGCGATCGAACTGATCCTGGCTCACCTGCCCACGGCATTTCGCACGCGTTCTCTGGAGAGTCTGGAGCAATTGAGCATTGCGAGCACCGGAGCGGGCATGGCATTCAGCAACGCGGGACTGGGTGCGGAGCATGCGCTGGCGCATTCGCTGGGGGGAATGTTCGACACCCTTCACGGCTTGGTGCATCCCATTTTGCTTCCCCCGGTGATGCGATTCAATTTGCCGGCCTGTTTGGGCAAAATGGCGGTGATCGGGGAAATGGTCCTCGGTCGGAGATTGGAATCGGAGGAGAAGACCGCATTGGCTGGGATTGATCGGCTGCGGGAATTCTGCATTGAGCTTGGGGCAACCGTGCATTTGCGCAATCTGGTGCGTGACAAATTTCAAATTCCCGACCTGTGCAAGATGGCGGTCGGTGACGTTTGCCTCCTGACCAATCCGCGGGAGGCCAGTTGGAGCGATTTGGTTCGGATCTGTGAGGAAGCCTGGTGATGGAGCGCAAACCGACCCTGGAGGATCTCATCGGCATCGAATACGCCAAGCTGGGTTTCTTCAAAGAATTGCAGGAGAAAGTCGCAGAGCTCCAGACGTCCAACATGAAGCTCGAGGCGAATCAGCGGCACATTCAGGGCATATTGAACGGCATCACGGATGTCATGGTCATCCTCTCACTGGACCGGCGCATTTCCTCGGTGAATCGCGTATTTTTCGAAATGTTTGAAGATGAGAGCCCCATCGGCCGTCCCTGTTACGAGGTGTTTCGAAGACTCGAAAAGCCCTGCGATCCCTGCCCCGTCGAGACCGCCCGCACCAGCAACACGGTCTGCCGGCAACTGCACATCTTTCCTGTGGGCGGCAGGAACCGGCACTTCGAGATCACGGCCTCTCCCCTTCGGGATGCCGAGGGAGAACCCTGCAACATTTTGCTCCTCAAGCGCGATGTGACCCTGGAAAAGGAATATCAGGCGAAATACTACCAGGCCGAAAAAATGGCGACGATCGGAAGCCTCGCAGCGGGAGTCGCCCACGAGATCAACAACCCCCTCACCGCGATTCTGGGATTCACGGAAGCGCTCAAGCGCCGTCTGCCCAAGCTCCAAAAAGAACTCCCGCAGGAACAGTGGGAAGATTTCGACGAATACTTCGAGATCATCCTGGGGGAATGCAGGCGATGCCAGGGGATTGTGCAGAATCTGCTCGATTTCGGCCGCAAGAAATCCGATGCGTTTCTCCCTGTGGACCTCAATGTCATTGTTGGAGACACGTTGAAGCTGCTCCAGAATCATCTGAAACGATATCCCGGCGGTCACGTCAGGCTGCAGCTTTCTCAGGAGCCCTCGCTGGTCTACGGCGACTCCTCTCAACTCAAACAGATCCTCCTGAACCTTCTCTCCAACGCCCTCGATGCAACGGAGGAGAAAGGGTCCATCGAAGTCCGAACCTTCAAGTGTAAAGAGGGTTGGGTGGGGCTCGCGGTTGAGGACTCGGGATACGGGATCCCGGCTGAGCACCTTGGCAAGCTTTTTGAACCCTTCTTCACCACCAAGGCGGCGGGAAAAGGGATCGGGATCGGTCTCTCGACCTGCTACAACATCATTCAAAATCACAGGGGCGAGATCCTGGTCTGCAGTGAGCAGGGCCAGGGGTCCACGTTTCTGGTGAAATTCCCCTTGGTGGATCTGGAACAGAAACCTCCTGAGCGGGAAACGGTCTTCTCTCAGGAATCCGAGATTTCGTAGTCGAGATGCCTTTGTGCCATGATGATCCTGGACCCCATACATATCCTGGTGGTGGACGACGAAAAGTCCATTCGCTTCCTTGCCGAGAAGGAGCTGACCAGTTTCAGACGCCATGTGGAGACGGCGGGGAGCGCCCAAGAGGCTTTTGAAAAGGCACGGCTTCGTCCCTTCGATGTGATCGTCCTCGACATCCGTCTCCCCGACGCCAACGGCCTCGATCTGCTCGACCGTTTTCGAGAGGCGGTTCCGGATGCGGAGGTCATCTTCATCACGGGTCACGGGGATGTGGACAGCGCGGTCCAGGCCATGAAAATGGGGGCCTATGACTACATTTCCAAACCGTTCACCCTGGACCGCCTGGAAATGGTCATCGAAAAGGCCTACCAGCGGTCCTGTCTCCAGAGAGAAAACCGGCGGCTCCGCCACTCTCAGAGTTCCCAGCCGACCCCGCGGTTCATCGGCAACTCCGCGGCCAAGCAGCACATCCACTTTCTCATTCAGAAGGTGGCTCCGACCGATGTTCCCGTGCTGATCACAGGCGAAAGCGGAGCCGGAAAAGATGTGGTGGCACGGGCCATCCATGCCCACAGCAAACGGAGCGAGCAGCCGCTGATCATCAAGAACTGCGGAACGCTGCAAAAGGAGCTCATCCGCAGTGAGCTGTTCGGCTATTCCAAAGGTGCGTTCACGGGTGCGGTGGAATCTCAGGAGGGGCTGCTGGTTCTCGCGCACCAGGGCACCCTCTTTCTGGATGAGATTGGAGAGCTTCCCCTGGAAGTTCAGGCCTCCCTCCTGCGTGTTCTTGAAAATCAGACCTATCGCCGCGTTGGAGACAAGCAGGAACGGCAGGTGAACGTGCGCTTTCTTTTCGCCACCAACCGCAACCTGGCGGAGGAGGTCAGGCAGGGCCGGTTTCATGAAGCCCTTTTCCATAGGATCAATGTATTTCAGTTGGCCCTTCCCCCGCTTCGAGAGCGCAAGGAGGACATCCCGCTTCTCGTGGACTATTTTCTGGAACTGCTCAATCCGGGAGGCCAGCGATACCGGGTGACCCAGGAAGTCATGGGGCATCTGCTGCGTTATGACTGGCCGGGCAACGTCCGTGAGCTTCGAAACGTCATCGAACGGGGGATCATCCTGGCCGAAAACGGGCTCATCACCTCTCGAACCCTTCCCCGGGAGATGGTGGTTCAAGAGGGGGAGCGCGACTCTTCCAAGCCATTTGTTTCACTGGAGCAAATGGAGAAGCGCTACATCCGGCAGGTGCTCGAGTACGCGTCGGGCAACCGTTCCCAGGCCGCTGAAATCCTGGGCATCGGGAGAAAGACCCTGTACCGCAAAATGAAAACCTATGCCCTCAATTAGTTTGAGAAGTCTTCATGCCTTTCCTGACACAGTGTGTCCTTCTGACCCAATCACGGTCCCCATCCGGGTCATTCTGACCTCTCTCGTATAAGCCTTGAATTTAACAGATTAAATCTGAGTGAAAGCCTTCCATCGAAAGGATCTCCCCTCCTGCCATGGCCTCGAATGCCCTCGGCAAGCCGTCCTGCCGTCGTCATCAAATCGCAACAAAATGTTTTCATTGCGTTTTTCAATTTGGCTCAACTCTTGCTCAAGTATTGGGGCCATACTGAGTTACAGTCAGCTCTTTCTGATTGTCACTGAGATTCCTGGTTGAGGTTCCGGTTCGTCGCTCGTGGGAATGTAACTTGGTAGCAAACGTTTTGAGGGATGGCGCCGCTGGATGCCGTAAAAACCATCGGGGTTTTAAGGCGGAGTCCGGCGGCCCCAAAAACACCACACATCTGAAAGGAGCACCTTCATGGCAGCAGAACAAGTATTTGGATTCTACATTCCCACCGTAACCCTCATGGGCATCGGCGCCCACAAGCAGATCGGCGAACAGATCAAGACCCTCGGCGGGACCAAACCGCTCATCGTGACGGACAAAGGCATCACCGGTGCCGGGCTCACCGAAAAAATCGTGAAAGCCATCAAAGACGACATCGGCATGGATGTGGTCGTTTTCGACGGCACACACCCCAACCCCACGGACAAGAACGTCCATGAGGGCCTGAAAGTCTATCAGGACAACAAGTGTGACATGATCATCACACTCGGCGGCGGCAGCAGCCATGACTGCGGCAAGGGCATCGGAGTCGTGGCCACCAACGGCGGCAACATTCGCGACTACGAGGGCATCAACAAGTCCACCAAACCCATGCCGGTTTTCATCGCCGTCAACACCACCGCAGGCACAGCGAGTGAAATGACCCGGTTCTGCATCATCACCGACACCGACCGGAAGGTGAAGATGGCCATCGTGGACTGGAGAGTCACCCCCAATGTGGCCATCAACGATCCTCTCCTCATGATGGGTATGCCCCCCGCGCTGACCGCTGCCACGGGCATGGACGCTCTCACCCATGCCGTCGAGGCCTATGTCTCCATCGCCGCCACCCCCGTGACCGATGCCTGTGCGCTGAAAGCCATCGATTTGATCTCCAAGAACCTCAGAGCAGCCGTGGCCAACGGCGGCGATCTGGAAGCCAGGAACAACATGGCTTATGCGGAATATCTCGCCGGCATGGCCTTCAACAACGCCAGCCTGGGACACGTTCACGCCATGGCCCATCAGCTGGGCGGCTTTTATGACCTGCCTCACGGCGTCTGCAACGCGATTCTGCTGCCCCATGTGGAGCGTTTCAACATGATCGCCAAGATGAGCCGGTTCGTGGACATCGCCGTGGCCATGGGCGAAAACGTGCAGGGACTCTCCACGAGAGCTGCAGCGGAGAAAGCTCTGGATGCCATCAAGACCCTGTCTGTGGACGTCGGTATCCCCCGCGGACTCAAGGAACTCGGTGTGAAGAAAGAGGACATCCCCACCATGGCTGAATTTGCTCAAAAGGATGCCTGCGGTTTCACCAACCCGAGATGTCCCACCCTGCAGGACGTCATCGCCATTTACGAAAGCGCGCTGTAAGAATCGTTCGACGCAGTTAAAAGGGGGGAGGGGTCCCCCCTTTTTTCATCGGAACTACGTGCTGCAAAATCAGCTGTTTCCTAAAGAAAATATTGCCTTTTCGCATCGACTTTGGTCTCATGAGGAACAAGGTTCCCAAATCATTCGTTGGCGCCCCGAGGAGCTTGACCACCACTTCCTCCCGGGCGAAATGCAAACAGATTCTCAGGAAAGTGGAGACCTATGGAAAAAATATTGAGAATTGATACGGGGGCTGAGAATGGGCCCAAAGCGACGGAGCAACCTGTGGGCGAATATGCGGGCCTTGGAGGGCGCGCGCTCACCTCGGCATTGGTGTACAAGGAGGTCCCACCCCTTTGCCATCCTCTGGGAGCTGAAAATAAACTGGTGATCGCGCCCGGCATGCTGAGCGGCACCACGGGAGCCATGTCCGGCAGACTTTCCATCGGAGCCAAGAGCCCGCTCACGGGAGGCATCAAAGAATCCAATGCCGGCGGACAGCCTGCTCAGGTGCTGGCGAGATTGGGTTACGCCGCCATTGTTCTCGAGGGAAAACCCTCAGGGGATGACCTCTACAAAGTCCTGATCAACAAGGACGGCGTGAAAATCGAAAAAGACAACAGCCTCAAGATGCTCCCCAACTACGACCTGGTTGAAAAAATGAAAGCCCAGTACGGCGAGGACATTTCGTGCATTTCCATCGGCCCCGCCGGCGAGATGAAAATGTGCGCCGCTTCCATTGCCTGCACCGACATGGAATTGCGTCCCTCGAGGCATGCGGGCCGTGGCGGACTCGGGGCGGTGATGGGAGCCAAGGGCATCAAGGTCATCGTGCTCGACGACACCGGCATGAAGATGAGAACCCCCAAGGATCCGGAGAAGTTCAAGGAAGCCAACAAGCGCTTCGTGGCCGGTCTCCGGTCGCACGCAGTGACCGGCCAGGGGCTGCCGGCGTACGGCACCAACGTCCTCACCAACATTCTCAACGAAGCCGGCGGCTACCCCACCTACAACTTCAAAGAGGGGCGTTTTCAGGAGGCCCATCGCATCAGCGGTGAAACCCAGGCGGAAACGGAAACCGCCCGGGGCGGGCTGGCCACGCACGGTTGCCATCGGGGCTGCGTCATTCGCTGTTCCGGCATCTACAACGACAAGGACGGGCATTACCTGACCAAACAGCCGGAATACGAGACCGTCTGGGCACACGGCGGCAACTGCGGCATCTGTGACCTCGACGACATCGCCATGATGGATTTTCTCGACGACAACTACGGCCTTGACACCATCGAAATGGGCGTAACCATTGGCGTGGCCATGGATGCCGGGGTCATCAAGTTCGGAGACTCCAAGGGCGCCATTGAACTCCTTCACGAAGTGGGCAAGGGAACCCCCCTGGGAAGAATCCTGGGCAACGGGGCGGCCGTCACGGGCAAGGTGTTCGGCGTAGAGCGCGTCCCAGTGGTCAAAGGGCAGGCACTGCCCGCCTATGACCCCCGTGCGGTTCAGGGCATCGGCGTCACCTATGCCACCAGCACTCAGGGGGCAGATCACACGGCGGGCTACGCGGTGGCCACAAACATTCTCAAGGTCGGTGGAGATGTGGACCCCCTCAAACCCAAGGGCCAGGTGGAATTGTCCCGCAACCTCCAGATTGCAACCGCAGCCATCGATTCCACGGGGATGTGTCTTTTCATCGCCTTTGCCCTGCTCGATCAGCCCGAAACCTTCCAGGCCCTGATCGATATGCTCAACGGTTTCTACGGCCTGAATCTCACAGGAGACGATGTCACGGAACTGGGCAAGAAAGTCCTCAAGATGGAACGCGAGTTCAACGAAAAAGCGGGCTTCACCAAGGAACATGACCGCCTGCCCCGCTTCTTCAAAACGGAACCCGTGGCACCTCACGGGGTGATCTTCGAAGTCCCCGACGAGGAACTCGACCAGGTTTTCAACTGGTAACTCACTCCTCTTTAGAGCTTTAACGCTTCAACCGTCGGGACGGCACCTACCGTCCCGACGGTTTCCTCCACCCCCCTCCGCAACCATCCCTTCGTCCGCCGAAGTTTTAATTCCACTGCGGCCTTCAGGACCTTTAAAACTTTTTGCCCTATACCGTGGGCCGAGCCTCAAGCCCCTCAATGGGGTTGCCCACCAAAGCGTATTGGTGAATAATGAACCTCTCATGGGGCATGTCGGTTTCTGTGAACCTGCCCTCTCTCATGGATTCTCCCAGACGTAGATGGACCTTTATGTACAAGGATTATTTCGGACTGGCGGAAGTCCCGTTTTCCATTGCGCCCGATCCACGTTATTTGTTCATGAGCGCGGGACACCGCGAAGCGCTGGCCCATCTGCTCTACGGCATTCAAGGAGATGGGGGGTTCGTGCTTCTCACGGGAGAGGTGGGAACCGGCAAGACCACCGTCTGCCGTTGCCTCATGGAACAGACGCCCCAGGATTGCGACCTGGCACTCATCCTCAATCCCCGGCTGTCGGTCCTGGAGCTGCTGTCAACTCTCTGCGATGAATTCCACATTCGCTATCCGGCGGAAACTCGGAGCATCAAAACCTTTGTGGACCTCATCAATGGATTTTTGCTGAAGTCCCATGCGGCAAACCGTAAAGCGGTTCTCATCATCGACGAAGCACAAAACCTCAGGGTCGACGTCCTGGAACAGATGAGGCTGCTCACCAACCTGGAAACCAACCAGCGCAAACTGCTTCAGATCATCATGATCGGCCAGCCGGAACTCCGCCTCATGCTCGCGAGACCGGAGCTGAGGCAGGTCTCGCAACGGATCGTCGCCCGTTATCACCTCGGACCGCTCTCCATGGCCGAGGTGGAAGAATACGTCCTGCACCGTCTCGCAGTGGCCGGAGCAAAGACACAGCTCTTCGATCCAAAACTCTTCGGCCTGATTTATTCGCTTAGCGGCGGAATCCCTCGCTTGATCAACCTTCTCTGCGACCGGGCCCTGCTTGGCGCTTATGCCCAGGGGCTCAAGTGTGTGGATCGAAAGACATTGCTGCAAGGCGCTCAAGAGATATTCGGTGAAGAGAATTCCTCCTTCACAACGACTCCTGCAAGGAGAAGAGCCAAGACGGCGGCGGTGGTGCTCTTTGTGATGCTCGGTCTCACGGGCCTTTTCTGGGGAGAAGTCTCCCGAAGGGCCTCCTCCCCCCCCGCCTCAAATTTTGGAGAAAATGCTTCATCCCTTCGAAGGTCCCTCCCGGCCATCGCCACCGCGACCAGGGAAATTCAGGAAATCGAACCCGCGAAGGAGCCGCAGCCGGAACGGGACCAAAGTCTGGGCGATGCCTTGCTTCAGAAGGTTGCCGATGCGGGCAGTCACATCGACGAACTGAGCGCATTCGAGATCCTTTTCCAGTTATGGGGCAAGAAGCTTGATGTGAGCCGGACTTCAAACCCGTGTCGACAGGCCCGGCAACAGGGTCTCTCCTGTTTCTCAGGGCGAGGCAGCATGGATGAACTGCGCCGGCTGAATCGCCCCGCGGTTTTGAAGCTTTATTCCCCGGATAACACAGCTTTCCATGTGACTTTGGGTTCCCTGAAGGATGAGGAGGGCAGAATCCTGTTGAAAGACATGGATTTTCCTGTTTCTACGGACATCCTCGCCCGTTGGTGGCGGGGCGAGTACCAATTGCTCTGGGAACCGCCGCCCTCCTACAACGGAATCCTCCGCCCAGGCGAGAGCGGCCCTGCCGTTCAATGGCTCTGGAACCAGCTGGCCCGGCTCAGAGGGGAAGAGCCGACGAGCGCCGCGCCCGTAACCTATGATCAGTCGCTGGCTGATGAAGTGAGAAAATTCCAGATCCTCAGTGGGTTGCAGCCCGACGGCATTGCAGGACCTCAAACACTCATCTATCTCAATGCACGGCTGCCCGGGGCCTCCCCGATACTCAATGAATGACGCCGAAGAGGTCGATCATGTCCTATATTCTCGATGCACTGAAAAAATCCGATCAAGAAAGAAAACGTGGGACGATCCCTGATTTGAATACGCTCACGCCTCCGCCGCCACAAAAATCCGGAAATCACTCGTTTTGGTCCTGCCTCATCGCGATCGCACTCTTTCTCAATGCGGGCTTGCTTCTCTGGTGGATTCGTCCCTGGCAGCAAGAACCCCCTCCCACCGCCCTGCAGAACACCATGCCCCAGGAAGCCCCACCGCCCGCGATTTCAGAGAACCCTGCGGCTCCTGCTGCGCCTGCCGCACCTATGAAGATTGCCGAAGTCGCTCCAGGGTCGGTCCCGCAGAAATCCGCCCCGCCTGAAACGAAGTTCCAGGAGGCAGGCCCGATAACTGTTCCCGTTGCCGATCAGCCCTTTTCCCCGCCCCCTGAAGCCGAGCCTTCCACCATCACACCGCTGACCCAAACCGCGTTGAAGCCGGTGCCAAGTGAAGCTCCCTCCCCAAAAACCACTCCGGCTCCAGGGACGCCTCCATTGTTGGACAAGTCGATCAAATCCGAGTCGTTGCAGTCGTCGACTTCTCCTCAGAGAACCCCGCAGCAGGAAGCACCCGGCAAAGCCATCGCTTCGAGCGCTTCCCCCACCCCCTCCGCATCGACCCGCAACCCGGGGGCTCAGCGCGGTCAGGATTTCCGAGAGATCATTTCCACCCACCTGGGAGTAGAAATCGATCGGGTCGAAAGAGCCATGCAGGAACGGTCGGCGGAGGATTTGACTGCAGGGGCCTCTTCATTTTCTCAACCGGTGCCGCATCCAGCCTCCCCCGACGCAGCCTCGTCCGGATCCCAATTCGATGCCGAGCCCGTGGATGGAGTTCCCCTGCTCAAGGATCTGCCCGCAGCGCTCCGGGGCGAACTGCCCAAGCTGACTTTTTCGGGGTATGTTTACTCCAAGAACGAGTCGGACCGTATGGTGATCATCAATGGAAGGGTCAGAAGGGAGGGGGACGAAGTGCAAGCGGGGCTGCGACTGGAGGCGATCAGCCCTCGTGGCGCCATTTTCAATTTCAGGGGCACTCGATTCATGAAAGGGCTGTGAGACCGCAGTCCCTGTCGAGCGCGGCATTCAGCGGGCAACGGGCTCAGGCGATTTATTCATTGGCCTCGGCCCGGCAGTCGCATTTGCGGAGGGCGGGGATCGAGGACACAGACCACAGAGAGCCCCTGCACTCCCCGAGTCATGGAAAAGGCTCACCGATTGAGCCTCCATCATCCCATCAGAAGGAGGTACAAGGAGGAAAGCACCGCCCAGGACAGCACGCCCACAGTACTCAGGGCGCACACACCCGCCAGCACCTTGTGATAGAAATTTTCAGCCCGCCGCTCCTCGTAGCCCAGCGCGAAAGCGAGAACGATCCCGGCGAGCAGCCCTCCGCCGTGTGCCCAGTTGTTGATGCCGGGGAACAGAAAACCAAAAACAAAAATGCCGATCACCCAGCCACTCACCTGCTTGTAGATCACCTGACCGTAATAGCCCCCGCGGCTCTTGCCATAGTAGAGAGCCGACCCAATGAGGCCGCAGAGGGCAGCAGACGCTCCTATGGTGAAGGGAATACCGGCCAGATAGGAAACCACATAGCCTCCCACACCGCTGAGAGTGTAGATGGAGATCAGCCGATAGCTGCCATATTCCTGAAAAATAAGGGGAGCAATCTGACGGATGGCCATCATGTTGAAAAGGATATGCAGAATACCCCCATGCAGATAGTTGGCCGAGAGCAGGGACCACCACCGCCCAAATCGGTCGATGGGAATCGTGCCGGAAGCCCCCAGAAGCAGCAGACTGCGGTTGTCGGGAGAGAGGAAGGCAAAGGGGTTCATGGAAAGGCCCATGGAGGTGGGGTTCATGAGAATCGACAGAATGAACATCCCCGCATTCACGTAAATGACGATCTTGACAAAATCGTCACTGTTGACAAGGGTGCGGGTCCACACATTGTTCTTGAACCAGGAGCCTGGATGCGAGAGCCCACAGTACGGACATTTGGACTCGTCCGTACTGATGAGCTTTCTGCAATTGGGGCACAAAATCGAACGTCTTCCTCCGTTCTCCATTCTCACTCCCAGAGGTTTTCGTCACTGAATTGCCGCGGCGGCGGCACAACGGAAATGCCCATCACGGGTGCATCGTTCGACTCTCACGAGCCGCTTCCGGAACGATGGCATCACTTTCCAGGACATCCGGGGATGGCCTTGCTGTCCCCTGCTCCACGGTCTGCAGTTTCTCCATCTTCTCGGCGTGCATCTGGAGCCATCCTTTGAGCACCATCATTTCGCGACCATACTCGGCGGCGCCTGCGGCATGGGCAATGGTGAATTTGGTGAGCAGCGACTGGTAGGGTTTCACCAGGTTCTTTTCCAGCTCAAAGGTCTCCAGGCATTGTTTTTCAGCTGCCGCGCTGAATTGTTCTCTCAGTGCCTTGAGAGCCTCGCTTTCCGTCTCGAAAACCTGTGTCGGAATGTCCTGGGGGCCCAGCCCTTCCACAGGCACCGGACGAAAAGCCTTGCTGGTGGACTCATCCAGCCAACCCATTTTTGCTGTCTTGAGGTACAGCTGGCCGTGTTCCATTTTGTAATAATATCGGACAGGCAGGCTCATGAAGAGAAAAAAGACAATCATGAAAATCAAGACAACGGGGAGCACGATGATGATCCTTCTCCCCAGTAAATTGTGACCGGTTCCGCCTCCGCTTATGAAATCAGTCATGCTCTGCTCCTTTTTGTTGGATTCCAGTGAGAAGGACCCAATGTCCGTATGAGACGGCTTTCATACTAACAAAAAGCAGGCCATTATGAAAGCAATAGTCCTGAAGCCGGTACTGCACCAAGGAGTCTCACAGCGACACAAAAATCCCCGCGTACCGTGCTTGAGATCCGACCCTGATTTCTTGTAGGGTGCAAAATACGATCGTTGTGCCAATTCATCTCGCGGCGAAGCTTGAAAACAAAAGGCGGAAGGCGAGCTGGACCGTCGCCATGGCTTCCGGAAGGAACCCTGGCTTTGGCATCGGGCTTAAAGCTCAGTGGTCTGGGCGTGGTTCACCGCACGGTGAGCCATCTCCGCGGCGCGGCCGCTTATTCTCGAGTACTGACAATTCCGACAATGAGGTCCATGAGGTTTATGCCGTGAAAACAGGAGACAAACAGGAAAATCTTCGCTGCCATGACCTTTCGCGCCTTGCGGCCGCAAGCCGCGAGGAGTGGATCCCCATATCTCCTGCGGGGACGGAGGGCTGTCTCTGGGAGGAAGACTTTTTTGATTATGAATCGTTGATACCGGACGAGAGGGAACCGACCCAGGAGAGATAAGCTAAAACGCGTTGAATTTTCAGGATGAATCTGCTAAGGGGATGCCAATGGATTGGCTCCTGGATACGTTTCGCATTCCTTTGCGATCGCAGCCCGTTCTCCTTGGTTTCAGGATCCATTGCTGATGAAAAGTCGCTTTTTCAGTTGTTCGATCAAGACAAAATTCAAAAGCTCCCTGGTCAGGCTGGGAACCCCGGTTGGAATCGGGATGCTTTCCGTCTTCATCTGTTTCATGGCCGGCGGATGCGCCGTCAAGCAGGTCGACCTGCGTCAGGCCCTTGAATTCGAGCCCCAAACGTCATCCCTGGAGGGACGGCACACCAGGGACTATGGTGAACTGGTCCAGCAGAGGCGCGAAGGGCCCTACCGCACCGTCAAGAGGGTCATCACGGAAAAAGAGATCGCAAGCCTTCACGAACTGGATCCTCAACTGACCCGCCTCGCATCCTGGGAAATTCTCGGCCGTGTGAACACCAAATCCGCTCTGAACGTCTCCCGTGCCATCAAAAGCAAAGCGCCCCTCAAGGTGCCCGCAGATTTCAAGGCCTATAAAAACTGGACCCCCCTGCCCGAAACCATCGTGGAAGTGCGGTCCCTGCCCAAATTCATTCTGATCGTCAAAGACATTCCCTTCGTGGGATGGTACGAGAAAGGCCATCTGGTGGAGGACTCTCAAATCTGCATCGGCAAGCAGGACCACTGGACCAAAAACGGTTTGTACAACATCCTGGAAAAAGACAAGCATCACATTTCCCAGAGCTACTCCAATGCCATGGGGGCTCCCGCGCCGATGCCTCTGGCCCTCAAAGTGTACGGAAACGTCTGGATTCACGCAGGCGATGTAATGGGCGGCTATTATTCCCACGGCTGTGTCAACCTCCCGTGGGCCGCGGCTGAAGAGCTCTTTCACTGGGCGGAGAAGGGCACCCCCGTGCTCATCGTCAGCTCCCTGAAAACGCTCAATGGAGACCTCAAAAAATATTCTCAGCGACTGCAAACTCTACCCTCGCCGAGCGCAAAAACAGTGTCCGGCAAGCAGAAGTGACAGAATGTCGCCTGCGGGCGCCGCTGCTCCGTGAATCGAGACCGATGGATTTCGGGCAGGAAGACACCGCTTGTATCTCACAAGTTTTGCATAGCAACTTTTGAGGGGTGGCTGCGAGGTTGGAAGGGGTTCCGCCGATTTGCCACTCCGCCGCATCAGAACGCATTCTGGAAGGGGATGCCCATGAAAGAGAATCTTTGCACTGTGAAGAAACCTGTCTCCCTGGCTGCAGCGGTCATCATGGTCTTCCTGGTGTTGACGTCCTGCTCCTCGAGTCCCGACAAATTCCAGCCGCTCAAGGCCGCATGCCCGATGGAAACACCCCTCCTCTGCGAGCCGGGAAAACCCTACCATACCATCGATCTCCTGGCTTCCCCCTGGGAGCTTACCGACCCTAAAATTTACATTTATAAGGGAGAGCGGCGGATGCTCCTTGTGGACAACGGGAGGTTGGTGAGAGATTTTCCCATCAGCCTGGGTTTCAGCCCTTATGGAGACAAATACATGAGGGGTGACGGCAAAACGCCGGAAGGCGAATTCTTCATTTGCAACAAGAACCCTTACAGCAAATTCTACAAGTCGCTCGGAATCAGTTATCCCAGTCCCAGACACGCAGCCGAGGCACTGCGGGAAGGTCGAATCTCTCCCGACGAATACCGAAGGATCCTCGACGCAGCGGGCCAAAACACTCTTCCCCCCTACAACACCACGCTTGGGGGTGCCATTTTCATCCACGGCGGAGGGACTCGGGGAGACTGGACCGAGGGATGCATCGCCCTTTCAAATTCCATCATGGATGAACTTTTCGAAATCGTTCCGGTAGGAGCGAGGGTGGAGATTCTTCCTTGAGCGTTTCGGACTGAGGATCCAAGTTTTTGGAGTGCTGGAGCGGGGAAATCCCCCCGGGGATCATCGCAACCCTTGAGTGCAGGTCAAGCCGTTTTTAGGCCGCATGTGTCGCGAAGTGCTTATTTGAGCAATAGAATGACCGCCAATCGAGTCCTCATTCCGGCAGTATCTCAGTCGGAACCCACAGAAGAGAACTGAATGGCGGCCCAAAAACTTGCCGGCATGACGACCGTTGAAATGGACACCTTACACTGCACAGTTGCACTGAGATACGCACTCGGAAAAACTCCCATGCTTTCGGGAGGCATCTGATGTCGGTGTTCGGAGCTGATGACCGTCCCTTCCCTTCCGGTTTTGGGCAGTCGGGGGCGGTCGCAATGGATTGAGGATGTTTGAGAAATGAGAACCAGGTCCGCCCAGACGGCCCTCTTCCTTCTCCTAGCCACGCTGTTGTTCCATTCCTGCGCGTGGCACCCCTATCCCACAGGCCGAGGGGCTTATGGGGGGCAATCCCTTTACCGGCCTCCAGTGGTTCCGGAGCAACCCGCCGCAGCCCCCCTGCACGAGCACACGCTGGAGTGGACCTTGAGACCTCTGAGCAGCGAGGAGTTCTACGCCTTGAGCGAGAGCGACACAGAGCTTTCGCCCGAAGAGCTCAAGAACATTCTCGCCCGTCTCAACGCGAGGGCTCCCTACCATGTGACCGAGGACATCCGGCAGGGACGTCCCCTCAAAGTTCCCGTGAACTTTCACGCCTACAGAAAGTGGGAGCCTCTCTCAGAGAAATTAACCGTCGGCGCCGGTTCAAATAAACTCATCGTCATCGTCAAGGAACTCCCCTTTCTGGCCTGGTATGCAAACGGACGCAGGGTCGACGACACCTATGCCTGCATTGGGAGGGAAGGGGAAGAGACGAGAGCGGGGTCGTTCACGGTGCTGGAAAAAGATGCCGACCATTATTCCAGAAGCTATAACAATTCCTTCGGCAAACCGGCGTGGATGCCCTGGGCACTGCGGATCTACGGGACGGTGTGGATCCACGCCGGAGACGTCACCCAGGCGAAGTGCTCTCATGGGTGCATCATCCTGCCCATGGACAAGGCTCAGGCGCTCTACGCATGGGCCGACGTGGGAACCGAGGTGCTCATCGTGGATTCGCTCGATCGATTGCCCTGAACCGGCCGCCACACCCTCCCTGCAGCAGATACTCCGATCAAATCAGAGGCTTTCAGCCGGAGTATGCCCCTTATCACTTTTCCCATCTCTGAGTGACGCGGGAGAGAAACCCATCCAACTCCCGCTTCTCCGATGCGATCCTGAGGTCTCTCAGGACGGAATCCATGTCCTTCTCGATCTGTGCGGAAAGGAACCATTGACTGGGGATGAATCCGAGAACCACCGCCAGGAAAGTGATCACGAGTCCCCCCTGCGTGGCACTTTGAAAGACTCGATCGAAGTTGGTCAAGCCATTCACCAATCCAAGGAGCGCCATGAGGGTGGCGCCTGTCTCTATGGCGAGATTCATCTGTTTTCCAAACGGCTTCCGAATGAGGGACATGGAACGCTTCCATTTATCTTGGTGCGCCAACAGGTCGGACACATAAGCTTCCAGGGACCGCTGGTCCCGATGAAACCTCAAGTCTTTCAATAACCTGGTCCGAAAATTCCTTTTTCCCACATGGGCGAAATGAGCACCGAGAACGCCCAACAGAAGCCCCGCGACAACCAGGATTGACAGCATTCGATTCACCCATCCCGTTGAGAAATCTTAACGGAGATCGTGAGAGATCTCCTTCACTGCTTTTCTGCCCCAGTCCGTTGAGTTCGTGAAAGCCTATACGCCATTTTCTGGTGGTTGGCAATTAGAGCGGATAAAACTTGTGAGCCGCCAGTTGGAATTTCTGGATTATCCCGACTGAGGACCGCAATCGACCGATTCGAAAAAAAGCGGGAAAAACTCACGTTTTTCCCGCCCGCTGAAGACTCAACCTTTCAAACAATTTAGAAAATTGATCTCACCACTGCACCCCGTTTTACCGTTGGAACCCCGCATTCGCCTGACGGCGCAGCAGATTGTGTGGGGATCACGCAATGCTCTTGGGTTTGCACAGGTGATGAGATTCCATCGCAACGCGGCCGCAGCCCTCGCAGACATAATTCATGGCAGCAAGCTTGTTTTTGCACACATGGTGAGCATCCACCGCGGGAGCTCCGCAGAAGCTGCATTTCTTTTTGTCGCCACAAGGATTGCACAGATGGCCGGGTTCATCGGCCACTGCACCACAGGTTTTACAGGTATAGGCCATGTCACACCTCCCGATGGATAAACCATCTGATGGTTTCATTCGCATTTTAGACGCCTGATTCAACCCTGTCGCGCCGGAAGGGTCCACCACCCTTCCTCCATCCAGGTGAACCCCCAAGGGAGAACTCCCTTCGGTGGTCTCAGCTCGTCAAAATATTGCAGCAGGGTCTTGATTTTCCCCTATTTGTTAAACACTGCCGTTCGAAAATCAACACAAGATCAATCTTGCACATTCGCGATGCCGAAGTCTTGAGCAAGGAAAGCACCCGAGAGGCTTCGCGGTCAAATCACGGCCTTCTTCACCGCCTCCAGCCCGACTCTGTCGACAAACGCGGACATTCTTTCTTTCTTCTTGGCATTCGCACGGTAGTAGTCCAGACATTTTCTGCAGAGATCCATCACCTGCTCGGTTGTCAGGTCCTGAGCGATTTCCTCTCCGATCCTCGGCCGCCCGCCGGAGTTGCCGCCCACCGCAACCGTCCAGCCACTCTTCTTTCCAATGATGCCCAAGTCCCGCACATAGCTCTCGGCACAGCAGAAAGGACACCCGGAGACCCCAAATTTGAGTTTCGCCGGCAGCTCAACACCTTCGAAGTACTTTTCCAGTTCAAGGCCAAGCCCCAAGGAGTCCTGCACACCGAAACGGCACACGGCCGTACCCGGGCACGCCTGCGCATAATGGACACAGAGTTCCGTGGCTTTACCGGGATCCATCCCCAGATCGTTCCAGACCTTCTCGACGTCTTCGCCTTTGATGCCCACGAGGGCCACTCTTTGACCGGATGTGATTTTGACGACGGGAATGTTGTATTTGCGCACAACCTTTGCCAGGGCTTCAAGATTGTCTGCAGTGAGAAGTCCAACCGGCGATCTCGGAACGATGGCGTAGGTTTCCTTGTCCCGTTGCAAAATAGCGCCTCGTGGTGTTTCAGCCATGCTCTGGTCCTCCATTGAAATAAGGTTATTTGTTCAACTTCCGCGGGAAGGCAGACATTGAGCCGCCTCGCCGCACTCGCGTACGAAACTCGCAGGGTCTCGATGTTCCAGTCTTCCTGGGTGACGAAATGCGGCTCCACTCCTCTGAATATTTTATGTTAGGGCATCCTAAAGCGATAATAAACCCAAAAGTTCACGCGCTGAGAATCAAAGCGCCGGGCGGCGTAGCGTACTCGCGATGAAAGCCGGGAGTCCACGCTCGTTCATGGTGTGCCGAACTCATCCCGCACTGGAGTGAGGCAGGTCCATCAGCACCCGCCCTCCACAGGCAGAGCACACCGGGCTTCCGTTGTCCCGCCAGTAAGAATAGACGGCGCCAGGAACAAGGCCCATCAGCCACAACAAAAGTTCCCAGTGGAGATTGCCTCGGATCAATCGCACAGGGTGTCCCACCACCTCGCAGTTTCTACAAAGCACTGTGGACGAAGAGAGAGGAATGGACCTCTTGTGGGAGAAACCCATTTCCACGTGCCTGACGAGTTTCCAAAGGCCCCAAAGGAGGGGGCTCAACAGGACGAGGAGCAGCAATGCGCTCATGAAAGGAACCATATCGTTCTCCTCCTAATTTGAGGGGTGATGCCTGAGAAACTCGGGAGAAGAATGCTCCCGAGGGACGTCGATCTGTCTCGCCTAAAATAAGCTTCACTTCTGGAAAAAGAAATGTGCTGAAAGTGCTCCAGGAAAATTTGGAATCTCTTCTGCAATCGTCGGGAAGCCGCAATTTGCAGGGAAGTCGTGATTCGCTCGACTCAAGAGCCAAAGGGGTCGATGCGGCGGGCTTTCGCCGCGCAGGAAGGCGAGAAGACGGCATTCATGAAGCGGAGAACCCCGCAGCGACTGAAATTGCCGCCGTCCCGGCATCGTCACTTGGGGAAATTCATTGAGGTTTTTGCCGAAAATTCATGCGTTGAAGGAGCATCATCCCGGTAGGCTCGAGAGAGCGGGAGAAGGATGCTACGGAAAAAAAATTTCAAGACGCCATGCGCCTTCCACCCGGGTCAGTCACAAGGGCTCGCTCAAGCTCATGGCGCAGTTGCCGCAGGCCATAGGGTTTTCCAATAAATCCGGCCAGTTCGAAGCCCGCGAAACGCTCTGTCGCCTCCTCCACGCTGTAGCCACTGCAGAGGATGACCTTCACGTTTGGATCCATGCGCTGAAGCTCTTGATAGGTGCCCACGCCGTCAAGCCCGGGCATCATCAGATCGAGGAGGACACAGTCGATTCCTCCCCCATGATCACGGAATATGCGCAGCGCGTCATGACCATCGGCGGCAAGGAGCGTGCGAAACCCCATGTTGCGGAGCATTTCTCCACAAAGTTCGCGCACCGTCTCCTCATCATCGACCACCAGCACGGTCGAAGAATGCTCATCAATATTTTGGATCGGCCTCGTGGATGTGAAATCATGCCTGGTCCGGCAGGGCTTCACCCGGGGTGCGGCGAGGGCAGGAAAGAGCACTCGGATCGTCGTTCCCTCCCCCACGACGCTTTCGACCATCAGGGCACCCCGGTGCCCACGGACAATGCCCAACACTGCCGCCATTCCCAGACCCCGTCCCGTGAACTTTGTCGTGAAAAAGGGTTCGAAAAGCCGATCCTGCACGGACTTGTCCATGCCGCATCCCGTATCGGCCACTTCCAGCCAGACAAAATGTCCCCCTGGTGGGATTTCGGCAAGGCAGCTCCGTTTGAGGTAGGCGGCATCAAAGGTGCCCTCCCCCGTCGAAAGGGATACGGTGCCGGCTTTTGCATCGAGCGATTCCGAAGCGTTGGTGATCAGGTTCATGATCACCTGCTGAATCTGCCCCGCATCGCCTCTCAGAAGGGGAAGATCCGGGTCGAGTCTGAGATCGAAGGTGGTGTTTTTGGAAACAGCGGATTTGAGCATGGAGACATTATCCTCCACGAGCTCGGTCAGGTTCAGGTTTTCCACGACAAAATGTCCCCGCCCGGAGTAGGCCAGCATCTGTCTTGTGAGATCCGCAGCCCGCCGCGCCGCATTGCCTGCCTGGAGGACCGCGGTGCGCACCGCAGGGGTGGAGGAGGGATCGAGAAGAGCCAGTTCCAGATGGCCGTGAATGACCGTGAGGAGGTTGTTGAAGTCGTGAGCAATGCCGCCTGCGAGGATTCCCAGGCTTTCGAGTTTCTGGGTGTGCAGCAGGTGACGCTCCATCTCCAGACGTTCCTCCTGAAGGCGCCTGTACGCAGTGATGTCATTGCCCACGCAAAGAATTTCCGTGACATCTCCATGAGAATCCCTCACGGCGTTGTTGGTCCACACGATCCACACGCGTTCCCCATTTTTCCGCATGTTTTCATTTTCGTTGTGAACATACCGGTGAGGGTTCCTGCCGATATCCTGAATCATGGCCACCAGATCCCGGCCCGTGCTCTCAGTTTCCGGCACAATGGTTCCGAGCACGCTTTTTCCAAGAATCTCCTCCTCCCGGAATCCAAAGAATTTCAGAGCGAATTCATTCATGAAAATGACGTTTCCTTTACAATCCATGCGAAGGATGATGCTGTTGACGTTCTGAACCAGGCCCCGGTACTTTTCTTCACTTTCACGCAAAGCCACTTCAGCTCGCTTGCGCCACTGCACCTCCGCGTAAAGCTGCCGGTTGCGCTGCATGATGATCAACACGGCGACGCACATGGGAATGAGCACGGCGATGACCAGCCCGACAGCGCCATGCTTGGCTCGAAGCAGGATTGCCGCCTGCTCTTTCGCCCCCTCCTGCAGATACATGCCGGTCCCGAGGTAGCAGTCCAGCTCGGGGATACCGATCACAAACGCCATTTTTTCCTGGGTCTCGTGCACACCCGGAAGATGGTATTGATAGGTCAGATAGCCGCCTGAGGGTTCGCTCCTGGCAATTTGGACGAGCTTCTGAATGATGGGAACGCCACGAGCATCCCGCAAATGCCACTGGTTGGACATTTCCATATGCGGTTCGAACGGCTGGATGAGCATCGTCCCGTCATAACGGCTCATGAAAATGTAGTTTTTTCCGTTGGAGTCCTCATAAGTCATGGCACGCACGAGACGGCGCACCTCTTCGAGACCTTCCTCCGAGCGGAGAATTCCCTTTCGAACTTGTTCGACAACGGGTTCAATCGCGCTGCGAGCCAGGCTCACCTGCTGCAGGAGATTCTGCCGCCGGGCCAAGTCGACCTGATGTTGAAACGCGGCCATCCAGTCCTGAAAAATGATGAGAAAGGCCAGCAGAAAACAGATTGCGGGAAGAATGACCCAGGCGAGGGGTCGCACAAGAGAAGCACGGTGTCTGGAATGCAATGATGAACTCATGTGCTGATGAATGTCCTTTTCCTTAATTGACGCACATTCCTTGAAGACTTGGGATGCTTTTTCATCCATTTCGCCAAATGATACCATAACCCGAGGCTTGTTCGACGGCGCTTGCAGCATCCTTTGTTGTCCGCGTGCCGTTACCGCGGGGTGAATCAAAAACCGTCGAAATCAATGGCCCCGGCTCAAGAGAAACAAGCTCTGCTTATACTTGGGCATTTGGTTCTCCCAGAGATTTTCGGCAAAAGAGATGAATAGCTGAAGCACAGATGATCCTCCGATGCCTTCTTATCGAAGGTTGCATGGTTTTCAGGGGAGCCTTCAGTGGGTTGGTCCTTTTCCGGGCAGATTTTGGTTCGCCGGCCGGGAGATTCGGCAAGATGCGAAGCGGAGCTCAAAATGGCGGTCAGGGACGGGTTCAGCAGGGGCTTTTCCGATCGTTGAAGTGCAGTGACGATGCCCGTTAACTCAGTGAAAAGTTGGATTTCGTTCTTTGGAGGGCGCGGCGTGAGCCTTGAAATCGATGCCCCACTGGGAGGAGAAATCGCCGCACCCCCTGGAAGATGGGGCATTGTTACCCAATTTGCCATACAACATTATAAAATCAAATACTTAGATAAAAAGGACACTTTGAAAACGCGGCTTTTTTACCCATGTCCCCACCGACACGCCGGCCGGCGTCCATTATACAAGCTTTTGATATATCTAAATTTTTAACCTCTGTACACCCCTGGCATGACCTGTGCTCTCCATATTTGCCGGAAAAGCCGTTCAGGGCTTGATTTCAATCCAGATTTCCTGCGCATTGGGTTGCCTCATGACGAGAAAGAACGAAATTCTCCTGATTGCCGGTTCCGACCCCGCCCTCGTGAAGTGTCTTGATGATTTCCTGGTCGATAAGGGGTATACTGTGCGCACCGTGGACAATCTCAGAGACCTTCTCGTCACCGTGCAGCAGGAAAAAGTGAATGTGCTCGTGATGGATATTTGTCTGGCCGCGGGCATGGGCCACGAGGCCATATCCATCATCAAGGGACTCAATCGCCACCTCCCCATCATCGTCACCACGGAAGAAAACAATCCGGCACTCGAAAGCAGCGTCAGAAAAAGAGGCATTTTCTACTATCACGTCAAGTCCTTTGGAATGGAAGAACTCATGCTCGCCATCATGAACGCCATGGCAAGGTCATTGGTTTGATGGGATGTCCCGTTGGTTTTTGGAGCGACCATGCACTAGAATTCGGGAGGGAAATTCTATGAGTTTTCAAAAGAAATTGCGGTCTGGGGAATTCGTCATCTTGGCGGAAATGGAACCCCCAAAGGGAGTGGACGCCTCATCCATGCTTGCCAATGCCATGCAGGTGAAGGGCAAAGTGGACGCGTTCGTGGTCCCGGAGATGAGCAATGCGGTCATGAAGATGAGTTCTCTTGGGGGGTGCATGCTGCTCCAGAGCAAGGGGCTTGAAGCCGTTTTGCAGGTGTGTTGCCGGGACCGAAACCGCCTTGCCCTGCAGGCCGACCTTCTGGCCGCCTGCGCGTTGGGCACCGGCACCGTCATGGCGGTGGCGGGTGAGGACCCCGCATTGGGCGATCATCGTCGTGCGCGCGCTGTGTACGACCTGGAGCTGCTGGAGCTCATCGAGGGCATCAAAAAGCTCGAGACAGGCCGCGACATGGCGGGCATCGAGTTGAGAGGCGCTCCCACCTTCTGTGTGGGGTCCAATGTCAATGCGGGGGCGAGCGGTGGAGCCCTGGACCTGGAAATTCAGGAGATGCAGAAGAGGGCCGCCGCCGGAGCCGAGTTTTTCGTGACCACTCCGATCTTTGACATGGAAGGCTTTGCCAAATTTCTCAAACGACTCCCCGACCCCAAGCTCAAAGTCATTCCCACGGTCCTCCTGCTCAAATCTGTCGGCATGGCTCGCTATATCAATCAGAATGTCCCCGCCATTCAAATTCCCAATGAACTCATCGGACGGATTCAGAAAGCTCCGGAAAAGGTGCGCGAGTGTACCAAAATCGCCGCAGAACTGGTTGCTGCGGCAAAGAATCTCGGTTGCTGCGGCGTCAATGTTTCGACCATTGGTTGGGAGGATAAGCTTCCGTCCATTTTGGAGGTGTGAACACTATGGCAATGCAAAAAAGTGATCCTGTTGGCTCCGTGATGGTGGTTGGTGGAGGTGTGGCGGGAATTCAGGCCTCCCTCGATCTCGCAAACAGCGGGTATTTTGTTTACATGGTGGAAAAGTCACCCGGCATCGGCGGTGTCATGGCTCAGCTGGACAAGACATTTCCGACCAATGACTGTTCGATGTGCATCCTCTCGCCCAAACTCGTGGAGCTGGGCCGGCATCCGAACATCCGGCTCATCACCCTGGCGGACCTGGAATCCCTGGAGGGCGAAGTGGGCCGTTTCACGGCGACGGTCCGGGAGCGGGCCCGCTATGTGGACATGGAAAAGTGCATCGCCTGCGGGGTCTGCGCGGAAAAATGCCCGAAAAAGATCAGCGACAAGTTCAACGAGGGTCTGAGCCAGCGCAAGGCGGCTTACGTCAAGTATCCTCAGGCCGTGCCCCTCAAGTACGCCATCGACGAGGAGAACTGCATTTACTTCCATAAGGGGAAGTGCCGGGCATGTGAAAAGTTCTGTCCTGCCGGGGCTGTTCAGTTCGACCAGAAGGAAAAGATCCACAAGTTGGAGGTCGGCTCGGTCATCCTTGCGCCGGGGTTCAAGTCTTTTGAACCGCTGCAGCACGACTATCTCTACGGCAAGAACCCCAATGTGGTGACGAGCATCGAGTTTGAGCGCATCCTCAGCGCCACGGGGCCGTTCCAGGGCCACCTGGTGAGGCCTTCGGATCATGAGCCGCCCAGGAAGATCGCATGGCTTCAATGTGTCGGATCGCGCGACATTCAGCGGGGCGCTCACTCCTACTGTTCCGGCATCTGCTGCATGTACGCCATCAAAGAAGCCATCGTCGCCAAAGAACACAGCGCAGATCCTCTGGACACGGCCATCTTCTACATGGACATGCGCACGCACGGGAAGGACTTCGAGCTTTACTACAACCGGGCTAAAGACGAGCATGGGGTGCGCTTCATCCGTTCGAGGATTCACACGATCGACGAAGCCCCCGAAGGAAAAGGCCTTTTGATTTCCTACGCCACCGACGACGGAGAGTTGAAACAGGAAGACTTCGACATGGTGGTCCTGTCCGTGGGAGTCGAGGTGGATTCCGAGTCGGTGCAGCTCGCCCGGCGTCTCGGCGTCGACCTAAACGGTCACAATTTTGCCTCGACCTCCGGCTTCACACCGGTGAGCACCTCGCGGCCGGGTGTCTACGCCTGCGGTCTTTTTCAGGGCCCCAAAGACATCCCCTTCTCCGTCATGGAGGGAAGTGCCGCCGCCTGCGCAGCGGGAGCGGACCTCGCCGCCGTCCGGGGCACTCAAGTGACGGTCCAGGAATCCTTCCCCGAGATTGACCTGGGGGATGCCCCTCCCCGAATCGGCGTTTTTGTCTGCAACTGCGGCATCAACATCAGTTCGGTGGTGAACGTCAAGGAGGTGGCGGCCTATGCGGCCACCCTGCCTCATGTGGCGGCCGTGGATGAGAATCTTTTCACCTGCTCTCAGGACACGCAGGAGAAAATGAAGCAGTTCATCAAGGAACACCGCCTGAACCGCGTGGTGGTGGCGGCGTGTTCTCCCCGCACCCACGAACCGCTCTTCCGGGAGACCATGAAGAGCGTCGGTCTCAACAAGTACCTTTTCGAGATGGCCAACATCCGCGATCAGGATTCCTGGGTACATCAGAACGACCACGAAGCGGCAACAGCCAAGGCCAAAGACCTTCTTCGCATGGCGGTGGCCCGGGCCTCCCTTCTCAAACCTCTCGTGGAGCGCCCGCTGGAGATCAAGCAGCGAGGTTTGGTGATCGGTGGAGGTATTGCAGGGCTCAATGCGGCTCTGAGCCTGGCGCGGCAAGGTTTTGAATGCATCATCGTGGAGAAGGACAAAGCCCTGGGGGGCATCGCACGACGCATCCACTCCACCATCGAAGGTCTGGACGTCCAGGGCTACCTCGATGGGCTCATCAAAGAGGTGGAGGCCAGCCCCAACATTCAAGTGCTCACGGAAACCCTGGTGGTCGGTTTCGGAGGTTACAAGGGGAACTTCACCACAGAAGTTCTGGTGGGCCCCAACATGTATGAACGCAAGATCGATCACGGTGTGGTCATCGTGGCGACCGGAGCGAATGAATATCAGCCCAAGGAATACCTCTACGGCGAAAGCAGCCGGGTGATGACCCAGCTGGAACTGGGCCAGTTGGCTCACGAGAAGCCCCAAGAGGTGGCCAAGTGGAATCGGGCCGTCATGATCCAATGCGTCGGATCCCGCAACGAGGAGCATCCCAACTGCAGCCGCATCTGTTGCCAGGGCGCCGTGAAGCACGCTCTGGAGCTGAAGAAGATCAACCCCGACATGGACGTGGTCATCCTCTATCGAGACATGCGCATGTATGGGGTGCTGGAAGACTACTACACGCAGGCGCGCATGAGCGGGATCATCTTCAGCCGCTATGAGCGGAGCAATCCCCCTCAGGTCAGCGGAAACGGCGCGGGTCTGGAGGTCACCTTCACAGATCATGTGCTCCAGCGACCCATCAAGATGGGTGCCGACGCGGTGATCCTGAGCGCAGGCACGGTGGCGGCGGAAGAGGAGGAATTGGCTTCCTTCCTCAAGGTGCCGCGCAATTCGGACGGGTTTTTCATCGAGGCCCACGCCAAGCTGCGACCGGTGGATTTTTCATCGGAAGGCATCTACCTCTGCGGCACGGCGCACGGCCCCAAGCTCATCAGTGAAACCGTCGCGCAGGCGATGGCCTCGGCCGCTCGCGCGGTTTCTTTCCTGGCGTCGAAGGATCTCACCATCGGCGGCGTGGTGGCCAAAGTGGAGCCGAGCCTCTGCGCGGCCTGCCTGGTGTGTGTCCGTCGATGCCCCTACGGAGTGCCTCAGATCGTCAACGACGTTTCGGAAATCAATGAAGCCCTCTGCCAGGGCTGCGGCATTTGTGTTTCCGAGTGCCCGGCCAAGGCCATTCAACTGGGCCACTACACCGATGACCAGATCCTCAGCAAGGTGGACGCTTTATTGGAAGGAGTGATGTCATGAAGGATTTCGAACCGATCATCGTGGCTTTTTGCTGCAATTACTGAGCGTACTCAGCGGCGGACCTGGCAGGTTCCATGCGACTGAGTTACCCCACAAATTTGAGAATCGTGCGCGTGCCCTGCACGGGGCGCGTGGCCGCAGTCCACCTTTTGAAAGCCATCGAGAAGGGAGCGGACGGAGTCTTTGTGGCCGGCTGCCTGGAAGGGGACTGTCACTACCAGTCAGGAAATCTTCGGGCTAAGAAGCGGGTGGGCCACGTTCAAAACATTCTGAAAAGCATCGGCATCGAACCCGAGCGAGTGGTCATGTACAACCTCTCCGCAGGAGAGGGGCCGAGATTTGCAGAAATCGCCAGGGAAATGACTGAAAAAATAAGGCAACTGGGTCCGAACCCCATGAAGTTGAATCAGGTCGGAAAGGAGATGTCCGCATGATCATGGCAAAAGGAAAGCCCATCGAGGAAATCATCAACTACATCAAAGCCTTTGACAAGGTTCTCATCGCCGGCTGTAACGGCTGTGTGGCCGTCTGCGAGGCGGGAGGACTCAAGGAGGTCGAGGAACTCGCTTCCGCGCTGCGCATGTATTTCGCCAAGGAGGGCATGCGCACCCAGGTGGACGAGGTGAGCATCACGCGGCAATGCGACAAGGAGTATTTGCAGGAACTCAAAGATAGAATGGACAATTACGACGCGGTGGTCTCTCTAGCCTGCGGTGCCGGGGTTCAGTTCATGGCGGAGATGTATCATCAGAAGCTGATCTTCCCGGGTGTGAACACCAATTTCATCGGGGTCACCGAAGATCAGGGGGTGTGGAGCGAGCGTTGCCTGGCCTGCGGCGAATGCGTGCTTGGCGAGACGGGCGGCATCTGCCCGATCACCCGGTGTTCCAAACGCATGCTGAACGGCCCCTGCGGCGGTTCCGAAAAGGGAAAGTGCGAACTGGCGGTCATCATGAACAAGGATGTCCCCTGCGGCTGGCATCTCATTTATGAACGGCTCAAGACTTTGGGACAGCTGGATCGATTCAAGGTTCCCTTCGCAGACAAGGATTGGACTGTAAACCGGGACGGCGGCCCTCGTGAAATCATCAGGGAGGATGTGAGACCATGACGACAAACACCACGACCCCGAGCAAGCTGGAAAAGATCATCAAGGCCGGACACATGGCCGTCACGTCTGAATGCGGTCCACCCAGGAACGGCAACCCCGATGTGGTGCCACACAAAGCCGCCATGTTGAAGGACTACGTGGACGCCATCAACATCACGGACAACCAGACCGCCGTGGTTCGACAGTGCAGCCTCGCTTCATGCATCCGCCTGAAGCTCATGGGAATCGAGCCCGTCCTGCAGATGGTGACTCGGGACCGGAACCGCATCGCCATCCAGAGCGACCTGCTGGGGGCCACGGCCTTCGGCATCAACAACATCCTCTGCCTGACCGGCGACCACCAGCGGTTCGGAGACCACCCCAACAGCGCCAATGTCTTTGACATGGACTCCACCAGGCTCATCCAGACCGTCAAGCTCATGCGCGATGAAGGGAAGCTCCTGGGCGGCTATGAACTGAAGGAGCACCGCCCTCAAATGTTCATCGGCGCAGCGGAAAATCCTTTTGCCGATCCCTTTGAAATCCGTGTCATGCGCCTCGCCAAGAAAGTGGCCGCGGGGGTTCAGTTCATTCAGACCCAGTGCATTTACAACATGGAGAAGTTCAAACTCTGGATGCAGCAGGTACGCGACGCAGGTCTGCACGAAAAGGTGGCCATCCTGGCAGGACTCACTCCCATGAAGAATGTGGGCATGGCCAAATACATGAAAAACCGTGTGCCGGGAATGGATGTTCCCGACTGGATCATCAAGCGCCTCTCCGGGGTCCCCAAGGAAAATCAGTCGGAGGAAGGTCTGAAGATCCTTCAGGAGCAAATCCAGGAATTGAAGGAGGAGGAGGGCATCCGCGGATTCCACATCATGGCCATTGAATGGGAAGAAAAAGTGCCCGAAATCGTCCAGCAGGCAGGTCTCTACCCTCGTCCCGTCGTCAACGGGGACCAGGTGACGGCCTAGAGGGGTTGCGGCCTGAAGCCGACAACGTGCGAGAGGATTCGGCAACACCCATGCAATGGAGGGGATACACATGTCACAAAAAAAATACGTTTTGATTGTGGACGATGATCCGGATATGGTTGAAACCGTTTCCATGATGCTGGAGAGCAAAGGCTACGAGGTTGGAAAAGCCTACGACGGCATTGAGGGAGAGGAGTCCATCAAGCAGCGGCGACCGGATCTGCTGGTCCTGGATGTCATGATGCCGCGCAAGAACGGATACACGCTGTGCTCCGAACTGAAAAACAACAGCGCCACCCAGGACCTTCCCATCATCCTTCTGACCGCCGTGGGTGAGGCCGTCCCGACCACCACCTATTCCCATGCGGACGGAATGAGCACGGAAGCCGATGACTACATTCCCAAACCTGTGGATTCACAGACATTGATCGAGGCCATGGAGCGTCTTCTGGAGTGAGGTGTCGCCCGAAAGAAAGGTCTCGCTCTGCGTCTCGCTGCCCGGAGACCTTCTCACAGCAGGAGCGAGGCTTCTCCCGTTGGGGGGAAGCTTCGTTCCCCTTTTCCGCACAGAGGCACAGCACTCCAAAGTACTGTGCCTCTCCAGATTGATGAGCACCTCCACCGGCATCCTGCTCGATCGCCGGTTTGAGCCTCAAAACAGTCGACGCCCTGCCCGCGAAGGGAAGCACATCTTGAGCGGCCGGAAAGCTCATACCCGGCAGTTCTTGACTCAAAAACGGCATCGTTTCCCACAGAGTGAGCACGACATGGAACCGACCAGATTGGGAGGCATTAAAGTCCATCAGGGCAGCTCACACCTGGCTTCGTGCTGCCCCCGGCAGGACAGTGCTCTTTTCAGCATCTGCCGATGCATTGCGTCAGATCGCGTCAACATGACGCTTTTGACTCACACCTCGGACACAGCCGCGGGAGACGCGCTCACCACCCTGTGCATGAGGATCGAGGACACCTCGCCCTATTTTTTTCTCATCAAAGCGCTCGAAGGTCGGCGCGGCTCGCTGAGGCTCCAGTCGGACATGGACATCCTCTCTATCTTCCCCCACAATCAGAACCCCACCATCACGGGAAAGCTGCTGTTCCTGCTTCAGGAGGAGAACGTCCCGGCCTACGGATTTGCCAGTTCCCCGGGGGCCATGTCCCTGGTGATCGATTCCCAGGACACCCCTAAAGTTGTTCAGGGCCTGTTCAGGCATTTCCAGCTGCCTTCCTGCCATTCTCCTCTTCGCTGGCGGGCGGCCTACCAGCATCAAGAGGAGCTCTTTCGGGAAATCATCTGCTCTTACGAGGAAAAGGTGATCAAGACCTATGGGCTGACGCGGCACCCCGATCTGGATCTCTGCGGCATGGTCCTCTACAGCTACCAACTGGCGTCTCTGGGCTCCGTCTTGGAATATCTCGGCGAACAGGGCGTCCGCATGCCTTTCTTTGTGGGCCAACCCAGCAGGGATGGTCAGTTGACACTGACGGCGGGATTCGGAGTGCAGCACCGGCAGGCGGTAAAGGAGGCCTTCGCCCGCCTTGCACCCCGGGTTTCCTTTTCCCGCCGGAGTCCTGCCTCGGTGATCATGCTCCACGGACCACACTTTGGAGACCGCTACGGCATCGCCAGTGCCCTGCTGAATTCACTCGTTCGTGCCCGGCTGACTCCCCTCGCCTTGAGCTGCGCGGTCTCTTCCATGTCCCTGGCAGTCCGCAATACCGAACTGGAAGCCCACATCCGCGCGCTTCACACCAATTTCCTCATCCCCTCCTCCGAGATATGATCCCGGCCCAAACAAAGCGCCACGGAGCAGAAAACTCCGGTGTCGAGGAGCATCCTTTCCGAGGTTTTCCCTGCGTTGAGAGATTTCAGTCGCGAATCCTGTGCTTGCGAATTTTGGTGGTGAGCGTCTTTCGATTGATCCCGAGAATGCGCGCGGCTTCCTGACGTCTCCCCTTGGTCCGGCGCAGAACGAACTGAATGTAACGCCGCTCCAGTTCCTCCAGAGGATACATCTCATCGGAAAAGATGCAGAACTCTCCCTGCCGCTGCGTGATGAAAGAAGGAAGGTGTTCGGTCTGGATCAGCTCGCCCTCCTCGAGAATCAGGATGCGTTCGATGGTGTGCTCCAGTTCGCGCACATTTCCGGGCCAGCTGTAAGCACTGAGCATATCCAGCGCGTTTTTGGAAATGCCGGTAAAGGTACGTTTGTTCGGGGGCCGATGTTTCTCCATGAAATGCCGGACCAAAAGGGGAATGTCTCCCGCTCGTTCGCGCAGGGGAGGCAGGTGGATGGGCACAACGCTCAGACGGTAGAACAGATCCTCTCGAAAGGCGCCCTTTCTGACGGCCTCTCGCAGGTCCCGATTGGACGACGCGATGATGCGGATGTCCACTTTGATCCTCTTTTGGCTCCCCACTTTCATGAATTCGCGTTCCTGAATGACCCTCAGGAGCTTGGCCTGTATGTTGAGCGAGAGATTGGCGATTTCGTCAAAAAAGAAGGTCCCTCGATCGGCCAGTTCAAGCAGCCCGTGCTTGGTTTGATAGGCCCCCGTGAACGACCCTTTCACGTGGCCGAAAAGCTCGCTCTCAAGCAGGGATTCCACTAGCGCCGAGCAGTCCACCGGCACAAATTCGCGGTCCGCTCGGAGGCTCAGCGCGTGAATAGCGCGGGCCACAAGCTCTTTGCCGGTTCCACTTTCTCCATAGATGAGAACGGTGCTGTCGCTTGGGGCCGCGCGTCCGATTTTCATGAAGACCTGCTGCATGGCCGGGCTGTCTCCAATCAGCTTGACGGCGCCCTCCCACGCAGGCCTCTCGCAAGGGGGATCGGCCTCACGGCATTCTTGAAGCTTGTCCAGTGTTTTGAGAATCATTGTCTCCAGTTCATCCACTCGGAAAGGCTTGGTCAGGTAGTCGACGGCACCCATTTTCATGCATTCTACGGCCACATCGATGGACGGATAGCCCGTGATCATGATGGCCAGAGTCTTCGGATAAGCTGAACGGATTGCCCTGAGAACCTCTATTCCGGACATGCCGGGCATTTTGATGTCGAGCAACACAAGATCACAAGGGGTCTCCTGCATGATTTCCAGAGCTCTTTGACCGTCTGGAGCCCGCTGCACCTGCAGTCCGTGACGTTCCAGAATTCTGGCTATCCCAGATCGGACAACGGACTCGTCATCCACAACCAGTGCGCACAAAGGAGATCCAGGTTTATGCATAGGAAACTTCACCCATAATCCGGAAACATGCCGAGAGGCTCCATGCGTCCCGAAAATCGTCCCCTCAAGAGGTGCCTGAAGGAAGAAAAACCCGGAACGTGGTCCCGACTCCAGGGGTGCTTTCGACACGGATGGAACCTCGGTGAGAATCCACGATGCCCTTGACGATGGCCAATCCCAGCCCGGTTCCCATCACCCTGCGTGTCCTTGGATGTTTCACACGGTAAAACTTGCTGAAAATCTTGGGAATTTCCTCTGCTTCGATGCCGACACCCGTATCCTTCACGGAGACCTCCATGTAGTCGGAATAGGGATGGACCGAAATCGTCACTTCGCCCCCATCGGGTGAATAATTTACGGCATTGGTGATGAGGTTGGTGAACAGTTCTTCCATGCTGCGGGGATCGGCCGAGATGTGCGGCAGGGAGGCGGGAAGCTGAAGCTTGAGAGTGACACCCTGCTTTTCTGCCCTCGCATTGAGAAGTGCCACGGTGTCCCGCAAAACCTTGCCGAGATCAAGGTCCACATGTTCCTGTCGGCTCTGGCCGCTCTCGATCTTGGCCACATCCAGCAGGTCGTTCACCAGGTCGAGGAGGGATTGAATCTTCTCTTGAGCCCGACCCAGAAGTTCGTGCTGCTTTTCCGTGACCTCTCCCGCCAGCCCTTCCAGGATGACCGCGATTTGCTGCTTGATGGCCGCCAATGGAGACCGCAACTCGTGAGACACCATGTGAAGGAAATTGGTTTTCATTTCATCGAGCTGTTTGAGCCGGGTGATATCATGGAAAATGGTCACGGTTCCGAGTATTTCCCGCTCCGGTCCAAGCATGGGCGCCGAAATGACCCGCATGTGGGTCGTGCCCTTGATCATTTCCCGAGACTTGAAGCGAACCTCAAGATTGTCCCCCTGCATGAGTTCGCTGAGTTCGCGGGTAAAATCTTCTTCGTCCAGGTAATCCGAAAGCTTTCCCGGGTCGGGAAGTTCCGTTGGAATCTCCAGGAGTCGCATGATTGCCGCATTGTGGAGCACCACTTCCAGTTCCCGATTGGTCACCAGCACTCCATCTGCCATGCAGTCGGTGAGGGTTCGTATGCGGCTTTTTTCCGTCGAAAGGTCATAGAGGTTTTTGGCGTGCGCTTCCTGCAACTCACGATTGCGCCGTTCCAGCTCCTGCTTTTCCAGGGCACGACGAACGATCAGGAGGAGGTGATCCGGCTGGAAAGGCTTCGTTATGAATTCATAGGCGCCGCGTTTCATGCATTCGACTGCGTT
The DNA here is from genome assembly GCA_964654275.1 of uncultured Syntrophobacteraceae bacterium. GTDB lineage: Bacteria > Desulfobacterota > Syntrophobacteria > Syntrophobacterales > Syntrophobacteraceae > SLCH01. The sequence goes on from CAZZHS010000008.1 coordinate 45,512, forward strand.
GGTGACCGTCCCGTGACCCGTGATCACGATGAGCGGCACTCCGGGGTGGTGCTCCTTGATTGCATCCAGCACATCGAGGGCGCTCATGCCCGGCATTTTGAGGTCGCACAGCACGACCGCCACTTCCTCGGTGTTGAGAACCTCCAGAGCCTCTTCGCCGCTTGCCGCCGTAAAGACCTGGTAACCTTCCGCACTGAGAACGCGCCGGCAACCCTCCCGTATCACCCGTTCGTCATCAACCACCAGAATTGTATGCATCAGTGAGGCACCCGATCCAAAGGCAGGTCACAGGCATTGTTCCCATCGGGGAGGGGGCCTAGGAGCTTTGCCCCCGACAACGCGCCATTCAAAACATTTTCAGAACCCCTTCACGGCACCTGTGGAGGTGCCGACGGCCGAAGGCAGAAATCAGTCGAGGTGACCGCGACTCCTGGCGGGCCGTGGCAACCCCTCGATGGCATGGTGCACCACGCGGATCAACTCCTCGGTTCTAAAAGGCTTGGTGACGAAATCATAAGCCCCTTTGTCCATGCAATCCACCGCATTGGACAGCGTTCCCTCCCCGGTGATGATGATGACGGGAATGGAGTTGACCTGTTCCAGAATCCGGGCCGCTCCCATGACCGGCATCTTGAGGTCGCAAAGGATCACATCGAGGTGCTCGCTGGCAATGATCTTGAGACCCTCTTGACCGTTTTCCGCCGTGAGGACTCTATGACCGTCTGCGCTCAAAAGCCGCCGAAGCCCTTCGCGAATCACCTTTTCGTCGTCAATGACAAGCACCGTGGCCATAGAGTTCAGGGCTCCACCCCATCGTCCTCCATTGCATGGAAGGACTGAACAGGAAGCGCAATGGTGAACACCGCGCCTCCCGCCGGATCGTTGTGTGCTTCGATGGTGCCGCCATGTTGCTGAACGAGGCCGTAGGCGACGGACAACCCCAGGCCGGTGCCCTCCCCCGGCCCCTTGGTCGTGAAAAACGGCTCAAAGATCTGATTCATGGCTTCCGGGGGAATGCCGGGCCCCGTGTCCGCAAACCGGATGACCACGGAGTCTCCTGCTTCGTTCAGAAAACTTTTGATGTATATCTTGCCGCGGCCTTTCATGGCATCGGCGGCGTTGATGAGAAGATTGGTGAAAACCTGCTGCAGGGCACTGGGGTCGCCCACGAGTTCAGGGAGATCCTCCTGGCAATCCTGAAGGATCTCGATGTCCATGAACAGGGCCTGCTGTCCCAGAAGCGCCACACACCGGCGAATGACATCGTTCAATTTATAGGGAATCTGTTCTCCCAGGGACTGGCGGCTGAAATCGAGCAGACGGGTGACAATCTGCTTGCAACGCAGGGTCTGGTGGATGATCTCCTCGAGATCTTCGCGCCACTGGGCATGGTCTCCCACATCCTTGAGAAGCATGTCCGCGTAAATGAGAATCCCCGCCAGCGGATTGTTGATCTCATGCGCCACGCCGGCAGCCAGCCGCCCCAGGGATGAAATCTTCTCGCTCTGGATGAGCTGGTTCCTGGCCTCTTCCAGTTCACGCCGCATGCGCATGTGTTCTCGAAGATCGCTGAAAATGCCCACCGTGCCCAGTTCTCTTCCGCCTTCTTGAATGATGGCTGCGGAAAAATTCACGGGCACCGCCTCCCCTTGCTTGTCGTAAAAGGTCAGGCGCGTGGTGTTCAGCTTCCCGGGAGGCCCGTGCTCGCTGCTCCGCATGCGGCGCATGTTTTCGCGCATCACCTCGGTGGGGCAGATGCGTCGCAGCGCCTCGGGGCGCCCAATGATTTCGTCGGCCCTGTAGCCAAGAATGCTCTCTGCACCCTCATTGAAAATCAACACATTTCCTTCGGTGTCCGCCACGATGATGCCGTCCACCGAACTGCGAATGATGTTGTTCAAAAAGCTGTTGGTTTTGCGCAGTTGGCTCTCAATCTCCACGCGCGGAGAAATATCCAGGAAGTAGACGCAGGTGAGCACCCCTTTGCCGATGCGTGAAACGGCAATGCAGGTTTCAAAGGCCCGATACTTCGGGGGGGACTCCCTGAGGGGTTGCATCGTGGAGCAAAAGCGCAGGGCGGTGATGCCCTGCTCGTCCACTTTCCTGATAAGTTTGGCGATGAGCCTCTGCTGCTGGGGCGGGAGGATACTGTCCACCTCCATGGAGAGCAGCTCCTCCTTGCTGACCTCCAGCATTTCGGCCATCTTGCGGTTGGCAAAAACAATGCGGAACTCCTCGTCCAGGAGCAAAATCCCCTCGTGAGTGTTTTCCGTGATGAATTCAATCTTCTTCTCGGATTCCAGGAAGCGGCTGATGTCCCTCACGACGCCGAACGCCCCCATGACGCCGCCCTTGGAATCATGGAGGCTCGACACGCAGAGCATGACCGGTGTTTTTGCCCCGTGTTGATTCGTGACCGTGTGCGGCGATTCCGGAAGAAGCCGATCCTCCTCCATGGCCTGACGAAGCAGATCGTCCACGGTCGGCGCTGCCGCCGTGGAAAGCACCTGAGAACACGTTTTGCGACCCAGGATCTCGTCCCGAGAAAAACCGGTCAGCTTTTCAAAAGGGCCGTTCACGCACGAGAGAACCAGATTCTTGTCCACAAAAAAAAGGGGAGTGGGAAAATTTTGAAACACGCTCTTGAAAGCCGCCGACTCATTCAGGTCATCCTCCGGATGGCGAGGCTCGGTCCAACCATCCCTGAGCACAAGCAAACATCCGGTTCTTTCCCCGGCGGGGCTCTCGATGGGGCTGACGGTGCCGAAAAATGCCGACGTTTCCCCGCTCTCAAAAGAAACACGCAGCGGAAGATCCTTGAATGTCGTCCCGTCCTTCAGGCAGCTTTCCACCGGATCGAAGGACTCCGTCCCGGCCGTTACCTTGAGCAATCCCTCTCGAGGTGCCGCAATGGCGGCTCCTGCTGAAGTCCCCAACAAAAGCTCCGCGTTTCGATTGAAGTAACTCAATCGCCCAGCGCAATCGAAACCGAATACGGGCTGAGGAAAATCGGAAAAAAAACACTTGAGGGCAAGGGGATCCAGGCAATCATCGCGGCAAAGAGTCCCGGCATCTTTTGCCTCCGAAGAGATCCTGCCGCCATGGTGGTGTTCCATACTCTCATTCCATGTAAGATTCAAAGCAGATGGTGAAGATTGCCCGAACCGGAGTGCGTGCGGCGACGCTCATCGGCAGGGGAGACAAGGGAGTCGGAAAGGTGCGGAGCAGCAGAGGGAAATTGTGAGCTCAACAGGGAACGTGAAGACCAAGTTCTTCACTAAACTATCAAAATAATCGCCTGAATGAAAGCGTTTTGGATGAGAAGACACCGATGAATCCCTTGGAGCCCGTGCCTGGAGATTAAACTGACCGAAAAGCGGCGAGAGGCGCGCCGCCGAGCAAAATGTGCCGGGGCGGTTGACGGGCACGCGCCCCCCAGATCATCAGACCCAATCGGACCAGAATCGGCCCCCCCTTTCCGGAGCGCTCCGTCGAGCTGCAACCTCCCCCATCCGGCATCAAACAGCTGCCGCGCAGGGAACCCCATCGCCTCGAACCTCTCCCCAGGCATCTTTCTGAAAGGATTTGGATACAACGTCCCTGAATCAGCGAGGCGTTTCGGAAGACCTGTTTTCCCATAGGGAGAGGGAAAAATAGCCGCTCAGTATCAGAAAAAGTGCAGTCCCCCCCCAGACGGTTGGCCCGGGAACGGCCTCCCCGAGAAGGCTCCAGACAAAGAGTGGGCCGAAGATCATCTCCAGGAGCATGATCATGTTGACTTCAGGTGCAGAGAGGTATTGAGGGGCCACCATGAGCATCCCGAAAGATACCGGCAGGATGAAGAGGCAGAGCACCACGAGCAGAGGGATATGGGAGACCTGCGGAGCCAGGGAGCCGGCAAGGGGCAGGGCAACGCACGCGGTGATCACTCCGCTGAGGGCCATGCAGGGCACCATGCTCACATGTCGGGAACGTCGCACGAGGACAAAAGTCCCCGCCATAAAGACAGCCTGGAGAAGAGCCAGCACATCTCCCCAGAACCCACGCTGGTCTTCGCCGGAATGGGAAAACACCACGATGAGAGCAACGCTCGCCATCGCCAGCAGTGCAGCGACCCACGTGCGGACCGGCAATGACTCTCCAAGAAAAATCCGCGACAAAATCACCCCAAAAATGGGGGCGGAACTGATCAGCACCAGCGTATTGGCAACACTGGTCAGGTAGAGAGACGACAGGAAAAGAGTGGAACCGGCACTGAAACACAGGGCGGCATACAATCCTGTACGCCCCATTGAGAGGAACTTTGTCACCACATTTCTTCGTGCGTCCAGAAGCAGAAACGTGAAGAGTGTCAAAGCCACACCGAGCCCCCGGTAGAATTGGAGACTCCACTGCTCCATCTCCAGCAGCCTCACGCACAGGGCGTCGGGGCTCAGGATCACAACGGCCAGAAATGCGATGCCGATGCCTTTCGTACGTGTCCCGAAAATTGGATGCGTCTCCAGTTGAGATTTGAGAACTCTCGCACCCGGGGCCGTGGGTCCGGTCGAGCGGATGAGGCCCGGCGGTTTAAGATGATCGTTCCCTTCAGGGCATGATTTTTGCCGGACACCCACTTCATGATTAGGTTAATAATTGAAATTAGAAGGGAGGTGAGATGAATGTCAAGACTTGATCCACTGGTCTGGGCAAAGGATGATTCCGGTCATCGTCATTTGTGCCCCATGAGTTCCTTGAGCGATCCGCATGCCGTGAAAGCCGAGGAAATGGAGTCCTGTATTTCCGATGACTCCAGCCTGGAATCGTGGAAGACAGTGCCCTCCAACGATCCCGAGGGGCGAATCAGATTCGCTCCATCAGCAAGCCCCAACTAGGTACTCAAGGGAGCAGTGAATCTCCGTGACGGGGAATTCAGCTTCCGAAGTACCTTGACAAATAACCGCCGGGATGCCCTCCTCTAAAAGCGCATCCTGGCGCCATTTCACAGATTAAAGGATTTCATGAGGGGCTCACGTATCCAATCTGATCGCTTTTTCCGACTTTTCTTTTGACACTCACCAGAAGGAAATCCTGATTGACCTCCTTGAGAGACCAGGTGAAGGTCCCCCGAAAATTTTCCCGGCTGCCATCTTTATTCACATACCGGATCCGATAATCTCCCGCAACGGTGATCAATCCGTTTCTCTCTCTCTTCCAGTGCTTGACGGTCATTTCATGCTTGATGGTCTCGGCCTTTTCGAACTTTGCCCGGTACAAATGCCGCGACCGGCTCCACGGCGAGCCGTCCTCCATCGCCTGAGCGTCGAAACATCGATTGAGAGCCTCCCAGTCTTTGTTTTCGAATGCAACCAAAACGTGTCGCACAAAGGTGTGGATACGCGCATTCATGTCCATCCCGGCGGCCTGACCCGCCGCAGCAGGACCCTGCACGTCGGCCGGCTGATTCGGCACTTCCCTTTCAGCGTCCGGCAACGGTTCCGCGAGTTCGGACGAGGTCTGGGGAGTGTTGTGAAGGAGAACAGGGTGCTCTTTTTCCAGCACTTCTCTTTTGGGCAAAACTGACTCAGGCTCTGCCGCACGCACCGGAGAACCTGATTCCGCTGGAGTTCCCCGCAACGGATTCTCTCCCACCGGTCTTGGCCTCCGGCTTGCGGTTTTCTCTCCAGCACCGCCCAAAACCGGCGTCGAACGCGGCGCCGGTTCTTCCGACAGCCTCGAGGGCTTATGGCTCGATTCCCCGACAAGAGGCAGGTCTCTAAGAAGCGAACCGCTTTTCACATCATGACCCGCAACGTCTGCTCCGCTCTCCCCGGACCCTCCCTGCTGGGTCTCCTCATGGAGAAGGGATGGCCGCACCGGTTGAGTCTTCCGGACCGCGGTCGGGGTATTCCCAAGGTTCAGGAGGGCAAGATGGCTCTCCTTCTCCGATGGAATGGCCCTTCTGGGAGCAGGCGGATAGAGCTGTTGGAGTGCGGCCAGTTCCTTTTGCGGATCTTCCTCGGTCCGGATCCCGATCATTGAGAACGAGGCCGTGGCGAGCATCATCACGCCCAACGTCAGACGCACCGCTTTCGTTTTCCAGAGAGGGAGGCTGGTCTGTTCCGTTTTTTCCCGCGTTGCCTCGGTGCCGCCCTCACTTCTGATGAGGTCGGCATCGTAGCGGCGTCGCAGATGAGGATTGCTCAAAACACGATGGGCTTCCTCAATGAGTTCCAGCAAGGCACCGTTCTGCGAATCCCCACTGCCCCAGTCGTCTTCCCACAGATTTTTCAGACGCTCGTAGGACTTTTGGATTTCGAACGCCGACGCATCCGCCTCCACGAGCAGGATCTCATAGTGATTCAGATCTTTGTCCAGGGAGGCGCCGAAACCGTTCTGATGACCCTCTGTTTTCATCGCTTTTCCGGTGGTCGACCCTTCTGCCCCAGTTCCGCCTCGATCATTTCGATGAACCGTTCCAGACTGGGCGCTCCGGGGTAATATTTGCCGTTGATGATGTAGGTTGGCGTGCTGGTGATTCCACTTGCCCTCCCCTCTTCACGGTCTCGCTCCACAGCTTTGGCATGTCGGCCGCTGGTCAGACACTCCTGGAAGCGTTCCACGTCGAGCCCGGTCTGACCGGCTTGAAATTTCAGCTGTTCGGGATTGAGCTCTTTGCCGGAGGCATAGATGGCATCCTGGTATTCCCAGAATTTTCCCTGATCTCCCGCACAGCGGGCCGCCTCGGCGGCCTTAGCCGCCCAGCGATGCTGCCTGAGAGGATAATCTTTGAAGACCCATCGGATTTTGCCCTCGTATCGTTCTCTGATCAGAACGACATTTTCATGCGTCTTTCGACACACCGGGCATTCGTAGTCGGAAAACTCCACCACCGTCACCGGCGCGTCTTCAGGACCCAGGCTGTAGTTGTGTTCAGTGCTCACCCGCACCAGGGGCAAACGGGGCTCCTCAAGAAATATCCGGACTTCATCCTCTTTCACCAGGGACCAGGCATAGGCGTTGGCAGCCTCGTAGGCCTTCTGGTTTCTAAGATGAATTCGAACCTGATGCTGAAGTTGTTCTTCGGAACCATGCCAGTCTGCCCATTTGGACCGGTTTTCCGAAATGTACTGTTTCACCTCGTCCTCACTGACATCCAATCCTCCCCTGGCGAGGACTTCTTTTCTCACCAGGTCCTGGATGCTCATGCCTTGCCGGTCTGCTTCCTGCTCGAGGAGCATTTCCGTGATTAGATTTTCGAGACGTTCTTTTTTCAGGGCATAGGCCTCTTTCTGCAGTTCCAGCAGCTTGTGTGCCAGAGGAAACTCCACCTCCTGGAACGTGATGGTACGCCCCCTCACTTCCGCAGCCACTGCCGGCTTCTCGGCCACACCCTGAAGGAGTTCCCTGTTTTCACGGGAGAGCCATGCGTTGAACACCAGGAGCGAGAGGAGAGAAATCGCACAACACTGCCAGAAAACCGGTCTTCGGAGCACCAGGAGGAGGATCAAAAACATGACGGCCAGATTGACCAGACAAAAAACGCAGAGTATTCCCTGGGAAACCATGATCCCCGAGAGGCTGAACTCAATGCCGACCCCCAAGGCTACGAGGGCGTGAATCCAGGCGCGAAGCCAGAAGAAAAAGGCCAAAAACACCAGGTAGAAGCCAAGCCCCCACACCCAGAGAGGAAGCTGGATGAGGGTGAATCGAGCGGTTTCCCGGCACCCGCTGCTGAAACCCGAACAGAGTGACGCCAGCCAGGGAACGTGCGCCTCCAGACCCGAAAGGACTGCGGCAACGATCCCGAAGCAGCCCAGGACCAGCAGTGCATGATCGCGTTTGGATCCAAACTGCATCGAAAATCTTCCTCCTTGTTGGAAATGGCCACCGGATCTTTATGAAAATCCCCTTGAAGAACCGCGGTCATCACTATAACCCTGCCCATGAGACCTTCCAATGGCCCCGCTCCTTTCACCGAGCGTGCCAGCGGCCTGCGGGATGATGCCGTGAACCAGGCTTCCGTTCCTTTCCCAGCACAAATAAGGCTGGAAAGCCTCCCCCATGTCGATGATAATCGATCCGAATCTCGGAGTTCAGAAGAATCTGCGACCCAGCAGCTTTTGGGTTTCTCCGCCCGGTCCTCTTTCACGCAGCGCAGCGCCCCATACAAGTTGATTGATGCACAGTCGCGTTGGGCGCATGATCGGGGTGGAACGCCCGATTTCCGCCGGCATTAACGGATTCCCTTTCCGGAGTCGATGCCGGGATGCTCTGTGGTCAGGGACAATGTAGGGTGCGGCGAAACTCTGTGCAGCGGTCAGGCATGCACCGCGCCGCAGCAGCCGGAACTCGACGTGACGGCCGGCCAATGACTTTCAAAGCAGACCATCGCCAATAAAATGGCACCTCCCGGAGAAAACATGCCTCAGCAGAGTGTGAAACTCCAGCAAAAGCCTTTCTATGTCTATTGCGGGTGGCTGATCGACGGCAAAGGAGATGACATCAAAGAGAGGGTACTGCTGAGGGTTGAAGATTCGCGCTTCACGCTCCTGGACCTTCATTCGAAGCCATCGGACCTTTTTTCCGCCTCGATCCCCCTGGTGGATTTCTCTGACGGCACCGTGATTCCACCGCTGGTCGACAGCCATGTCCACCTGACCCTGTCCGGATCTCTGGACCCAGCGGTTCGTGAGAATCAGAAATCCTTGGGTTATGCACAGGCCCAATCCGTCATCAGAAAACACCTGGCGATGAGCCTGGGAGCCGGCATCCTTGCCGTGCGAGACGGCGGAGACGCCCAGGGGCACACCCTGCGCTTCAAAGTCCACAGACAGGATGGCCTCGAAATCCCCCTGCTGCTGAGAGTTTCGGGCAGGGCGTGGCACGCTTGCGGAAGGTACGGCAGTTGGATCGGGCGTTCCCCCAGGCAGGGCGAATCGCTCGCGTCCTGTGTGAAGCGGCAGGAAGAGGCCTGCGATCAGGTCAAAGTGATCAACTCAGGCATGAACAGCCTGAAAGTGTTCGGGCGACAAACGCCTCCGCAATTCACCAGGGAAGAGCTCTCGCAGGCTTTTCATGCGGCCGGGCAACGAGGATTTCGGGTGATGGTTCACGCCAACGGCGAGCGGGCGGTGCGAGACTCGATCCTTGCCGGGTGCGATTCCATCGAGCACGGTTTTTTCATGGGGCGCGAAAATTTAGAACTGCTGGCTGAAAGACAGGTTTTCTGGGTTCCCACTCTCATGACCATGAAGGCCTATGCGTATGAATTGCTGAGAGGGACTCCGCAAGGAGACGTGGCGGCAAGAAATTTCGACCATCAACTGGGGCAGGTCTCGAGGAGTCTTGATGTGGGAGCGCCCGTGGCTCTCGGCACGGACAGCGGGAGTCCCGGAGTCCACCACGGTGAGACATTTGCCGAAGAATTTCAATCACTGCTCGAGGCGGGATTTTCACTTCCCAAAGCGGTGGAGGCTGCGTCTAGAAATGGGGCGAGACTTCTGGGGCTCGAAAAGGAACTGGGCATGATCGATCTGTCCATGCCGGCGAGCTTTCTTTTTTACCGGTGCCGGCCCGAAAAATTGGCAGCGCGGTTGAGTCGTCCTGAAGTGGTGTTTCTGGCCGGGACGCCTTTACGGGTGGGAGGCAGGGCCTTTGAGGGTTTTTCTTCAGGGCCGGCGAAAAATGCGCCGGGACTTGACGGGGATGCAGCACCAACCGGCAGGGATTCTTGATGTATCTGCCCGGATGACGCGACATTGGAGGGTATGGAGCGTATTGAAAAACTGTCTCAGTCGAGGCATAATAGCAATCTTGTGCAAAGTCACGCCAATCCAACGATAAGGAGGCCACTCGCTTGAGCCCGTTTTACAAGAACTTAGCCCTATGGTTGGTCATCAGTCTCATGGTGATTCTGCTGTTCAACATGTTCCAGCAACCCAAGCAGCCCAGCCTGGAAACGACCTACAGCCAGTTTCTCACATCCGTGCAGCGGGGTGAAGTTTCCCAGGTGACCATCCAGGGGAACAATATTCTGGGGACCTACGTGGATGGCAAGCCTTTCCGGACCTTCCAGCCGAGAGACGCGGACCTCATCGGAATCCTCAGGGAGAACAAGGTGGAAATCCAGGCCAAGCCTGAAGAGGAATCTCCCTGGTACTTCACGGTTCTCATCAGCTGGTTTCCCATGCTGCTTTTGATCGGCGTGTGGATTTTTTTCATGCGTCAGATGCAGGTGGGCGGCGGCAAAGCCATGAGTTTCGGAAAAAGCCGGGCCCGCCTTCTCAACGAAACGTCCAAGAAAGTCATGTTTGAGGATGTGGCCGGGATCGATGAGGCCAAAGAAGAACTGCACGAGATTGTCGAATTTCTGAAAGACCCAAAAAAATTCACGCGCCTTGGAGGGCGCATACCCAAAGGGGTTCTGCTGGTGGGAGCACCCGGCACCGGGAAGACACTCCTCGCCCGGGCCATCGCGGGGGAAGCGGGCGTGCCCTTTTTCACCATCAGCGGTTCCGATTTTGTGGAGATGTTTGTGGGGGTGGGCGCTTCACGGGTTCGTGATCTGTTCATGCAGGGGAAAAAGAATGCCCCCTGCATCATTTTCATCGATGAAATCGACGCCGTCGGGCGTCATCGCGGTGCCGGTCTCGGTGGGGGCCATGACGAACGCGAGCAGACCCTGAACCAGCTGCTTGTGGAAATGGACGGCTTCGAATCCAATGAAGGCGTCATCCTCGTTGCCGCCACAAACCGCCCCGACGTATTGGATCCGGCGCTTCTGAGACCCGGGCGGTTTGACCGGCAGGTGGTGGTGCCGGTGCCCGACATTCGCGGCCGTGAAGGGATCCTCCGAGTCCACACGCGCACCAAGCCTCTGGCACCCGACGTGAACATCAGGACGCTGGCCAAGGGGACCCCGGGATTCTCAGGCGCCGACCTGGAAAATCTGGTCAACGAGGCGGCACTGACCGCAGCTCGAAAGAACAAAGACCTGATCGATATGTCCGATTTCGAGTCCGCCAAGGACAAGGTGATGATGGGCCTCGAACGCAAAAGCATGATCCTCAGCGAGGAGGAGAAGAGCACCACCGCTTTCCATGAAGCGGGACACGCCCTGGTAGCCCGTTTTCTTCCGGGAGCGGACCCTCTGCACAAGGTGACGATCATCCCTCGAGGCCGTGCCCTCGGCCTGACCCAGCAATTGCCGCAGGATGACCGGCACACCTACTCCAAAGAATATCTGGTGGACACCATCGCCATTCTCATGGGGGGCCGTGTGGCCGAAGAAATCATTTTCAACCAGCAGACCACCGGCGCCTCCAATGACATCGAACGTGCCACCCAGATGGCTCGAAGAATGGTCTGTGAGTGGGGCATGAGCGACGAACTGGGTCCGCTGAGTTTCGGTAAACGGGACGAACAGGTTTTTCTCGGCAGGGAAATCGCGCGCCACAGGGATTACAGCGAAACCACCGCCATCGCCATCGACAAAGAGATTCGCAAGATTGTCGAAGACAATTACCAGCGGGCCCGCCGCATCCTCACGGACAACATGGATCTGCTCAAACTCACCGCCCAGGCCCTGCTCGACCGGGAAACCCTGAGTCTCCAGGACATGGACCTCCTCATCAAGGAACATGATCCCGAGCTTTACAGCACGCTCTCTCCAGGACCACCCAAGCAGACAGACGAAGCCCCCTCGGCTGGAGCTTCCGTGACGCGTCCCCGCCTGGGAACCACCCGCAGGAAAAAAGAGACCGAAAAAACATCGGGAGATTCCGACTCGTCCACCCCCGGGAGTGGGTCATCCGGGGCTGAGGAGAACTGAGCCCATGGGTGTCGCTGAACGGAAGCGTTATTCCATTTCCATGAAAAACGGCAGCCTCGAACTGGGTGAACGCACGCTGGTCATGGGAATTTTGAATGTCACCCCCGACTCCTTCTCCGACGCGGGCAAGTATTTCACTCACCATGCAGCCGTGCAGCACGCTCTGGACATGGTGGTCGCGGGGGCCGACATCCTGGACATCGGGGGGGAGTCCACCCGTCCCGGGTCGGAACCCGTGTCTGCGGAAGCGGAGTTGGAGCGGGTCATCCCGGCCATCGAGGCCATCCGTGAAAGCAGTGACGTCCCCATCTCCATCGACACGACCAAGGCGGAAGTGGCCAGGCAGGCCCTGGAATCAGGTGCCGACCTCATCAACGACGTGAGCGCGCTGCGTTTCGACCCGGACATGGTGCATGTCGCTGCGGCCTTCAACGCGCCCGTCATTCTGATGCACATGCTGGGGACTCCCCGGACCATGCAGCAAAATCCCACCTATGCGTCCCTTTTTTCCGAAATCATCTCATTCCTGGAAGAGCGCATACAGTTCGCGGTGGCCCACGGCGTCCCGCGGCATCAAATTCTGGTGGACCCGGGAATAGGCTTTGGGAAAACCGTGCCTCACAATCTGGCAATCATCAGAAACCTCGAACTGTTTCAGTCTCTGGATCGCCCTCTGCTGCTGGGGGCATCGCGAAAGCGTTTCATCGGGACCATCCTGGACCTCGGGGTGGAAGACCGGGAACTCGGCACCGCCGTAGCCCACACCATCGGCATCGCCTCGGGCGCCCACATCCTTCGAGTCCATGATGTGATTAAGGGTAGACAGGTGGCGGACATGGGCGATGCCATTCGAATGGGCGAAGCATTTCACTGATCGGACCCGCAGCATCCGGCTCGCGTTCAGCCTGAATCGAGCGTGAGCGCTCCGCCATCACGGGTGATGGGGCAGCAAACAACCGGGGAGATTTTTCATGCTATTGGCGATGGACATTGGTAACACCAACACGGTGCTCGGATTGTTCAAGGGAAATGAACTGGTGGATGACTGGCGGATCAGGACCGATGTGAACACCACGGTGGACGAACTGGGCATCGTTGTGAGAAGTCTTTTCGACGCCCACGGCTTCCCCGTCGAGGATGTGGACCATGTGATCATCTCCTGCGTCGTGCCGCCCGTGCTCAACACGGTTGAACGATTCTGCAAAAAATACCTGGACATTCTCCCCCTGGTCGTCGGTCCGGGAATCCGAACGGGCATGCCCATTTTCTATGACAACCCCAAAGAAGTGGGCGCCGACCGCATCGTCAATGCGGTGGCGGCCTACGAAGTGTACCACCGGGCTTCCATTGTGGTGGATTTTGGAACGGCCACCACCTTCGACTACATCTCGGAACGCGGTGAATACATGGGTGGCGTCATCAGCCCCGGCATCATGATTTCCTGCGAGGCCCTTTTTTTCAAGACTTCCAAGCTGCCCCGGGTGGAGATTTTCGCTCGACCCAAATCCATCCTGGCCAAAAACACCATCGCATCCATGAATGCAGGCATCGTGTTCGGCTATGCAGGGCTTGTGGAGGGCATCATCAACAGGATGAAGCGAGAGGTGGGGGCCCATCTCAAGGTCGTCGCCACGGGAGGCCTTGCAGCGCTCATCGCCAGTGAATGCCCCGCCATCGATGAGGTGGACGACTACCTCACCTTGAAAGGACTGCGCATCATCTTCGAGCGCAACAAAAGAAATCCATGAAGCTCCCACGTCTTCGGCCGGGAGATCGCATCGGGCTTGTGGCTCCGGCCAGCCCTTTCAATCGGGAAGAGTACCAACGGGCCTGCAGACACCTCGAGGAGAGCGGATTTCGCGTCCATCCCGGCGAGCACATTTTTGAGAAACGGGGCTACCTCTGCGGCACCGAGGCGGCACGGGCGAAAGACCTTTCGCATGCCCTGTCCGATCCGCAGATCGCCGCGGTGGTGTGCGTGAGAGGGGGATTCGGCAGTGGAAGGCTGATTCCCTGGGTGCCTTTTTCGGGCCTTCACAAAAACCCGAAGCCTTTCATCGGGTACAGCGACATCACGTTCCTCCACCAGGCATTGCAGAGTCAGGCGGGGTGGGTGACCCTGCATGGCCCCAACCTCGTGGACATGAGCCATGGACTGGAGAGAGCCACAGCCGTGTCGGAAACCCTGCAGGGATTGAACCCCTTCGAGTGGCAGCTCCAGGAGAGCCAGGTTTTGCGGCACGGAACTTCCCGCGGCATCCTGCGGGGTGGGAACCTCACCTGCCTGAGCCATCTGGTCGGCACCCGTTTTCTGCCCGATCTCAGGGGCGCCATCCTTTTCCTGGAGGACCGGGGCGAAGCGCTCTATCGGCTGGATCGTCTCATGATGCACCTGAAGCTTGCCGGCCACCTCGATGTCCTGGGGGGGCTGGTTTTGGGTCAATTCACAGAGTGTGCTGAACCCTCGGACATCTGGGAAATGGTGTTGGAATACACACACCCGTTCCACTTGCCCATCGTGGCAGACCTGCCATTCGGCCACGCATGGCCCAACGACATCCTCCCGCTGGGCTGTCCTTTTCTTATGGACTCCAGGGCCCGTGTTTTCAAAGCCCTTTCTCGGCCGATCGAGTGACGGGCGCGGCGTGACCGCGCGAATCCTCACTGAATCGTCGGCGTGATCGGCCGGCTGCCGACCAAAAGCTCCAGGCACTCTTACCAGGATCTCAAATTGTCCGACGTTCCGTTTGCCATCCTACAAGCCCTCCAGGAAGCCGAAGCGCAGCAGGTCTTTTCGGGGGCCAGCCTCCTCGTAGCAGACTCTGAAGGCATCGTCTATGAAGCCACCTCCGGAAGAATCGAAGCGTCCGGGGCCCCTGTTTCACCCCATTCGCGCTTTGACCTCGCGTCCCTGACCAAACCCCTCGCCACCGCTCTGATCTGCATGAAGTTAGTCTCCGAGGGAATTTTGGACCTGGAAGCACCCCTGCGTCGCTTCTTTCCGGGTCTTGTCGTTCCCGCCGAAAAGGAAAGCATCTGCGCACTCCACCTCCTGAACCACTGTTCGGGTTTGCCTCCCTACGCACCTCTCTTTGAAAGCCTGATCCGTATGCCTGCCCCAGCCAGGAAAACACTGCTTTTACAGGCAATCCTGGAAACGCCGCTGAGCTCCAAGCCGGGAAAACAGGCCCAATACAGCGATCTGGGCTTCATGCTCCTGGGGGCCATCCTGGAAGAGATCCTCGGACAACCGCTCGACCGTCTTTTCATGAGCACGGTTGACCGGCTGGAGGGTGATACAAGCCACAGTGTTCATCCGGTGGAGTCCTGCAACACCACTCCGTTCAGGACCCCGGCCAACGGGGGTGAGCGGCCTTTCCTCGATTATGTTCCGCTTGAAGTGGGTTGCGATCCCACCGTCAAACCGGCCCATCTTCGTCTCGACGGTGCAACGTATGTGGCCACAGAGCGCTGCCCCTGGAGGGGAAGGCTGCTGCAGGGCGAGGTGCACGATGAAAATGCTTATGTCCTCGGCGGGGTCGCACCCCACGCAGGGCTCTTTGGAACCGCTCGAGCGGTGCATGGGCTTCTCTCCCTCCTGTGGCGGCTCTATGAAGGAGAAAACGATACCGCTGGAGTGAGTCGCGACGTCCTTCGTTTATTCTGGAGCAAACCCGGCCTGGTTCCCGGAAGTTCCTGGACTCTCGGCTTTGATTCCCCATCGAAAGAGGGCTCCAGTGCAGGCCGGCATTTTTCTCCCCAAAGCATCGGGCACCTGGGCTTCACGGGGACCTCTTTCTGGCTCGATCCGGTGGGGGGACGGCTGATCATCCTGCTCACAAATCGAGTGCATCCCCATCGGAGCAATGACAAAATGAAGGCATTCAGACCCTACATCCACGACATGATAATGGAAACCCTGCCATGAAAAAGGAATCGGTTGAAACGGTCTACCTGATGGGAATCGGCGGCATTGCCATGGGAACGCTCGCCACCATGCTGCGCGAACGAGGCTACACGATCGTCGGGTCGGATCAAAATATTTATCCTCCCATGAGCGATCATCTGGAATCGCTGGGCATTTCCCTTCACCGTGGCTATGCCGTAGCAAACATTGCATCGACACCCGCTGACCTTTACATCATCGGAAATGTCATTCGGCGCGACAATCCCGAAGCGCAGGAAGTCATGCGCCTCGGGAAAAGATTCCTCTCCATGCCCCAAGCTCTGGATGAACTCTTTCTTTGCCGCCACCGGAGTCTGGTCGTAGCGGGGACTCACGGCAAGAGCACCACGACCTCCTTGATTTCCTGGGTGCTCACTCATGGAGGGCTCGATCCCAGTGTCTTCGTGGGAGCTTTCATCAAGAACTGGGGCAGGAGTTACAGGCTGGGAGATGGGAAATTCATGGTTCTCGAAGGTGATGAATACGACACCGCCTTTTTCGACAAGGGTCCAAAATTTTTACACTATCGGCCGCACATCGGCATCGTCACGAGCATTGAATTCGACCATGCGGACATTTTCCCAAACTTTCAGGCCGTCTATGGAGCCTTCCAATCGTTTGCCAAATTGATCAATTCGGACGGGTTCCTCATCCTCAATGCCGACGACCCTCACTGCGAATCTCTGAAACAAGCCTGCAGGGGAACCGTTCTCACTTATGGGTGGAACCGTGGAGCTGACTGGCGGATCGTGGATGTCTCGTTCGCCGACGGCCGGACTCGATTCCTTTACAGGCGAGCCGACCGGGATGAAGCCATTCCCATGACAACCCGCCTCCCGGGCCGCCACAATGTGGCCAACAGCCTGGCAGCCGTCATGGCAGCACATCTGGCCGGAATGCAGGACGAGGCTATCCAGGCCGCCCTTTTGGCCTTCGAGGGGGTTTGCCGACGGTACGACGTGCTGGGCGAACCCCAGGGAATACTCGTCATCGACGACTTTGCCCATCACCCAACCGCGGTGCGTGAGACACTGAAAGCCATCCGGGAATTTCATCCTGGCCGCCGAATTCTCGCCGCCTTTGAACCGCGCACCAATTCCAGCCGAAGGTCTGTGTTTCAGAGAGATTACGCGAAGGCTTTCGATGCCGCCGACAGGGTCTACATGAGGGAACCTCCAGGTCTCGATGCCATTCCCCCAGCCGAGAGGCTCCACACGGAAACACTGGTGGAGGAAATCGGCGCCCGCGGGACCGAAACCCTCCTCTTCAGGGAAAGCGAAACCCTCCTGCAGTCTTTGGTGCAGGATGCACGCACCGGCGATGTCATCGTGTGCATGAGCAACGGCAGCTTCGATGGGCTGCCACGGCGTCTCGTGCAAATGCTGCAACGAGCGTCCTGAAATTCGGGAGGAAAACCGCCTGTGAAACGTATACTGCTCCATACCTGCTGCGGTCCCTGCACCGTCTATCCCCTCGAACATCTGCGCCGTGAAGACTGGACGGTACACGGCTTTTTCTACAACCCCTATATCCAGCCCTTTCAGGAACTGAAAAAACGCCTCGAAACCCTGCAGACGCTCGCGCGGATTGAGGAACTGCCCCTCATCGTGCGTGAGGACTATGATCTCGAGGATTATCTGCGCCAGGTGGCATTCCGCGAAGAAAACCGCTGCATGGTCTGTTATGCCAGGCGCATTGAGGCGACCGCTCGACTAGCCCGAAAAAGCGGTTTCGATGCATTCACCACGACACTGCTCTACAGCAAAATGCAGCGGCACGAACTCATTGAGCAATTGTGCCTGGCGGCAGCGAGACGAAGCGGCGCGTCCTTCGTGTACGTGGATTTTCGGACCGGGTGGAAAAAAGGGCAGGAAAAAGCGAGGGAGATGAATCTTTACCGTCAGCAGTATTGCGGTTGCATCCTCAGTGAGAAAGAGCGATTCTTTCGGCCTGGGAACCGTGACTGACGTCACCGTCGGACTCGCTGTCATGATGCAGGCGCGGGGCGGGGGGCGCAGGGAACTATCCCCTGCCCCCGTGCTGCAAGATTTGCAAACCCTTTCAATCGTCCTCGGTTTCGTCCACCATGCAAATGGCTTTGGTCGGACACTCTTCCGCGCACACGCCGCACCCTTTGCAGTAATCATAGTCGATCTCGACAGGAATCGTTCTCCTGACAACAGCTTCCGGGCAATAAAGCCAGCAGATGAAACAGGAAGGGCGTTGATTTCTTGCGGGGGTACACTTGGACTGATCGATCACGGGGCGTTGAGAACGCCAGCTTCCGGTTTTTCCAGCTTCACCGGTGCAGAACTTGGAATGGGCGTAAGTGAATTTGTCTCGTGCCTGGTCACTCATTGAAATTCCTTCATCGTGATGAATAGTATGGCCGGGAAGTCAGGGTCAGGCGCACTCCAGGGTACACTCCCTCATGGCGGCAGTGCCTTCGTAGGCCAGCCGTGCGCCTTTCACATTTCTCTCTGCCGCCTCTCCGCTGAAGTGATTCCGCAGAGCCTTTTCGATGCTTTCCATGGACACCAGGCCGGTGGCCTTGGCAATCCCTCCCAGAATGGTGGTGTTGAAGAGGACAGTCCCCGCCACGATCAGCCCCGCTTCCTTGGCCCATGCAGCTGCGTTGGTGGTGGCGATATTGACCGGTGACTTCAATTCAAACTGTTCCGGCAGCTTGGCGGAGTTGATGATCACGATCCCGTCGGGTTTGACACCGGCCGACACATCCACCACCTGGAGCAGTGTATCGTCAAGAACAACCACGACATCCGGACTCTCCACCAGGGAAAAGGTCCGGATGGGTTTCCAGCCAAATCGTGTGGTGGCGACGATGGGAGCACCACGTCTCTCCGCTCCAAAGAAAGGTGCCGCGGTCACCCCTTTGTACCCGTCGTAATAGGCGGCTTCGGCAAAAATCGTGGCAGCGGTAACGGCTCCCTGTCCTCCACGGCCATGCCATCTCACCTCAATACATTTTCTTTCCATAATGCTGTGACCTCACATGATATCGGTGGAAGAAAAAAAATCACGTGCTGCAGCGTGACATCTAGCGGAGCTTTTGCTTGATGGGGGGCCGCCCCAAAAATCCCGCATCCGGGATCACGCCGACTTTCCAATCAGGGAGGCGAAATGCTGCTGCTTCGCAATCTGCCGGCGTGTGGCAGCTGCAATCGGTGTCTTTTGGGATTTTCACCGGCCTACGCGACGCGCCTCCATCGAAATGCCGTGAGTGCTCTATATCGCTTTGTAATGACCCAGTCAACAGCCCTGCTCTTTATTCTTGAAGTTCATGCGCCATTGATCTAAATCCACAACCAAAACGCCGAAAAAGACTGCGAGAGGAGCATGCCCCCATGAATCGTGACGATCATCGTCTTCTGGACCAGGTTCATCTTGAAAATGGACTCACCATCTTCTTCTACAATGCATCTAAACCCATTGCCGCAGGCAGATTTCAAGTGCAACTGCTTGCAGCCGTCCCCATTCCTGCGGAGCAATGCTCAGCCAGAGCGGTGGAAGATTCAGAGGAACTCTTTGAAGATTTTCTGAGAGAGCTGGGGGGAAAGCTCGTGTTCACGGTTCAAAAAACCAGGAATTTTGTTGACGAAAATGAGATGCCCCATGTTTTGGAGGGAATGAAGACGGACTTTCTCGCCGCCAACAGGGGTTACCTTGGCCATGCGGAGTTTGCCCGAAAGTATGTGCGGAAAAGATATTTGGAATGGAAAACGGATCAGCAATGGAAGGGATTGCACAGGGACCTCATCCAGACTCTGGATGAAGAGAAAGAATCCTGAGAGGAGCTCCGGGGGACCCGCAGCCCCCTCTGCGGCCATGCGCGCTTTTGAACCGATCCGGCATTGGTTCAAGGTCGCACGGAAACGGGGGTCCCCACGGAAGCGATCCTGAAGAGCTCGTCCATGTCGCTGTCGTAGAGGGCAATGCACCCCTGAGTCCAGTCTTTGTGAGCTCCCCCCGAGTGGATGAAAATCTCACCTCCCAGGGAGGTGTTCCAGGGCGGCTTCCCTCGCATCTCCATGGCCAGGAGAATGTCTCGAAATTCGGTGGGGGAGATGAATCCGGCAAAAAAGGCTCTTTCCGCATGTTTCTTATTCGGATAGCTGATTCCCACCGACTTGCCGAATCGGCTTTCGGGGTTCTTCACGCAGATCCAAAAGTCGCCCTCGGGAGTCCTTCCATCTCCTTCCCGTTGTTTGTCGCCGTTGGGGTTGAAACCTAAACCCACGGGATAATCCCGCACCAGCACATTCGACTGCACCACATAGAGACGCCGTTTTTCTTTGTAGACATAGATCTCCGGATTGCGGATCCCTTCCGCGGGCGTCAAATAATCGACTTTGATGGGGTTGAAATTCTTAACGGATTCCATCCGGTCAGCCTGGGCCTGGAGGGGCCCCGGAAGCTGCGCATTCTCCCCCTGGGCCGTTTCGAGTTTCGGCGAAGTTTTTTGCATCGAGCATCCGGGCAGCAGAGCCGGACCCACGATCAATGCCACAAAGAGGCATGCGACGCTCATGAACTCTCTTTGTTTCATCCCTCGATTCCCCCTCATCAAAGTTTTGACATCCCATTTCCGAGCTCTCTATTTTAATGCATATCCTCCACTGTTCAAGTCAATTTTGCCGCCAAAATCAGGAAGGGGAATCACCGCCGGGCCATGGTGTTGGGGTCGATGACTTTGGGACTGATGAAGATGAGCAACTGGTTCTTGTCGCTGCTGTTGCTTTCGGTCTTGAAAAGGCGGCCAAGCACCGGAACCTTGTTGAAGCCGGGTGTGCCGTCCATGCTCTTCTCCAGCCTGTCACGGGTGACACCCCCTATGACCACGATCTCCCCATCCTCCACGAGCAGTTCCGTGTTGATCTCGCGCTTGTCGATGGAGGTCTGCCCGTTGAACACCAGGCCGGGTTCGTCCTGCTTGGCCATGATTTTCAACCGGACCCTTCGGTCGGGCGTGATGTGAGGGGTCACTTCAAGTTCCACGGTCGCGTCTTTGAATTCCGTTGACGTCACACCTTCCTGGTTCAATTTCAAATATGGAATTTGAGTTCCCTGCGTGATTCTTGCGGCAACGTTGTTGAGTGTCATGACATTTGGCGCCGCGATGATCCGCACGTCTCCCAGGGATTCCAGAGCGGCAATTCTAGCGTCAAGCTTGATGAAATCGTTGGCGATCATGCGACCGATATTGAAATCGAAGGTGGAGGGTATAGCGCCCAGGGGTACATTGACCTGAAAGCGGGGATTGGAACTGGGAGGGGTATCCGTCGCCAGCCCCCAGGTGATGCCAAGATCCTTGGAGGACTTGGAGTTCATGGTGACGATTCGCGCTTCGATCATGACCTGGGCAGTGGGTTTGTCCAACCTTGCAATGAGCTGCCGGGCATCCGCGATACGCGCCGGCGTGTCCGAGTAGATCACAAGACTGGTTCTTTCATCGATAGACACCCTGCCGCGCTCCCCCTTGTTTTCCTCAATCCTTCTGGCAATGACCTCAGGCTGCGCGTAGTTGATGGTGAAAAATACCGTCGCCAGTTCTCCCACATCCTTGGCAATTTCCATGAGCGCCTGTTTCGCTCGAATGGCTTCGGCGCGCATGCTCCATTCCTCCTTCAATTTGGCATCCCTCGCAATGCGGATCACATTGCCCTCACGCTCCTGGCCCAGACCGTTCATGGCGAGCACCATGTCCAGCACATGATCCCAGGGGACCTGCTCCACCTTGAGTGTCACCTTGCCCGACACGTCCGGTTCGATGACCAGGTTGGTTCCGGTGATGTCCGAGAGGAGTCTGAGGACGTTTCTCACATCGGCATCCAGCAGATCCAGACTGATGGGTTTCCCCGTGTAGGGCTTTCGAAGCAAACCGGAAGGATGTACCGTGCCGTTGTGTCCGGGAAACGAGGCGTCTGAATCGGAAGCCTGGAGATCCACAGGCGTTGCGGCGATGGGTCGCCCCTTGGCACTGGCCTGCACGATCCTCGCGCCACCATGTTGAGACGTCATGATGGCGGGCACCGTCCTCAAAGGTTGCTGGGCAGTGCGGTTTTCCGGCATGGTTTGCTCATTTGCCGAAACCGGAGCGGGAAGCCCGGGTTCTGTGCTTTTCGAAACGGAAAGGTTGGGAGAGAAGGTGACGACCAGGTCGCTTTCCTGCCCTTTGACCCCGTAACGCTCGTAACCGTTTTTCACAAAACCCAGAAGGCGAATTCCCTGGGTGGTCTCCTCGATGGAATAGCTGAGGGCGACTCGATCCGAACCAACGGGCAGGTCGGGAAGAGCTGCCGGGTCCTTGACCTCCCTGAGGTCCAGCGAGAATCGATTGGAGTCAACTTTTTCGAATTTGTAATCCTCAAGGGGCTCGGTTGCGGTGATGATGATTTGCGTTTCTTCCCCGGCCCCCTCGACGCGGACCTCTTTGAGTTCCACCCTTCGGATCTCTGACGCGCCAGCGCTTGCAGACTGGTCGAGGGCGGACTGGTCCAGGAATTCCGAATTGCGCTCTCCAGCCTGAAACGGGAGCGAGGGCTCCGTTTCCCTCGTGCCTTGAGTCGCACAACCCGCGATCAGCAGAAAAAAACCCAGATAGATGCCACCCCTCATGAAGCATTTTCTCATGCCCAACATAATGCCCCCGTATTCCAGCTCATTGTCTGTGAAGAACAGCCATTGCCGCGTCCATCTCACATCTCCCCATGGACCTGTCTTCAACCTGCCGCTATTTGGATTTCTTCTTGGAGACAGGCGCAGCTTCCACAGGAATGTCCAAAAAACGATAGGTTTCGATGGTGCAGCCCACCTGAAGCCGTGTGTTGTTCTTCTGACGAGTGAGGTTGAGGTTTTGCACTTTCAGAATGCGGTCCAGTTTGCTCACGCGATCGAAAAAGATTCCCAGTTCATGATAGGTGCCCACCAGATCCAGCTTGACGGGAATGGCGGCATAAAAACCTTCCGCTCTCTCCGCCTGCGGTTGGAAGAGGATGTTTTCCAGGCCGACTTCGGCCCCAAGCCTGGAGACGCTCTCCAGAAACCCTGGGATTTCCCTCTGGTCGGGCAGCAGCTTGAGGAGCTGCGCAAATTCCTCCTCGGATTGGGCAAGCTTTTCCTCAAGAGCCGCAACCTGTTTTGCTGCGCCTTTGAGCCTGGCCAGATCTTTTTCCTTTTGAGCGACCTGACCTTTCAGACTGACGATTTTGACGGAGAGGTCTTTATAGTGGAAGAAGTAAAAACCTCCGATCAGGAGCGCCAGGGTGCCGACAAAGAGGAGGATCTTTTGCTGGAGGCTGAGCGCCTCGATCTTTTCCTTGATCGCCAGAGACTGGAATGGGTTTTTGATCATGGCTGTTTTGTTTCCAGTTTTGCCTGCATTTGTGAGAATGAATAGAAACGGTAGCCAATTCGAAATTCCCTCAGTTTGGAATTGTTGACGGTGATCTGACGGGAATGAGTGAGCGTGACACTTCCTTGCTCCACCAGCGGCGAGGACTCCAGGTTTCTCATGAACTCCACGATGCTCTCGTTGTTCAGAGCGGAACCGTCCAGAGTCACCGAATTCCCCGTTTGAGAGAGCTTTTCAAACCACATCTTGTCAGCCGGCAATTCCACACTGAGGGAGGCCAACACCCGCACAATGGTGTCACGGTCCTTTTGAAGGCTTTTGATGACCGTTGTTTTCTTGTCGATCAGTTCCGATTTTTTAGTCAGATCTTTGAGCATCTGATCAAATTTTGCGTACTGTTTGACTTCTTTGTCCAATCGGACGATGCGCCGCTCCAATTCGACTTTCTGGCTGCTCATGGAGTGCCAAACATAGCCGATCCCAAGTGTTGCAAGAATAATGCTCGAGACATACACCGTGATGAACTGACGCGTGTGGTGTTTGCTCTGACGAACTCGCGCAGGGAGTAGGTTGATCTGGATCATTTCTCTTTTGTTTTCCTTAGTGCCAGTCCGAGTGGAATGGCCATTTGAGGACCAAGATAATTCAAATACTCCGCGTCAAATTCTTTCTCGTCCCAACGGACGTGATCCAATGGGTTGAAAAGGCTCACGGCCACGTCCATGTGCTCCCTGAACACCTGCTCCAGGCCCGGCAAACGAGAGGACCCACCACTCAGGTAGATCTTTTTCAGCTTGTTGTCCGGATAATTGCTCTGGTAAAAATCCACGGCCCGTTTACATTCTCCAACCCAATTCTGAACCACCGAAACAAAAACCTGCTCCAATTCCTTTTCACCACCCTCCGGAACGGGACCCCCCAGTTTGATTCTTTCGGCGTCCTCCATGGAGACCTTTAGCTGTTCGCTGATCCGCTCCGTGATCTGCTCGCCTCCGATGGCCAAACCCCGCGTGAACACCGGCACTCCGCGCACCGAGATGCACATGAGTGCCTTGTGGGAGCCGATATCGATGAGCGCCAGACACTCCTCCTTGAAACCCTCCGTCATCTCCAGGGCGTTGTTCAAGGCAAAGTAGTCGACATCAAGGACTCGCACATCGAGGCCGCAAGACTCGACGACATTCACATAGTCGCGGATGGAATCCTTCTTGGCCGCCACCAGGAGCACATCCATGTTGGTGGTTCGCTCCCTGGAGATCCCCAGAATTTCGTAGTCCACATCCACTTCCTCGAGACTGTAAGGAATGTACTGCCGGAGTTCGGTCTGCATGCGGGAGTTGAGCTCCTCCTCGGTCATGACCGGCAGCTCCAGCCGCTTGATCATCACCTCATAGCCGGAAACCGCCGAGGCGACGCTCTTTTCCTTGACTTTCAAATTTTTTGTCAGTCTTTTGACACAAAGCACCAGGGCAGTGGGATCCATGACTCGTCCCTCTTTCACAGTTCCCGCAGGAACGGGCACGACGCCCACGTTCATGAGCTTGAACCCCGCATCCTTTTCCGCAAGCTGAACGATTTTCACAGTGCTGGAACCGATGTCCAGTCCGACCAGTTGCTGTTTTCTCGTAAACATGTGAAGCGTTCCATTTCTGCCAGATGTTTGAAGGTTTTGGTTGACATTTTCCGGATTTTCTACTTTACCATCAGCCGTCAAAGTCTGGTTTGACGCGGTCATGAGGTTGAGAACTCTTGAAAACATTCCGTCCTGGGGAGGAAGTCACGTTGCAACGTGCCAATGAAAGGGATCAGAACAAGGGGAATTCCAAGAGCACGCTCAGGGAATACACCGAGGCCATCGTCATCGCTATCCTGCTGGCCGTTTTCATTCGAACCTTCGTCGTTCAGGCCTTCAAGATTCCATCCGGTTCCATGAAAGTCACCCTCCTGGTGGGCGATCACATTTTGGTCAAC
Source organism: uncultured Syntrophobacteraceae bacterium (assembly GCA_964654275.1). Taxonomy (GTDB): domain Bacteria; phylum Desulfobacterota; class Syntrophobacteria; order Syntrophobacterales; family Syntrophobacteraceae; genus SLCH01. The sequence goes on from CAZZHS010000008.1 coordinate 70,613, forward strand.
AAATTCACCTACGGAGTTAAAGTGCCCCTGACCGACACACAGCTTTTTCATTTCAGCGACCCCCGTCGGGGAGATATCGTTGTTTTCAGATATCCTGTCGATCCCTCCAAGGATTTCATCAAACGGGTCATAGGGACTCCTGGAGACAGGGTGCGCATCGTGAACAAAAAGGTCTTCGTGAACGATCAACTCCTCGAAGAACCCTACGCCCAGTACACAGACAACCGAATCCTTCCTGCAAGTGTCAGTCCAAGAGACAACATGGACACCCTGGTTGTTCCAGAAAATGGGCTTTTCGTGATGGGGGACAACCGCGATGAGAGCTATGACAGTCGGTTCTGGAAATTTGTGGATTTGAGCGAAATCAAAGGAAGGGCTTTCATCATCTACTGGTCCTGGAACAGCGAGGGTTCGCTGACCTTCGACCCCTCCACAAGTTTCGTGAGGTTTGACAGGCTGGGAAAAATTCTTCACTGACTCAGGGCGTTGATCCAAATTCTGACGAGCGGGTCAGCAGAACTTTTTTTGACGGCCGGGAAAATTCCGCAGCAAACCCGTGAGTCCAAGGCAAACCGGAACCCTCCGGTCGCCGGCGATCTTAAAACTCCCGTGATTTTGACTTCCAACCGGGAACCTCCCAAGCATACCTCTAGGATGTGCCGTAGTCCCTCAGGAGACAACCGTCCCGCTGCCTCAAGTAGTTCCCCAATTCCACTTCCCAGGAAGCCTCAAGATCCAGCAGCCCGGTGCCCGCTTCAAGCCTTTCACGCAGGTTCCTGTCGCCAATGAGGATGTCTATGGGCTGCTTCTCCCATTCGTATTCATACGGAGGCGGCAGCCACCGGAAGGTTGTTTCGTGAGTTTCCCGAAGAGCCTGCAGCAGCGCAAGGCCAAATCGATAGGGTCGAAACCGCTCCGAATCCGTAACATGCACTTCAAAACCGTGACACAATTCACCCTTCCACTTGTCGAAAACCGGTTCAAAAGTCACTGGACGAAGCACCATCCCGTCCAGAGGATAGTCTCGCAGCCGCAGAGACAACCTCTTCTGGTCGAGGAAAGGGGCCCCGAACAACTGGAACGGAAGGGTGGTCCCCCTCCCCTCACTGACGTTGGTCCCCTCCAGCAGAACCATCCCGGGGTACAGGAGGGCGGTCTCCCAGGAAGGCATGTTGGGCGAGGGGAAAAACCACGGCAACCCCGTCCTTCGATGGTCGTCGGTCCTCTGCCAGCCCCGCATGGGATAAATCTCCAAATCGCATTCCATGGCTTCCGAGGCACAGACGAAGGCAGCCAGTTCACCCAGGGTCATCCCATGCCGCATGGGAAGGGGATACAAGCCCACAAAGGAACGGCAGTCGCTCTGAACCACGTTCCCCTCCACAGCGACGCCGTTGATGGGATTGGGCCTGTCCAGCACCACGAGCTTCACCTGATGCTTTGCCGCAGCCTCGAGACACAAGCCCAGAGTCGCTCCATAAGTGTAGACTCTCGTCCCCACATCCTGCAGATCCACCACCAGGACATCCACGCGCTGCAGCATCTCCTCGGTGGGCTGGCGCACCTCGCCATAGAGACTCAGGATGGGGATGTTCAGCTCCGCATTCCAGCCATGGTCCGACTCGATCATGTTGGCCTGCTTCTCCCCGTGGAAACCATGCTGCGGAGAAAAAATGCAGGAGACCCTTCCGCCGGCGTGAGCGATTGCGGACCACGTCGACTGAAAAGTCCCCGTGTAGGAAGCCTGATGGACCAGAAGCCCCATGCGTGCGCTTTTGAACCAGGAGGGAGGATCAGCCAGAAAGGATTCAATTCCCAGGACGAGTTGACGAGTCATGAGCACCATTCCTTGAGTTCAAAAGGAGGAAATTTGAAAGCGGAGCGACCCCTCGCGCCGGCCCTGAGCGCATGCAACCCGACGGACCTTGTGGCGACGGATTGGGGGCGGAGACCAGGGAGAGCGGTCGTGTCGATGAGGAACGTCATTTGCCGGTGGGAGCCTGCGGCGACCTCGGCAAATGGAGGATGAAGGCAGCACCTTTTCCCGCTTCGCTCAAGAGCTCGATGCGCCCGCAATACTGCTGGATCAGCTCTTGGCAGTGAAACAGGCCGATCCCCATGCCCATGCTCGCCGAAGCTCTGCTTCCGAGGGATGTCTTCGTCGAAAAAAAGGGCAGAAAGATCTTTTGCTGCAATTCTGCGGGGACACCCGGCCCCGTGTCTCTGAAACTCACATGGATTTCGAGATCATCGTGCCAGGTACGGATAAAGAGCTTCTTATCCGGCCATTCCTGCATGGCTTCCGCAGCGTTTCTCAGAAAATTTCCAAAAATTTGACTGAAATCCGCCAAAACCCCCTGAAAAAGAGGCAGCTCGGTGCTCAAATCGAGATGAGTGGAGACTTCATTCTTGAATGCGGGGTGCGATTCCCAGAAAAACACCTCCTCTTCAATGATTTCATTGAGCTGCAGCCAGTCTGACTCCCTCACCTGAGAGTCTTTCACACGCTTCATGACGGTGGCCATGATCCGCTTCATGCGTACGGCCTGTTTCCGGATGACCGCGATGTTGGGAGTATCGGGGTTGGTCAATTGAATCAGGTCCGCCTGTCCCATGATGTAGGTCAGAGGGTTGTTCAGGTTGTGCAGGATGCCCGAGACCAGGCGGCCGGTATGGATGAGCGGTTCCGCCTCGGAGAACTTCCTCAGCTGGTCCCTCCAGAGGGATTGAAAGTGGATAAGTTCCTGCTTCAGGGATTCGATTTCCTTTTGAACTTCCCGGGCCGCCCTCAGACTTTCCTGGGCGCGATGGAGCGTATTCTTGATCAGGTCCAGATCGATGGGCTTGGTGATGAGATCAAACACATCCAGCCGGATGGCGTCTATGGCAGTCTCTAAGGTTCCATAGCCGGTCACGAGGATGATGGGGGTCCTCCGGTTGATTTTTCGAATCTCCCGTATGAGATCAATTCCCGATAGCCCGGGCATCTTCAGATCGGTCAAAACCAGGTCGGGATTGACGTCCCGAAAAAGCCTCACCCCTTCACAAGCCTCTCGAGCCACATGGACCTCATAGCCTTCATCGTCGAGAAACTCGGTCAAACTCTCAAGAATCGCGGGTTCATCATCAATCAGCAATATCGGTGTGTCCGGCATAAACCGTGCCCCTCCCAGCATCCTTCACGGAGGCTGTCGCCCAGAGATTTGCGAAACGATGTCAGATGGTACTCGGGGATTTCACCTCCCGTCAACAACCGGGCAATCCGGGAGGCCCATGGAACGACAGTCCTTCGCAGAGGGCAGCGACCCCATCTTCATATCGCTGCTCACTCCCGCGGAAATCGGCAGCTCGATGGCAGCACTTGAAAACGTTTCTCCATGGCCTCCTGCTGTTTGAAAAAGAAGCTTATTTTATGCAGCTTTTCGCTTTTTCTCAACTCCGACCGGCATCTAAAATTGCACGCTGCAGCAGGGTAGGCGGCGTGCCTTTCACCGGGGGGACTCACGGATCGAAAAGTACAGGACACGTCCGAAGACAAACCACTTCGCACCCCCTCGGTGTTCTCTCATTCTCCCCGCAAAGGAAGAGGGGTTCAATGAAGTGCGTTTTTGGTGATCTCTTCCACTTCATCCACATCGAGAGGCTTGCGCAGATATCTGTACACTCCGTACTGGCGGGCAAGTTCCTCGTAGTGATCCTGGGGCAATGCCGTCACGATGACCACCTTGGTCTCCAGCCCTTTTTCGCGAATCCATTTGAGCACATCGATGCCGTTGATCCCCGGCATTTTGATGTCGAGGAACAGAAGCTTCGGGGTCCGTTCCACGAGCAACTGCAGCGCCGTCGAACTGTTCTTGAACATCAGGAGGGGATACTCGTCGCCCAGCATGGCATCAAAAGAATCCAGTATTCCTTGATCGTCGTCCATCACGACGATGGTTTCGTCAGCCAAAGGATTCATTCTTTCCTTCCTCTCTGCATGCAACACATGCCATCTTGAATGCCCACCATTTCAATGAACGGGGACTGCCCTGCAAATCTCTTCTTCGGAAAATTGATGAATCAAGAAAAATGCCAAAGCACAATAAATTCAATCTAGCGATATGATTGGATTTTAAAAGCAGATGATCGGACGGCGCTGCCAGGAGCCGAAGGAAACGTGCACATGATCAAGGGCAACGGAAAGCCGGAAGGATTTGCATCACGAGATCTTCTCTTTGGAAACCACCCGCGCGGTTTGAAGCAGAACCGTGAAAAATGCTCCTCCACCGGGGCGGTTTCCCGCCTCCAGGAGCCCCCCGTGCTCGGTGATCACCTTGTGAGTGATGGCGAGTCCAAGGCCCGTGCCGTTGTCCTTGGTGGTGAAGAAGGGGTTGAAGATTTGCGGCAGATTCTCTGCGGGGATTCCCATACCCGTATCCTGGAAACAGATCCGGATTCTCTCATCATCCCTGGAAACCGCCGGCAGCTTTTCATCTCCCGCTGCTTCCAGTGACACCTCGACGGAGACTTCGCCCCCCGAGGGCATCGCCTGGACGGCATTCCTCAAAAGGTTTTGAAAGGCTTTCATCAACTGAGCAGGATCGGCCCAAACCTCGGGCAGTTCCCGGGGCAGAACAAGGTGCGCGGTGATGTCATGACTTTGGAGCTCTTCCTCGAACAATTCAAAGAGTTCCCGGAGAATCATCCGGACATCCAGTTCCTTGAAGCGGAACTTCACCTCCCTCGAGAGCTCCAAAAGATCCTCCACCAGCCGGTTGATCCTGTCCAGTTCACGCGGCACCGTTCGGTTGAACTTCTCCAGGAACCCTGGTTTTTCCAGTTTTCTTGGGAGCAGCTGGACAAAGGTCTTGATGGCGGACAGCGGGTTTCTGATTTCGTGGGCCATCCCCGCCGCAAGGGTCCCCAGAGCGGCCAGCCTTTCAGCCTGGCGCATCCTGGCCTCCATTTCCTTGAGTTCGGTGAAGTCGTGCACGTTGGTGATCAGTTCCTGCAGGGTCCCGTCAGGGTTCATGAGGCGGCTCGAATTGACAAGTAAGAACCGGGCCTTCCCCTCCCGATCCAATCGAATCTCGCGCTGGCTCGACCCACTTTCCCCGCGCAGCATTTCCTCCACGTAATTCACGAGGGGCAATGAACTTTTCAGCACCTGTTCCAGGGGAGCCCCCTGCTGCGCCTGCACCCGCAGAAGTTTTTCGGCTGCGGGATTCATGGTAGCCACCCGACCTCTGCTGTCGACGGAGAAGAGGCCGTCGTTCATGGTGGCCAGCAGGCTCTCCGTGTATCGTTGCAGCTTCCGGATCTCCCTCAGCTGGTTTTCCAGCTGTTGCCGCTGATCGAGAATCTCTGCGATCATCGAGCTGAAATTTCTGGCCAGTATCTCCACTTCATCCTGCGTGTGAACTTCGATGACCTGGTTCAGGTTCCCCTGAGCCGCTTCCATGGTGGCCCGGGTCAGCCGGCCCAGGGGCCGGGTGATCCTTCCTGCAGCCCAGCCGGCGGTCGCCATGCCCATGACGACGGCCAGGACTCCAATGGCGATGATGATGCCCTGCGTCCATCGGATTTGCGCATACATGGGCTCCAGAGAAACCACCACGCGCACGGTGCCCCAGCGGACAGGGGAACCCTCGATGAGGACCGGGGCTGCGCAGTCGAGGACGCTCGGGCCATTTCCACCCATCGGCCGTTCCTGAACGAGGGGCCCGGGAGATTGAAGGGCATTCCGAGACCAGGGATCCTCCAGGAAAGTCCCCTGCAATTCCGGTCTTCCACTGAATCCCGCAACCCTTCCTTCCTTGTCGTGAATGATGACCTGCGCCACATCGGGATTTTTTGCCGCCTCCTCGGCGGTTTGTTCGAGAGCGATGTAGTTGTAGAGAAGAAACGCGCCTCGGGAAGAGGCTGCGAGACTCTCGGCGATGGCCAGTCCCCTTGCCTCCACCTGCCCTCGGATGCTGATGCTTTGCTGCGCCACAAGCGCCACGGCCGTGCACCCCAGGAGCACGATGAGCAGCAGGGAGCTCAGGAAAATGAATCGATACTTCAGGGACAGAAAACGTGGACGGAAAAGATTTCTTGTGAAATGAACGACCATCTGCGTCCGTGTGGATGGGGAAAATCAGTGAAACGAAGGATCCAGCCAAACTTTGTGGTAGGAAATGATGTGGGTTCCGAGGGCGCTGACCTCGATCCCCTCCACCTGGGGTTTGTAGACGGAATCGATGCTCAGGTGGAAAAGAGGGATGATGGGCACCTGGGTCAGGATATCCTCCTCCAGGGCTGAATAGAGTCCAGCGCGCTTCAGGGGGTCAGCCATTCCCTGGGCCTCTCTGATCGTCCGGTCGATCTCCTCCCGTTGAAATCGGTTGAAATTATTCTGGGAGTCTGACGCGAACAACGGCTGCATGAAGCTGTCCGGGTCGGGAATATCGGCATACCACACATAACGATAGAGCTGGAGCGCGTCGGATCTCAGATAGTTTTGAAATTCCCCCCAATCCAGGATGAAGTTGGGTTTGACCCGAATCCCCAAAGGTTCCCAGGCATCCATGACGAACTTCAGTTCCGCCTGGGCCAGAGCAGATCGACTGTTGAGAGCGATCTCAAGTTGAATGGATTCCTTTCCGTCTGACGGATGAACCTCTCGCATGAGTTCCCTGGCGCGCTCGAGGTTTGCCCCCAGAGGGGGCCTTTCAGGCCGGTAGCCTGGCGTCCCGGGCGGAAGCACACCTTCAGCCGGTTCAAACTGCCCTCCATAAACCTTCGAGACCAGAGCACGCCGATCGATCGCCAGAGAGAGCGCCCGTCGAAACGCCGCTTCACGGAGCAGGGGATGTTCGCAGTTGATGCCGTAAAAAAGAAGACTCAAAGAAGGACGATGCACCCATTTCAGCCCGGTCTCAGAACGAAGGGCATCGCGAAACTGCCCGTACACCGGCATTTCATGCAGTTTTCCGGCCTTGAAATCGGCCAGGACCGACTCCATCTGACTGCCGGGGTAAATGAAAAAGTGAATGCCCTTCAGCCGGGATTTTCCACCGTGATGTGCATCGAAGCGGGCGAGAGCGATTTTTCTGTCCGGCTCCCAGGAAACAAACTTGAAGGGTCCACTGCCCACAGGATTTCTGCTGAAATGCTCCTGTCCTTTCAAGACCTCCGTGCGGGGTACGATTTTGGCGTTAACCATCCCCAAAGCGATGAGAAACGGCACGTAAGGCGTGTTCAGCCGGATGACGACGGTGCGCTCATCCTCGGCCATTAAACCTGAAATACCGGGGGTCTTGCCCTCCAGGAATTCCGCAGCCCCCTGAATGATCATCAGGTGGGGGAGAATGGCCGGAGGCAACTCCTTGCGAAAGAGCCTCCTTAAAGAGAAGATCACATCCTCCGCTTCGACCGGCTGCCCGTTGTGAAATGTGGCATCGGGACGAAGAAAGAATCGGTACACTCGGCCCCCTTCCTCCACTTGCCAGTTTTGAGCCAGAGCCGGAGTGACCAGCAAAGAAGGCGTGAACTGGACGAGTCCGTCGAAAAGCTGCAGCACCACAGCACTGCCGTAAACATCTTCAACAAAGGCGGGGTCGAGGGTCGTGGGGCTGTTGGTCAAAGGTGCGTGATAGAAAAGCGTGTTATCGATCTCAGGCTGGGATGGCAACTGCCGGGGGGAAATTTCCTGGGAATGGACCTTTTCATCGGCACTTGAAAAAGGGAGCCAGATGGTCAAAAAAGACAATCCCATGAGCAGCGTCATGAGGCGCAGATTTCCCATTTTGGCCCCTTTCAAAGGAATAAAAACCTGATGAGCTCATTGCGGATACAAAATCACCTGCATGAAGTCATTGTCTTCATAACAAAAAATTGATCCTCCCCAAAAAAGAAAAAGCACGAACCTGCCGATTCGCGCTCTTTCAGGCAGCGGGATGCCCCATAGGAGCCAAGAAAATCACTCTGAAAAAATGAGAACGAGTCAGGCTAGGGTCCACCACCCCCAGCAGCCAATACCGGCAGAGCGTAGCCGGCAACCAGTGCGCCCAAAACAAACAATTGCAACGTGATCTTTTTCATGAGGGTCTCCATTTTCAAGGGATGGTGATTGATCCATCAGTTCCGTCAACATGCGCGGCCTTATGTCGGCCACACCGAAATAAGGCAATGGATGTACCACAAATGCCTTTCACAGCCCTCAGAATGTATCTGATTGCAATCACTAAGTTTATATGGATCGTGAAGACACCGATTCAAAAAATCCTGGCGAATTGCGGGGACGCGTTGCACAGATTGGGGTGCGAGGGCAGGATCGGGGGAAGAGCTGGAAGCCGTTTTGCGTAAAGCGCACTGCAGGTGCCCAGTTTCCAGGGCACTTGCACATTTTTACAGGCAGGCATCCTGAGACCGCCGATGGGCCGGCAGAAAAAATTCTCCAGCGAAGTACTTTCTTTCAGACAATTCCTTCTCATTCTTCGGAAGACCTGAGATGGAGGGACTTCATCTTCTGAAGAAGAGTGTTTCTGTGTATCTTCAGGAGTTTGGCCGTGTCCGTCTGATTCCACTGACATTGGTGGAGGGCGCGCAGGATGTAGAGCCGTTCAAAAGCCTGTCGGGCCTCCAGGAGCCCCACGTCCCGGCTGTCGAAGTCTTTGACGTCCAGTTCGGCCTCTTCTTGCTGAATGAGCAGATCGAAGGGGAGATCCCGTTCCTCGATGAGTTGGCCTGGAGAGCTGAGAACGACGAGCCGCTCGATGAGATTTTCCAGTTCTCTCACGTTTCCGGGCCAGGGGTAGGATTCGAGAACATTCAGAGCGGCATCGGTGATGCCCTGCAGGGGTTTGCCGCAGCGCACACTGCACTTTTCCAGGAAGTAGAGGGCCAGGAGGCTCACATCCCCTTTTCTCTCCCGAAGGGGGGGAAGGTTGATGGGGATCACATTCAGTCGGAAAAAGAGATCATCTCGAAAACTCTTTGCTTTGACGAGATCGTCCAGCTTTGTGTTGGTGGCCGCGATGACCCGGATATTCACGGCAATGGGATGATTGCTGCCGACACGTGTGAATTCCCTTTCCTGAAGCACCCTCAAGAGCTTGGCCTGGCACTCCATGCGCAAACTCGAAATTTCATCAAGAAAAATCGTCCCCCCATCGGCGAACTCGAATTTTCCCGTGGAGCGGACGTGGGCTCCCGTGAAAGCCCCCTTTTCGTGCCCGAAGAGCTCGCTTTCCATGAGTTCCGGGGGGATCGCCGCACAGTTGATGGCCACGAAGGGTTTCTTTGCCCGATGACTTTTAAAATGAATGGCCCTCGCGATGAGTTCCTTGCCCGTGCCGCTCTCCCCGGTGATGAGCACACTGCTTGGCGTGGGGGCAACCTTCTCGATGACCTCAAAGATTTCCTGCATCCTGGGGGATCGGCTGATGATTTCGGTCGCGCCGGCTTTCAGGGAGGCTGCGGTTTCCACCCCCATGAACCTCCGCGCCTGCTTTCTTTTTGAGATCAGGTGATCGACCACTTCGAGCACATTTTCCGCCTCGTAGGGCTTTGTGATGTAGTCGATCGCTCCCCATTTGATGGATTTGGCCGCCTCATGGGCGCGATCCAGCGCGGACACCATGACCACATCGATGCTCGGATTGATTTCCTTGATTTGTTTCAACACCTCCATGCCGCTGCATTTGGGCATGGTGATGTCGAGAAGCACGAGATCGAATGAAAATTCCCTCACCTTTCGAAGGGCACCAAAACCGTCTTCAGCCACCTGCACATCATATTGGTCCTCCAGGAGTGCTTCGAGTGCCTCCCGAGCCCCAGGTTCATCATCCACCACCAAGATGTGTGCACTCTGCTCCCGCCGAACTTTCAACGTGCCGCCTCCCTGGAACGAGAAATGGATCAGTCTGTCGCTTCCATCATAATTGAAAAATCAAGGGTCTTAAAAGGGCGAAGATTCCCGGGAGCCGAGTCAGGAGTCAGCTCTCCCAACAGTCGAGACTCGGACGCGTCTGCGGCGAATTTATGACTTTTCCCCTTGCAGGTTTGCGAGATGCGAGGGAAATGACGCATGTCACCTTGCCCTCGGAGCACAGATCCTCTATATGAAAATATTCGGGCGGACCTCTCCCGGGTATGTTTGGCGGCTCACTCTTCAGTGTGCTCTGAAAAAACGCCCTGACTTCAATGGAAAACTCACCGCGCCGGAAAGCTGTGCCCCCCCGATGAACCTTCCACAGATGGAACGCTCATGACGTCACACCGGATTCCCATCCCCGAGATCATTTCTATCGTTGGGCAAGAAAATGTTCTCACATCTCCCGAAGACTGCGCCTGCTACGCCTATGATGCCAGCAAGCTCCTGGCTCTGCCCCAATGCGTCGTTTTCCCGAGAACCGTTCGGGAGGTCTCCGAACTTCTGAAGCTGGCCAATCTTCATGATTTTCCAGTTGTTCCAAGAGGCGCAGGAAGCGGCATCGTGGGGGCGGCTGTCCCTCGGGGCGGGGGTGTTGTCCTGGTGATGAGCCATTTCAACCGCATCCTGGAAATCGACGAGGATGAAATGATCGCCGTGGTGGAACCGGGGGTGATCACGGGGGAGTTTCAGCAAAAAGTTCAGCAATGCGGCCTCTTTTATCCGCCCGACCCTGCGAGCCTTCAGTTTTCCTCTCTCGGCGGCAATGTGGCCATGTGCTCGGGCGGTCCAAGAGCCGTCAAATATGGGGTGACCCGGGACTATGTGTTGGGAATGGAGGTCGTTTTGCCGACCGGCTCCATCCTGCAGGTGGGAACGCGCACCTTCAAGGGCGTGGTGGGATACGATCTCACCCGACTGATGGTGGGATCCGAGGGAACACTGGGCGTGTTCACAAAGATCACGCTCCGGCTCGTGCCGGTTCCCGAAGCCGTTCGCACGTTAATGGCCGTTTTCCCGAGCCTTGAAGACGCGGGAAAAACCGTTTCTCGCATCATGAAGGCCCGCATTCTCCCCTCCACGCTCGAATTGATGGATCAGGCCACCATCCAGGTCGTGGAAAACTATCTCCACATGGGTCTCCCCCAGGATTGTGAAGCGATCCTGATCATCGAGGTCGACGGCCGCGAGATCCTTTTGGACCGTGATGTTTCCCTGATCAAGGCTTTGTGCCTGGAACAGGGGGCGAGCCACGTGGACGTTGCCACCACTCCCACGGAACGAGAAAAGATCTGGCGGGCCAGACGTGCCATATCCCCGGCGCTCGGACGTATCAAACCCGGAAAGATCAACGAGGACGTTACGGTTCCCCGCACGAAAATTCCCGCCCTGATTCACCACATCAAGCGACTCGCCCAGAAATATCGGCTCACCATCGTGAGCTTCGGCCACGCGGGAGATGGAAACATTCACACGAACATCATGCTGGACCGGAGGGACCTGGATGAATTGAAGAGGGCGGAACAGGCCGTCGAAGAACTGTTCCAGGTGGTGCTCGACCTGGGGGGAACTCTCTCCGGTGAACACGGGATCGGAATCACCAAATCCCCATTTTTCATGTGGGAGGTGGGAAGCGTGGGCTACGAGACCATGCTGAACATCAAGCGGGCGCTTGATCCCAGGAATATTTTGAACCCTGGAAAGATGTTTGTTCCCGACCGAGCCTTTTTCCAGCCATAATGACCGTCGGCATCGGCACCAAGGCATTTCATGAACCATTTCCTCCACTCAGGGGAGTTTCGAATGACCGCACATCAATTCATCAAATTGCAGGACGTGGTCTGGCGACTGGATGATCTTTACTCGGGAAGCCAGGATCCTTCTCTGGAAGCGGACCGGCAATGGTGTCTCAATTTTGCAAAAGAATTCGCAGCAAATTATGCGGGCAGGGTGAGTTCCCTGGGAGCGTCTGAACTGCTTCAAGCGATCAGGGATTATGAAGCCCTGCAGGAGCGGCTGCAGCGCCTCATGGCCTACGCCTATCTCAACTTCACCACCCAAACCCAGGAGCCTGAAGCCAGTGCGCTCCTGCAGTCCACGCAGGAATTCCACAGCACCCTGCATCGCGACACACTCTTCTTCGAACTCGAATGGATCCGGCTTCACGACTCTCAGGCTCTGACACTGGCAGCCGCACCGGAGTTGTCTCACTATCGCCATTATCTCGAATCATTGAGGCGTTACAAAGCCCACATTTTGAGCGAAGCCGAGGAGAGACTCCTCGCAGAACGTGAACCCACAGGAGCTTCCGCATGGGCGACCCTTTTCGACAAGATTCTCACCCGCCTCCAGTTTGGACCCAATAAACGAACGGAATCCGAGGTGCTGAAAGATCTTTACCACCAGGATCGCAGCGTTCGAAAAACCGCGGCAGAAGAACTCACCGAAGGTCTCGGGGAGATGCAGCACGTGCTCGTGCACCTCACCAACACCCTCCTGCTCGACAAGGCCATCGATGACCGTCAGCGGAATTATCCCCACTGGCTCAGATCGAGAAACCTCGCCAACGAAGCCGATGAAGAAATGGTAGAGTCTCTGATCCAGTCCGTGATCTCAAAGTATGGGATCGTCCACCGCTACTACACGCTCAAAAAAGAGATGCTTGGCCTGGAGGAGCTTTACGATTATGACCGTTATGCCCCTCTCCCCGGCCTTCCGCAAAAGCGATTTGCCTGGGAGGAGGCACAGCAGATCATTTTGGCCGCTTTCGGGGCTTTCACGCCGCGGATGGCGGAAATCGCCGGGGAATTTTTCAGCAAGGGCTGGATCCACGCCCCCATTGTTCCGGGCAAGAGAAGCGGCGCATTTTCCCACCCGACCGTTCCCTCTTCCCACCCTTATGTCCTTCTCAATTTCAGCGGCTCCCACCGCGATGTCATGACCCTCGCCCATGAGCTCGGTCATGGAATCCATCAGTTTCTCGCGCGGGGGCAGGGACTTTTCAATGCCAACACCCCTTTGACCACTGCGGAAACCGCATCGGTGTTCGGCGAAATGCTCGTTTTTCAACACATTTTGAGGCAGACTTCAGCCCCCGGGGAAAGGCTGGCCCTTCTGTGCGCCAAACTCGAAGACATTTTTGCCACGGTTTTCCGCCAAGTGGCCATGAACCGGTTTGAAGACGGCGCGCACCGGGCGAGAAGGTCCAGCGGTGAACTTTCCGGCGATCATATCTCAGAGATCTGGATGCAGACGCAGAAAGCCATGTTCGGCGACTCGGTGCAGCTGCGGGACTCCTACAGAATCTGGTGGTCTTACATCCCTCACTTTGTCCATTCGCCCGGCTACGTCTACGCCTATGCCTTCGGGGAACTCCTGGTGCTGGCTCTCTATGATCTCTACCAGCAGGAAGGGAGCGCCTTCACCTCCAAGTACCTCACCCTCCTCGCTTCCGGAGGAAAGGATTCGCCTCAGGCATTGCTCACGCCTTTCGGCATCGACTTGCGCCGGCCTGAATTCTGGGATCGAGGTTTGAATGTGCTGGAAAAGCTTCTTCAGAGCGCTGAAGATTTATGGATTACAGTCCGGAGAGAATCCTCGTGAAGGAGATTTGGACCCTGCATCGCTCTCTTCGCTGCAAAAGCGAGTGGCCTCGGCCCTGCACGACCGGGAGATCCTGGAGCGACGGGAGCACTGAACCATCAGGCTGCCTGATCGTCAGCCTGAAAACACTCGGGAAGGAACCCAGATGAGATCGAGACCTCCCTTTCGCTGCACGAAGATTGTGTGCACCATCGGCCCAAAAACCAGCAGTCCCGAGCAGATAGAAAAACTGATTCGAAGCGGCATGAATGTGGCCCGTCTCAATTTTTCTCATGGCGACAGGGAAAGCCATCGTAAAACCATCCGCAGGCTGCGGGAAGTTTCCGGAAGGATCGGGCAGGAGATTGGAATTCTGCAGGATCTGGGGGGACCCAAGATCCGGCTGGGCACGCTCAAGGAAGAAGAAATTTTCCTGGAGCGTGGAATGCGCGTGGCCCTGAGTCCCGAAGGCCGCGAAGGACCGGACGACATCCCCGTGAACTACTCGCATCTGCTGGAAGACATTCACACGGGGGATCACATCCTGCTCGCCGATGGAACCGTTCACCTTGTGGTCGAGAAGCTTCTCGAAAATCGGGCGATCTGCGAGGTCATTGCAAGCGGCTCCATTCGCTCACAAAAGGGCGTCAACCTTCCCTCAAGCCATTTGCGCATCAACGCCTTCACCGACAAGGACCGGGAAGACCTCGTGGTGGGGCTGGAGGAGGAAGTGGATTTTGTGGCCCTCTCCTTCGTGCGCACCGAGAGGGACCTCAAGCTCATTCGGGATGTGATTGACCGACAGGAAAAACCGCCTCATCTCATTGCGAAAATCGAAAAACCCCAGGCTGTGGAAAGTCTGGAAAAGATTCTGGAAAAGGTGGACGGTGTCATGGTGGCGCGGGGAGATTTGGGAGTGGAGATGCCCCTGGAAGAGGTCCCCATCATTCAGAAAAAAATCATCCGCATGGCGCGTCAGGCCGGCAAACCCGTCATCACCGCCACCCAGATGCTGACCTCCATGCTCGACAGCCCGCGGCCCACCCGCGCGGAAGCAACCGACGTGGCCAATGCAATTCTGGACGGTACCGACGCCCTCATGCTCTCCGATGAAACCACCGTCGGCTCCTACCCCTTCGAGTCTGTTGCCGTGCTCGACAAAATCGCCAGGACGACGGAGCGGTATCTGGACGGAAAATTTTTCATGGATGAATCCATGACCGCCACCCTTCCCGGAACAGCGGCCGCCATCAGTCGGGCAGCCAACTGGCTCGCGCTGGATCTGGAAGCGGCAGCCATCGTGGCCTCCACCTCTTCAGGCGGAACCGCCCGGCTTGTGGCGCGCTTCCGCCCCCCCTGCCCCGTCATAGGGCTCACCGATTCCTTGAAAACCCTCCGGCAATTGAACTTGTCGTGGGGGGTCATTCCGAGCCTGGTGCCGTCGTTTACCGACACGGACCAGATGTTTGAGGTGGCCAGTTCCTATGCTCTGAAAACGGGGATCGCCATGCCATGGGATCGCCTCATCATCACCGCGGGAGTCCCCGTCGGGGTCTCGGGAACGACAAATCTGCTCAAAGTGGTCGAATTGGATCAGGAAATGTGAAAGCGAATTCCGGGGTGGAAACCGGCAGGCGATGCGAGCCCGGAAGACCGCGTCCGGTGCTCGCTCTTATCTGCTGGAGTCATCATGGACGTCCCTGGGCTCAGGACTGCGAGGCTTTCTTCAGGAGCTCAAGATTATTGGAAATTCTTTTTGCATCGGCCTTCAAATTCGGCTTGTTGGGCCGCTTCTTATTGGCTCGCCTGTTCCTCGTTTTGGTGGTTTTTGAAGCCATGGTTCTCGTCTCCTCATGTCAAGTGAATGGCACCAAATTCTTTTGAGCATTCCCCTATACCAATTTGGTGTTCCCTTGTCACGTGAAACTTTAAAGAAAGATGTCGGTCAGCATGCGCTAACAATTCCCTGGCCCGGGACCTCGACCTGCCACAAGCCCTGCAACGCCCCCGGCACAGGGCGTCACGGACGCGCAGGCATCCAGGGTTCGAACCGACTCCCTTGGCGTTCCCCCAAAAGAAAACCGGTCTGAATTCCAGGAGCCTAATCAGGAACCCTCATGCGTCACAAAGCGCCTTCAAGGCGATCCCGCAGGTCCGGCAAGCAGCCAGGGACGCCGGATCCAATGTGCTTTGTGATGCTCCGCCCGTCTCACCGTCCTCTCCAGTAGGGGGTACCTCCCTTTTACCGGCCCTCCCAGCCAGGAAAGCAGCCGATCCCATGCGCAGGGGATATACTTCAAAAATTGGGTCTTCCCCTTTTGGAGCCCGAGGAAGCCGTAAGCCCCCAGGACCTGCAGGTTGCGGCACAGGCGCACCGCTTCGTAAGACGCCTTGAAATCACCGAACCGCCCTTCCCACAGGTTTTGCGTCATTTTCCAATAAGCTCGAACAAGCCGCCTCTGTAACCTTTCATCGAGCGACACGTAGGGGTCCAGCAGCATGGACGCCAGATCGTAGGTGGGTGGTCCGAATCTCATCCCCTGAAAATCGATGATCTTGAGCGTGCCTCGAATCATCATGACATTGCGGCTTTGAAAATCCCGGTGAAACACAAGAGACGGAGGAAATTTTCCCGCCGATTCCGCCAGGTTCTCAAAATCCGCGCGCAAGTCGGACTCATCGATTTCTTCATTCAGGCACCCCACGAGAAATGCCTTTCGAAAATACTCAAGTTCTCTGGCATAGATAAAAGCCGCATCGTAGACGGGCGTATCAAAACAGAAGCTCTCCCGAAATCCCGCGCGCGATCTTTGATGGAGGTGCACGAGAAGCTTGAGCATCCCGGCATACAGTGGATCGGGGCGGCACATCGGGCGAAGGGCCAGTTTCTGAACATGGCAGTCGCCCAAGTCCTCCAGCACAAAAAGTCCGCGCGACAAATCCGACCAGAGGATTTGAGGAACGGGGACTCCTCTGCTCAGCAGGTGAGTCCCGATGAGAAGGTAGGAGAGGTCCTCCCCCCCGGCGGAGTCCCGTTCTGGGGGCGAATGGAGCAAAACCCACCGCAGATCCCTCTGACGGATGCGAAAGAATTGCCGGTCCGACCCGTCGCCGGCAAGAATTTCCAGCCTGCAGTCCCTCCCCCCGTCCTCTAGACTCAGACCGAGACGCCCCAGAGGTTCGCGCAGTTCCCCGAGCAGGTCGAGAGCATCTTTCATGGGAGTGGCCCCGTGATCACTTCATGGATATGGCATCCCGAAACGGTCGCACCATCGGCCACGATGCAGTCGCAAAGATGGGAACCGTCTTCTATCGTCACGTGATCCCACAAAAGGGTGTCCACCATCCGAACACCCCGTCCCACTGAGCAGCCTCTCCCAACGGTGACGCATCCTTCCAAAACCACATCACCCGCCACCTGCGCTTCCGGGTGCACCCAGACGCTCTTTCCCGTTACCAGCGGATGGAGAAAATCGAGGTCATGCTCAGCGAGTTCTTTGGCCAACGCGCGATAAGCATCCAGCGAACCCATCTCCCTCCAGAAGAGCCCCTCCTGGTAAACGGCTCGAGGCGAGTCTCCCTGCCGGATCAACTGCACGTAGAGATCCAGGATGTCATAGGGCTCCCCCGGAGGAATGGCGCGCACCAGGTCCGGCTCGACCGCGTGAATTCCCGTGAAAGCTTCCAGCGCGGCAGGGACTCCTTCCCGGATCATTTCCTTTGCGCGTTGTCCGAAACCAAGGACAGATCCCTCCGCCGAGACGGCAACATTGTTGAACCTGGGAAAGTCATGCAGGAGGAGGCTGGCAGGATTTCCGGAACGCATGTGGTGGGCAAGGAACCGATTCAAGTCCACGTTGCAGATCACATCCCCGTTGATGAGGGTCAACGGTTCTTCGTCGAAAAAATCCAGGACATTGCGGATGCCTCCTCCGGTTCCCAGGAGCCGATCCTCCACCCGCACCTCCACCGGAATGGGCCATTGACCGTTGCGGACGGCCTCGCACAGCTGGTCGCCCAGGTAAAAGGCGTTGAGCACCACCGCATCATACCCTCCGGCATACAGCCGCCAAATCCAGAAGTCGAGAATGCGCAGGCCATTGAGGGGAACCAGCACCTTGGGCCTCACATGGGTGAGGGGGCGCAGCCTTGTTCCCAATCCTGCAGCGAGAATCATAGCTTTCAAGGATCACCGTCCTTCGATTTTATTTCGCAGTCCCACCCATCCATACGTTCCGTTCTCGCTTGACGAGAACCGATCACCGTACACCCTCAAGTCATCAACACAGAGCGGCGCCTTCTCAGCGTCCACGGCAGGATGAAGATCTCCACCTCGAACATCCCGAGAACCGGCCGTTCGTCGGGCCTGTGCATCCGTCACGATTCCCCGGCCTCAGTCCTTCAGAACTTCCAGCAATACCCTGCGCATCTCCTCGATGTCATAAGGTTTGGCCACCACGCCCCTGAAACCGTACTCCCCGTACCGAGACATGACGGGATCGGAGTGGTACCCACTGCAGACAATGGCACGAACCTCGGGGTCGATCTCCTTTAGTTGCTTCAGGACCTCCTTACCGCCTCTCCCGCCCGGTATGGTCAGGTCCAGAATCAACACGTCGAAAGGTCTCCCCTTCGCTGCAGCCTGCACATAGAGATCCACTGCCTCAGAGCCGTCTCCCGCGAGTTCGACTTCGTAACCCAGATACTGCAGAATGTTTTCCGAAAGCCTCCGCAACATCTCCTCATCGTCCATGACCAGCACCCGTCTCGGAGACGATTCGGAAAGGGTCTTCGGGGAAGTGCTGGAGACGCCTGCTTCAGTCATCGGCGCGGCAGGCAGAAAGATTTCAAAGGTTGCACCGCTGTCGGGTCTGGACTGCACCAAAATGTGACCCTCGTGTCGCTTCACAATGGAGTAGACGGTGGCCAATCCCAGGCCGGTGCCCCAAGGTTTGGTGGTGAAGTAGGGATCGAAAATCCTGGTGAGGTGCTCCGGCTTGATGCCGTGGCCCTCATCCCGAAGAGTGATGCGTACATATCTTCCGGACTTCAGGAACCCACTGGGATCTGTATTTGACTCCACATTCTCCACCCCTATCGAGATGCGCCCCCCTTCCGGCATCGCCTGCACCGCATTGAGGATCATGTTGTTCAGAACCTGGTGGATCTGACTTTCATCGGCCACCACATCCCAAACGTCCGGGCAGACTTCCAGGGTGCACTTGACATTGGAGCCGGTCGAGGCGAAGGCCATGGAATCCTGGATGACCCTGGTGATGGGCATGAGCCGTTTGATGGGTTCGCCGCCTTTGGAGAAAGTGACCAGCTGATGTGAGAGATCCTTTGCGCGAAACGTGGCATTGCGGGCGTCGTCGAGGTGTGTGACCACCATCTTTGCGTCTTGCGCGTGCAGTTGTGCCAGTTCGATATTTCCCAGCACAATGGTGAGAATATTA
>CAZZHS010000009.1:0-58780 GCA_964654275.1 uncultured Syntrophobacteraceae bacterium
CAGACAAAGGGGCTGCAGGTCGACCATCCCGACTGGCGATTCAACGGTCCCGTGAAAGCCTGCTCCCTGGAGGAGTTGTTGACCGACTGCTCCCCGGACGAGGTCGATGTGATCCTGCTGTGCGTCAAAGCGATCGACACGGAGACCATCGCCCGGCGGCTTGCAGCGTGGCTGCGTGAGGCGCCCACGCCGGTTTTGTCTCTACAAAACGGTGTGGACAACGAAGCCGTCCTGGCTGCACACCTGGGTGCAGAGCGGGTTTTGGGCGGCCTCGCCGTGCGGATCGGTTCGCACCTCGTGGGGCCGGGACACATCGATGCCGTTGGACCGGGGCAGGTGATTCTGGGTCCGTGGCCGACGGCAAGCTCCGACTCAACGGAACTGCCGGGACGGCTGGAGGCTCTCTTCAACCACGCGGGCATTCCCACCCGAACCACCGACAACATCCGGCTGGAACTCTGGCGCAAACTGATCATCAACAATGGCGTGAACCCACTCTCGGCCCTCACCGGTCTGGACACCGGGGCGATCATGAGAGATCCCGGCCTCTCGCGGATTGTCTACGGACTGATGGCGGAAGCCACCACTGCCGCAGCGGCCGACGAGGTGACACTGACCGAGGCCGACTGCCGGGAAATGTATGATCTGATCCGCCATTTCGACCCCATAAAGACCTCGATGCTCGTGGACTTCGAACACAACCGCCCGCTGGAGCTGGAGGACATTTGCGGAGCGGTATTGTCCCGCTCCCGGCAGCTGCAGCGCGAAGTTCCCTATACCTTCACCATCTACCACCTGCTGCGCTCAGCCGCTGCAAACCGCCCTTCACAGTAGTCTCGATTCGGGCAGCAGAATCGGAAACCGTCACACAGCCTGACGCCGGGTTTGCTCAGTGTCTTGCGAAGGCGGTGCAGAGACGGGACGAACGGGATGGTCCCGATTGACAGAGACCGGCATACTGTGGCCGAACCACCTGCAGGGCTGCTGTCGGGACATCCGGGTAGACTGTCACGATCGCGACTGCGCCTGGACTTTCTCCCTGAGATCTTTCAAAAGATCCTGAAAAGACCGCCTGTTCAGGACGGAGGCGAACTGCTCCCGGTAATTGCCGACCAGGCTCATTCCCTCGATCGACACGTCGTAAACCTTCCATTCCGTTCCGTTCCAAATGAGCCGGTAGTCAATGTCGAACTCGGGTTCCTTGTCGTTCGCCACCCGGGTCTTCACCAGAGCGTGTTGTCCCTGTATGGTTTCTCCCTCGTAGCGGGTGCGGATCGTCGGCGTCGCGGTCGATTCGACCCGAGTCACATAGGCATTGAAGAGAAGTTTCTTGAAGAGCTGAATGAACTCCTGGCGCTCCTCATCCGAGATGTCCCTCCACGGTCTTCCCAGGGCGCGCCTGGCCATCTCGTTGAAATCGAAGTATCCTTCGACGATGACGAGGATCTCGTCTCTGCGTTGCTCGAGAGTCGGGCCTCCCTCAAAGAGGGAACTCTTGATGATGTCCATTCCGCGATCCCAGCCCGACTGGATCACCTGGGTCGGAGAACCGGGTGCTGCCGGGATCGACAAGGGCTGAAAAACGATTGCCGTGAACAAAACAACCATTCCCATCAAACGAAAAATCCTTCTATTCCTGAGCATATCGATCTCCTTATCGAGCGATGATCCTGATGGGCGTTGGAGAAACTTCACTCGGTCGCCGCCCCCTCCCTGCCGGGCAAAACGACGTGCCGGGCTGGAAGGCCTGCCAGTTGCGCGGTGGTGAACCCCTGCTTTGCAGCATGGTGAGATCACTGTGCACGAGAGCCGACAGCCGGGCCTGCCAGGAACTAACCGGGAAACTCACCCGTTTGGTTCCATCAATGGTCTCCAGCAGCCAGCCGGGATACGTGCACCCGGGCGCAATTTTTGTGCTTTGCCATTATGGTTCCATCAATCCCTTGAAGAACAGATCCAAAATGATATCCGGGTTTTCCGGATAAGGATGCGTCTCGGGCGCGTCAAGCCACAGCAGGAGAAACGCATCCGAAACACTGTCGAGCGCGATGGCCAGGTGAAGAGGCGGCGCGATGCTCTTGAACCGCCTGTTTTTCATGCCCGTTTCGAACACCCTGGCGAGCTTCTTCAAAATTCCGTAGGACCGTTTTCGAACCTCCTCATCCAGACCCGCCCTGAGGTTGTAGCTCGCCCCCTTGCTCTCGGCAAGGAACAGGCGAACGAAGGGAAGATTCTTGCGAAAACGCTCTCCCCTGGTCCGGATGTAGCTCCGCAGCTTTTCGACTTCGTCGACGGGTTCCTCGATGGCCTGCGTCAGGGCCTTTTCGAACCGGTCACATTGATCGAGAACGAGCGCCCGGTAGAGGTCCTCCTTGTTCCGGAAGAACTTGTAAAGTGTTCCAATGGCGTATTCGGCCTTTTCGGCGATCTCCTGCATGGAAACATTGTGATATCCTTTTTCCGAAAAGAGGAGAAATGCAGCGGCGAGCATCTCTTGGCGCTGTCGCAATTTTTCTCTTTCCCGCCTCGTCAGTTTCTCCGGATTCATGGGACGACCTCCTCCATGATGTGAATGGAGATTCAATCTATAGTTGTGCAATTCATCATCCGCAAGATAATTCTCCCACAGGCGTTGTCCCCTCTTCGGAACTTTCCGTACGCAGAAAAAACCACCCATTCAGGAACACCCACGCATCCTCCCTGCTCAAGATCGGCAGCATTTCCTCGCAATGTGAGCGGAAATTTTCGGGACTGCCGGCGGTGATTCGGTTCTTTCGCGCGCCCCCCGGAATGACTCATGAAGATTTGATGATTCCAGGTCCTCACTCCCGGGCGGAGATCCGGGCACGAGATCCTGGACGTCCTGTATCCGGAGTGCTAATCTGATTTACGTGACGGATGAAAGGTGGCGTATCATGGCTTGAGCCTGTTTAAGGGATTATTTACTGGATTTTTGACCGAAAAGGAGAGGATTCATATGAATATGAAGCCCCGTGTCCTGATTGTGGGAGGTGTGGCCTGCGGCCCCAAGACAGCCTCGCGACTGAAACGATTGCTGCCCCAGGCGGAAATCACGATGATCGAGCGGGGACGTTTGATCTCCTATGGCGCCTGCGGCCTGCCCTATTACGTGGAGGGCATGTTCCCCGAGGTGGAGATGCTGTGTGAAACGCCGGTGGGAGTTCCCCGCAACGTCCCCTTCTTTGAGAAAGTGAAAGGATTCAAAACCCTGACACGGGTGGAGGCGTTGCGCATCGACCGCCGGACCCGAACGGTCACCGTGAAACACCTCGACACCGGCGCGGAAGAGGATCTCCCTTATGACAAGCTGGTGCTCGCCACCGGCGGACGGCCGGTGGTGCCCCCGTTTCCCAATATGGACCTGAAAAACATCTGGTTCATGCGCCACCCCGATGATGCCGAGGGCATGGTGCGGGAGATCGAGGCCCAGAAGCTCAAAAAGGCGGTGGTCATCGGCGCGGGCTACATCGGGGTGGAAATGGCGGAAGCGTTGGTGCGGCGAGGCCTCGAAGTCGCCATGGTGGAACTGTTCCCTCAAATCATGCCGCAGTTTCTCGACGAGGACATGGCCACCCTGGCCGCCAAGCACTTGAGACAGAAGGGCGTGAACCTGATTCTGGGGGAAAAGGTGACGGGTCTCGAGGGACGGGACGGCAGGATCGCAGAGGTGACGACCGACAAGTCGGCCCTGCCCGCAGACCTGGTGGTCATCGGCGTGGGGGTGCGTCCCAACGATCAGTTGGCGAAAGATGCCGGTCTGGAATGCTCGCCTCGGGGAGGCATCTGCATCAACAGCTACTGCCAGACGAGCGATCCCGACATTTACGCCGGGGGCGACTGTGTGCTCAACCACTATGTCGATCCCATCACCCGAGCGCCCCTCTACGTGCCCCTCGGTTCCACCTCCAACAAGCACGGCCGTGTTATTGCCAATCACATCGCCGGCCTGTCGACGCCCTTTCCGGGAATCACGGGAACCGGGGTCTGCCGCGCCTTCGACATCACCATGGGCCGCACGGGATTCACGGAAAAACAGGCACGGGAACTGGATTCCAACATCGAAACGGCGCTCTGGGCCGGACCGGACCTGCCTCATTATGTGCCGCAAAGCAGGCCCCTTGTCATCAAAGTGGTGGCGTCGCGGCGGGATCGAAAGCTGCTGGGCGTCCAGGTGGTGGGCATGGGCGACGCCTCGAAGCGGCTGGACGTTTCGGCCGCCTCACTTTTTTTCGGCGCCACGGTGGACCAGGTGGGAGACCTGGATCTCGGGTACGCACCGCCCTACGCGCCGCCTCTCGACCCCATCGCCTCGGCCGTTCATCTCATGGCCAACAAACTGGACGGGTTTGCCCGGGGCATCTCTCCCGTAGAAGCCAGGAAGCGCCTGGAACAGGGCGACGATGTCCTCCCGCTCGACGTGCGCACCCCGGCGGAGTATGCAGCCATGCGGCTCCCTTACGAAGTCCTGCACATTCCGCTGGGAGCGCTCCGGGCGAAGTTGCACGAACTGCCCAGGGACAGGGACATTCTGGCATTCTGCAAGGTGAGCATGCGAGGCTACGAGGCTCAGCGCATTCTCAACGCGGCGGGGTTTGACCGGGTGTGGTTCATCGAAGGCGGGCTGGTCGGCTGGCCCTATGAAGTCTGGACCCCCTGAGGCGCAATTTCCTGACTTCCTGAAAAGGATCGGCGCGGAGTCCAGAGTCGGCCGAGCTGGCTTCTTCCATTGGAAATGCTTATATGTAAACGTAAAAAGCAAGATAAAGTTGATTTAGATCCTTCGCTCCCCGCGTTTATCATCGGGCATCAAATTTTGATGATGCGGTTTACGTTACTGGGGCGAAGGTTTTGGGAAGATGGAGGAAATGGAAATGGAATCCAGTGACAAAAGAAGTTGTTTCCACGACGGTCGAAGTTACTCCCATGGCTCCGAGATTTGCGAATTCGATCGCTGCATGGAGTGCAGGGACGGCAAGTGGGAAGAAACCTATGTGAACTATATGGGCACCTTTGGTCCCTGATGGACCAGGGGGAGGTTCTCGACTTCCACAAATCACGCAAATGAAGAGGCATCCCCTCACCACGTGAGAGACATTTCAAAAGCCGGGCTTTTGCCCGGCTTTTTTGTGTCCTGTTTCAAGAGACGCAAAGACGAAAGATCCAAGTTAAGAGCCTCAAGGACCTTTTTTGATTCAATGACAGATTTCCCGCAGTGATTCCTCCAGGATGGAGAGGCCTGTTTCGATTTCCCGGCGCGAGATGGTCAGGGCCGGGCAGAATCGGAGGGTGTTTTCCCCGCAGCCGAGCAGCAGCAGCCCCTTGGAAAAAGCCTTCTGCACCAGAGCGTTACGCCATTCGGGAGCCCGTTCCTTCGTCACGCGGTCCTTCACCAGTTCCACGCCGACCATCAGACCCATGCCGCGCACATCCCCCATGCATTCATACTGTTTCTGGAGTTCCCGAAGGCCGTTCATGAGTTCCTCGCCCCGCTCGCGTGCATTGTCCATGAGGCTCTCCTGAAGGAGCTCCAGGGTGGCCAGCGCCGCCTGGCAGGACAGCGGGTTGCCTCCAAAAGTGGAAGCGTGACTCCCCGCCTCCCAGTCCATGATCTCAGCCCGCGCAGCCATGGCCCCGAGGGGCATTCCCGATGCGATTCCCTTGGCCAGCGCAATGATGTCCGGCTCCACGTGGAAGTGTTCCAGGGCGAACATCTTTCCGGTACGGCCCATTCCCGACTGGATTTCGTCGGCCACGTAGAGGATCCCGTACTTGGATGCGAGCTCCTTCAACCGCTGATGGAACGCAGGCGGCGGCACCACGTAGCCCCCCTCCCCCTGAATGGGTTCCACGAAGATCGCGGCCACCTCCTCCGGGGGAAACGTGGTTCGGAACAGGGGATCCTCGATGTACTTCACGCAGGCGATGTCGCAGTGGGGACTGCAGGCTCCCATGGGGCATCGGTAGCAGTAGGGATACGGCACGTGGGTGATGCCGGGAACCAGGGGATTGTAGTATTTCTTCTGGATGGTTTTGCTGGCGGTCAGGGAAAGGGCTCCCATGGTGCGGCCGTGGAAGGCTCCGAAAAAGGCGATGTTCAGATCCCTGCGGGTGTGCCACCGGGCCAGTTTGAAAGCCGCTTCGATGGCTTCCGCACCCGAGTTTCCAAAGAAGACCTTGAAGGGTGCGTTGCCGGGAATGAGCCGCACCAGTTCCCTGGCCAGGGCGATCTGGGGGGTGTAGTAAAAATCGGTTCCGGACATGTGAAGGAGCCGTCCCGCCTGATCCTGAATGGCCTTGACCACTTTGGGATGACAGTGGCCTGTGCTGCAGACGGCAATTCCCGCAGTGAAATCCAGGAATTCGTTCCCGTCCGGGTCTCGGATCCAAACGCCGTCGGCCCGGTCGGCCACGAGCGGATAGGCCCTGGTGTAAGAGGGGGAAACGAAACGATGATCCTCTTCGATCAGTTTCTTGGCCAGCGGCCCCGGCAATTCCGTTCGGATCACAGGATATCGCATGCTGATCTCTCCCTGTTTTCGTTGAGATGTTGCAAAGGTCTTTTCAACACAGCATAAAGGGTTTGGAGGGATGATACAAGGTGACCCGACCCGGCCTCAAGTGTCGGGGGCTTCAATTGCACGATCGGAGAGAGATGCATGCGAGCCTTTTTTCAACAAAAGATGGCACAAGGAGAGCGGAGAAGCTTTATATTGGATGCATGAATCGACCGATGCGCGTCATGCGCCGTGAGAAGCGGCGAAAGCGCGAACCTTTCAGATGAACGAACCCCTTCATCCCAGGTCCACTCACTTCAAAAAGGGAGGGAGAAACCATGCCGAAGACAGACATCGATCTGCCCTACAAGGTGCAACACCTTTCCATCCTGGATGAGAACGGCCAGCTGGACAAGGAACTGGAGCCCAAGATCTCCTCGGAACTGCTTCTCAAGCTCTACCGTGCCATGGTCCTGAGCCGCAGGTTCGACGAACGCATGCTCACCCTGCAGCGCCAGGGAAAAATCGGAACCTTCGCGCCCATCAAGGGCCAGGAAGCGCAGGTGGGCGCCGTGGCGGTCCTGGAGCCGGAAGACTGGCTGGTCCCATCCTTCCGGGAAATGCCTTCCGAAGTGTGGCGCGGAAAAAAAATGGAACACATCCTCGCCCTCTTCGGGGGCTACAACGAGGGCGGGGAAATCCCCGAAGGATTCAACAACCTGCCCGTGGCCATTCCGGTGGGGAGTCAAACCCTTCACGCAGCGGGCATCGCCTACGCCATCAAGTACAAGAAACAGAAACACGTCGCCATGACTTTTTTTGGAGACGGCGCCACCTCCGAAGGGGATTTTCATGAGGCCCTCAACTTTGCCGCCGTGTTCCAGGTGCCGGCGATCTTTGTCTGCCAGAACAACCAGTGGGCCATCTCCGTCCCGCGCTCCCGGCAGACCCGCTCCAAAACCCTTGCCCAGAAAGCGCTGGCTTACGACCTGCCCGGAATCCAGGTGGACGGCAACGACGTCCTGGCCGTTTACGCTGCAGCCAAAGAAGCCGTGGACCGGGCGAGGGCCGGCGACGGACCCACCTTCATCGAGTGTGTGACCTACCGCATGTCCGTCCACACCACTGCAGATGATCCCAAGCGCTATCGCACCGACGAAGAGGTGGAGGAGTGGGTCAGGAGGGATCCCATCACCCGCTTCGAGAAGTACCTGCGCAAGAAAAAGCTGCTCACGGACGACAAGATCAAAACCCTCGAGGAAGAGGTGACTTCCGAAATCAAGGAAGCGGTGGCTCGCTGGGAGGACTTCACCCGGAAGACACCCGATCCCCTGACCATGTTTGAGCATCTTTTCGAGGAACTGCCACCCTACGTCGCTCAACAGCGGGAAGAGCTGAAGGCGGAGCTGGCTCGCAAGCAGGGAGGGAAATGAACATGGCGAAGATGACGATGGTTCAGGCAATCAACCTGGCCTTGATGCAGGAAATGCAAAAAGACGACCGCGTGATCGTGTTGGGTGAGGATGTGGGCAAGGACGGAGGGGTCTTTCGGGTGACGGACGGCCTCATCGAAAAGTTCGGTCCCGACCGGGTCATGGACACCCCGCTGGCGGAATCGGGCATTGCCGGGTTTTCCATCGGGATGGCACTCCATGGGCTGAGGCCCGTGTGCGAGATGCAGTTTTCCGGGTTCAGTTACTACGCTATGCACCAAATGGAGGCCCATGCGGCGCGCCTTCGGGGCAGGTCCCTGGGCCGATTTCACGTGCCCATGGTGCTGCGGGCTCCCTACGGCGGCGGCGTACGCGCATTGGAACACCACTCGGAAAGCCGCGAAGCCTATTTCGCGCACACCCCGGGGCTGAAGATGGTGATCCCGTCCTCGCCTCGAAACGCCAGGGCCCTTCTGGTGAGCGCGATTCGAGATCCCGATCCCGTGGTTTTCTTCGAACCCAAGGCTCTCTACCGGGCCTTTCGGGAGGAGGTTCCCGAGGAGGAAGAGACTCTGCCCATCGGCAGGTCGCGCATCGCCCGGGAGGGGAAGGACGTGACGGTCATCTCCTACGGCGCCACGCTCCATACGGTTATGCAGGCTGCAGAGAAACTGGAGGAAAAGGAGGGCATCGAGGCCGAGGTGATCGATCTCCTCACGGTGTCCCCGCTGGACGATGAACTCTTCACCGAGTCCGCCAGAAAAACCGGGCGGGTGGTGGTGGCCCACGAAGCACCCCGAAGCTTTGGCGCGGGGGCGGAAATTGTGGCCCGCCTGGTGGAGAAGTCCTTTCTTTACCTGGAAGCCCCCATCAAGCGCATCACCGGTTTTGACATCGTGATACCTCTTTTTCAGCGGGAAATGGACTACCTGCCGGGCGTGGAGCGTGTGATCCAGGGCATCCGGGAGACGCTGGATTTTTGAAACGTTGCGATTGTTGGGTCGCACCGGATGGATTGGCGTTGTACTCAGGGTCGTGAGGAGGGAACATGTCCATTGAATTCAAGCTCCCTGACTTGGGAGAAGGCATTCACGAGGGAGAAATCGTCGATGTCCTCGTGTCCGTCGGCGACAGAGTCGAAGACGGGACTTTGGTGCTCATCGTGGAGACGGATAAAGCGACGACGGAAGTCCCCTCCCCCGTCGCGGGCGTCGTCAGGGAGATTCGGGTGAAGCCCGGTGAGGTCGTGAAAGTCGGCCAGGTGCTGATGGTCTTCGACGAGGCGGGAGAAGGGGAAAGTCCGCGGGAAAAGCCTCCGGAAGAGAAACGGGAAGAACCGCTGCGGGAAGCGGCGGCGGAAAAGGCTCCTTCGGGAAGGGACCGTGGTCGGATCGAAGTGGGAAAGGCTGAGGCTGCCCCCGGGGAGAAGGAGGCAGAGCACGTGCCTTCCGAAGGGGAGAAAAAGGTGGCCTCCAGGGAACAGAAGGAGAGCCGGCCCGCTGCCGCCGGTCCGGTGCCTGCGGCTCCCTCGACGCGACGTCTGGCGCGGGAACTGGGAGTCGATCTGAGTGCGGTGACGCCGAGCGGACCCGGGGGGCGGGTCATGCCCGAAGATGTCAGGGCGCACGTGGAACGGGGCAAAGCCGCACCGGCGGAAGCTGAAAAACCCCGGGAGGCGCGGAAGGCTCCCGAGGCCGAGAAACCGGCTCCTGCGCCTCCAGCAGCCCCGAGACTGCCCGCCCTCGACGAAGAAGGGCCTGTGGAGCGGGTGGCGCTGCGGTCGATTCGAAAAGCCACGGCAAGGAACATGGCTCTGGCCTGGTCCCAGGTTCCCCATGTGACCCACCAGGATGCGGCCGACATCACGGAACTGGAAGCGTTCCGCCGGAAGCACAAAGAGAAGGTCCAATCACAGGGAGGGACCTTGAGCCTCACCGTCTTCGTGCTCAAGGCGGCTGTGGCGGCCCTGAAGGCTTTTCCGGGCTTCAATTCAAGCCTCGACGTGGAATCACAGGAAATTCTGCTGAAAAAATACTACCACATCGGGGTCGCCGTGGACACGGACCGGGGGCTCATCGTGCCGGTCATTCGGGATGTTGATCGCAAGAGCGTGACCGAAATCGCCCTTGAACTTCCCGAACTGGTCCACCGCACGCGCGAGGGGAAAATCGATCGCGAAGACCTGACGGGGGGGACCTTCACCCTCACCAACATCGGAATCCTGGGCGGGAGAGCCTTCACACCCATTGTCAACTACCCGCAGGTGGCCATTCTGGGACTGGGTCAGGCTCGCCTGGAGCCCGTGATCCGGGGTGACCTGACCAGCTACAAAGTGGTTCCGCGGCTGATGCTGCCGCTCATCTTGGGTTTCGACCACCGCGTGGTGGACGGGGCCGATGCGGCGCGCTTTTTGAACCTGGTCAAGGACGCCCTCGAAGATCCCGAAAATCTGCTCATGGTCATGTAGCCCCCGGGAGGAAGGAAGGTTGACGCTATGGTGATGGGTGAATTCACTCAGGAAACGGAGGTCCTGGTGGTGGGAGGCGGGCCCGGCGGGTATGCTGCGGCCTTTCGAGCGGCCGACCTGGGCATGGAAGTGACCCTCATCGATATGCGAAGCCGCCCGGGCGGGGTCTGCCTCTTTCGCGGCTGCATTCCCTCCAAGACCCTCCTGCACGTCACCGAACTGCTGCACGATGCCCGCCTTGGGACTCAGATGGGGATATCCTTTCAGGACGTGCAGTTCGACCTCGATAAGATGAGAGAGTGGAAGAACAGGGTGGTCGACCGCCTGGCCGGCGGCCTGATGGAACTGTGCAAGAAACGTGGCGTTCAGTTCGTTCAGGGGCGGGCCGTTTTTGAGGACACCAACCGGGTCCGCCTGCTCGAAGCGGACGTTTCCCACGTGAAGTTCAAGCACGCGGTCATCGCCACGGGCTCTCGAGTCCGCCCTCTACCGGATGTCTCTTTCGAGGGGGGGGGCCGGGTCATGGGGTCCACAGGCGCGCTGGAGCTTCGCGATGTCCCGGAAACACTTCTCGTCGTCGGGGGCGGCTACGTGGGGGTCGAACTCGGTTCCCTCTACGCCGCGCTGGGGAGCCGTGTGACCCTCGTGGAATGGGCGGACCGCCTCATGACGGGGGCCGACCCGGACCTGGTGCGGCCCCTGGTTCAGCATCTCGAGGAGATTTTCGAAGGCATCCACCTGCGCACACGGGTCAAATCCCTCGAGGAAAAAAAGGACCACGTGCAGGTGAGCTTCGAAGGAGAACTCGAAGACGCCCCCAGGACGTTCGACCGGGTGCTGGTGGCCGTCGGGAGGATACCGAACACCAGGGACCTGGGCCTTGACGTCGCCGGCGTCGAGGTGGATGAAAAAGGCTTCATCATTGTGGACGAGCAGCGGCGCACCTCCAACAAAAGAATCTTTGCCGTGGGGGATGTGGTGGGCGGCGTCATGCTGGCGCACAAGGCCATGTTCGAGGGGAAAGTGGCCGCCGAGGTCATGGCGGGGCAACCTGCGGCCTTCGACGTGCAGGCCATTCCCGCAGTGGTTTACACGGATCCCCAGGTGGCCTGGTGCGGCCTCACGGAGGAAGAGTGTCGCAAACGAGGCCTGGAGATCAAGGTCACACGCTTTCCCTGGTCGGCTTCGGGGCGCGCGGTGACGCTCGGAATCTCCAAGGGCATGACCAAGCTTGTTGCCGAGGCCGGAACGGGGCGCATTCTGGGCATGGGCATCGTGGGGCGCCACGCGGGCGAAATGATCTCGGAAGGGGTTCTGGCCGTGGAAATGGGAGCTTTGGCCGAGGATGTGGCCCTGAGCATCCATCCGCATCCGACGCTCTCGGAAACGGAGGGGGAAGTGGCCGAGGCGTTCATGGGAAGTTCCACGCACCTTCTCCCGTCCCTTCCCAGGAAGAAATGAGGACCTTTCGGTAAACCCGGGCACAAGTCAATGCGCTGAAAATCACGCGACGTGGGCGGATTGCAATCATGCGGAGATGTCGTTATTCATGGCTCGGGCGCATGGCCTACCTCGAGGCTTGGGCCCTCCAGAAAGCGCTGGCCCGACTTCGGGGGGTCGAAGCGATAGAAGATGTCCTGGTCCTGCTGGAACATCCCCCCGTTTACACGCTGGGCCGCCGCGGGAGTGAGGACCACCTGCTGGTTCCGAAGGAAGTTCTGGCCCGGGAGGGAGTGGAGGTGGTTCGCGTCGACCGCGGGGGGGACATCACCTATCATGGTCCCGGCCAGCTGGTGGGATATCCCATCGTCAGTTTGAAGGAGAGTTCAGGGGGCGCCGGTCGATACCTTCGGAATCTGGAGGAGGTTCTGATCCTGGCCCTGGATGCGCTGGGCATCGAGGCGGGACGCCAGGAGCGGCTCACGGGAGTCTGGGTCGGTTCGAACAAGATCGGAGCCATTGGTGTCAAGATCGATGCAAAGCGAGTCACCTGCCATGGCTTTGCGCTCAATGTGAACACGGACCTGCATCACTTCGATCGAATCATCCCCTGCGGCATTCAGGGCAAGGGGGTGACTTCCATGGAACGGCTGCTGGGCCGGAGAATGGACTTTCAGGATGTCGTCCAGGCTGTGGTTCGGGCCTTTGGAGCGGTGTTCGGCAGAACCATGCTGGAAGTGTCGCCGAAGTGGCTTCACCAAATGACGGCGGGCTGAAACGAAAAAAGGACGCATCGGGTGAACGTTTTGGGATGGACCTGCGAGGAACTGGCTCGCGAGATGACCCGGCGCTGGGGGAAGGGACTCTATCACGCGGCGGGCCTCTACCGCGAGATTTTCAAAAAGGGGAATTTTTCCGTCGCGGGCGCGCCTGAATTCGCCAATTCCCCTTCGCTCGCCCGTGAGCTCGAGGAGGAGCTGAGACTCCCCCTGTGTCGGATTGTGGCTCAGCAGGAGGACGAAGACGTTTTGAAATTCGTTTCGGCCCTCTCCGACGGCCGGCTCATCGAATCGGTTCTCATCCCGTCCCGGCGCCGCACCACGCTCTGCATTTCGTCGCAGGTGGGATGCCGGATGGGGTGCCGTTTCTGTGTCACGGGACGCATGGGGTTTGAGCGTCATCTCCACGCGGAAGAGATGGTCCGGCAGGTGCATGCGGCGAGGTTCGAGCTCGGAAGGCCTGTGCACAACGTGGTGTTCATGGGCATGGGGGAGCCGCTGGACAATTTCGACCAAGTCATGCAGGCGGTCCGCGTCCTGAGCGATCAGCGGGGGCTCGACATCGCCCACCGGCACATCACGATCTCTACCGCAGGGCATGCCGACGGGATTCGGCGGCTTGCAGGCCTGGGCCGGAGCAACCTGAGACTGGCCGTTTCTCTCAACGCTCCGAACAATGAACTGCGTTCGCAGCTCATGCCCATCAACCGAAGATTCCCCCTGGAGAGGCTCAGGGAGGAACTGCAGAACTTCCCGCTCGGAAGGGACGGCGTCATTTTCGTGGAATACGTCCTTCTTGCGGGTGTCAACGACTCCGCGAGCCATGCATGGGAACTCGCCGCCTACCTTCGGGGCCTTTCGGTGCGGGTCAATGTGATCGCCTACAACGGAGACGGGGCGGCACACTTCAAAGCCCCGAAACCCGAGGCGGTGCAGCGATTCTGCGATTGGCTCGCTGCGGAAAAGCTGTTTGTGCGGCTGCGCCGGTCCCGTGGCGTCAACCTCATGGCGGGCTGCGGGCAGCTTGGCGGCTCACTCCCTCTTGCGAACATTCAGGAAAACACCAGGAAAGCGGTATGAGTGCAACCGAAGGGACCCGGTCCCGAAATCCGGCGGGTACGGAAAAGTTGGAAGCCCGGAAAGGAGCCAAACCTCCCTGGATCCGGGTGCGCCTTCCGTCGGGGGATGCTCACGCACGGCTCAAGGCCCTGATGCGCAGCAAATCCCTGCACACGGTGTGCGAAGAGGCCCGGTGTCCCAACATGGGCGAGTGCTGGGCGGCCGGCACGGCCACGTTTCTGATCCTCGGGGACGTGTGCACTCGAAATTGCCGTTTCTGTGCCGTCGCGAAAGGTGCCCCCCGGCCCCTGGATCCTCAGGAGCCTTTGAAAGTCGCTCAGGCGGTTCGATCCATGCGCCTGAGGCATGTGGTCGTCACCTCGGTCACGCGGGATGACCTGCCCGACGGCGGGGCCTCGGCCTTTGCCCGAACCATCGAAGCGGTTCGCGCGGAAGCGCCCCATTGTTCGGTGGAGGTGCTCGTGCCCGACTTCAGGGGCGACCGTGCGGCTCTGGAGGTGGTTTTGTCGGCCCGACCCCACGTTCTCGCACACAATGTGGAGACCGTGCCGCGGCTCTACGACAGAGTGAGGCCTCAAGCCGTTTACGCAAGGTCCCTGGAGGTTTTGCAGCGCGCCGCTGCGTGGCCGGGGGGGGACCTGTCCGTCAAATCGGGGATCATGCTGGGGCTTGGGGAATCCTGGGAGGAAATCCTTCAGGTCATGGACGACCTGAGAGCGGTGGGCTGCCACATCCTCACCCTCGGGCAGTATCTCAGCCCCGGAGGGGGGCATCTTCCGGTGGAACGTTTTTACCCACCGGAGGATTTCGAGGAGCTGCGAACCCTGGGACTGCAGCGAGGCTTTCGCTGGGTGGAATCGGGCCCGCTGGTGCGCAGTTCGTATCATGCCGACCAGCAGGTCCCGCAGTCGATCAGGGAGACTTCCGGCTCCTGAATGTCTGGCCCGTTTTGGAGCCCTCGCGCGGTCTTTTCTTGAAGGGAGCCGAACTTGCGTCTCTCCTTCTTGGACTTGCCGGACGCCGGGGCCGGGTCGCTTCTCTTTCTTCGGAGGCAGGCGGTGCGGGCGGCATGACCAGCCAGTCGTCCTCGGGATGGATGCAGTGCAGCCCCTTGCCGATGAATTGTTCGATCACAGGAATCTGGAAGGAGTCGTCCTCGCTGGCAAAGCTGATGGAAACGCCGGTCGCCCCCGCCCTTCCCGTCCGGCCGATGCGGTGGACATAGTCTTCGGGGTCCAGAGGAAGGTGGTAGTTGATGACGTGGCTCACGTCGTCAATGTGCAGCCCTCGCGCGGCCACGTCGGTCGCCACGAGCACCCGGGTGCGGCCCGCCCTGAAATTTTCCAGCACCCGCACGCGCTTCTTTTGATCCACCTCTCCCGACAGAAGTTCGCTCTTGATCCCGTAACGGTTCAACTGGTCTGCCAGGCGGCGCGTCTGGTCGCGGCGGTTTCCGAAGACGATCACCTTTTTGAGGTTCTGGAGGGTGATGAGGTTGTAGAGAAGGGCGAACTTGTCCTCCATGGTCACGATGTAGATGATGAGCTTCACCGTGTCCACGGCGACCTGTTCGGGTTCGATGTCCACGGTCACAGGATCGCGCATCCATTGGGAGGCGAGTCGCGTGACGTCGCTGCTCAAAGTGGCGCTGAGCAGCAGGGTCTGGCGTTTGTCTTTGTAGGGCGTGCTGCGGACAATCTGCTGCACGTCGG
Source organism: uncultured Syntrophobacteraceae bacterium (assembly GCA_964654275.1). Classification (GTDB taxonomy): domain Bacteria; phylum Desulfobacterota; class Syntrophobacteria; order Syntrophobacterales; family Syntrophobacteraceae; genus SLCH01. The sequence continues at coordinate 15,427 of CAZZHS010000009.1, forward strand.
GAATGAAGCCCATGTCGAGCATGCGGTCGGCTTCATCGATGACGAGGATTTCTACTCCGTCCAGGCGGATGTCGCCCTGCCGATGGAAATCCAGAAGCCTCCCCGGGGTTGCGGCCACGATGTCCACGCGGCTGTCGGCCAGTTTGCGCCTTTGCTTCTCATAGTCCATGCCCCCAAAGACGGCGACGGTTCCATGAGGAGTGTAGCGTGCGAGATCCCGGGCGTCCTTTTCAATTTGAATGACCAGTTCCCGCGTGGGTCCCAGGATGAGCACCCGGGGTCGTGCGCTTCCCTCCGCACGGGGACGTGGGTTTTTCAAAAGGTGAGTCAGTGCGCCGATCATGTAGACGGCGGTTTTGCCCGTGCCCGTCTGCGCTTTGCCCGCTGCGTCGAGGCCGTTCAGCACAGGGGGGAGCATGGCCGCCTGGATAGGAGTGCAGTACTGAAAACCCAGGTCGAACACCGCATGCATGATTTCTTCGGGGAGCTGCAGATCGTGGAAGCGCGTCCTGCCCGCCAGTTCGGGCACCTTGAACCGGGAGAGATCCCAGGGCTCCGCAACGGGCACTGTCAGAGGATGCGTGGCCGGGGATTCTTCCAGCCCCTGCGCCTCGATCGCGGATTCCTCGTCTTTTCGCGGGCGTCTTGGGCGTCTGGGCCGCCTGCGGGGGGGCCGTGTTCGCTCTCTGCCTTCGGGCGGAGACGATTCGCTCCGGGTGCCGGCCTGCTGGTTCATTGGGGAGGTCGGAGCGGCTGAAGCGTCAGTGGAAATGGATTCGCCGGGTTCCTTCCTGCCTCCCAGCCCCGCAGTCCATTCCTTGAATTTTTTGATGATGGATTTGATCAATGGGATACCTTTTAGATAGAAGCGAGATGCGCGTCAGGATTCAATCGTGTTCCCTGGTCTTGTGAAACACAATGCCCGGCCATTCGTCCATGATGAACTTGAGCCGCCACTCATTGGGTGCCAGGTAGGTCAGAAGCCCTGCCGCATCATGCGCCAGATTGTTTTGATTCTTTCTCTCAAACTCACCTAAAATCTTTTTGTCCGAACCATCCACCCACCGGGCCGTGGTGAAGCTCGTGGGTTCGTAGATGGCGTCCACGCCGTACTCGTCTCGAAGTCGCGCCATGGTGACGTCGAACTGCAGGACGCCCACGGCCCCCAGCAAATAATCCCGGCCGACGACAGGACGAAAGACCTGCACGGCACCTTCTTCCGCGAGCTGCGTCAGGCCTTTCTGGAGCTGCTTCACTTTGAGAGGATTTTTCAGGATCACCTTTCGGAAGTGTTCCGGGGCAAAATTGGGGATTCCTGTAAATTTCAGGGGTTCCTTCTCGGTGAACGTGTCGCCGATCTTGATGGTGCCGTGATTGTGGAGGCCGATGATGTCACCCGGGAAGGCCTCTTCGACGTTGGCCCGGTCCTGCGCCATGAAGATGGTCGCGTTGGCCAGGGCGATTTCTTTGCCCAGGCGATGATGCTGCACTTTCATCCCGCGAGTGAATTTGCCCGAACAGATCCTGAGAAAGGCGATGCGGTCGCGATGCGCCGGGTCCATGTTTGCCTGAATTTTGAAAACGAAGCCTGAAAAGGACTCCTCGTAGGGCGAGACGTCCCGCGTGGTGGTGGGTCTCGGGCCGGGATGGGGCGCCATCTCCACGAAGGCGTCCAGCAGCTCGCGCACTCCGAAATTGTTCAGCGCGCTCCCAAAAAAAACAGGGGTCTGGTTTCCCTTGAGGTACTGATCCATTTCGAAGGGGTTGGCTGCCCCTTCGAGCAGTTCCACGTCCTCCCTCAGCTGGGCCGCCTGGGATCCCAGGTGTTTGTCCAGGAGAGCGTCGGAGAGATCTCGGATGACGATCCCCTCCTGCCTGCGGGTTTCCATGCCCGGCGTGAAAAGATGCAGGGCCTTCCCGTAGAGGTCATAGACCCCCTTGAAGCGCTTGCCGGCTCCGATGGGCCAGGACAGGGGGGTACACTCGATTTGCAGCTTGTCCTCGATTTCCGACAGAATATCCAGGGGAGGCAGACCCTCACGGTCCATCTTGTTGATGAAGGTGATGATGGGGGTGTTGCGCATGCGGCACACCTCCATGAGCTTTTCCGTCTGAGGCTCCACGCCCTTGACGCTGTCGATGACCATCAACGCGCTGTCCACAGCCGTGAGCACCCGGTAGGTGTCTTCCGAAAAATCCTGGTGGCCGGGGGTGTCGAGAAGGTTGATTTCATAACCCCTGTAGTCGAACTTCATCACCGAGGTGGTCACGGAGATGCCCCGCTCCCGCTCGATGGCCATCCAGTCACTGGTGGCGTGGCGTGCAGCCTTGCGTGCTTTCACGGCTCCCGCCAGCTGAATGGCGCCGCCGAAGAGCAGAAGTTTTTCCGTGAGGGTGGTTTTACCTGCGTCGGGATGGCTGATGATGCCGAAGCATCGCCGCCGGTCCACTTCCATTTTGTGTTGCCTGGTCACTCTGAGAACCTCTGGAGCAAATCGCCTGGGAATAATAAAAGGAGGCATTCAACGAATCCGCCTCCCATTTCGTTGCAAATATAAGGAAATCGGAACAAAGGGTCAATGGCGAGGTGGGGAAAGTCATCGCCGGGGCGGTCACTCTTTCAGTGCGGGCGTGCCGAAAGAGCGCTCAAAAAGGTCTTCGATGGCTTTGCGGCCCTCCGCGGTGAGATTTCTCGTTCCGGTGCCGACAAAACTCTTGTGCTCGATGAGCGCCTGCGCCGGCACCCACCCTTTGTCCTGCCAGGCGAACCACTGTTTGCGATCCTGATCGAACACACAAACGGGGCGGTTGAAAAACTTGGCCAGTTCCACTCCCCACCCGGTTCCTCCCTTGACCGTGCCGTCGTCCTTGATGATTCCGACGGCAAAAACCTGATAGCCGCTGTTGACCATGTGAAAGATCGACTGCATCACGCGGCGGATCTTGTTCGCATTGGTGTAGGTGCGCCCCATGCGCTGGCACACGATTTCCATGCTCACGTCCCCGCGGCGCAGGTCCTCCTCCGTGAGAAACTTGACGTTCTTAACCCGTTCCATTTCGTGCCCGACAAAAGTGAAGTTCACCTCCTTGATGCCCCACTTTTCGGCACATTCTCCGAAAGCCGCTTCCGTTCCTTTGAGTCCGCCGCTGTAAAGCACATATTGTGAGAGGTCGGTCATCTCTTTTTCTCCGTTTTCATGAGCTTATATTATGATTGATCATTCGTTGCGAATCCAGACGGACATGAAGGGAACAATCCCTTTCATGGTGATCGTTTTGAATTCCTCGGCCTCTTGTCGCCGAGGACACGGTCATTATTTTAACCTCCTGAAGCGAGCAAGAGGATCAGGGCGAAATCCAGGCCGGGCGATACCTCCATTCCAGGTCTCCGAAGGAGGGTGCGCATCCTGCAACGCCGTCGTTGGTGTCGACAGGTTCGAGGACTCACCGCTCCGCTCAGGACAGTGCCACCTCCATACAGGTTCGGTTACCAGTCCCTCACTCGCCGGGATAATCGGGAGCAATGGGGTTTCAAAGCCCAGGCCACCAATCTTGAGCAAACCTGTCTCCCGAACATCTTCAGAGATTGGTGAGAAGGGATCATCGCCGATTGTGCTGCACTTTGGAAGTCAAATAGTGTTTGAAACGGTTTGAAATACTAAAAAAAAGGGAGGGTATGAACGTGTGGAACCGGGAAGAGCTCAAAGCACACCGTGAGGTCGTGGATCAGATCGACTGGAACATGACACCCGAAAAGGCCGTGGAAACCTTTCTGGAGTGGGGAACGGGCTGGTCACGCAAAGAGGATTATGTCCGCTACGACGGTCAGCAGGCCCATTATTTTGTCATCTATGACTGGGAAAAGCCCCTTCAGGTCACGCTCATTCGACGTGACACGAGCAACGTGGACGAGCTGGCCAAGGTGGATGTCCCGGTGGAGATGTTGGAGCGAGCCATCCAGGGCGCGGGACGAAAACCGGGGGTCGGTGTTTACGCCATCACCGATGAAATCAAGGATTGGCTCAAGGACGCCCTCAACTGTTGACGCCCGGGAGACTTCGGCTTCGGTGATCTCGGGAACGTCATGGGGAGCCGGCGCACCGGGAGGAGGAAGAGATGGACGATCTCTTTGAAAAATTGGGTCTCAAACCCGTCCATGCGGGTGCCGGCTCGGGAGGATCGTGGAGGGACTCAGGAGGGAAGGAGGTGGATTCCCTCTCCCCCATCGACGGCCAATCGCTGGGCGTCGTCCGGCAGGCTACCGCCGAGGACTGCGAATGGGTGACGACCCGTGCCCTTCAGGCGTTCCGGCAGTGGCGCACCGTGCCCGCTCCTCAAAGGGGGGAGGCGGTCCGCAGGATGGGCCTGGCACTCCGTGAAAACAAGGCATGGCTGGCCCGCCTGGTGACCCTGGAGGTCGGAAAAATCTACGCGGAAGCCCTTGGGGAGGTCCAGGAGATGATCGACATGTGCGACTTTGCCGTGGGGCAGTCGCGCATGCTTTACGGCCTGACCATGCACAGCGAGCGCCCAGGCCATCGCATGTATGAACAATGGCACCCGCTGGGGCCGGTTGGCGTGATCACGGCTTTCAATTTTCCTGTGGCCGTGTGGGCTTGGAATGCGATGAACGCCCTGATCGCAGGAGACAGCATTGTGTGGAAGCCTTCCAGCAAGGCCCCTCTCTCGGCCATCGCCGTCATGAATGTGCTGGGCAAAGTGATGGCGGAGATGGATCTGCCGGAAGGACTTCTCAATGTCCTCATCGGGCCGGGTGAAACGGTGGGGGAGGCACTCATCGCCGACGCACGCATTCCCCTCATCTCCGCGACAGGCAGCGTGCCCATGGGGCGCCACGTTGCTCGTGCTGTGGCGTCCAGGCTCGGAAAGGTGATCCTGGAACTCGGCGGCAACAACGGCGTCATCGTGACGCCCCGTGCCGACATGGAACTGGCCGTGAGAGCCATCCTCTTCGGCGCCGTGGGGACTGCCGGCCAGAGATGTACCACCACGCGCCGCGTCATCGTTCATAGGGACGTTTACAAGGAGTTCACGGAAAGGCTCCAATCCGCCTACAGGAAGGTGAAAATCGGCCATCCGCTTGACGAAAAAACGCTCATGGGGCCGCTCATCGACCGGGATGCCGTGCGGAGCATGCAAAACGCCCTGGAAGCGCTTCGCAAGGAGGGCGGGGAAGTGCTCTATGGAGGCAGTGTTCTCACGGGTGGACTTTACGACGCGGGAACCTATGTGACTCCCGCCATCTGCCGGGCGAAAAAACGGTCGGCCATCGTGAAGGAAGAGACCTTCGCGCCGATCCTCTACCTTCAACTCTATGAGGAACTCGAGGAGGCCATCTCGCTCCACAATGACGTGCCTCAGGGACTCACCTCCGCCATTTTCACCAGCGACCTTCGGGAGGCCGAACACTTTATGAGCCACGCGGGAAGCGACTGCGGCATTGCCAATGTCAACATCGGGACCTCGGGGGCTGAAATCGGTGGGGCTTTCGGCGGTGAGAAGGAGACGGGCGGCGGCCGGGAAGCGGGGTCCGATGCCTGGAAAGCCTACATGCGCCGCCAGACCAACACCATCAACTGGTCGCGCGAACTTCCCCTGGCCCAGGGCATTCGTTTCGATGTGGACGACGCATGAAGCGGTCTTCAGGAATCGGCTGAACCGGTGGAGGGAGTTCACCCGGGGCCGCAGGAAAAGGCGCTCTGCCCGGTGATGTCGAGCCCCAGCACGAGGGTGTGGATGTCTTCCGTGCCTTCGTAGGTGTTGACGGTTTCCAGGTTCAGCATGTGGCGCATGACCGGCATGCCCAAGGTGATCCCGTTGGCACCGAGAATGTCCCGAGCCGTTCGGGCGATTTTGAGCGCCTCCGAAGCGTTGTTCATTTTGGCAAGGGAAATGTGTGCGTGTTCGGCCTTGCCCTCGTCCTTGAGCCTCCCCAGCCGAAGGCAGAGTAGCTGGGCTTTGGTGATTTCCGCGAGCATTTTCACCAGTTTTTTCTGCACCAGTTGAAAGGACGCCAGGGGAACATCGAACTGGATGCGGTGGCGGGCATACTGCAGGGCCGTCTCGTAGCAGGCCATGGCTGCGCCCACCGTGCCCCAGGCGATGCCGTAACGGGCCTCGTTGAGGCAAAGGAGTGCGGACTTGAGCCCCGAGGTTCCGGGCAGGAGGTTGTTTTCCGGAACGTGCACATTTTCCAGGACCAGCGATGAAGTGGCCGATGCCCGCATGGAAAGTTTGCGGGAGATCGGGTGAGCCGAGAAACCGGGAGTGCCCTTTTCCACCAGAAAAGCCCGGATGCCCGCTTCGGTCCGGGCCCACACGACGGCCACATCAGCCAGGTGCCCGTTGGTGATCCACATCTTTCGTCCATTGAGCACGTATTCGCCTCCAACCTTTCGGGCTTCCGTGCGCATGCTTTTGGGATCGGAGCCCGCTTCCGGTTCCGTCATGGCGAAGCAGCCGATTTTCTGACCGCGGATCAAAGGCGGCAGCCACTGTTCCCTCTGGTCGCTGCTCCCGAAGGTCAGGATCGGGAACATGACCAGAGAGTTCATGACCGAGACAAAGGAGCGCAGGCCGCTGTCGCCGCGCTCCAGTTCCTGGCAGGTCAGCCCGTACACCATGTTGTTCTGCCCCCTGCCGCCGTAATCCCTGAGCTTGATTCCCAGAAGTCCCTGCTCCGCCATTTCGGGGACGAGTTCCACGGGAAAAATTCCCTCCTCGAAGTATCGGGCCGCTGATGGAAGATAGCGCGACTCCACCCAGGCACGGACCCTTTCCCTTTCCTCGATCTCGCGGGGGGTGAGCCAATCGTCGCACCGATAATAGTCGACCTTTTCTTGATGGGTCATGTTTCAGGCTCCTGCATCATGGGATGGTTGTGACGTCTGTGACACCCGAGAGAGCGCCAGGCCATTTTTCATGGGTCGGAAAGCGGGTTTTTCGGTTCCTATTACAAACCAGCAAGGCATCCACCAACAAAAACGTCATGTCGGCAATCTTCCTAGCCGCAATCCAGAGAAAGTGATGAATGGAAATTCAAAAACTGTCCGCATGACGAGTGCCGAAACGGACACTCCAACCCGTCGAACTGCGCGAAGAACAAAAGTTTTCCCCTGGAGCTCCCCGATTTCGCAGGGCCGTCTTTCCGCAGGCTCCCTCCGGGTCTTCAGGTTTCTCCCGCTGGTCCCAAGTACGACTTCTACAGAGTGGGTTAATCATCCGAAGCATTTCAGGCCAGGCCATGTCCCTGATTGCACGATTTCGAAGAGCAGACCCTTTGCATCTCCTCTTTCCCTGGAAGCGCCGAATATTTATTTTCTCCCATGACCCATGTAAAACATGACCCATGTAAAAGAAGTGGAGCGGGCGGTGACGCTTCGAACAGCGGATGACCTGACGTTTCGGTTCTCGTGATGGAGGCTGATAGACGGTGGAAGTAACGATCGATTTGGACAGGCTTGAAAAACAGATTCGATTTGTGGTGGAGGCGGACAAGCTCAAGAGCGTGATGCGCCAAACCCTTTTGACGGATGAATCTCGCAGAGAGGATTCGGCGCAGCATTCCTGGCACCTTGCTCTCATGGCCTTCCTCCTGGCCGATTATGCCCAGGCGCAGCAGCTTGATCTGCTGAAGGTGATCAAAATGGCTCTCGTACACGATCTTGTTGAGATCGATGCAGGCGACACCTATTGTTACGACACCGAGGGACAGGCAGGCAAGCTTCAGAGGGAGAGGCTTGCCGCCGAGCGCATTTTCGGAATCCTTCCTCCGGATCAGGCGGAGGAAATGCACGCACTGTGGGAGGAGTTCGAGGCGCGTGCCACCGCGGAGGCCCGATTTGTGGCGGCTTTGGACCGGCTTCAGCCGTTGCTCAACAATTATGAGACGCGGGGCAAAATATGGCAGGCCAACGGGGTCAAAAAGCACCAGGTGCTGGACCGGAATCGTCACATGGCCGAGGGAGCGCCGGAGCTCTGGCGCTATGCGGCGCAGCTCATTCAACACTCGGTGGACGCAGGCTATCTCGAGGTGTGAGTGGAGAGGGTCACGGCCTTTGCAAAGCCCCTGATTCATGGAGCCTTCGAACGCTATCTTGTGATTCTATACAAAGAAAGGAGGGGCCCGACATGCAGCGCAGAGTCTTTTTCGGAGGCATCTATGCAACCGTGGGGTTCCTGCTTTCTCCCCTATCCTGGTGGAATGATCTCGTGATCAACATTCCCCTGGCCTATGGAATGGCCTGGGTCATCAGTCTGGCGCACCGTGGGGCATTCGAGCCTGTTTTCGTGGCCGCTTACTGGGTGACCAATGTCCTGGGCTTCTTCATGATGCACAAGGGCCTCTGCAAGATGGTCCGGGAAGATTGTTCCCGCGCCGATTATCTGAAGACCGGCTTGTGGAAGGATTTGCTCGTCGCCCTGTTTTACACGGTGCTCATGATCCTTTTGCTGCGCTGGGGTGTCATCCAGCCTTTGGGCGAGTACCTCTCCTGACCGGTGATCGATGGGGTCGCCATGATCCCAAGGCTCACGAAAAAAAACGAGGGGGGGCGGAGCAAGGCACATGGGAAAAAGATTGGTGTTGGTGGGAGGGGGCCACGCGCATTTGACCTCCCTCCTCAAAATGGGCGACCTGACCGCCGCAGGCCATGCAGTGACCCTCATCAGTCCCACGCCGCGGCACCCCTATTCCGGGATGGGTCCGGGGATGCTGGGCGGCTTTTACTCTCCCGCCGAAATCGAGTTTCCAATCCGGGAAATGACCGAGGAGCGCGGCGGCGTTTTCATCGAAGACCGTGTGGTGGCGATCGATGCACCCCGGCGCCTTCTGGGACTCGCATCCGGGCGTGAAATTCCTTACGATGTGGTCTCTTTCAATGTGGGGAGCGGAGTGCCGAAAACTTTCGGGGAAGCAGGGCAGCCCGGCGTCTTCCCCGTCAAGCCCGTCGCGAATCTTTGTGCAGCCAGGGAGCGCATTCTCGAACTGCTGGGGCGCAGGGCGGTTCAGATCCTCGTGGTAGGGGGAGGGCCGGCCGGGCTGGAAATTGCCGGCAACGCCTGGAAGCTATTGAAGGACCACACGGGGCGAGGCCGGGTCGTCCTGGTCGCGGGGGAACGGCTTTTGAATGGGCATGCCCCGAGAGCGCGCCGGGAGGCCCTGGTTTCCTTCACACGACGAAGCATCGAGGTCATAGAGGGCCGGCACGTCATCAAAATCGAGGAGTCCCATGGGCTGCTGGACGACGGAAGCCGGCTCCCTTTTGATGTGTGTCTCGTTGCCACAGGGGTGTCGCCTCCCGACCTCTTTGAGACAAGCGGGTTGCCCGTGGGACGGGACGGCGGCCTGCTCGTGAATGGGCATCTCCAGAGTGTGGCCCATCCTGAAATCTTTGGGGGAGGCGACTGCGTGTCCTTTGCTCCGAGGCCGTTGGACAAAGTGGGAGTCTACGCGGTGCGCCAGAACCCGGTTCTCCATCGCAATCTCCTTGCCTCCCTGGAAGGCCGCCCCCTCGAAACCTTCCTGCCTCAGAAAACCTACCTCCTGATTTTCAACCTGGGGGACGGTCAGGGGCTGCTGTCACGCGGCGTTTTTGTCTGGCGGGGCCGCAGCGCCTTCCTTCTGAAAGATTTCATCGACAGAAGCTTCATGAGAAAATTCCTCGGTCCCTTTATCCACTGAGGGCTCATCAAGCTTCTGCCGCGTCAGCTCACTGGATTGGCTGACTTTTTCGCCTCCCCGTTGTATAATTTTTTCTAATTCGTCGGGATAGATTTTAATCGCATCGTGAGAAAACTGTGACGCCCCAGCCCCACCAGCTGTGAGTCCAGTTTGTTTCGCCGGACTCTCGCGGGCTTGAGCCTCCACGAGAGGGGAGGAGCAGAGAGGGTGTCGGACGCTGATTCACTGCTCTGCCGCAGGGTGGGGCATGGGCGGAAAGACATTTTCTGAGGGCGCCATGGAAAAGAAAAGCTATTATGCCATCCTCGGAGTATCTCCCGGAGAGACGCAGGAAGGAGTGCGCGCAGCATTCATCAAACTGGCCAAGGAGCACCACCCCGATGTTTCCGGACCTGAACAGACCCGGTATTTTCAGGAAATCACGGAGGCCTACCTGGTGCTGTCTCGGTCCGAGTCTCGCAAGGCCTACGATGCGACGCTACCCAAGCCCCGGGAAGAACCGACCCGCTCCCGGGATTCCGCTGCAGCCCCCGGGAGACCTGGGTGGGGTGCTCGGAGAGGCGAGCCCATCGAAGAGGCTCGACATGGCTTTGGAAGCCCTGTCTACAGGGGTGGCCGCGGTCAGGACGTTCGGCTCCGTTTCGAACCCTTTGACTTTTTCCCCCGGCGCTTTTCTTATCAGCCCGAGATCGAAGTGCTGTTGACCCGGGAGGAAGCCCGCCGCGGGGGCATTCTCCCCCTTCGGGTGCCGGTGGAACAGACCTGTCCCATCTGCAGGGGCAGGCGAACCTACCGAATCGGGGCTTGTTCGCGATGCGGGGGGCGGGGTGAGGTCCTTGGGGAACAAAACGTCCGTGTGCGCATTCCCGCAGGGATTGAAGATGGAGCCGGTTTTGAGTTGCGCGTGCGGTCCCACCGGGGAGAGGAGACTGCGGTGATTCTCCGGTTCGTGGTTGAATAAGCCATGAAGAATTATAAGATTTGATTACAAAATGTTACGAGGGATGAGCCCTTTCCCCGCCGAGGTCTCTCCAGGAATTTCACGCTGTCGATCCTTTTCATTTCAAAGGGGAGCCGGGTGTGTTAGAGACATCAACAAGTGGACAGGCAACGGAGGGAGAGGGGTTTCCTCACATCGGCAACCATATTGAGGCACAGGGTTCTATGGAACGCGAAGATCAGGAACTGGAAGAATTTTCAGAGGACATGAGTTTTGAAGAGCTTCTGGAGGAGAGTTTTGTCGCACCCAGGAAGCTGGTTCCCGGAGAAAAGTTTGCGGCACGGGTGGTCAAGGTCACTCCAGACATCGTGTTTTTTGAATCGGGGGGCAAGAGCGAGGGATACCTGGATGCTCGAGAACTGGTGGATGAGCATGGCAACCTGACGGTCTCCGAGGGGGACACACTCCAGGTTTACTACCTGCCGGGAAAAGACAACGAGAAGCGCTTCACCACGAGAATCGGCGGCGGGGGAGGAGACGCCTTGAGGGCCCAGCTGGAAGAGGCCTGGAGGAGCGGCATCCCCGTCGAGGGCAACGTGGAAAAGGAAATCAAGGGGGGGTTCGAGGTGAAAATCGCCGGGAACGTGCGGGCGTTCTGCCCCTATTCCCAGATGGGTCTCTCCCGCGTCGAAAACGCTCAGGAACTCATCGGCGGCCACTTTGCCTTCAAGATCACCGAATATGCGGAAAAGGGCCGCAACGTCATCGTGTCCCACCGCGCCGTTCTCGAGGAGAAGCTCGGGGAGCAGAAGGAAGCGCTCAAGCGTTCGCTCAGGGAGGGCATGGTGGTGCGGGGTAAGGTGACTGCCATCCGCGATTTTGGGGCTTTTGTGGACATCGGCGGCCTGGAGGGTCTTCTGCCCATTTCCGAGATCAGCTGGGGGCGGGTGGAAGACGTGAAGGACCACCTCCAGGTGGGGCAGGACGTCGAGGTGCTCATCGCCCGGCTCGATTGGGAAAAGGAAAAGTTTTCCTTCAGCCTCAAAAGCACACTTCCAGACCCCTGGGATACCGTTGCGCAGAATTTCCCCGTTGGAACGCGGCATTCGGGCAAAGTGGCGCGCCTGACCAACTTCGGCGCCTTTGTCACCCTGGCTGAGGGGGTGGACGGACTCCTTCACATCTCGCGACTGGGACGGGGCAAGCGGGTGAGCCACCCACGGGAAGTGCTGGCCGTGGGGCAGGAAGTGACGGTCAAAGTGGACGCACTGGATCAGGACGGCAAAAGGTTGTCACTCTCCTTCGCTGACTTTGAGGCTGAGGACGACTCCACGGAAGCGCCCGAAGATCTGTCCCTGTATCAGAGCCGGAGCACCGGGTCCATGGGCACGCTGGGTGACCTCCTGCAATCCAAGATGACCCGGAAGAAAAAGAAGTGACGGGAGGGGTGGCGGAGAGGGGTTGAGCCTTCGAGAGCTTTGCAGGATGTTTGGGGGATTTGCACCGGCAGGATTGTCGAAGATCAGGGCAGCGATGCATCTGAGAAGAGGGGGCGAACACAGTGTATCTGAATTCTTTTGCCCATCGCGAGAAGCTTTTTGACATCGCCGAGCGCTGGTTCTGCGGGCGGCTGTATCCTTCGGACGCCCTCGCCCTCACGGAAATCTTCATCGCCGATGGCTTTATCCTCGGTGAAACCCTGCGCACACTTTGCAAGAGCCTTCTGGAAACTCTTCAAAGAGGACCCTTTCAGGAAAAGCGCATTTCCATCAAGGGGGAGCTACGGGACGCTCTTTGTCGCGGGGAGCGCTGCGCGACACCGCGCATCGAGGAGCTGGTCCATCTCTACCAGAGGAATCCCGACTTCTTTTTCCGGGAAACGCCCATCAACGGCGTCATGTGCCTGGACGAGGCCGGGCAGCTGTCCGGCATCTACCGCATCAAGCGGCCCCGGCGCATTGCGGAGAAGGCCAATCGCAAGATCGGCAACTGGGTCTTTCGCCTGGTCCAGAACACGGCCAAAGTTATGGCGGAGGAACGGGCAAAGCGTTCCGGCGTGCTTCTGGAGAACCTCCTCACTCCGGAGGAGGAGATGATCCGGGAATTCATGGACGCCGAGGAAGCCACAGCACGGGGCTTCAGCGAGATGCGCATCCAGTTCGACCGAAATTCCATCACCATCAATGATGTGGGGGGCCTCAAGCTGGTGGTCGAGGACCAGGAGCTTCCCGCGTTCCTGCAGCAGCTGGAAAACCATGAGCATTTCCGCGTGGTGGAAAAAGAGACGTTCTGGGGAAGTTATCGAGCCACCAACATCATTCTTGATGTGGACTGGGATGCCGAGAGCATCTGCCGCAGATACCGGGACACGGGCGGGTGGGAAAAGTACCGCCACCGGGGCATTCCCGACGATCGGCTTCAGCGGGGCCTCGAGGAATTTCTCGGGGACACCCGGCCCAACATTTACGTGGAACTGATTCTTTCCAATTACGTGGACCTGGTGGAGTCCGAGCTTGGAAGCTGCATCCACGAGCGCCGGATTGTCAACCAGCGGGAAAAGCGCCTTTATGTCGGCAACATTCCCAGAAACATCGAGTTTCTGTTGGAATACCTTTTCGCTGTGGGATTCAGCCCCCAGACAACCCTGGACCGGATTCCCATCAGCCTCTGGGGACGCTACCTTCCCGACACGTTGGTGTCCCTCATCCGCAAGCTTTACAACATTCCCGAATTTGACCTGTTTTATTGAGCACGAACATCAAGGAAACGAGGCTTTGGAGAGTTACGGGTACTTTGTTTATTGAATCCATGACCCGTGGAATGCTGTACAAAATGAAGTGACCCAAATGCAACGGCGGCCGCGTGTTCGACCCAGGGCCGGCCCTCTGAGCCGGCTCTGTAGCAGGGTCCGCCTCCAAACCTCACTGCATGGCTCGAACCACCGCCCGCATGAACGCCGGCAGGTCTTCGGGCGTGCGGCTCGTGATCAGCTTGCCGTCCTCGACGACTTCCTCATCGACCCAGCGGGCTCCCGCGTGGATCAAGTCATCCTTGATGGCAAAAAACGAGGTGACCGTCCTTCCCTGAAGGATTTTAGCGGAGGCGAGCATCCAGCCGGCATGGCAGATGGCCGCGACCACCTTGCCTTGCGCGTCCATGTCACGCACCAGCCGGAGCATGGATTCGTGGCGGCGCATATGGTCGGGTGCGTAGCCCCCGGGGATCACCAATCCGTCGAAATCCGCTGCACTCAGATCCTGAGCCGCCGCCGTGCTTTTGGCCGATGTGCCGGCCTTGCCCATGTAAACCTGGCCCGCCTTGGGTCCGACCACCTGAACGTCGGCCCCGGCCTCCAGAAGCCGGTAGTAGGGGTAAATAAATTCGTAATCGTTGTACATTTCTTCGACCAGAACGATGGCTTTTTTGCCGGAAAGTTCCATGGAGATCTCCTTCCTGAGACCCGCGGGACGCGGGGTTTCAATGAATTCGTGAGGGGCTGGTCCCGAAGCCGGATGAGAGGAGGATGGCCTTTTTTAATCCTCCCGGCTGTCCACCCTTCAGCAGGATATCAGAAATTCCATGGAACGGCAAAAGTGCCCGGACTGCTTCGAAAGTTCGGCGCTCACTGTTGCGACGGGGTGTAAAACGGTCGAACAGGACGGAAAACGCAGCGGGATCAGGGAACCTCCGGCACGGAAACGTAAAAGGTGGTGCCCTTCCCCGGTTCGCCCTTCACCCAGACTTCTCCCTCATGCTGACGGGCGATTTCCCTGACGATGGCCAGGCCGAGCCCCGACCCCGCGATGCTTCGCGAAGCCTGGGTCCGCTGGAAGATGCCGAAAATTTTCTCGGAATCGCCGGGATCAATTCCTTTCCCATTGTCCTGTACCGAGAAGATGTGGCGGTTTCCTTCCCTGTCGTAGCCAACGGCGATGCGGCTCAGTGTTTCCCCCCCGTATTTCAGAGCGTTTTCCACGAGGTTCCTGAAAATTCTGTGAAGCCCCAGCCGATCTGCTTTGAGTGTGGGGAGCCGGTCAGGGGAAGACCACTGAATGTGCCGCTTCTCAAAAGCGCCCTGGAATTCCTCTCGGATGGCCTCGACCATTTCGTCCATGGGCACCCGCTCCCGGTTCAACGGGACCTCCCGGGCGGTGAGATAGGCGTTGATCTGATCCACCAGGGCCACCACGTTCCGGGATACATTCAGGATCTGTTCGCAATAATGGCGGCCTCTGTCGTCCAGCACCGCTTCATACTGGCGCTTCAACAGCTTGGCCAGCCCATGGATGCCGATGGAGGGGCTTTTGAGGTCGTGCACCACCGAGTGCGCAAAGACCTTGAACTGTTCGACGCTGGCTCGTTCCGCCTCCTTCGCCTTCTCCTTCTCCAACATCTCCAATCGCAGCTCTTCGTTGGCCCGGGCCAACTCACGGGTCCGTGTCTCGACACGGTCCTCCAGTTCGTCGAGCGTCCTTCGCAGGGTTTCCTCGGCCGTTCTGCGCGCCGTGATGTCCACCGTCACACCCACAATGCCGGCCACCTTTCCCTGGGCCGTCGTGAAGGTCCCTTTGTTGAGGCAAATGATGTGCTCTTTTCCGTCCGCATAGACGATGGTGTCTTCGTGGCTGTGCTCTCCCGTTCCTCGCATCACGGTGGCGTCTATGCGAGCGTATTTTTCCGCAAGTTCCCCGGGGAAAAGGTCACGGGAGGTCTTGCCCAGGATTTGATCCCTGCGCAGCCCCAGCCGACTTTCGAAGGCCTTGTTGCAGCCGAGGAACACGCCCGCCGTGTTCTTGTAGAAAATGGGGCTGGGGATCGTGTCGATGAGGGCCTGCATCAGGTGGAGCTGATCTTGAAGATCCGCCTTGGCGCGCTTTCCCTCCACCGCCGCCTGCTCCAGTTCTCGGACTCGCCTGCGGAGGTGAAAAAGCTCTCGAAGGAGATCGTCCCTTTCGGCTTCCTCCCAGTCGGGGGAGGCGGCAGAGGCCGGGGACGTACGGGTTCCGCGGAGTGTATCGGTTTTTGCGGATCGGGGCGAAACAGTCATGGGAAAGCCTCATGGAAGATGAAAACGCTTTTTTCAAAATTGCGAAAGATTATCGGCTCACGTGCTGAGACCGTCTCCTCGGAATGAGTGGATCAAGACCCATCTCCTGCTGCTCCTTCGAGATCCTTCACGAGGGGAGGACGTATTTTGAGCGATTGGAAATATATTCAAAAATTCCAAAAGCCACGAGGCGCAAGCCGGCAATGGCAAATGGATCTGCTCCGGGATGCAGCTGTGGCATGATCTTGAGCAGGATCTGTTCCAACAGGTGTCTTTTAGCCAGCTTGTTGAGATAATTGGTAAACTGGTGCTGGAAGTGTGGGCGGCAGGCGCGGGCCATGACGTTCTTGTGAATTTCGGGGTTTCAGGAGATGTCACGTAACAATATTGTGACTAATCGTGCAGGATGTGAACCTTACCCTCCCGCATCCACTGGTCGATCCGCTTCAAAAGCCAGCTTTTGATCACCCCTCTGGTGGCGGGAATGAGCACCAGCAGCCCCATCAGGTCCGTGATGAATCCGGGGGTCAAAAAGACCAGCCCTGCAGCGAAAATGAGAAAAGCGTTCAGGATGTCGTCGGTGGGAGGAATCCCCTGCTGCAGATTGAGCCGGAGCCGGTACATGGTCTGAGCCCCCTGCATTTTGGCCAGCCAGGCTCCCGCGAAAGCTGTGGCGATGACCAGAAAAATGGTCCAGGCGGCACCGAAAAGGGTCCCCATCTTGATCAGGAGATAGATTTCCACAATGGGCAAAATGATGAAAGCAGCAAAAAGTTTGAACAGCATGATCGCTTCCTTCCAGATCCCCTCTGAAGGTTGTCGGGAGTTTCCGCACCCGGAGGGTGCAGCGCTCGTTTAGCGACAACAAGTATATCAGGGGATGAGGAATTCGTCAGGAGGGGGTTTGGGATGATTCCGTTCCAGGGCTTTGCATGGGACATTATTGTTCCATCTTCCAGCTTCAACTCCAGCATCGGGGAGCCCCAACCCGCCATGTTCCTGATCGCGGCGTGCCGTTTCAGCCGGGAGGTTTCGCACCTGATCCCGGGAAGGGCTCACGCCGTCGGAATTCCCAACCGGTTCGAGCAGGAATTCGAGATGGCGAGTCCGGCCGTCCTGACCTGGGTGGTGCACTGAAGGCTCCGGGACCTTCTCGCCGTTCGCAAGATAATGTCATGGATGGCGCAAAATCTCCCTCCGATTTGACGGGAGTGCTCCTGATATTTCACAGGGGTTTTCCCTTGGAGTTCTTCAAAAAATTGTCGGCCTCCCTTACGGGCAGGGGGCGCGAGATGTAGTAGCCCTGAATTTCCTCGCAATGTTTTTCCTTCAAATAGTTCAGCTGGCAGTCGGTCTCCACGCCCTCAGCCGTGACGCTCAGGTTCATGCTGTCTGCCATGGCGATGACCGCCGAGGCGATGGCCTTGTCGTTTTTGGCGGTGCTGATGGACTGGATGAAGGATCGGTCGATCTTGAGCCGGTCGATAGGGAAATCCTTCAGCCGGCTGAGGCTCGAATAACCCGTTCCAAAGTCATCGATGGCCAACGAGACACCCAGGCGCTTGAGGGCGTTGAGAGTCTCGATGGCGTTCCCTCCGTCTTTCATGAGAAGCGACTCGGTGATTTCCAGTTCCAGCGCTGAGGGCTCCAGGCCCGTCTCCTCCAGGATGGACTGGACCAGTTCCGGAAACCCCATGTGCACGAATTGAAGGACGGAAATGTTCACGGCCACGCGCAGCTGGGTGTGGCCTTCATCCCTCCAGGCTTTGGCTTGTCGACAGGCCGTTCGCAAGACCCATTCGCCGATGGGGATGATGAGGCCGCATTCCTCGGCCACTGGGATGAATTCCATGGGAGGCACCATGCCCAGTTCCGGGCTGTTCCAGCGCAGGAGCGCTTCCATGCCGCACACTTCCCCCGTGGCGAGACCGATCTGCGGTTGATACCACAGCGTGAATTCGTTCGTGTGGAGGGCGCGGCGCATCAAGTTTTCCAGGGTCATGCGCTTCAGCGCGGCTTCGTTCATGGATTTGGAATAGAATTGGAACGAATTCCTTCCATTCCGTTTGGCAAAGTACATGGCCATGTCCGCATTTTTGACGAGGGTTTCCGCATCCTCACCATCGTCGGGAAATGTGGCGATGCCGATGCTCGTGCTGACGATGACCTCGTGCTCACCCAGCTTGAGGGGTACGCAGAGGTTCTCTCGAATCCGGTTGGCAACGGTAGTGACTTCTTCGCTCTTGTTCATGTCCGTCAACAGGATCATGAATTCGTCACCGCCGAACCGGGCAATGCCGTTTTCCACGCCTCGGAGGGGCAGACGCGTGATGGAATCGCTTGCGCGGATGCTGCGGGTGAGCCGTTCGGCGGTGGTTCTGAGCAGTTGATCCCCGACGCCGTGGCCCAGGGTGTCATTGATGCGTTTGAAATTGTCGAGATCCATGAAGAGCACGGCAAGGGAGCGGTTTTGGCGTTTGGCGACCTCTATGGCTTGCAGCAGCCGGATTTTGAAGAATTCGCGGTTGGGCAACCCCGTCAGGCTGTCGTAAAAGGCCAGTTGGCGGATTCTGGCTTCCGCCTCCGATTTTCGTCCCAGCGCCAGCGCCAGTTGTCGCACTTCGTAGGGATGAAAGGGTTTTTGTACGTAAAAGATTTTGTCCACGGGAGGGACCTGATCCGAGATTTCTCTCGGGTCGACATCCGAATAGGCCGTGGCCATGACGATGTCGAGATTGGGATCGATCGCCCGAATTTCTCTGGCGGCCCAAACCCCGTCGGGACCGGGCGGCATGCGCATGTCCAGGAAGGCCATGCTGAAGGGCCTCCTGGTTTCCCGCGCTGTCCTCACGGCCTCGAGGGCTTCTTCCGCGCCCTGGGTGTACTCCACGATAAAGTCCATGTGGGTCTGCTTCGGCTTGGAGCCTGCATTTCCAAAAAGCTTCGCACGCAGGTCCGACATGGATTTATCCGGGCTCTTGGCGGCATTGCCCGAACCGTTGAAAATCCTTTTATAGGCATCGAGCACGGCGGGTTCATCATCCGCGATGAGCACCCTGATGCTTTTTTCCTCCTGATATTCCATCGTCTTACACTCCTTCGGCGGTTTCACGCTCGGATTGCTCCTGCGCCAGGGGGAGAATGAGGTGCATGCACAGACCACGGCCGGCTCCTTCACTTTCTGCGTGCATGCTCCCTCCCATGGCATTGACCGTGTTGGCACACCAGTGCAGCCCCAGGCCGGAACCCCGGTTCTTGGTGGAAAATCCGCGCTCGAAAATGCGGCTCAGGTCCTCCGTTCCAATACCAATTCCGTTGTCCTGAAAACGGAAATGGACCATTTCCCTGCCCTCCAGTGATTCCCTCGAACCGCTCACCACAAGGCGACCCGGGTGGACCCCGTTGGAGCCGATGGATTCGGCCGCATTGATCAGGACATTGCCGATCACCTGCTGGATGGCCGTCCGTGCACCGAGGATCTCACCCAGCTCCCGGGTTTCCGGTTCAAATTCGAGGGCCATTTTCTCTTGCATGTGCGGTGAGAGCATTCGGAAACCCTCCTCCACGAGTTCATTCAGGTTCAGGGGTTCCAAAACCTTGTCAGCCCTGCTGTATCGCTCCTGGTCGCTCAGGATCTTCTGCACGTGATTCATCTGGTGAGCGATGGCGGCCACCTCACTGCGCGCCTGGCCCACCACCGCAGCCAGTTCCGTGCCCGCCAATTCCACAAATCGCGTGAGATCCTCCCTGCGCTCCGCGTCGCCGTCGCCACTCGCCAGTTCATTGACGGCCATTTCCATTTCCGCGGTGGGGGCTCCCTGCAGTTCTTCCTGCAGATTGGCCAGCCGCACCGTCAACGGCGTGATGGCGTTGCCCACGTTGTGGAGCACCCCGCTGGCCATTTCCGACATCCCGGAGCAGTAGGATTGTTCCAGGAGCTTCTTTCGGGTCTCAGCAAGACGGTCCGTCATCCGGTCGAATTCCCGGGCGAGCGTTCCAATCTCGTCCTCGCGCTGCAGCGCCAGTCTCGCTCGAAGATTGTCGTTCTGTCCCACGCGGATGGCGTGGGTGGTGAGCTTGCCGATGGGCGACAGAACTGCATGGTGGAGCAGCAGAAGGAGCAGGGCCATGACCACGAAGCCTGAACCGCCGATGGAGAGCAGGGCCAGTTGAACGGCCTGCTCACCGCGCTCCGAGATAGTTCGTGGACTCGCCACGCGAACCTTGAGCAAAGCGTTACCATTCAGATCGGCGAGATGTGTCTCGGTAAGCATCACCTCGCCGGATTCCCGGATCTGGAAAGGGGTGTGGGCCAGCTTCTTCGAACGCTTCTCCGACCATTCGTTCTGGGGCACCTCGCCCTCCCAGGCATCGATTGCAAGGGTGATGCGGGTCTGTTCGGAAATGCGTTCGACCGCCTCTTCGTCGAGCAGCCTTCCCAGCACGAATATGCCTGCGGGGGGGCCACTGCGGTCGTTTTTGAGAATCTTTCGGGAAGCCACCAGCATCGGACCCTGAGGCGTTTGCACGAGACCTGCCGCCTCGCTCGCCAACTCGGGGAGTCGAAAAAGGGGATGGTCCTGAGGCAGCAGGGGTGACGAAAATTCTCCCAGATCGATAGGGTCCATGGTGTCCTGGTCGACGCTCACTCCCCAGAGGCGCTTTCCTTCTAGGTCGTAGATATTGAGGAGGTTGACCTTCAGGGTTCCCACGGCGCTTAGATTCAGGGTGGATTCAAAGAATTGCGGGTCCTGCGCCCCCTCGAGGACGAAACGGTGCAGATCGTCCCAGTACGCCCAGTCGGCCGTGGAGACTCCCATGACCTGCAGCTCCCGGCTGAGGGCTTCCAGGGCACGGCCCATGTTCTTTTGGGATTCTTCACGCTCCAATTTGTAAAAGCTCGGCAAGATGGAAAACCGCTGAACGAAATAGACCTGCAGTGCCGAAAAAATGAAAACTGTCAGCGTGACCCCTATGACCTTGCGCTTGAGAGTCATGCGGTCGACCTCCCTCTTGAGTCGGTGTTGTCCTTGCAAATTCAAAAGATTCCCGGGTGCGAGCGTCTCCGCTTTCAAATTCCGTATCCCGGCGCGAACCCCGTAGCGTCTGCGCCGCTCAGCTGCCCTGGTGGACCAGCAACCTGTCTTGATCCTCAGCTTTTCTCTCCCTCCGTCTCTTACCCGACGCGGATCCGGTTTCTGCCCGATCGCTTGGCCTGGTAAAGGGCGCGGTCTGCTGCCGAGATCATGTCCGATTTGGAGATCGGATCTTTTTCGGGTTCCCACGCCGTCACCCCCAGGCTGACGGTGACGCTCAGGACGGCCTCTCCATTGGAGAGGCGCATCTTTTCCACGCACCGGCGAATCCTCTCCCCCACCTGCAGCGCTCCCCGGATGTCGGTTTCGGGCAAAATGACAGCGAATTCCTCGCCACCATAGCGTGTCACTGAATCACACTGCCTCACGCTCGACTCGGCCAGCCCCGCAACGCTGTGCAACACCTGGTCTCCCGCCGGATGGCCATGCTCGTCGTTGATCCCTTTGAAATGGTCCAGGTCGAACAGAATGAGGGACAAGGGCTTGCCGTAGCGAGTGGCTCTGCTGAGTTCCATGTCCATGAGCTCCTGAAAATACCTGTGATTGTAGAGACCCGTGAGGCTGTCTTTGTAGACCAGCTGACGCAGATGCGCGTTGGCTTCTGCCAGCTGCTGGGCGAGGCTTTCCGCCTTTTCCTTGGCCCGTTTCAATTCCAGCACCAGCTGATGATAGGAAAGATTGAGCCGCCCTAGTTCTTCATTGGCCTCCTGCAGAATCTGCGAAGGGGATTTCATGGAACTTCCGTCGATTTCAAAGAAGGCCAGGATCTCCACGCTCTCTTTCTGAACACTGTCCATCAGTGCTTCCGCTTCTTTGTTCTCGATCTGGAAGCGATCGGAAAAGAGCTGCAGCAGCAACTGGATCTGCTCATGGCCATCCGCGCCGCAAAGGATCGAGGCGATTCGGTTGGCAAGGCACACCATGGCCGCTTTGGGGGGAAGGTTCGGGGTGGTTTCCAGGTCCAGGTGATGGCGTCGCACCAAGTCACAAATTCCTGCGGGCAGTCCCCACTTGCTCAAGATCTCGTAGCCCAGTTCCTGGTGGTCCAAGCCGAGGTTTTCCCTCTCCAGGCTTTTGATGGCGGATTCGGGATCTTTCACTTCATCAAGGATCTCCCGATAGAGGGTCGGGTAGGAAAACAGCAGGAGAAGGCTCCCGACATCCTGAAGGAGCGTGGCGGGAAAGACTTCTTCGGCACTGACGCGAAACTTTTGGCAGAGGATGTTTGCCCCGACGGCCGCCACGATGGATTTCTTCCACAGGCATGTGAAGTCGATGCGGTCCTGGAGCGCTTTTTTCATGCCGTCGAAAATGATGAAAGAAAGCGCGATATTCTTGAGCGCATTCATACCCATGAGGGTGATGGCCTGTTTGATGCTGCTGACCTTGGTCCTGCTGGAAAACATGGACGAGTTGGCCGTGCGCAGGATTCGGAGGGCGAGGGCCGGGTCGGAGGAGACAATGTGGCAAAGCTCCTGGACTGAGGAGTTCTGCTTTTTCACCGCTTCCAGGATGCGAATGGCGACGGCCGGAGGGGAGGGAAGCCTCAATTCCTCCACCGGTAGGGATTTCTGAATCTGTTTGGATTTATTCTGCATATTCTCCATCCCATCTTGGGTCGGCGATGCCTGTCACGATAGACAGCGAGTTTGGATTCTTTCGGCAGTCATCGGGGAAAGCTTCAATGGATATTGATGCCGCCCGAACTCTGGATCCCGGAATCGGAGAAGCGACGGCGTCGGTGGCCTTTGGGTTCCAAGGTCTTTCTGACAACTTTCTGACAACGGAAACCACATGGCTAAATGGGTCCCCGGCATGCCCAGACAGAGCGGGAGAGGCGTTGTGCTCAGGAGTGACCGCGAGAGCCGTCGGTTTTTTGATCGCTTCGTGTTGGTGATTTGCATTGCCTTCCTTCGTGCCGTGACATTATAAACGTGCTGAAACGGGTGTTTCAGGCATTCCGGTGCAGGAGGGACCCATGGTTCAAATCTTTCCAATAAGCAGGAGCGATGCCATCGCGGTTTCGCGCACAGGCGCCTGTTCCTGAAAGGTTCACAGAAGGCTCGCGCTCTTGGGCTCAACCGCGAAAGATGGCTGATGATGTCCTCCAGCACTTCATCGGAATGAATCCACCCTAATGCATTGAATCAAGGGGTATTTAGCTGAGTTGCCGGCCACAGGGTGTTAAGGAATGTTTCTTGCTGCGGTCTTCACGGGTGGGTTCGACCTCCCCGCCGAAAGAATTCCCCGGGAGCATCCGGCGGGGTGCCTGCCCTGCAGCGCCTGGCTTACTTGCCAAGCCGTGTGCTGAACCATCGCGGATGTCGATGCCCCCTCTGAAAGCGTCGGAGTTCATTTGAGAGCGCGAGATGTTTAAACCTGTCAGAGTCCGTGATGTAGATCTGGCGCAACCCCTTTTCGACATCAGCGGGTTGGACGGCTACGGCAGGGCACGGCTTCTGATTCGTGTCGCAACAGCACCCGTGGGATTTGTCGAGCTGCCTCTGGAGGGTGGGCGTTGTGCGGCGGAACAGGTCCGGCATCAGGCTTTTGAACAATACGGTCTTCAAATCCGGGACCTTTTGAGTGGGGCGGAACTCTCTGAATCATCGGCTGAGGGAGGTGCAGCGACCCGTCGTCCTTCCGGATGCCCGATCCCGGTTGCAGAGGGGAATCAGCCGCTGGTCACGGTTGCCGTCTGCACGCGCGACCGGCCTGAGGACCTCGAAATCTGCCTGAAGTCCCTCGATGCCCTGCGCTATTTTCCACTCGATGTGATCGTGGTGGACAATGCCCCAAAGAACGGTTCGACCCGATGCCTCCTGGAGCGGTCCTACCCTCACTTCCGCTATGCACTGGAGCCTCGGCCCGGGCTCAACTGGGCACGGAATCGAGCGGTTTTGGAGGCTCGTGGAGAAATCGTTGCCTTCACCGATGACGATGCCGTCGTGGATCCGGAATGGGTAACAGCCGTGGTCCGGGTTTTCAGGGAGCACTCGAAGGTCATGGTTGTGACCGGTCCCGTGATTCCTCTGGAACTGGAAACCGAAGCCCAGGTCCTTTTCGAGGCGAGAGGGGGGTTTTGCCGCGGGTTTGAGAGGAAGTTCGGATCCATGCAGCTTCTCAATCATGAGGGGGGCGCACCCCATTACGACACGGGCCAGTTCGGAACGGGCGCCAACATGGCGTATCGTCGCAGCGTTTTTGAAGGCGTGGGGCTGTTTGATCCCGCTCTGGATGTGGGGACATTGGCCGAGGGCGCGGGTGACCTGGAGATGTTTCACCGCGTGATTCGCAATGGATTCCTGCTGGCCTATGAACCCTGCGCCCTAGTGCGGCATCGGCACCGCCGGGATTACCCGGCGCTGCGGCGCCAGCTCAGGAGCTGGGGCGTTGGGCGCTATTCTTACCTGACCAGAGTCTTCGCGGCCTATCCCGAAGAACGCTCCCGCGTGGTGGGATTTGGTCTCAAGCACATGTGGGGCATACAAATCTGCCGCTGGTTGAGAACCTTTCGACGGCCCTCGGAGTTGCCCAGGGAGCTGATCTTCGCAGAACTCTGGGGGTGTGTGATCGGCGTTTTCCGTTATTTGCAGGCACGAAAACAGGCGGAGCGGGTGCTCGCCGCCTTTGGTGCGCAGCAACCGCAGCGGAAGGACCCGGCACCGTGACGGGGCCTTTCCTGTCCTGCAGGGGTGGAGGCAATGTTTTTTTCTAAACATGGTTTGGCGACCGCAGCGGCACGCCATGTTCCCTGGCGCACGTGGCGTCACTGGTTTGAGCTGCTTCGGGAGCTCATCGTCCGGGACATGAAAGTCATGTACAAACGGACGGTGTTCGGCATTGCGTGGTCCCTCATCCTCCCGCTCATCCAGCTGGCGATCTTCTATTTCCTTTTTCGGGTGGTTTTTTCTCTCAGCATCCGCAACTATTCGCTCTTCACTTTTTGCGGCATCCTGGCATGGAACTGGTTTTCGACTTCGATCAATCAGGGGGTGGGCGTGATCCTCGGGAGCCGCGAGCTGCTGCGCCAGCCCGGGTTTCCCATGCCCATCCTGCCGGTGGTGGCCTTGAGCGTCAACCTCATCAACTTCCTCACCGCCATGCTCCTGCTCCTGTTTGTCCTGGTGCTCACGGGCAAGGCGCCGACGGCAAACGCTCTGGCCCTCCCCCTTGTGATGGTCGTGCAGTTTGCCTTCACCCTGGGTCTGATTTATTTCCTTGCGGCATTGAATGTCATTTTCCGTGATACGCAGCAAATCATCGGGGTTCTTCTGCAGCTGGCTTTTTTCATGACCCCCATTTTCTACGATGTGGCTACCGTGCCGGAACGCTTTCGCAGCCTGTACCTGCTCAATCCCATGGCCCGGATTGTCACGGCCTACCGCTCGCTGCTCATGCATGGGGACCCGCCTGACTGGCTCCCTCTGGCGGCCATCGGCATCCTATCCCTGGGCCTGGTTGTCATGAGCCTCAAATTCTTCGAAAAGACAAGCTATCGGTTTGTGGAAGAGCTCTAAATGGAATGGATGGTCGCAGCCGAGCGGGTCGGCAAAAGATTCAGGCGTTACAGCGCCAACAACCCGAGGTCCCTCAAAGAGTTGGTTTTGCATGGCTTCCGATGGAACCGGCCCATGGATGCTTTTTGGGCCTTGCGGGACATCAGCTTTTCCATCGGGAAGGGGCGCACCTTCGGCATTATCGGGGCCAACGGTTCGGGAAAGTCCACCCTGTTGCAGCTCATCGGCGGGGCTTTCCCCCCGGACGAGGGCCGCCTGGAGGTCCAGGGGCGCGTCGGGGCGCTCATCGATCTGGGAGTGGGGTTTCACCGGGACCTGACCGGAAGGGAAAATGTCCACATTTACGGGGTGGTAGCCGGTTTAACGCGTCGTGACATTCGGGAACGGTTCGATGCGATCGTCGCATTCGCGGAGCTGGAAGATTTCATCGAAAGCCCATACCGAACCTACAGCTCCGGCATGCAGATGCGCCTCTCCTTTTCGGCGGCCATTCACACAGAGCCCGACGTGCTGCTCATCGACGAAGTGCTGGCCGTGGGGGACCTGGCTTTTCAAAACAAATGCATCGAACGGCTCGGAGAGCTCAAGGAGAGAGGCTGCACCCTGGTGATCGTCTCTCACGATCTGGATCGCGTTAAGGAGCTCTGTGACGAGGCCATCTGGATTCGCGAGGGCCGCATGGTTGCCCGGGGCGATCCCGCATCGGTGGTTGAGGAATATTCCACGTTGATGTCGAGGGAAACCCGGCGCCGGTCCCCCAGGGACGTTCGGGTGCGGCGACTCTCTTCCGGAGCGGAATTGCGCAGTGACGAAAATCGCTTCGGGTCTCTGGAAATGGAGATCCTCGATGTCAATGTCACGACCCTGCAGGGTGTCCCGGTCAGTTCAATCGAAAGCGGCGACTCCCTCTGCATCGAAATTCTTTACTCCGCGCCTGAACCCGTCACCTCTCCCATCTTCGGGGTGACCATCAGCAATGACGAGCGCAATGACTTTTTGGACCTCAACACAGAGGCTTCAGGTCTCAAACTGCCTCAATTGGAGGGAAAGGGGAGCATCCGGCTTCAGTTGGACCGGCTGGACCTCAAATCGGGAAAATATTACATCAACCCGGGTGTTTACCAGCAGAACTGGGAATACGTTTACGATTACCACTGGCATGTCTATCCGATCACCGTGGAGTCCAAAGTCTACAGCCGGGGAATCCTTGCGCCCCCGCACCGATGGAAATGGGGATGACCCGAGACAGGGGGGCATTCGTTCCAGGGGTTTTTGGACGTTCATTCCCGCGGTCGAGTCGAGGAAGGCCTGTCGGTCCCGTCAGAGGCCGTTCGTTGTTGGAGAACCGGGCTGGACCTTCCTGAAGGCAGGCGATGCAGATTGATGAAGTGAAGCACATCCTGGTTGTGGAGGCCTACGAGGGATGCCTGGAGTTTCTCTCGGACGACCCGGAGGACTGGAAAATCACCCGCGGTCTCGGCCTGCCGCTGGAAGAGATCGCCGAAGCGCTGGACTGCCGAATGACCGTGTTGACCTGGGACGAGTGGCCCCCTCACGAGGATGGGGCAATGTGGGTGCCGGTCCCCGCCACCAGGCCGGTTCACTCTCGAGATGCGTGGGTCCCTTCGAGGGCCCCGAAATATGGGCGGGTTCGACGCCTCCCCATTTTGCCCCGAGACCCGGAGCACGGACGTCTCTTCCGAGAAGAAGGTCCCAGTCCCCGTTCCTATGGGCTGATCAATGACAGTGGACTGTTCTTTTTCCTCTCCGTCTGCCTCCGGAAAGAGCTCGAAGCGCTGCATGCCGAGGATCCATTTGATTTGGTGATCCTGCCCATGTGGGGCGGCATCGGCTATGTCTCCCAGATGGCCGGGGCGACGCGGGTGCCGGGTGCCCTGCCGGTTCCCTTTGCGGTGGTGGTGACGGACACCTCTGCCGGGCGGCAGCTTGCAAACCAGGAAGGATTCTGGACCCGGCACGCAATCATCAGGCGCCAGATGGAGGATGTCTCCCTCGCTCTGGCTGATGCGGCTCTGGTTTTTGGAGAAAGGGGGGAACGCGTCGCCTTGTCAGGGAGGCTGCCCGAGGTGTCGCCCCCACAGTTCATTCCGCGTTTCGTCAACAAAGATGTGCTTGAACAAATCGCGCGGGCTTCCGAATCCACCGCAGAAATCGGCGGGGCGCTTCAATTTTTTCTCTACGAGCCCCAGCAGGCCTGCGCGGGGGTTCTTGCAGCGCTCGACGGTGTCAGCATGGCTGTGCGCAGAGGGCTCCGGCTGTCGCGCCCCTTTGTCTCGGCAGGTCCCTCCATGGTGTTTGCACCCATGAGACCCCGCTCCTTTGAGGATTATTGGTCCTCCCGGGGCTTCGTCCAGGAACTGAAGCGTCAAGGGCAATGGGAATGGCGGCGGGAATGTCCGCAGCGTGACGGCGTGTTTCCCATCCGCTTCTATCCGAGCCTTTTCGATCACCTGCCTGCCGTCTGGAACGAGCTCGCACGAGGATCCCTGGTGGTCCTTTCTCCGGCTGCGGCAGAGGGGGTGGCTCCAGGACAGAGCCTGCCGAAGGAGATTCTGCTCCCGGGAGAACCTGAGGCGCCCATGGTTGCCGATCACCTTTTGAAACTGGCCGCTCTGGACCTCTCCACCCTGGACCGCATCCGACGTGAGTTGTGCACCGCGGTGGTCGCGTCACACCGTGGCGCTGCGCGGGGCCGGATGCTTGCCGAGGCACTGCATCGATTGAGGCAGCTCCTCGATGTCCCCCCTCCTCTCGTGGACCTGTCCCGCGTGTCCTTGATGTTTCGCGATCGCCGCGTTCCGCTTCGGGTTCACGCTGAAGAGGATCGCCCACCTTCAACAGTCGCGGAGCGTTCCGATCTCCGAAAGGGCTGTCTGTCCGTGGTGGTGACGTGTCACGAAATAGGCCCGATGGTGCGGGAGTCGGTGGAAAGTGTCTGGGCCTCGGCTCGGCCCCCTGAGGAAGTGCTGCTCATCGATGACGGCTCCCTGGGTGAGGAAACGCTCGAGACGCTCAGAAATCTTCAGGCCGATGCGGCGCAAAAGAAACTGCCTTTGACCGTTTTGAGGCAACCCAACCAGGGCCTGGCCTCTGCAAGAAACACGGGACTCCATGCGGCGACAGGAGAATTCATCTCTTTTCTCGATGGGGACGACCTCATGGAACCCCTCTTTTACCCCATCGCGCTGCGGCTGCTGCAGGAATATCCGCGCCTGGGCGGTGTGGCCGCCTGGGCCTTCATTTTTGGCGAGGGCTGCCCACCGGGTTTCTGGAATGCGCCACAGACCGAACTGCCTCTGCTCTTTTCCGAGAACAGCGTGGTGGTGCCGTGCATGATGCGCACGGAAGTTCTGCGCCACCTGGGCGGCTACGATGTCCGGCAGAGGTACAATTATGAAGACTGGGAACTGAGCCTTCGTCTGCTGGCGTCAGGGTGGCCCCTGGTCACCGTGCCCCTGCAGCTGATGCATTATCGGGTTCGCCCGGATTCCCTGTACAGGGCCATGACCTCCATCCAGAACCAGGTCATGCGGGAATTGATGCTCTCTTCCCATCGGGAGACGGTTTCCAGGTTCAGTGTGGAGATCACCATGCAGATGGAAAACCGGCTGATGGAAAGGGATTATCCTGCGCCGGACCCACGTCGCGGGCAACCCCCCAGGCGACCTGGAATTCTGATGCGGTTCTCCAGGGTGGCCCGCGGGCTCTCCAGGCGTCTTTTCCAGATTCAAACAGGTTGAGATTTCATGAAACACTTGATTCTGTGCCGAGAATACCCTCCGGCTCCCATTCCCGCCGGGGGCATCGGGACGTATGTCTACCACATCGCTCGTCTTTTGGCGTCCGCCGGGGAAACGGTGCATGTCATCGGCCAGCTGTGGAGCGGTGCGCCCAAAGAGGTGGAGTCGCTATGCGATGGGCGGTTGATCCTGCATCGTGTGCCGGTGGGGTCCGCTGAATCTATGAGGCTGTGCCGTTCCATTTCTTCCGAGAGAAGACAGGAGCTGTCGGGACTGCATATTTCCCGGTTTCCTCCCCAGAGCTTCGCCTGGCAGGCGGGCCTCCTGGCGGAAAAACTGGTGGAAGAGGAGGGCATCGATGTCATCGAAGCCCAGGAATACGAAGCCCCCCTTTACTATTTTCAGCTCCGGCGCTCTCTCGGCCGCGGACCCAAAAGGACTCCGCCCTGTTTCGTGCACCTGCACTCCCCGACGCAGATCATCGTCCAGCACAACGATGCCGATCCCTTTCACCCCTATTTTCTGACGGCAGGCCGCCTGGAGGCTCACAGCATCGGGGCCGCGGACGGGCTCCTCTGTCCCAGCCGCTATCTCGCCCGGCAGGCGGAGAGGCATTTCGGTCTCCATCCGGACAGCGTCGAGGTCATTCCCCTCCCCATCGGAGACAATGAGTTCCTGGATCGCGACGGTGAGACCTGGGAGAAGGGTTCGATCATTTATGTGGGACGGATGGAAGGTCGCAAGGGGATCCTGGAATGGATCGATGCCGCCGTGTCCGTCGCTCCCCATTATCCGGACGCGACCTTTGACTTCATCGGCGCCAACTGCCTTGCCACCGAACGGGTGAGCGGGACACAGATCGTTGAGAGTCGCATTCCCAGGGACCTCAAGCCAAGATTCCGATTCCGGGGAGCCCAGGATCGTTCCATGCTCTCCCATTATCTTCGGCAGGCCTGCATGGCGGTGGTTCCGTCGCGCTGGGAAAATTTTCCCAACTCCTGTGTCGAAGCCATGTGCTCAGGGCTCCCGGTGATCGCGTCCCCCGAAGGGGGCATGGCGGAAATGATCCGGGACGGCGAAAATGGCTGGCTGGCCTCCGGTTCACATCCGGAAGGGCTGGCAGAGGCCCTCAGGCGTGCTTTGAACACGCGCCCCGAGGAACGGGCGCTCATGGGTCGTAATGCAGCGAAAGATATCCGCCGGATCTGCGACAATCAGGAGACGCTCGGGCGGCATTTGGAGTTTCGCAGCCGGCTGATCCGGCAAGGTTCCCAACGGTCCCTGCACCTGCCCGCAAACCTTCCCTGGTCCAGGCAACCCCTGCATGGGGCTGCCGCGCGCTGCAGTGCGGAGGCCGCCATGGGGGAGGGGATCGCTGTGGTGGTCTCGTGCTTTCACGCAGCTCACGGCCTCCGGCGATGCCTGTGTGGACTCAGGGGACAAACTCAAAAGCCCGTCGAAGTCGTGGTTCTGGTCGATGAATGGACCCGTGAGACGGCAGGCGGCCTGTTCCAGGAGATGGCGGGGAACGGCTGGCGGCTCATCGCCAGAGAGCCGGGCAGCTGGGCGTCCGCTCGAAATCTGGGTCTCCAGGCGGTTCTGGAATCGGGGTCGAATCCGCTTGGAATTGTCTTTCTTGAGGCGGAGGACCAGATCGAGCCCCCATTCCTTGAGTCTGTTCACTCGGTCCTGGAGCACTGCCCCGAAGTCGGCGTCGTTTCCTGCTGGGTGGAGGATCTCGACTACAGAAACATCGCCAATCCCATTCCCTGCGCCTCCTTCCCCTTTCAGTGGCTCAACAACGAACTGGTCACCTTCAGCGCCGTTCGCACGGCGGCTTTACAGGACACCGGACCCTTCCGGACTTTTTCGCAGTCTGAATATGAAATCTGGGACCTGTTCAACGCGGTGATGGTCTCAGGGTGGGCGGCCGTGACAGTGCCGGCCGTTTTGGGGAGGGAGCGCACCAGCCTCAAGTTCAGCGCCAGTCCCCACAATTCCGTTCCACACGGCCGCATGTGCGAACGGATCCTGGGCCGTTTTCCGGACCTGGTCGCCCGGGATTCACACGAGCTCCTGATTCTCGCACTTTCTTCGGGAACTTATCTGGTCAATGCGGAAGTGGCTGCCTTGCGTTCCCGACTGCAGGTGACGGAAAAATACCTGCGGCATCCCAGAGCGGTTCTGTGGAAGTTGATTTACCGGTTGAAGGATAAAGTGGACCGGAAGTTCCCGGGGAGACTGCCGCGTCTCATCGCCGATCTCGAAAAGCCCTGCTCAAAGGGGAACGTTCGTGAGTGAACTCATCACTGCCATCATCTGCACCCACAACCGGGCGCCCCATTTGTCTCTGGCGATCCGGAGTCTGCTGGATCAGACCCTTTCCCGACCGCTTTATGAAATCCTCGTTGTGGACAACCGTTCGACAGACGCGACGGCGGAAGTCGTTCGTGAGTTTGCCGCAGCCCATAAGGTCCGCTACCACTACGAAGCCCGTCTGGGTCTCTCGCATGCCCGCAATGCCGGATGGTGCAACGCCGCAGGGAAATATGCCGCCTATCTGGATGACGACGCCGTGGCAGAGCCGGTGTGGCTCGAAAAGGCCCTGGAAGCCTTCGAGCGGCTGTCGCCCACACCGGGGTGTGTGGGCGGCAGGATCACAGGCATCTGGGAGGCGTCCCGGCCGCAATGGCTTTCGGACCAACTCATCACCGGCCTCACCGTGCTGGATTGGTCGGACACACCACAGCGCCTCGATGACCTGAACCAGAAATGGCTGGCAGGAGCAAACATCGCCTTTCCCATCGAGGTGCTGAAACACGTCGGCGGGTTCGTCCCCTGCCTGGATCGAGTGGGGAACAGCCTTCTTTCCGGGGGGGACGTTTTTCTGCAGAAACAGATCGTCCAGGCGGGTTACCCTTGTTGGTACTATCCGGAGATGGCCGTGCGGCATCTGGTTCCCCAAACCAGGCTGAATCAACAATGGTTCATCTCCAGGTATTTCTGGCAGGGCGTTTCCGATGCCGTCATGCAACTGCTGGAGCAGCGGCCTGCACCTGAGGAACGGCTGCGTCTGGCTGTGCCGCTGATCGGCCGCCTTCTGGGAAGCCGTCAAACCCTCAGGCGCCTGATCTTCAGCAGTACCCATCCGGATCGATTCACCCAAAAATGCTTTGCCCTCATCATGATGGGCCGCATCATGGGGTTGCTCGGGCTGGCAAAGGTGGAGCAATGACATGCGCGTCGAGGTTTGCCGTACGTTCTACCCGCACTGGGGAGCCCGCTCGGGGATCCACCAGTTCCTGAGATTCATCGACCGGAACCGGTTCCTGGTTCGGGAGCGATGCGTTTCGGACAGCGACGGGGATTTTCCTCTCGAGAGCGAGCGGGTGAGGAAGGTCCTTCGGGATGTTGTCCGGAGCCACGGAATGGAGTGGTACAAGCTGAGCGACCTGACGGTTGAAATGAGGATCTTGCGCCGGTGCCTCGGGGAGCGTGTCGACCTGGTGCATTACCTGGACGGTGAACATTCGGCCCAGTTCCTGCCCCTCGTCCTGAAACGCCTGGGCATCCGACGCCCCCGGTTCCTGGCGACTTATCATCAGCCCTCCGAACTCTTGGGATCGCTCGTCAGAGAGGACGTGATCCGTCGGCTCGACCGGATCACCGTGGTGTCGCCCGAACAACTTGGCTACTTTCGCCAGGTGGGAGTCTCCTCGAAAGTGCAGGTGATCCTCCACGGCATTGACACCGGGCATTTTTCTCCGGGGATGCGCAGCAGGTCCGGCGACGTTTTCAAATGCGTCACGGTGGGCCATTACCTGAGGGATTTCAACGCCGTGAGGGCGGTGGCTCAAAAACTTTCCCAACGGCCTGAGATACAGTTTCAGGTGGTGTCGGGACGGGCTCAGGGACTGGAGGATCTGGCAAATGTCATGGTCTACAAAAACGTTGATGACGAGACCCTGGTGCGGCTCTATCGCGAGGCGGATGTTCTGTTTTTGCCCCTGCTCCAGTCCACTGCAAACAATTCACTGCTCGAAGGCATCGCCTGCGGACTGCCTGTTGTCTCGACGCGGCTGCCGTCGGTCAAGGCTTATGTCCCCGGACCGGAAGCCGTCTTGATTCCGAAGAATGATCCCGACCTGCTGGCCGATGCATTGGTCGAGCTGTTTGAAAATCCGGGCAGGCGTGCAGCGATGGGGGACGCGGCCCGGGCGCGCGCCCTGGAACTGGACTGGCACCGGATCGGATTGCAGTACGAAGCGCTCTATGCGGAACTCTGCGGCTGAGCGGATGCTGGGGTTCCCACGCGATTTTCCCGGAGGCCGGGAATTTCAGGGGTTTGGGGAACGCCGGCGAAAGGCGGATTTTCAGGAACGAGCGAGGCCCGGGAGGAATCGGAAATGTTGATCGAGAGGCTGATCGAAGACAATCCCGCCCTGCACGAATACCATGGGCGGAGCACCAGTTGGGCCGTGGATCCCGATACTCTGCGTTTCATTCACGGGATGCTGGAGCCGGGCATGAACACCCTGGAGACGGGATGCGGTCAGACCACGGTGGTTTTTGCGATTGCCGGGACCAGCCATATCTGCATCACCGACGATCCGGGAGAAGTGGATCGGGTGAGAAATTACTGCCGGAAGCTTGGGCTGGAAGACAACATCAATTTCATCGTCGGCAGCTCGGATCATGTGCTCGCCCTCGATGCGATTCAACAGGATTTGGACTATGTCTTTATAGATGGAGCTCATCGCTTTCCTTTTCCGATCCTTGACTGGCACTATACGTCGAAGAAATTGAAAGTTGGGGGCATTCTTGCCCTGGATGACTATGTGATCCCTTCCGTAGCGATTCTGTTTGACTTCTTGTGCGCTGATGACAATTGGGACCTGCTTCTGACCAAAAACAACACCGCTTATTTCAAGAAGGCAAAGGAACCGGACATCTTGGACGATTGGCAGGGTCAGACAATCAATTTGAAATACATAGAGGGCAAGATTCCTCCTAAAACTGTCAAGCAAGGCAAACCGCTGCAAAAATTCTTAAACGTCAGGAAACTCCTGGGATGGTTTCGAAAATGAACAACCGGCTGGTCTGCACCAAACCGTACACCTGGTTTGAAGTCACACAGGTCAATGGCATGGGGCAGGTTTATTTGTGCTGTCCTGCATGGCTCGACACCCCGATCGGGAATCTACGGAGAAGTTCCGTCGAGGAAATCTGGAATGGCCGAAAGGCCCGCCGGATTCGGCAGTCCATTCTGGATGGATCTTTCAAATATTGCATCCGATCCCGCTGCGCCTTCCTGCAAACCAGGACGGGACCCGTTCGGGACCTTGAAGAGATTGAAGAGAGCGAGGTCCGGGATGCCATGAAACGAGGTCTCACGGTCCTGCCCTATGGACCCAGGCAGGTGATCTGCGGCTACGATCGCTCGTGCAATCTCTCGTGCCCATCCTGTCGTACCGAGGTCATCATCGAGACGGACCGGGAGAATCAAATCCTGGAAATCCAGAAGAAACTCCAGCAGCAGGTTCTCATGGACGCCCGATATCTCTACATCACCGGTTCGGGAGACCCTTTTGGGAGCCCCTACTTCAGGCGATGGTTGCAGGGCATGGAACGGGAGCAGATGCCGAAGCTCGAGGAGATTCGCCTGCACACCAACGCGCTGCTCTGGAACCGGAAGATCTGGGACTCGATCAGGCCGGAAATGCGGGAACTCATCAAGAGTGCGGAAATTTCCATCGACGCCGCGAGCGAAGCGACCTACGCCGTCAACCGCCGTCCCGGCAAGTTCAGCGTTCTTCTGGAAAATCTTGAATTCATCGGCAGCCTCCTCCGGAACGGCCCTCTGAAACAGGTCACCATCAGCATGGTGGTTCAGGAGAACAATTTTCGGGAGATGCCCGACTTTGTGAGGCTCGGGAAGCGCTTCGGCTTCGACACCGTCTATTTCAGCCGGCTCGTGAACTACGGGACCTACTCCCAGGAGGAGTTTCTCCAGCGCGCCGTGCACCTTCCCTCTCACCCCCGGCACGCTGAGTTTCTCGATCTCCTGAAAGAAGAGATCCTCCACGAGCCGATCGTCCATCTGGGCAATCTCACAGAACTGCCGGCGTAGCGGCAGGTGAAGGGCCTGCATGGCCGCCAGGCTCCAGCTGCATCGAGCAGAGGGGAAAATTTTACTGGGATCAGGGAATCGGCCGGCTCAAGCCTGTTTGCAGGAGGGCCGACACCCTGGCAATTTCAACGCGAGGTCGGTTTCCATGGCGGATGCATACGGGCCTCCCGACTGGGAGGTTGTGGACTATGAGACGTATCTTCTCGACCCTGCCCTCAAGGATCGCCAGACAGGCGAGGGACTTCGCATTCGAGGCCCTCGGCCCGAGAAACTCGCTGACGGCCGGTACTTTGTGTGCATCGGCGCCGCCCAGACCTTTGGACGCTTCTGCCGGAAACCCTACCCCACGCTCCTCCAGGAAAGGCTTCAGCTGGAAGTGCTCAACCTGGGCCGTGGCGGCGCCGGTCCCTCCTTTTTCTCGGAAGACAACGCCACACTCCTCGACTACACGAACAGAGGCAAATTTGCCGTGATCCAGGTGATGTCCGGAAGATCGGAGAGCAATTCAGAGTTTCTCAGCAGCGGGCTCGGCTTTTACACCCGCGTGTCCGATGGTTCCTGGATCGACTGCGATGATGCTTTTCGGGAATTGCTGCAGGGAAAAGACCGGGATCGTCTAAAACGAATTGTCGCAGAAACCCGACGCAATTGGGTCGAGAGCTACCGAAAACTTCTTGAGGGCATCACCGTGCCCAGGATTCTGCTCTGGTTTTCCACCCGGAGGCCGCGCTACACCGAGGACTACCGGAGCCTCGAGTCTCTTTTCGGAGAGTTTCCTCAACTGGTCAACGGCGAGATGGTCGCTCAGATCAGGGGGTTTTGCGACCATTACGTGGAGTGTGTCACCGCGAGGGGTTATCCGCACCGACTCACCAGTCGCTTCACCGGTCAGCCGGTCACCGTCGTGGATGACTGGGGCGGCAAATGGACGGAGAACTGGTATTATCCCTCCCCGGAAATGCACCTCGATGCGGCGGACAAACTCGAAAAAACACTTCGGAGGCACCTCATGCCCCGGGGCTACCGTCCCTTCCAACATTTCCGCGCCGCCATCGGCAGGTGGATGCGGAGAAGCGCGCAGGTTCACTGAAGATGCTCAACGATAAACTTCGTCATTACCTCGACTGGATCACCTTCCAGCTGGAGGCACTCCCCCGTCAACTGGGGATCGTTCGGGGCTGCAGAGATTACCGCAGGTTCATCATTCTCACGACGGCGCGTTCCGGGTCCAATTTCCTCCGCGGTTTGCTGAACGCGCACAGTCAGGTGATCGCGTTTGGGGAGCTATTCCGAGACCCGGGCGCGATCGGCTGGGACCTTCCCCGCTACGACGAGTTTCTGCAGTCCCCTCGGTTGCGGCGACTGGCTCAAAGAGATCCTGCCGCATTTGTCGAACGGGAGGTTTTCAAAACCTTTCCCATGCAGACAAAAGCTGTGGGCTTCAAGATCTTTTACTATCATGCACAGGATGCATCGCGCCGCGACATCTGGCGCTATCTGAGAGAGTCCCGGGACATTTCGGTCATTCACCTGAAACGGAACAACATGCTCAAAAACCTGCTCTCCCTCAATAAAGCCTTCCAGACCAACAACTGGACCAGCACAAAGGGGACGCGGGAAGAAAAACTTGTGCTTTCTCTGGATCCTGAAGAATGCCTGAAGCACTTCACGTGGGCGCAGAATGTCAAGCAGGAGTACGATGGCTTATTTGCGGATCATTCGAAGATCGACGTGATCTACGAGGATCTGGCGGGCGACACACCGGGAGAGTTTGCCCGCATTCAGCGATTCCTGGGAATCGATCTCGAATCCTGCAAACCGACCACCCGACGACAGTCGGGCCAACCGCTGTCCGAAGCCGTTTCCAATTACTTTGAGTTGAAAGAAAGATTCAAGGGCAGCCCCTGGGAGAGTTTCTTCGAGGATTAGCGTGAATCCGGCAGAAATTCCGCCCCCCGCACCCGCTCGGGAAACCTGCAGTAAACTTTGTCTCCTCGATGCAACGATTGCCCGTCCACGAGGATCACGGCCGGTGAAGATCCTTCACGGATGACCGCCACTCGCGCATCCGTCCGCCAGGGGCCGAAGGTCCCGCCCCTTCGGCCGTCCTGAGCGACAAAGATCGTCGTGACATAGGTCTCACCGGCTGCGGTTGCGGCGATCCCCCGTACGCCGGGCAGCGCCGTCAGGCGTACAGGAAAGCTGCGACGCCCGCAATGGCGGGGCGTAAGCACCGTCGCCACCCACGCGGGAAGCAGGAGCTTGCCCGAAAGGCCGGCCATGAACGAGGGGACTTTCACGCCCGATTCAAAGGAACTCCACCCTGCGGGCGGGTTCAGTTCTCCCCGATGGAGGGTCCAGGCCATGGGGCCGCTGGCGATCGCGCTGGCTTCGATGCCTGCTCCCTGGTCATGCACGCCCCAAAATCCGGAATCGTCCGTCTCCACCCGGCATTCGGGATGAAAGTGCCACAACACTTCAATTCCGTGGGTACCCTTCCCGTTCAAAAGGTCCAGCACGATCCAGCCGTCTTCCCCATTCTCAAGGAACAGCCGGCGGTGCAGCACCCTCCCCTGCCGCCGGAAATAGCCATCGTGTGAGGCATCCACCAGCCGAAGCACCGTTCCCAAAACCGCGTGGTGCAGCTTCGGCTCTGCCGGACGGCCCGAGCCGAACATGCCCCGGAGCGGTGTCTGATTGCGCTGATCCACCCGCACCGTGTTGTGGAAAAAGGTGCTTCGGAATGCCTGACGCCACGGTTCATCTCTGCTCCAGGAGAAGGAACCCGGGTCGATGAGCACGGGCTTTCCGGCAACGGAAAGATTCAGGCTGAGACAATCCGCGTGACCGTGGCCCGGTGCAGCGTCCATTCCGAAAGGTCCGAAATCGAAGACCGACTGATTCATTCCCGAGGAGGTCCTGCGCCCGAAAACCGCGTAGCCACCCTGGCGCCACAGCCTGGCTTCCGGCAGGGGGGATGCCGTTTCCGCAGTGGGCATCGACCCGTCGAGAAGCCAGGGCGTCCAGACCCGTTCAGTCCGAATCTTTGGGAGGGGCGTGCCCAGTTCCTGTGCCGCTGCGAGGAGCACATCGCAGCGCAGGAGCACGTCGCTGTCGAACCCGTCGTTGAGCAGCGGGAAGCTGCCGTCCGGGTATTGGGTGGCGGCGAGGAAAGCGGCCATCCCTGAGGCACGGCTTGATAATCTCTCATTCAAGGGCTTGCCGTTCAGCCGGTGAAGCCGAATGATTTCGAGAAGGCCCTCCAGCACCATTCTCTGGTAAAAGGTCGAACGTTCGCCGTGGACGCCGTCGGGCAGCACCTGTCGCAGGACCTCCTTCTCCAGGAGTTGCGTTCCCCGCCGCAGCCATCGGGGAGAGTGGGGAAATTCGGGGAAGAGAAGCCCCACCTGGGCCAGGCGCAATGCCTCGAGGAGCAGGTGGTTGTTGGGGATGCTGTATTCGAGGGCCGCTTCCGTCCAGTACGCAGAGGTCAGCAGGAGGGTTGCGGCGGCGAGGATCGCCTCCCCGGGAAACTCCTCGAGGGGGGCTCCCAGAAAGAGAGTCCAGCAGAGCGTGTTCATGCGCTGGGCCACTTCAAAAGGGTCTTCCCAGGGAGGTGACCCGGGAGGGTGATCTTCCACCCAGGAACACAGGAAATAGCCGGCCCGAAGGGCGTGGCGCCCCTCCTGCCCGATGTGTGCCGAAAGAAGCAGGGTGTTCAGCCAGTCGAGCCGATGGAGATCCGTGCGCCAATCCGGGTCCGGCGCGCTTTCCCAGAGGGCTTGTGGGTCGAGCCCCACGCAAAGGGAGGGTCCCGCACGGAAGGTGAAAACACCGGAGGCCAGGGCTTGCGCTTCCCTGCTGATCCGAGCGCTTTCTGCGGGAGGGAGTGCTTTGAGGATTTGCGGAATTCGATCGGTGCTGAAGAAGAACCTGGGCTGCGTGCGCTCCCGGAAATGGCGGATCGGATCCCCGCGGAAGTCCATCCGTTCCGGGAGGTTCCAGGGTTTCAGCGAAACCAGCCGCTGCTCGAGAAACTTGAGGCGTGTCCGACCCAGCAGACGATGGGCCGCAGCCCGAATCTTGTAAGGATTGGCAAGGAAAGCTCTCAATCGGCTCATGATCGACCGGCGGCCATTTTGAGCACCCGCTCCATGCGTGAAACCTGCAGCTCCCAGGTCCACTGGGATTCAATGGTCTTGCGGGCCATCGCTCCCAGGGATTGCCTCAGGGAAGCGTCCCGCAGAAGAAGCAGCAGTTTTTCCAGGAGGATTCGTTCGTCGTCCCAGGGGAAAAGCATTCCATTGCAGCCGTCGTGGATGAGTTCCTTGATCTGGCCCACGGCCGTGCAAAGGGTCGCTTTCCCTGCGGCCATGTATTCCAGGGGTTTCAGGGGCGATCCGTAGAAAAGGTAATCGCCCCGGTAGGGGCAGAGCACCACGTCCATGACACTGAGATAACGGGGAATCTCATGGTGGGGGATGGGTCCCGTGAAGACCAGCCGATCGCTCAGGCCGCAGGCCGTCGCCGCCCGGCGAATTTCTTCGCGGGTCTCGCCGGATCCCACAAAGAGAAAGACCGCCTGCGGATGTGTTGTGCAGACCGCGTGCACCACGGCCATGAATTGTTTCACATCCGAAAAGAACTGGAAAGTGCCCACGAAACCGATGACCTGTTTGTCCTGCAGGGCAAGTCGGGAAACGAGTTCGGAGTCCGGCTGCCGGGGATAGAACAGCCGGTGGTCGACGCCGTTGGGGACCACGTGGAGCCTGGTGGCGGCGGCACCATAGCGCATGAGGTAGCCCTTGAGAATCTCCGAAATGCACAGCACCTGGTCGGCACCGCGCACGTTCATCCCCTCGATCCATCGCCCCATCGCCGGGTAAGGGTGATACTGAGTGTAGAAGAGGGAATATTCGTATTCCATGGGGGTTTCGCTGAAGAGCACGAAGGGTATGTTCCGGCGCTTTGCAGCGAGCAGGGCTGAGAGGTTGCCATAGTGATGAACGGCCATGAGGACATCGGGCCGAAAGGCATCCAGGATGCGGCATTCCTGGCGAAAAAAAACGACGTTGCGCAGCAGGAGTCGCGGCACGTGCCCGTAACGCCGAAGCAGTCCGAAACGCTTCAGTCCGCCGTAAGTACTTTCTTGTCCCTGCCGCTGAGCCGCCCTGAAATGCAGGTTCACCTGGTGGCCCAGGTTTTCCAGGCCTTGGGCGATGGAGCGGATCTGCGCCGCAGCGCCCCGCGAGGTGCCCTCGAGGTCATAATGGTAATTGAAAAAACAAATCCTCATGAACGAAAATTCCCCTGAGAGGATCGGGAAGGTTTCTTCGGACTTTGGAGACGCTGGACCGTCAAACTCAGGGCCAGCAGGGGAAGGTCTCGGGCGTAGCGTTTCCAGAGAGTCGGTTCGTGCACGATGCGGCCCAGCCACTCCAGGCCGTTGCGATGCCAGGCACCCGGCGCCCGCCGGACTTCCCCCGAGATGAATTTGAACAATCCCCCGCACGTCACCACCAGGCTGGTTTCGAGCCGATTCTTGAACTGCTCCGCCCAGTAAACCTGGCGGGGATCTCCCATCCCCACCCAGACGACGTCGGGCTGCAGCCGATTGATCCGGGTCAGCGCCGCAGCTCCCCCATCCTGATCATACCCATGATGTGTTCCCACAAGGCACAGGTCGGGGTATTCCGCAAGCGCTCTTCTACCGGCTTTTTCGGCCAGGCCGGGTTCCCCGCCCAGCAGAAACACGCGGTAGCGGCGTGCGGCCGCCAGGCGGCAAAAGGGTGGCCACACATCGGTGGTCGTCAGTTTCTGCGGCAAGAAGGATCCCAGCACGCGGGCGGCCAGGAGCACCGACGCACCGTCTGCATAGAGGATCTCCGCTTCGCGCAGGGCTTCACGAAAGCGAGGTTCGCGGCGTGCCAGGCTGAAGGAATGGGCATTCACGTAGTAGGCCCGTGAGCATCCGGACGATGCGATGCATTCCTCCATTCGTGCCAGCAGGGAATCCAGGGTGTGCGCCTGGATCGGAAGCCCCAGAACATCGACGGAGGGGACGTTCATGTGCCCTCTTCCTCCAAGAGGGTCGGCAGCCGGTTGCCATGGAACATGCGGTGCATTTGTTCGCGGCGAAGATAGTGCATGAGCGCCGGATCCTCGAGCCGGTCGACTTTGGGATTCACGTAGCTGGAGAAAAAACCCCACAGAAAAGCCATCCCGCCTATGAGCCAGGGCCGTTCGAGCATGCGGTAAAGGCCCCGTCCCAGAGCGAACAGCGGGTGGGTCCCGATGGCATAGGCGCCCCATCCCCAGATGATGCGGCCCCGAATCGGCCCGAATGAAGAGCCCTGGAGACGGTGGTGCGTGAGAGGGATGTCGGGATCGTGCAGGGTGACCCAGCCATGTCGCCGCGCGTCCGTCTGGTCCAGGATGTCCCAGCCGTAAAGATTCCGCAGCCCCCCCAGGTCCCGGAAGCAGGCGCGGCGATAGAACTTGGCCTGCCCCGGTACGAAGTAAAGGGCATGACGTTCGGACACGAGTTTGTCGCCCACTTTGAGGTAGGTGGTGCCGCCGGCCATGCCCACCCGTGGGTCGTTGAAATGAGCGAGAATGCGCTCAAAAGTGTCGCTCCCGAATTCCAGATCACAGTCCATCTTGGCGATGACGTCATAGGGATCGTCGCCCAGATGATCCAGCCCTGCATTGAAGGCCTGCACCACACCGGGTCCCAGCCGGCGGCCTCCCTCCCTCCGGCGGCGGACGAGTTCGATCCACGAGTGCTCCCGGGCATAGCGATCCACGAGGGCTGCCGTGGAATCGGTGCTTCCGTCGTCGACCACGATCCAGCGGTCCGGACGGTGCGTTTGGCCTACCACGGACTTCAACGTCAGCCCCACAAAGCGTTCCTCATCTCGGCACGGGCTGATGACAACCAGTCTCAGGCTCATGCAGGCATCTCCTGTCCAGTGTGCACATGCCGCCACCACAGGGCAAAAACGAAAATACCCCAGAGCTGGCGGGAATGGTTGCGGCGCCCTGAGGCGTGAGCCTCCATCAGGGCATGGATATAAGGCAGGTTAAAGTAGCCGGTCTCACGGAGAGCCTCCCACATACGATGCCGCTCCGCATAAACCTTCAAATTGGCCTGCAGCCAGAACTCCAGCGGCGGCACAAAGGGGCGTTTGGGGCCCTTGACGATGGAGGGCGGCAGCCAGGGAGCTACGGCTTTCCTCAAGATATACTTGGTCTGAACTCCCTTGAGCTTCAGGGAAGTGGGGATTGCGGCGGCGAATTCCACCAGGGTGTGATCCAGAAGAGGGACCCGGGCCTCCAGGGAGCAGGCCATGCTCATGCGATCCACCTTGGTCAGAAGGTCTCCAGGCAGGTAAACGGAGAGATCGGCAAGGCCGGCCTGTGCGATGGGGTCCAGGCCCGGGTTGCGGCGCCCCACGGAGCGCAGGGTTTCCAGGTTCTCCAGGGCGTGGGTGTTTTGCCGGAATTCCTGCGAAAAAAGCTGGTTCAGTTCGTGAGGGGTGAACAAAGAAACTTTTTCCAGGTAGTCTTCAAAAGGGGGCTTCAGGGATGCAGAAAGGATCCGTTCCAGGCGGTGGAACAGGTACCCCAGTCGCGCATGCCCGCCATGAGGCAGCTGACCCAGAAGGGAGATCCCCGCACGGCGCAGAACAGCCGGCACGCGTCTCAGTTCCTGGTTGAGCCGCATGCCCCGGTAGTGGGTGTAGCCCGCAAAAAGTTCATCGCCCCCTTCCCCGCTGAGCACCACTTTGACCTTTTGGCGCGTCTTGAGGCAGAGCAGATACGTGGGGATGATCGTGGCATCGGCCAGGGGTTCGTCCAGGTACCAGAGCAGGCGCGGCAGAACATCTGTGGCCGACGCGTGGACTCTGAAGGTTTCGTGAACACTGCCCAGGTGGCGGCTCACTTCCTGAGCTGCAGCCGTCTCGTCATAGGCCGGAACATCGAAACCCACATTGAAGCTGAAGACACGGCTTCCGCCCCTGCGGGCCATGGCCGCGGTGACCGCACTGGAATCGAGTCCGCCCGAAAGCCAGACCCCGAGGGGGACGTCTGCCACCATCTGACGTTCCACGCTTTCCACGATGCGATGCCGGAGTTCTTCGGTCCACTCTTCCG
>CAZZHS010000009.1:58880-89103 GCA_964654275.1 uncultured Syntrophobacteraceae bacterium
AACAGCGGTTTGATGCCCAGCCGGTCACGGGCCAGGAACAGCCGACGCCGGCGGCGGTCCCAGATGGCGAAGGCGAACATGCCGTTGAGTTCATGGACGAGTTCCTCGCCCCATTGTTCGTAGCCGTGAACGAGAACTTCGGTGTCGGACCGCGTGCGGAAGACATGCCCCTGGCGTTTGAGCATGGCGCGCAGTTCTCGGAAGTTGTAGATCTCCCCGTTGAAGACCACCTGCACCGAGCCATCTTCGTTGCCCATGGGTTGGCGCCCGCCGCTCAAATCGATGATGCTGAGGCGGCAAAACCCCAGACCCGTGCCGTCTTCCATGAAAATGCCTTCGTCATCGGGGCCGCGATGCCGCAGGAGCGCCGTCATGCGTTCCAGCTGCTGCCGCTCGGTAGGTTTTCCGTCCCGGTGAAAAATGCCGCAAATGCCGCACATGCCGATCTTTCCTCACGCAGCCTCGGAAGAGTTTTGAAAGAGGCGGAGCAACCGGCGGGCGCTCCCCGAGATGTCAAACTCACGCAGGATCACTTCCCGTGCCGTGCCGGCGAGCTTCTCCCGAAGCCGGCGGTCCCCGAGCAGCCTCTGGATGGCCTGAGCCAGAGCTTCCCCATCGTCGGGTTCGACCAGCAGGCCGGTCTCTTCGTGGCGGACCAGTTCGGGAATTCCCGAAACCCGGGTGGAAATCACC
This sequence comes from uncultured Syntrophobacteraceae bacterium, assembly GCA_964654275.1. Lineage (GTDB taxonomy): Bacteria > Desulfobacterota > Syntrophobacteria > Syntrophobacterales > Syntrophobacteraceae > SLCH01. The sequence goes on from CAZZHS010000009.1 coordinate 59,574, forward strand.
GGGATGCCCGTCGCCATCGCCTCCAGCAAAACGTTGGGCATCCCGTCCCGGTCGTTGCGCCGGACGCAAGAGGGCATGACGAAAAGCGTTGCACGCCGGTAGCACGCGGCGGTCTCGGCGGGCTGGAGCCTGCCCATGAAGTGGAACTCCTCCTCGACGTGCCAGAGGGACACCAGGTCCTTCAAGCGGCGTTCCTCCGGACCCTCCCCGACGAGCAGGCACCGGATGCGCTGTCCACGGCGTTTCAGGAGGCCGCAAGCCTCCACGAGCGTGTGGAAACCCTTGGTCTCCACCAGGCGCCCCACCGCCAGGATCGTTGCGTCGTCGCCGGCCTGCGGTGGTGCAAAGGGAAAGCGATCGGGGTCGATGCCGTAATGCACCACTTCAAAATGGGCTTGGGAAGATGCTTCAGGATAGTGTTCCTGCAGATAACGAACGTGAAAGCGGCTGCAGGCGGCGGCGAAACGGGCGGAGGTGAGCTTGGGGGCCATCAGGGTGTCGTCCAGGAAAATGTCGTAGGCGTGGGCCATGAAACTGAAGGGAATGCCTGCCAGGCGGGAGGCCATCAGGGCCACCGTTGCCGCCGTGTTGGCGAAGTGCGCGTGCAGATGCGTGATGCCGTTTTGGCGAGCCTGCCAGGCGGCGTGGGGAGCCATGAGAAAATGAGAGAGTGCGCGCAGTCTTCGCGGGAGGGATTCCCCCGGCGTGAAGAGGCAAAGTCTGAGACAGGCCAGGTAGCGGAGTGGGTGAAAAAGGGCGAAATAGAAGTGAGCCAGCCAGAACCTGAAAGAAAAGGGTGCGAACAGGACGAGGCTCTCCCGGGCTGCGTGAGGCAGTTCGGGGTGAACCCCCGTTGGATCCGGAGCGTACAGGCTGAAGAGCCGCACAGCGGCACCCATGCGCCGAAGTGCGGCAATTTCCCGGATGACGAACGTCTCTGAGAGTGTCGGAAGCACCCGGGCCACGTAAGCGATGCAGGGTGCCTGCCTTTCCTGCGGGAATGCTGTGGGAGTCCGGCTCACGGTGTTTCCAGTTCAAAAATGGTCAGGGAATGCGGCGGGAAGGTGTAGAGGAACGTCCGATTCGCCTGCATCCAGAGTTCACGGGCAGGGACCACCGTGGAGGGGTCGTCTTCGTTGTGCGCCCCCGGAGAGTGGGCCGACAGCGTGGTGACCCAGGCTGCGGGACTCGGCTGAAAGTTTTTCAGCTCTATCCCCGTCTTGATGGGGTCTTTGAGCGAACGGTTGAGCACCATCAGCGTCATTTTCCCTTTCCCGTCGGAACTCGCCAGGGTCTGAAGGGAGGGGACCGCGCGCATGCGCTTCATATTGCCGAGGGCCGGGACGTCGAACGTGGGAACGTTTCGGGGCTCCACCGGGTGCACGGAAGTACGGAGATGTTTCCGCACGAGCTCAAAAGCGTGGTATTGGGGCCTGAGAACCCGATGGCCCGTGTTCCAGTCGTACCGGATGAACGCTTCCCGAATATGGCTGTGAAGGTGCCATGCGGTGGCGAGGGGAATCCCCAGGCTTTTTCCATGGAGAACGAGATGCATGAGGAAATCCGCCTGGTGAAGAGCTGCGGCCAGGTTCGAAAAATCCCGTGGATCGGGAGAATCGGACGGCCAGATTCCGTATTCCGTGATGAGCAGCTCTACCGGGCGCGGCCCCGGGCTCAGTCCATCCAGCATGCGACGGATTTCCCTCAAATTCGCAAAGGATGCGTGCGCCCCTCCCATGACGGCCTGGAACCAGCGCGGATCACTGAAGGAAACTTGAGCCCTCACGGCCGACGGGAAAAAGGGGTGAACGACGAAAAAGTCCAGATGCCCGCTCACCTTTTTTAGAACCGTGGCATTCCAGGGATCGACGGTGTCCGCATCTCCTATCCCGTTGGGGTATGCCATGCCCACGGCCCCGACCTTGATGGAGGGGTCCACCGCCTTCATGGCCCGGCTGAAAGCCAGGAACCCCTCCGCATAGTCAGCGGCCGAGGTGAATCCGGGTTCGGATCGCTCGTAAAGTTCGTTCCCGATTTCCCAGTATTCCACGCGGGGTGAACCCTTTCGCCCCGATGCCTCACGCTTTTGGGCCCAATGCCCAACGGTCTTCCAGTCATTGCCTTCCCGGTCGATTCCCAGAGCCCTCGTGTCATCCGGGCTACCGTTCGCATAGGCCACCCAGGCCGCTGCGCGAAGCACTCTCTGCTCGAGGGAGGCCCCTGTTGAAACGGTGCCCAACCGGTCGATTCCCGTACCGAAATTGACCGTGACGACGGGCACGGCTTCCAGGGACTGCGCCAGCTGCAGGTGTTCGTCGATGCCGTAGCCGTGATTGAACCATTCGGGCTGTCCCGGTCGGAATTCAAGCCGTACGGCGGCACCCGTCGGGTGCGATGCGGCAAATCCCGAAACCCCTTCGATTCGCGAGCCCGAGGCGACCGAAAATTCGAAAGGGTCTCCCAGGGGACCTCCCCCCGAGCTGAAAAAGCGTCCCCGGCTGACCCCGTTCCATGAAGGCGCATCATCGAGAAAGGCCGTCTCCTGGCCCGGAAACATCGGCGCCGTGGTGCGGAAGGACAACCCGTCCTCCCAAAGGTAGAGGTCCGACCAGCTGCCGCCTGGAAACCGAAAGGCCTTGGGCTCGATCGCTCTCGCGAGCCCCTCCACCTCCAAATCCAGCTGGTCGAGGTTGGAATTCCAGATGCCGCTCAGCGCGAAAGGGATGTTCTGTCCAAAAAGAAGAGAAGCGTCCACGGCCGTCACTTTTCCGGCATCGACGATCAGGGACGTCTGTCTGGGAGCTCCATGAACGTCCAACGGCCAGATGGTTGCAGCGCCCAGCCAGGCTGCCACGGCGCACACCAGACGGGGAAACTTTCTGCCTGAAGCGAGTCCCATGTTCATGTTCTCTCCTGCAAAAGCCTACAAGAAGGTTCGGGTTTTCCTCAGGATTTTGTGCAGTCTCCACGGCGCAGCATCTCCTGAAAACCCCGGATTTCCCGTACACGCACCGTTCCCGACAACAGGACCGCAGCTCCGTAGATTGCCCCGCCGAGGGGAATGACGAGCCACAGGGGTTGGTCCTTGAGAAGATAGATGCTGCCGCCCATGAGGAGGGTGCAAAGAGTGGGCCTTCCCATGAGGTGCAGGAGGGCAGCGTAGCCGAGGTAGGAACGGATGCGAACCAGAAGCAGAAGGAAATAGACGCCCTGCGTGACCACGACGGCCCAGGCAGCCCCCTGGTGGGACCAGAAAGGGACCAGGAGAAGGTTGGCCGTCACATGGACGACCGCGCCTGCGGAAGTCAGCACAAAGAGGCGGCGCTCTGCATCCACGGCGATGAGGACGCTGTCGGCCGTGTAATTCCAGAAGCTGAAGATCAAAGCCGGAGCCAGGATGCGGAGGTTCAGCGCGGAGGGGGCGAAGTCCGTGCCGTAAACCAGCCCGATGATCGGGTCGGCCAGGAGGATCAGGCCCGTGGCCATAGGGGCTCCCAGAACGAAAAAGTGTTTCATGGTGAAATGCAGGGTCCGGCGGAAGGATTCCAGCGATTTGACATAGAGTTCGCTCATGGCGGGCAGGAACGCTCCCATGACCGCAGCCCCGATGAGTGTCAGGTTTTCGAAGATCCGCATGGAGGCGGCAAAATATCCGATTTCCGTTTCGTTTTGAAAAAGAGAGAGGATCAGGACCCCCATCTGGTTGCCGGCGTAAAGCGTGACCAGAATGCCGCCGAAGGGCGCTGCGGCTGCAAGATGCCTGGTGAACCTCTGACGGTTCCATTGAAAGGGTGAGCGGACCAGGAATCGGCGAAGCAGGATCAGGGCCAGGCAGACGGCAAGGATGGCGGCTCCCAGTTGTGCCGCCGCCACGTGCAGCAGTCCCTTGCCGTGTTGAAGCAGGAGCAGACCCGCACACAAGTTCACCACCGAAAAGAGTGTGCGCACCAAAACTTCGTACTCGGCCCGCTTCAGTCCTCTGAAAAGGGCGTTGAGAAATTCCAGGAAGGCGAAGAAAAAGACGAAACCGCTCACGACGAGGATGACGGCGACCTCCTGGATGCCTGCCGTCAGTACGGTGAGGTAGAGCAAGCCCAGGGCCGCGAGGGAAAGGACGAGCTTGATGAGGCAGATTTCCGCGAGGTAGAGGGTGGAAACGGTGCTGTGGCGCCCCACCTCCTTTTGAACCAGCCGCTCGAAGCCGAAGCGTGGAATCAGTGCAAAGCCGTTGGCGAGAGTCAGGGCGAAAGAATAGAGGCCGAGGTTTGGCGCACCCAGAAAGCGTGCCAGAAAGATGAAGAAGAGCAGTCCGAAGCACTTGGAAGCCATCTCGACGACGATCAGCCACGCGCTGTTCTTCAGGAAGCTCGAGGCGTTTCCTCGGGGTGAGGTGTGAGATGGTGCCGCGTCCGGACCGGCATCCGGCGGGGCGTGCCCAATCGGGCCGCTCCCGGGAGTGCCGCACAGAGGTTCCGGCGCAGCGTGCTCGTTTCCGCTGTCGGCCCGTTTCAGAGCTTTCATATTCAGAAGGGCGATCCCATGGACCCGCGTCCCATTCGCCCAGTGCTCATGGCGAGCCCCGTGAGAAACCAGAAAGGAGTGAAATGCGTCCAGTGGCTGTAATCCACCTGCGAATGGGTGAGATAGGCTGCCAGGCCCGCCAGAAGACCCACCGCGGTGCTCATCACGAAGGGATCGTCCGAGGCGAGCCCCGGCCACAGTGCCCGCACCACACTGATGAGAAAAATCAGAAACAGACTCAGCCCGATCAATCCTGTTTCCCCCGCGATGAAAAGATAAAGATTGTGGACGGGAGTGTTCCAGAGGGCGACAATTTGCTGCGGAGTGGTGTCGTAGGCTCTTGAAGCGTCCGTGTACTGGTTGAGGCCGACTCCCAGAAAGGGGTGGCTCCGGATGAGCTCAAAGGCGACGCGCATGATGACGACACGTCCATAGGCGTTTCCGTAGTCCTCCTTGAAAAACCTTTTCTGAATGGGATTGGAAGTTCCCAGAACCAGAACGGCGGCCAGGAGGAAGAGGAAGGACAGAAACGCGAGGGCCGGCAGCAGGCCGAAACGTTTTTTCCCATGGAAGAGAAGGACCAGGGTCATGCCCAGCGTGGTTGCCACGAAGCCCCCGCGCGACAGGGTGGCCACCAGGCCGGCGATTCCTAAAATAAAAGTCCCCAAGAGGATCAGTTTGAGACTCCGCCGCATGGGGCTCAGGAGGAGGCTCAGATTGAGGGGGAGCAGCAGGCCCAGATAAAGAGCGAGGCTGTTGGGGTGGCCCAGCGTTCCGGCTGCGCGGCTGATGAGCGCCAGTCCTGCATATCCCTTCATGATTTCGGGGGCGCCGAAAAACTCCAGCCCCAGCGAGGAGGAGGTGAGATGCTGTCCCACGGCAATGAGGCCCTGGAGGGCCACGGTGAAGAGAAGGCCCCCCACCACCAGTCGAAGTTCTCGCCCTTCACGGATGCCGTTGGAGATCGTGAGGAAGACAACGATGGACCCCGCCAGGGCAAAAAGATCGAAGAGGGCGAATCTCGCGTTGGCAGCCACGAAAACGGAAAGGATGCAGACGAAAAAAAACAGGGCCAGCGGCACGGTGCCCCGGGTTGAGACCCAGACGGGCTCCTGCCGGGAGACCCTTCGGTAAAGCTGAATCGCGATGAGGGCCGCAAGGGGAATCTGGCTGACATAGAAGAGGTATCCGAATGTGGATCGATAGACCGTGCTCGGCTGGAACCCCAGGTTCACATCCACCCACAGCGGAAGAGAAAGGGCGAGGATAGTGAGAACATACAGCTTGCGGTCACGAAAGGCCACTGAAAAGGCCGCTGCCAATGCTCCAAGGGTGAGGAGGAAAAACCACGCTCGAGGCAATTGGGACGCCAGCAAAAACAGCAAGCCGATGCCCACGCCCGGCAGGCACCAGCGCAGGATTTCTGCCAGGTCTTTCCTGCCGTGCACGGCGGGTGCTCGGGGAGTGGATGCGCCGGTCTGCATGGCGGTCAAAACTCCGGGATGGAAGCCACAACCTGAAGGCCCAGGTTTCGCTCAACGTCCTCGGGCACATTGAGTGAATCATCCCAGTATTGCAGGAGAAAAGCCAGACTGAAGCTGATCACCAGCGAGAAAAGCAGCCCCAGGGCCAGGTTGAGCGGCAAATTGGGCGTGGCCCGTTTGATGGGCACCGCCGCGGGGCTCACCACTTTGGCATTTTCCAGGCGAAAATCGGTGGCCTGTGAGACGAGGCTGTCCTGATATTTCTTGCGCAGGGTGCTGAGAACGCTCTCTTTGTCCTCGATCTCCTTCTCGATGTTTCTCAGGGCCACTTCCTTGGCGGGCAAGGCGCTGATGTCCTCTCTCAACCGCTCGAGGGTCCTGGAAATGGCCTGTTCCTCAGCCTCCAGCTTGCTCAATTCGGCCATGTCGCGAGCCAGAAGTTCACTCACCTGCGCCCGGATCTGCTTCTCAACCTCCGACAGCTCTTTGCGAAGGGTCACGAGCTGTCGGCTGTCGTCCGTGTAGCGTTCGCCGACCCGGCTCAGATCATAGCGAAGATTGATGTACTTGTTCTCGAGGTCCTGGATCTGAATGTCTTGGGCGATTTCCGGCAGGGGGATGAGCAGGCTTGGGTTGGCCTTTCGAATCTGTTCCACCTTTTCGACCTTGGACCGGCGGCTGATGATTTCTTTCTGGATGGTGGTGCGGGCCACATCGAACGTGTTGAACTTGTCGAGCAGCGCCTTGCTCTGTTCCGCAAAGGAGAGGATGCCCGTTTCGCTTTTCAGGGCCACTTGTTGAGCCTGAAGATCATTGAGCTTATTTTCGAACTCCTGGATCTGCTCGGCGAAAAAGCTGCCCTGCGTGCGGTTGAGGTTGATGGCCAGGTGCTGGTTCAGGTAGGCTGCCACAGCCTGGTTCACCACCTGGGCGGCCATGGACGGATCCGGATCCCGATAACTGATCCGGATGATCTGGGACTCCACCGCGGGCTCCACATCGATCCTCTTGCTCAGCCGCATCACGGCCTTTTCAAATGCCTCCTCAGGGGAGGGCTCCTTCACCAGGCCCACCAGTTCGAACGGGGCACGGATGGCCCGGAAGAGGCTTCTCAGGACGCCGCGCACACCTCCCCAAAACCCTGGATCGGGGATGTCGCGCCGTTCGTCGAGCTTCAGGGAAGCCACCACCTGCTCCATGACGGGGCGGCTTCGCATGATTTCGATTTCCGAATTGATCTCATCCTTCGGGTTCATGAGGATGGTCCAGGGGCTGTCACTCCTGGACTGGGGAAAGAGCGGCGCCTCGTAGTCGCGGCCCCGAATGATGACACTGCTGGACGCTTCATAGGTCGGCTGCCACAGGAGGCTGCCGAGGAGAATGGTCGCCAGGATGCCGATGTTGAGGCCGAGGATCATCCGTTTTTTCTGAAAGAGGCCATGAATCAGAATTCTACCCGTGTTCTGGATCATCTCCGTTGCTCCGTTTGCTTGTTGCTGTGCCGCTCTGAGATCCTGGTTTCAAACTGCCTGGACAGGCCTCTCTCTACAAGTATGCGCCTCAAAGCCCCTTCCCGGAACTCAATCCCAGAAATTTCGCGAGGGCACCGGGACAAAATCCGGCCATGTGGCGAATCGGACCGGACTCACGGTGAAAAAGTAGCGCTTGCTGAGCTTGAAGGTCTGTTCTACGGATCGCATCTGTACTTCCAGTGTGGTCATGGGATCCACATGGGCAAAATGGATCACCCGGTTCTGGATGTTTCGCGTAAAAATCACCTTACGAAAACCGTCGGGGTAGAGGAGCGTCAGGGTCGTGTGCCACTGGCCATGAACGCGGGGCGCTTCCATCCAGAAGTAAATGCCCTCGAGGTTTCCCAAACGGACCGAGAAACGCGACCGGTTCCGTGGAGAGAGTCGCAGTTCCACCGGGGTCCTCATGAGACGGGTCTCTTCGCCCCCTCCGGCCGCCTGAACCACCTCCACGGGGATCAGATTGGCCAGCCCGTAGTCATAGCCGCCCCCAATGCGCATTCCGAACTCCGGCAAAGCCACGTTGACGAAGTCTGCCGGAAGCGGTCCCACTGCCCACAGGGGCGCCGGGCCTGCCCAGAAAAGCCAGAGGAGGGTCAGGATCGCCGGCGGGGAAGGGATCCCCAATCGTTCTCTGCCCAGGGAGTTCCTCATCAGTTGCCGCTCCCCAGCGGTGCCACGTTGATGTTGAACATGCTCTGAACGGGAAGCACTTCGCGGATGTACTGTTTCACAAACAAGTCCACTTTGGCGATGCCGCTCAGAGGAACGACGAGCACGTCGCCGCTGCGCAGCACCACGTCATTTTGGATACTCCTGCCCGAGAGCGGCTGAGAGAGGTCGGTCCGAATCCAGATGGTGTCTTCAAACTCGCCCCGTCGCAAAACGACCACCTTGCCGAGATCCCCAGTCTCTTTCACCCCCCCGGCCTGCATGATGGCCTGAAGGGAGGTGAACCTCCCATTGAAAGAGACGGTTCCCGGACGGTGAACCTCCCCTCCCACAAAAATTCGCTGATCGGAATGCTGGGCCACGGCGACGGTGATGAGGGATTCTTCCGCATAGATTTTCCGGGCTGTCTGCTCGGCAACGAGCAATGCCACATCCGGCTGCTTGATGTGACGGGCGTATTCCCTGAGGAGGGTTTTGCGAAATTCCTCCGGCCGAATTCCCGCAGCCTGGATGTCCCCGAGAATGGGAAGGGAAACCTTTCCGTCCGAACGCACGCGCACCCCGATGTTGAGTTCCGGGTTGTAGACGAATCTCAGGTCAAAGAAGTCCCCTTCTTTCAGGAAGTCCCCGTAGCCCGTTTGTTGGATGAACCCCCTGTAAGCTTCCACGATCTGGGACTGAACCTGATGGAGGGGCTTTCCCTGAACGGCCAGATCCCCCACGAGCGGCAGCGTGATCTTGCCGTCGGGGCGGACGGGTGCGTCCACATTGAGTTCAGGATTGTGCAGGAAGCGAACGGTCAGGGTGTCCCCGTTTCGCAGGAGGTAATCCTCCCCTTGTGGCTCGAGCACTGAAAGGTCGGCAGGTGATAGGGCCGAAGGACTTTCGCCCATGGGTGCCGTGGAAGGGACCTCTGAAACGACGGCGACTGTTGGATCGGGAGGCGCCATGTGAACCACTTCCAGGGGGCGGTGGTTTCCCGTCGTGGTGCATCCTGCCAGCATCAAGAAGCTAAGCATGGCAATCCCCAGCAATCTGCCTATCCGTGCGTGGCTCATTTTCCTCTCTCCAAGCATTCGATTTTAGTTGGGGGCTCTGATCTTTGACATTCATCGTTCTTGATGGAAAACCGCTGCAAACGAGGCAAGTCCGGGGTTCGCCCGGTCCCCGGCGTTCCATTCACGCCGTTGTGAGACTGCGAATCGGAGCTCCCCAAGCCGACCAAGCGACCGGCCAGCCGCGTCAAGCCGAAGAAAAAGTCCCGGAAGGATTTTGCAAGGATTTTGGCATCCATCCAGGGTGAAAAATTGCAGACATACTGGATGTCGTAGCGAATCCAGTCGGCAAAGCTCGTTTTGCTTTTGGATTCCACCTGCCAGAGACCCGTGAGGCCCGGTCGCACGGAAAGCCGGAGGTCCCGCCACCTTGGGTTGAGGCGCATTTCGGACATGGAAAGAGGGCGCGGCCCGATGAGCGCCATGTCGCCCTTGAGCACATTCCAGAGTTGGGGCAGTTCGTCGAGGTTGCTGCTGCGAAGCCACCGACCGACCCGGGTGACCCGCGGGTCTTCGGTGATCTTGAATGTGGGGCCGTCCACTTCGTTCAGATTTTCGATCTGCGCTTTGATCTCTTCGGCATCCTGGACCATGGTTCGGAACTTGTACATTTTGAAGACCCGCCCATGCCGGCCGCAGCGGCGCTGGCTGAAGATCACGGGACCGGGCGAGTCGGCTCGAATGGCGGCCGCCACGAGGGCCATTAAGGGTGCGGCCGCCACCAGGGCTGCAAGAGAAAACGCGAGGTCGAAGGCCCGTTTCCAGAGAGGATAAGGTCTCTCGAGGCCGATCAGGTCTCCCCGTTCGGGCCGCATTCGCGCAAGGGAAGATGCGCCGGAACCAAAGGGGATGATCTCCTGACCGCCGTTGGACTTTCTGAGCACCACGGCTTCCCGGAGGTCCGCGCCGCCCTCCACCACTGCGCCCTCGCCCAGGATGCAGTTGTTGAGCTGGGCCTCAGGTCCCACACGAGAGCCCGGAAAGAGAATGCAGTCGTTCAACACGGCGCGTCTTCCAATGACGCATCGGTCCCCGATGCAAGTGGGACCGATGATGACGGCTCTCTCGCCGATGTCCACCTGGCCGTCCATGCCGATGGGGTCCACCATGACGGCTGAGGGTGCGATGCTGCTCGGTCGGACTTCCTCCTGCGGCAGGGTGCAGCAGTGCGGTGCCGGGAGGGGAAGGTGTCCGAATAGCACGTCCCAGTTTGCGGCTCTGTACCCGTCCAGGGTCATGATGTTCCGGGCGTAGTCACGGGTCTTCCAGATCCCGGTGGGGATGGATCTGGAATAGAGCAGCGCAAAGAGTTGCTCCTTGATGTCGAAATAGCCTTCCGAGGGAATCTCAGCGAGGACCGCTCGATCGAAAAGGTAAAGCCCGATGGGCCGAAGGTTGAACGCGCTGTCGGACGTGCGGGGCATGCGCTCCACGGTCTTCACGGTGCCGTCGGCGTCCGTTTGGATGTTTTCCAGCTCCCATGAAGGGAGTTCCACCGCCACGGCAGCCAGGGTGGCCCAGTAATGCTTCTCCCGGTGATGTGCCAGCATGTGGCGCAGGTCGGTTCTCAGGAGCAGATTCCCATTCAACACCCAGAAGCCATCGCCTTTGATCGAGTTTTCCAAAAGTTTCAGGGTCCCCGCCGTCCCACGGGGCTCCTCCTGAACGACACACTCGACTTCAAGGGGGAGCAGACGGCTGCTCTTCCGGATGCGCTCCACCGATTCAGCGTCCTGGGTGTTCACCGCGATGATCAATCGTTTGACACCGGCATCGGCGAAGACGGCGGCCTGATAATCGAGCAGTAAACGATTCCCGATGGGCAGCAGCAGCTTGGGATGCGGGGCGAGCGGGATGCCGTTGAGCATGGTGATCCCGTGTGTCAGAATAATGGCTTCTTCCACTCGAGGCTTCATGGCGCTTCACAGCTTTTTATAGATCGATGGAGGGATGGCGTAGATTCGGCGGTTGAGCACCACATCCACCTGGCTGCAGCCGGATTTCCGAATTCTTTCCAGGGCCTTGGAAGCCACGGGCGTCCGCGTCACCCCGGCGTGCACCACGAGAAGGACGCGGTCCACCAGCCCGGCATAAAACAGCGATTCGGGGAAACGGTTGACGGCCGGCCCATCGAGGACCATGAACGGAAAGACCGGCTGGAGTTCCTTGAGCAGGCGTTGAAATGTTGACGGGTCCGCCATGCGGAATCCGGCATTGTCCTGAAGGATCGGGCTGAGGGGCATGAAGTGCAGGTGCGGCAGGAACGTCTTGCGCAGGTGATCTCTGAAGGGATGCGCCTCGAGGGTTTGCAGGGCTGGGGAGACTCCCTGATCGGGGGAAGAGACCGAAGTCGGGGCCGGCTTCTCGGCGGCACCCGCTGCTGTTCCGAAGGCCGGAGGAGTCCTGGTCTCTGCAAAGATCTGAGCGATCTGTGGATTTCGAGGGTTCCCGTCCAGGAGCAGCACCCGGCCGATACTTCGGGTGGCTGCCGCGACAGCCAGTCCGCAGGAGATCGTTGTCGCTCCTTCCCCATCGTTCACACCGCAGACCAGTACGAGTTGATTCACCGGGCCGGCGCCCTGGACGGCCATCAGATTTTCGTACAGGCTAATGAAATACTCGAGCACCCGGGGCTCCATGACCCGCTCCAGGAGGTTGGCGGTCGTGGTGCGCTCATCGGGCGAAATGTTTTTCGATCTGGCCTGATTTTGGCTCTGCACTTCAAGTTCCTCCTTGAGAAGCCATTGAGACGCGGCTCTTTCGGATTTAAAAGGGGATGACAGGGGTATCGGCATGCGTTGAAAGTGAATTGAACGCTTATACAAAAACTGTGCCGTTAATGCGACCAAAACCTGACAGCTCTCTCAACGATTCCGGGTCGGATTCAGGGGTTCGAGATTCCACGCAATTTCGTGAATCGATGCGGCCTTTCAGTGAATGCGTTCCACCGGACCCTCGCCCCGGGTTTTCACGACACAAAACTGACGGGCGCCCCTCAGGAAAGGAGGCGGTTATGGCTCGGCCAATTTTTCGGCGATCGCGTCCCGACCTGCCGGTCACCCACCTCGAGCCGCAAAAACGAATAGGACTCGTGGTGGTGATCACCGGTCATGGAAAGGGAAAAACCACGTCCGCTCTGGGCATGGTCCTGCGCGCCTGCGGACATGGAATGAAGGCGGTGATGGTGCAGTTTATGAAAGGTGACATCTACAGTGGGGAGTGGGACGCTGTTCAGAAGCTGGATTGCGACCTTGAACTCTATCCCGCCGGCATGGGATTCTGCGGCATCGAGGGCAATCCGTTCTCCCGGGCCGTTCACAGGGAGGCCGCGCAGGAGGCTCTGGAGCTGGCGAGGGAAAAACTCTTTTCGGGAAACTACGGTCTCGTCGTTCTCGATGAAATCAACAATGCCGTCCAACTCAAGCTGCTCGACCTGGAGCAGGTGCTGGACCTCATCAGGAACAAGCCGCCCCGCACCCACCTGATCCTGACGGGACGGGATGCCGCCCCCGAAGTCATTGAACTGGCCGACACGGTGAGCGAGGTTCGGGAAATCAAGCACGCTCACCGTCGGGGCATCGAAGTTCAGCCGGGGGTGGACTTTTGAGGCGGGCGGGATTGATCGCGGCCCTCTCGGTACAACGCCTCGCCGGAATTGCCCTGAAGGGGGTGCGTAAACAATCACGCCCCTGAAATGGGCCTCCAGGCAACCCCCTCAGGGCAGGAATTTTTTGCTCCACCCACATTCCCGGCACGGTCACTCCGGGCTGGCGTGAGGAGTCCTTTCAGGGCGGGCGCATAATGCCCCTCTGCATTCCACTCCACTGCGCGGCGCCGTACCACGGGGTGTCATTTTCCCTTGAAGACGGGCTTGCGCTTCTCGAACATGGCGGCGAGGGCCTCTTCGTGGTCTTTTGTGAAATGGCACAGAGACTGGTACGCTGCGGATCTTTCCATGATTTCCGGCAGCGTCGAATGCTGACCGGCCCTCAGAAGCCGTTTGGTGAGCCTCAAGGCCTGGGGCGGTTTGGAGGCGATCTTGGCCGCCAGTTCCCGGGCCTTGTCCAGGAGCTGTTCGTGGTCCGTCACGTGGTTGATGAGCCCCATGGCCAAAGCCGTTTCCGCATCGATGGTCTCGGCCCCGTAAATGAGCTCGCAGGCGCGGGCCATGCCGATGACGCGCGGGAGTGTGAACGCGCTTCCGTCCCCGGGAATGAGCCCCACATTGAGAAAAGTTTCCCCGAAAGTGGCTTTTCGGGAGGCCACCCGCAGGTCGCACATCAGGGCCAGTCCGCAGCCCGCACCCACAGCCGAACCATTGACGGCGGCGATGGTGGGGATCTCCACGCTGTGGACGGTCAGGAGCACATCCTGGAGATCGCGCCGATAATTTTCTACGATCTGGGCGGGAGTCCCCTGAAACATGCCCTTCCGGTCCTTCATGTCCTTGACGTTTCCACCGGAGGAGAAGGCCGGATCCACGGCCGTGATGATGAGCACCTGGATGCTCAGGTCTTCGTTGACCCGCCGGCAGACTTCCTTGATTTCGGCGATCATGTCCGGGTGCGTGATGGCGTTGCGGATGTCCGGACGGTTGAGGGTCAGGGTGGCGATGCCTCCGTCGCGCTGGAACTGAATTTCCTTGAACTCCATGTTCGACCTCCAGAATGAATTTGCACCTCATGAGTCCACAGTGTTTGCACCTCAGTGAAAGGAATGGCCCAAGTCCGTGAGGTATGTCAAACGGATTCTCAAAAGCCTCCCGCTGCGGGCGAAAGTGTGGGTGCCGCCCCGAGCTGCAGGATGGAAGGCTGAACGGGTCAGGGTGTGGAGATTTTTGCCAGCGCCTGATCCAGGTCTTCTCGCAGGTCCTCGAAGTCTTCACAGCCCACGGAAAGCCGAACCAGTTCATCCAGGATACCGGCCGCCTCCCGCTCTTTTTTCGCAATGGAGGCATGAGTCATGGAGGCGGGATGCTCGATGAGGGAGTCCACCCCGCCCAGGGACACCGCCAGGGTGATCACGCGGACGCTGTTCATCACCGTGATCCCCCCTTGAAGGCCGTTTTGGACTCCAAAACAGATCATGGAACCGAACCCGTCCATCTGCTTTCGGGCCACATGGTGCTGAGGGTGTTCGGGCAGGCCCGGGTAGCGCACCCAGGTTACTTTGGGGTGGCTTTGAAGGAATGCGGCGATTTTCATGGCATTTTCCTGGGCCCGCTCCATGCGCAAGGGTAGAGTGCGGACGCCCCGCAGAATGAGCCAGGCCTGGTGGGGGTCCATGGTCGCACCGAAAAGGCTCAGGATTCTGCGGATCCGCTGGTAGGTGTCCTCCTCCCGGGTGACAATCATTCCCCCGACCACGTCACTGTGGCCGTTGATGAATTTGGTGAGGCTGTGCAGCACGATGTCCGCTCCGTGTTCCAGGGGACGCTGCAGATAGGGACTCGCAAAGGTGTTGTCCACGGCCAGGAGGGCTCCATGTTCATGGGCCAGCGATGCGATGCCCTGCAGGTCGGTGAGGATCATGGTCGGATTGGTCGGGCTTTCCACGTAGATCATTCGCGTGTTGGGGCGGAGGGCTTCTCGGGCGTTTTCCAGGCGCGATGTGTCCACGAACGTGGTTTCAATGCCGAATCGCGGCAGCTCGTTTTCCAGGATCACCCGGGTGGACCCGTAGAGGGAATCCGTCGAGACCACGTGGTCGCCGGCGTTGAGAAGGGCGAGGAAGGTAGTGCTGATGGCCGCCATCCCCGTGGCGGCGGCCATGGCTCCATAACCGCTTTCCAGGGCGCACACGTTTTCTTCCAGGGCCGTGACGGTGGGGTTGGCCAGACGTGTGTAAATGAAGCCCGGGCTTTCTCCGGCAAAACGGGCAGCCCCCTCTTCGGCATTGGGAAATTTGAAGGTGGAGGTCTGAAATATGGGCACGGACACTTCGCCGTACGGGGAGTCTTTCAAGCGCCCTGCATGGATGGCTTTAGTGGCTTTGCGAAAGGACGCGAAGTTTCGATCATCTCTCATGTTGAGTTTCCTCCATGAACGGGAATTTGCCGCAGGATCTGCTTCCACCGAAATTTTACCACGAACCGCCGAGAAGTCGCGAAACGTTTCCAGGTTCCACAGGCAACGAATGCTTTGCTATTTTGGAAATCAATGAATAAACTTTTGCACAACGCGGTGCGGAGTCTTGGAATGCGTCAACAGGGTGAACTCCGTGCCGGCAACGGCGGTCTCGGGTCAATCAGGATGGGGGAATTGCATGCACAAAGGGTCTGCTCACGCTTTTTCTTCGACATGTCGAAAACTCCGGCTGGAACGGTGGGTTCGAAAGGGCGCTCCGGTCCTGCTCGCGGTCGGCCTCCTGTCCCTCTCGGTCGGGTGTGCTCCGCTCAAGCCCACGCGGGTCGCCTCGGTGGCCCTGACGCTTCAGGATGTGGCCGCCGCCGCTTCCCGGCAGTCGGATCCCGCCATCGTCGCAGACGGGTCGCCGGCCTACCTCATGCTCGTTGAAGGACTCATCGAAGCCTATCCTCAAAACCGGGATCTCCTCCTTGCGGCCGGCCAGGCCTATGCGTCCTATGCCGCGTCCTTTGTGATGGACGAGGATCCCGAACGCGCGGGACGTCTTTTTTTGAGGGCCAAGGAGTACGGTTTTCAGTCGCTTTCCCATCGGGGGGATTTTTCACGCGCCGCCAAAGGAAATGTGGATGAGTTCAAAGCTTTCCTGGCCGGCTACGGAAAACGGGATGTCCCTGCACTCTTCTGGACGGCCAATGCCTGGGCCAACTGGATCGGTCTCAATCTGGGGAAGGTGGAGGCCATCGCGGACCTGCCCGCCCTCGAGGCGCTCATGGCAAGGGTCCTGGAACTGGACGACGGGTTTTACTACGGGAGCCCTCACCTCCTCCTCGGAGTCTATGAAGCGTCAAAACCCGCGACGCTCGGGGGCAGCCTTAAGAAAGCCAGGGCGCATTTCGAACAGGCATTTGAACGAGGTGCCGACAAGCTGTTGACGTCAAAAGTCCTTTTTGCCGAATATTATGCGCGGGCCATGAAGGACGAAAAACTATTTGTGGAAACCCTGGAGGGAGTCCTGGCATCGGAACCGGGCGCCATTCCGGAACTGACCCTCTCCAACATTCTCGCCCAGCAGCGGGCTGAAAAGCTATTGAGCAAGAGGGAGGTCTATTTTGAAGAAATTCCATGAGAAAGGACTGACTTGTTTGAATTCCGGTCGAAAACGCTGCAGATTTTCATTGCCCTGTGCGCTGCTCCTCGCTTTTTTGTTCCTGACGGGTGCGGCCTGGGCCAAGCCCGAATATGAACTCAAAGTCGCCACCCTGGCTCCCGACAACAGCACCTTCATGCAGATCTTCAACGAGATGCAGGCCGAGTTGCTGAAGGAGACCCAGGGGCGCCTTGGATTCAAGATCTATTCGGGATTCGTGCTCGGCGATGAGGAGGACGTCCTGCGAAAGCTGCGCGTGGGACTCGTGCACGGTGCAGTTTTTACGGCCACGGCTCTGACGGACATCAATGTGGATTTCCGGGTTTTGCAAATACCTTTCCTGTTTGAAAACTACCAGGAGGTGGATCATGTGAAAGCCGTGCTCGAGGAGGACCTCCGCCGCGGTTTTGCCCAAAAGGGTTTTGAAGTCCTGGGATGGCCGGAGCTCGGTTTTCTCTATTTCATGTCCACAAAGCCCGTTGCGGGCCTCGAAGATCTCAAGAACAAGAAAGTATGGGCCAAAGCCAATGCCCCCATGTCCCAGGCGCTCATCGACCGCGCAGGAGTGGCCACCGTCGCCATCAACATTCCCGATGTGCTGGTGGCGCTGCAAACGGGTCTTCTCGATGTGGTCTACAATTCTCCCTACTACGCTCTGGTCACCCAGTGGAACACGAGAATCAAGTACATCACCGACCTGCCCCTCTCTTACATCGACGGAGCGTTGTTGCTCGACAAGAAAACTTTCGACAAGATCCCTCCCGATCTGCAGAAAACGCTCAAAGCGGTCTGTGCCAAGCACATGGCCCGAATCAATGAAAAGACCCGGAAGGACAATGAGGAGGCCCTCGCCATCATCCTGCAGCGGGGAGTCGAAAAGGTCACTCCCAGTCGGGAACAGGTCGAGGCGTTCAAACGTCTGAGCGACCAGGCCATGGGCGACCTCAAACCGGAATTCCTGCCCGCTTCCACGGTGAACAAGGCCAGGGAAGCACTGGCGGATTACCGGGCGCGGGCCTCCCAATGACCCTGAAAACACCCTCCGGCAGCTGGAGCCAAAGGGCGGCCTCCGTCGCGGACGGGCTCGAAAAGGGAACCCTGACGCTGCTGATCCTGTTTCTGCTGGGCTTTGCTCTGCTGCAGATCGTGCTACGCAATTTCTTCGCCACCGGGATCGTCTGGGCGGACACGGTGCTTCGCCACGTGCTGCTTTGGGCGAGCCTGCTGGGAATGGCCCGGGCCGTTGGAGAGAGAAAGTACATCGCCATCGAATTGTTCCCCGTGTTTCTTTCGGGGCGAGGTCGGCAAATCAGCCGGGCGGCCTGCGATGCGTTCTCCTGCCTGGTCTCGGCAGTGCTTTGCGTGATCTCCTGGCAATTTGTCAGAAACGAGCGTGCTGCGGGGGATCTGGCTTTTCTGAATGTCCCCGTCTGGTGGCTGGAGGTCATCTTTCCCGTGGCGTTTGCTCTGATGACGCTCCGATTTGCCTGCAACCTCCGGGACTCCGCTTTCCAGCACCCAGAGAGTGATGCTTCATGATGCTGCTGCTTGCTGTGGTTGTCCTCATCCTGCTGACCTTCTGCGGCGCACCCCTTTTCATTGTCATCTCGGCGGCCGCGCTCCTCTCCTTCTACTCCCTCGGGGTGGATCTGTCCGTCGTCATCATCGAGATGTACCGGCTCGCCGCCAACCCGTTGCTCATCGCCCTCCTGCTCTTTGCGTTTGCGGGGTATGTCCTCGCGGAAGGAAACTCCAGCCGCAGGCTGGTCCGGCTCTCCCGAGCCATCCTCGGAGGGATGCCGGGAGGGCTTGCCATTGTGGCCCTGGTCTGCTGCGCGTTTTTCACGTCCCTCACGGGGGCTTCGGGAGTCACCATCGTGGCTCTCGGGGGGCTCCTGCTTCCCGCCCTGACCCAGGAAAATTACGAGGAGAACTTCTCCCTGGGCCTTCTCACCACCTCCGGCAGCCTGGGGCTTCTCTTCCCTCCGAGCCTTCCCCTCATCATCTACGGAGTGGTGTCGGACACCGGCATTTCGGATCTCTTCCTCGCGGGCATCGTGCCGGGCGCTCTCATGATAGCGGTTCTCTCGATTTACAGTGTCTACAAGGGACGCGGCTTCGGGTGCCGCCGAGATGCCGGTTTCTCCCCGGTCGAGATCCTGCGGGCTTCCCGGGAAGCCGCGTGGGAAATCCTTCTGCCTTTTGTGGTGCTGGGCGGGATTTTCAGCGGGGTTTTCGTGTTGAGCGAGGCGGCGGCGGTCACCGCGCTGTATGTGTTGATCATGGAAATGGCTGTCCACCGGGAGCTGGGTTTCAGGGACCTTTCCTCCATCATCCTGAAGACCGTCATGATGGTGGGGGGGATCATCGTCATCCTGGGAGCCTCCCTGGCCTTCAATGCGGTGCTCATCGACCAGCAGGTTCCCAACCGGATCCTGGCCCTGATGCAGGAGTATGTGACGAGCAAAGTCGTCTTCCTGATCATTTTGAACCTTTTCCTCCTCGCCGTCGGCTGTGTGCTCGACGTCTTCTCCGCCCTGGTGATCGTGGTCCCGCTCATCATGCCCATGGCCGCCAATTACGGCATTCACCCGATTCACCTGGGGATCGTATTTCTCACCAACCTGCAGATCGGCTACTCCACGCCGCCCATCGGGATGAATCTGTTCATTGCGAGCCTGAGGTTCGAAAAACCCATGCTTCGATTGTACTGGGCCTCCCTGCCCTTTCTGCTCCTGCTGCTCCTGTGCCTGGCGCTGATCACCTTCGTCCCCTCCCTGAGTCTCCTCTGGCTGTGAGGGGTGGCCCTGACAAAACACAAGCCCCTTCAACTCTTTCAACACAAGTTCTTGGAGGTCCACCCGGGCATTGGCTGGATCATCGTTCAAAAGGGGCCGCACCCAATGAAATTCGAACCGGCATTGGCGCCCTTTAGAAGATGCCGGATTTATATTGAGTGAAAAGCCGTTGTTCCAACATTGCTCGAGGCCCAATCCATTTCCCTCAACCTCGGAACCGTCGGGAGGAAATCGATGGAATTCTCACTGCCCCACCCCATCCTTCAGAGTCGTGAGCGTTTTCACGGCTTCCTGGACGATCACCTGAAGCCCCACCTGCACAGGTGGTATGAGGAGAAAATCATTCCCCGCGAGTTCTTCGCTCAACTGGGAGCAAACGGATGGCTGGCCTTTGAGCGTGACGGGGACTCCTTCAGGGAACAGTCGGTGCTGCAGCAGGCGGTTCTCATGGAAGATCTGGCTCAGATCTCTCCCGGCGTCGGCGTCGCGGTCCTGGTCCAAATTTCTCTGGGCATGATGGGCCTGCACCTGTTCGGTTCCCCCGGCCAAAAGTCCGGGCACATGGACGCAGCCCTGCGAGGCGAAAGACTGCTGTGCCTGGGAAACACGGAGCCTGCGGCCGGCAGCGATGTGGCCGGCATGGAGGCGAGAGCGGAGGAGGTCGAGGGCGGATGGCTCCTCAATGGGACCAAGGCCTTCGTGACGAATGGATCCCTGGCGGACCTGATCCTCGTGACGGCTGTTTCCGACCCACACGAATCGAGGAATCAGCGGATCTCCATGTTCCTGGTGGACCTGGCGTCGGAAGGCATCACCCGCAGGAAGCTCAACAAGGAGGTGTGGATTCCCTCGGACCTCACGCGCATCACCTTCAGGGATGTCCTCGTCCCACGCGAGAACCTCGTGGGGCAGCGCGGCAAAGGGTTGCAGCAGGTGCTCGAGATTTTCACCCACAGCAGGGTCACCATCAGCGCCCTCACCCTGGGCACGGCTTCGGGGGCTTTCCGGCTGGGAGTCTCCCATGCTAAAAAGCGCAAGGTTTTCGGGACCCCCATCATCGATTTCCAGGCCAAATCTTTCCAGGTGGCGGAACTCTACAGCAGAATCGAGGCTGCGAGGCTCATGCTCTGGAGGGCCTGCTGCAAAAAGGATCTTGGCGAGGACTTCCGCCTGGATTCTTCCGTTGCCAAGTTTCTCGCGGTGGAGGTGGCTCGGGAAGCGGGAATGTGGGCTGCGGACCTTTTCGGGGCGGCCTCGGTCATGGTCGAACACCCGGTGCACAAGTTCCCTATGGATGCGTGGGCTGCATCGCTGGGGGAAGGCACCCAGGACATCCAGAAACTCATCATCTTTCGGGAAGTGATGAAGGGGCTGCCGTGAGAGAAGATCGCCCTCGCAGGCCCCTCCGGTCGCTGTGAGGATGAAAAACCGCTACCAGGCAGAACTCGGCACAACTGAGTGCCCACCGTCGAGTCGTGATTCCGGCGGTCTTTTAGGAATCCACAGAAAAGAATCGGATGCGGGCTTGGAGAAAGAGCATTCGGGCCTGATTTTTCATGGTCCGCAGCTGCAAGAGGATTCAGGAGCATTGATTCGGATGAATGATACCTGGAAAAAAGAAGTTGAGGGTCAGGCGGAGGATTTTCCGACGGAGATGCAGGAGCCTTTCAACGGGGCGTTGTTTCATTGGGAACGGGAACCGACGCTCATGGGACGGCTGGAAGATGCCACGAGTTACGGCCGGATCACGGGCAGCTGCGGGGAAACCATGGAATTTTATTTAAAAATCGAGGAGGACCGCATCGTGGACGTGAGGTTTTTCTCCGACGGATGCCGGGCCAGCAAAGCCTGCGGCTCGGTGACCGCGGAGCTGGCCAGGGGGCGCAGCATCGACGAAGCGATCCTCATTGGCGGCGACACGGTTCTCATGGTCCTGCAGGGACTGCCGCAGGAAGATGTCCACTGTGCCCACCTGGCGGCCGAAGCGCTCCACGAGGCCATCCACCGTTGGATGCTCCATTGATGACCGACTTCGCAGGTCCGCACCTTCCGTCGTGTTTCCATGCGAACAGGGCTGAATGGGCGAGATAGTTCCACAACGTTTTTTGCCCGCAACACTGTTTTTTCGTCGAGTGCTCGCATTTCGCCCCGGTGCGGCCCTCCGAGGCACCGGACCCGGGAAAGGGGACCGCATCGGGGTGAGGTTCACGGCACGAGAACGATTTTGCCGAACTGTTCGCTGTGTTCCATCAGCTCGAAAGCCCGGGGACCTTCGCTGAGAGGCATGACCCGGTCGATCACCGGGCGCAGCCTGCCGCTCCAGAGGAGCGAGGTGACTTGGGCGAAGTCGTCCTCGTTTCCCATGGTGCTGCCGATCAGGCTGATCTGCTTGGCGAAAAGGAAACGGACGTCCAGGGTCACTTCCGGGCCGCTCGTGTTTCCCACGACGACGATGCGGCCGCCTCGCGCCACCGCCCGGATGCTGCTGTTGAGCGTGGCCGCGCCCACATTGTCAACAACCACGTCCACGCCTCTTTTTCCCGTCGCTTTGAGAACCTCCCGCTCCCAGTCCACACGGGAACGGTTGATGACGTGATCGGCGCCCAGTTCCGCGGCCTTTTTCGCCTTTTCCTCATTGCTCGCCACCACGTGCACAAAGGCTCCGGCCAGTTTGGCAATTTGAATGGACATGCTGTTCACGCCGCCCCCAGCCCCCACAATGAGAACCGATTCTCCCGCCCGGAGTTGCGCGCGACGGATCAGCATGCGCCATGCGGTGAGGGACACGAGGAGCGGCGCAGCCGCTTCCGTGAAATCGAGATGGGAAGGCATCGCCCGGAGATTTCTCGCGGGAACGGCCGCGAATTCCGCAAGGCCGCCCCGCGTATGCTCCCCGATGATGTGATAGCCCGGGCTCACACTGTCCTCCCCCCGGCGGGTGAATTCATCCTCGACCGTTTTGAGTCCGGGATAGACGATCACACGGTCTCCAGGCTTCCAGCCGCTCACGCCCGGCCCGACCTCCCGAACCTCCCCCGCCATGTCGGACCCGCCCCAGTGCGGCATTTCCAGCCGGAGCCCGGGCCAGCCCCGGCGCACCCAGATGTCCAGGTGGTTGAGTGCGCAGGCCTTCACCTGCAACAGTACCTCGCCCTCCCGGGGCTGAGGTTCGGGAACTTCGCAGTGTTTCATGACTTCCGGACCGCCGTGTTCGTTGAAGCAGACCGCTTTCATTGGCTTTCCTCCCTCGTGTGCGCCCTTGTTTTTGATGCCCCAAAGACATGCGTCTCTTTTTAACTTTGCTTCCTGGAGGTACCCGGAAAGCCGACGGGTGCACCCGCCCAAACGCTGAGTTGAAGAGCTTTCCGGCGCGATCAGGGCGCCTTCCAGGTGCAGGTTCTCTAAAAAGAATTGACCTTTTTCCGTTAATTTAGTCAAAATACATGTTTACAAAACATAGGCATGAGGTGACTTGAATGCGACCTGTCCGTTCTCACAAACAGACCGAAAAGGGGCACCCTTTTCGATGGATCGTGCTCGGCACGCTGATTTTTTTCCTGTCTCTGACGGTGCTGGGAGCCGTCGGGCTGTTCGGTTTCTACATGCAGATCAATCGATCTCTGCCGAGCACGCAGGCTTTGAAAGAGTATCAGCCGGCCCTCGTTTCGACCATTTACGCCGCCGACGGCACAGTCATCGGCGAATTCAGCGAGGAGCGCCGCTTCCTGGTGGCTTTGGAGCAGATGCCGCCCCATCTGATTCGCGCGTTTCTGGCCGCGGAGGACGAGCGATTCTACGAGCACGGCGGCGTGGATCTTCCGGGCATCTTCCGAGCCCTCTTGAAAAACCTCCAGGCGGGTGAAATCGTCCAGGGGGGCAGCACCATCACGCAGCAGGTCGTGAAATCGCTTCTGCTCACTCCAGAACGATCCTGGATCAGGAAAATCAAGGAAGCCATTCTCGCCTACCGCATCGATCAGACCCTCACCAAGGACGAAGTCCTCTACCTCTACCTGAATCAAATTTACTTCGGCTCGGGGGCTTACGGGGTGGAAGCGGCGGCGCGGACCTATTTCGACAAGCACGTGTGGCAACTCGACCTGGCCGAATCGGCCCTTCTCGCAGGACTGCCCAAGGCTCCCAGCCGGTTTTCTCCCCATCAGAACATCCCCATGGCCAGGAACCGCCAGCGTTATGTGCTGCAGCGCATGGCGGAGGTGGGAGCCATCACGCCCGAAGAAGCCCAGGCTGCTTACAACCAGCCGCTCAACATTGTGGAACCGAGGCGTTGGCGCATGCGCGACCTCGGCTATTTTACCGAGGAGGTGCGGCGCCAGGTGGAAGCGCGCTTCGGGCGCGAGGGGCTCTATCGGGGCGGCCTTCAAATTCACACGACCCTGGATGTCCGGGCCCAGGACATTGCCGAAAGAGCCCTGGACCAGGGGCTCAGGCAGCTCGACAAACGCCACCGGCGTTATCGCGGCGTCCACCTGAACATTTCCCCGGAAGACCGGTCCGCTGCCCTTGAAGTGCTCGCCAGAAACAACGGAGAGCTGGTGGAGGGCAAAATCGTGGGCGCACTCGTCGTGGAATATGATCCCCAAAAGAAGATCTGCCGGCTGGATCTGGGGGGAACGGAGGCGCTCCTTCCGGCTTCCGGGTGGGAATGGACCCGCCTCTCCGAGAAACGGGCCGCCCGAATGTTTCGCGCCGGGGATGTGGTGCGGGTGCGACTTGACAAGTTGACCGCCGACAAAAAATGGCTCACCTTCCTGGAACAGGATCCGGCCGTAGAGGGTGCCTTCATGGCCATGGATCCTCGGACGGGCCGGGTTCTTTGCCTCGTCGGCGGGAGGGATTTCGCCTCCAGCCAGTTCAACCGGGCCACCCAGGCCGTCAGGCAGCCGGGCTCGGCTTTCAAACCCGTCATCTATGCAGCGGCCCTGGACAAGGGCTACACGGAAATCTCCATCCTCATGGATACGCCGCTCGTCATCAACGACCGCAGCCTGCGCGGTCTCTGGCGGCCGGCCAACTACGATCGCAAATTCTGGGGGCCGACGCCCCTGAGGAAAGCTCTGATCCACTCGCGCAACGTGGTGACGGTGAAACTCCTGGACGATGTGGGCGTGGACTACGCCATTGATTACGCGCGGAACCTGGGCATCACCTCGCCCCTGACCCGGACCCTCTCCCTGGCTCTGGGCGCGTCTGGGGTCACCCTGCGGGAATTGCTGACGGCCTATTCGCCCTTTGCCAACGAGGGAAACCGCGTCGAGCCTTACCTCATTGAAAAGATCGTGGACCGCCACGGGAATATCCTTGAGACCCACCAGGTGCAGGCCACCCCCGCGATTTCTCCGCAGACGGCCTACATCATGACGGACCTGCTGCGCGGCGTGGTGGAGGAGGGAACCGCCCGGGCCGCGAGGTCTCTGGAGAGGCCCGCGGCCGGGAAAACGGGCACCACCAACGAGATGCGGGACGCCTGGTTCATTGGCTACACGCCGGAAATCCTTGCCGGGGTGTGGGTGGGCTACGACGATCACGGCGCGTCTCTCGGGAAAGGTGAAACGGGAGGCCGGGCCGCGTGCCCCATCTGGGTGTCTTTCATGAAAGAGATGCTGGCGGGGCAGCCGGTGCAAGGGTTCCCCATTCCGGATGGCATCGTGCTCGCCAGGATCGATCCCAACACGGGCGCACTGGTGAGTTCCGAAGACCCGGCGGCAGTGTACGCGCCCTTCGCCGGGGAGGTGCCGGCGGCCAGGGTCAGGAAACCCGCGGAAGATCTGGAACACTATCTGGGACAGGGGGGAGGGACGCCTTCCGAGTCGTTTTTCAAGTCGGATCTCTTCTGAAGTTGAAATCGAAGCGGTGAGAGAGGCGAGGGAAGGTGGAGAACCCGGTTTCCCCAATCCTTTCACCGTGCCGGACTCCCGATCCTCCACTTCCAACCGGCGGGATGAGCATGCAACAGTATTTCGGGCGAGAAGGAATTCTTGCCGCCAGGGTCGCAGGGTTCGAATACAGAGCGTCTCAACTTCGGATGGCGGAGGCCGTTTCGGAGTGTCTCAGCACCGAGATCCCGCTTCTGGTGGAGGCGGGCACGGGGACCGGAAAGACCTGGGCCTACCTCATTCCCGCCATCCTGAGCGGCAAGCGGGTGGTCGTTTCCACGGGCACCAAGACCCTGCAGGACCAGATCCTCGACCACGACATCCCCTTCCTGAAGAAGCTTCTCACGCCCAGCCTCAAAGCGGTCTGCCTCAAGGGCCGCCGCAATTACCTTTGCCGCCGGCGCTTCCGCGAGTTCGCCTTCCAGCCCACCTTCTGGAACAAGGAGGAAGCGAAGCTTTTCCGGCGGCTTCAGACGTGGGCCGCGCGTTCTCCATCGGGAGACCGTGCGGAAATCGAATGGCTTCCCGATCATTTTCAGACCTGGAACGAGGTGAGCTGTGACAGCGACGCCTGCCTGGGGCAGCAATGCGAAGACTTCAGCCGCTGCCACCTCACCCGGATCCGGCAGGATGCGGCTCAGGCCCATCTGGTCATCGTGAACCATCACCTCTACTTTGCCGATCTTTCCCTCCGAAGCCGGGGCCTGGGCGAGGTGCTCCCGGACCACGACGCCGTCATCTTCGACGAAGCCCACCAACTGGAAGACATCATCGGGCTCTACTTCGGCTATGCCCTCAGCAGCCTGCGGCTCAAGGACTTCATGGGGGACCTGCTGCGGGAATGCGGCAAGAATGCCCTGTCGAGCAAGAAATCACAGGAAATCCGGAAAGCGGCGGAAGGGCTCGAACCCCTGGGGCGGCTTCTTCACCACGATCTGCTGCAGGACGGGCGGCAGGGCGGACGGTTTGCTCTCGAACTCCAGGACCTGGGAAAGGGGTTTGGCGAGAACCTCGGCCGGCTCTCCCATGCGCTGCACCGGCTGGAGGCGCTCCTGACGCCTGGCGACGAAAGCCCCGCGTCCTTCGAATCGCTCGCGCGGCGCGCCTCGGAACTCCGGTCGGCGGCGGAGCGCTTTTCCGAGCCCTCCGATTCGGCTTTTGTGCAGTGGTGCGAAGTGTCGCCCAAATGGTTTTCCATGAACGGGACCCCGGTTGCCGTGGATCACATCGTCCGGGAATCCCTGTTGAACAGAACGTCGGCCCTCGTTTTCACTTCAGCGACCCTGTCCGTCGCGGGTTCCTTCGATTTTTTCAAGAGCGGGCTGGGGCTGCCGGCCAATTGCAGGGAGGAACTGCTGCCCTCCCCGTTCGACTTCTCCAGGCAGGCCATGCTCTATGTCCCCGCCGCGTTTCCCCCTCCCAACGAAAAGGATTTCTGCGGGGCTCTGGCCGAGCAGGCGCTGGAAATCCTGAACATGACCCGAGGGCGGGCGCTCCTGCTCTTCACCAGCTACCGGAACATGCGGGAGGTGCACGCTCTGCTGGCGGGCCGCCTCCCCTACCCGCTTCTCGTGCAGGGCGAAAAGCCCAAGAGGGCCCTCATCGCCCAGTTCAAGGACTCGGTGGACTCGGTGCTCCTGGCCACGAGTTCCTTCTGGCAGGGCATTGATGTCCCGGGAGAAGCGCTGAGCTGCCTCATCATCGACAAGCTGCCCTTCGAAGTTCCCGACGATCCCGTCATTGCCGCCCGCATGCAGCACGTGGCGGACCAGGGCCGCAGTTCCTTTTTCCAGTACCAGGTGCCGCGGGCGGTCATCCAGCTCAAGCAGGGTGTGGGCCGGCTCATTCGATGCAGCACGGACTGCGGGCTCATCGCCATTTTCGACATCCGGCTGCGCACCAAGGGGTACGGCGCCCTGTTTCTCAGGAGCTTCCCGCCCTTTCCCGTGGTGCAGCGGATCGAGGAGGTCGAACGGTTTCTGGCCTCCCTGGAGGGCGGCTCCCGGCCCCTTGCTTCCTGCTGTACAGATCTCCCCGGTACAACCCAAAACCCTGGTGCACCTCGACGGAATTGAGCGCCCGGATCAGCTGGTTCCCGGGCTCCGGTTTGGGAACCAGGATGCGGGCAGGAACTCGCCCCCGGCGGTGCTGGAGTGCCCACCGCTCAAATCGGCATTCCAGCGGTCTCTTAGCAGGAATCCACAGGGCAGAAACGGATGCCGGCCCAAAAACCGCCGGCATCACGCGCGTCGAAACGGACACTTTCTACCATGGAGCTGCGCTTAAAAATCCACGAGACAGAGGATGGTCCCCCTGGCGGTCTGGAGGACCTTGTTGGCATGGCTTCCCATGAGGAAGGGTTTGCGTTCGTGGAGGCTCTTCTTTCCCATGAAGACCATCCTGAACTGCTGTTCCTCGATGGCCTTGAGCAGGTCTCGGGCCACCCCCTGCTGGGTGGGAAGGATCTGCGTGCGGATGTTTTGTTCGGGAACCCCGCGGTTCATGAGCTGCATGCGGCCTTCGTCCATGAATTTTTCGACCTTGCCGGTCCATTCGGCGCGCCATCGGTCCAGGCGGGAGCGGGGGTCCTTGTCTTCGTCGGGGCCGAGGATGTGCCCGTCATCCCAGAAGGTGGGGGGCACGGGAGGCACCAGGTGGAGGAAGGTGTATTCGAGGTCGGGGATGGGCGCCATGAATTCCGCCACGTAGCGTACCAGCTCCACGGAATCGGGGATCCCCTCCATGGCGATGAGGATGTTGCGGGTGTCGAAAACGGGAGTGTCCACGATCCAGATGGAATGCTTGACGGCGTATTGCGCCACTTTTCCCGCCACGCTGCCGAGGAGGACCGCTTCCTGGGTCCCTCGGCCCCGGCGGCCCAGGGCGATGGTTTCGTAGTCCCTGGTCTCGGCTTCGGCGATGATGTCCAGAGCGGGGTCCAGCGAATTGGTTTTGAGCCTGACTTCCACCCGTTCCTTGGGAAAGCCGGTGTTCAGGAGGCGCTTCAGCGCTTCGTCCAGCACTTCGTGGCCCACCTTTTCCTGGTCCCCTATGGGAAGCTTGCAGGACTCATAGATGTTGGTGCAGGGATCGCCGGGCTGAGGGGGACCCAGCTGAAAGACGCAGTGGAAAAGCACCAGCCCCACCCGCGGCTGTTGCCTGAGGAAATTTCCCAGGATCGAAACGGCTTCGAACCCTCGTCTGGAACCATCCACGGCCAACAATATCTGCTTTTCCATCGCTCTCCTCCTTGATGATCATCCGGTGATCGGGACGGCCCCTGCGATCGTTCTTCACCTATGCTTCTCCCGCCTCGAGGGCGGACCCTTCCCGTTCTCGAGGACCTGGAGCATCCCGGGAATCGACGTAAAGTGCCTCATTATAGGGCTGCTGCGGGAAATCTTCAATCACATCGAAAAAGCATCACGGATACGGATAATAGGGGACGCCCTTAACTTATTAACTTGCAATCCCTGCCTTTTCTGAATGTTCTCTTTGGCATGCCCAGACAATCACGCATCGAAACGCCGGGAGCGCTGCGCCACCTCATTGCACGAGGCATTGAGCGGTGCAGGATTTTTATGGACGACCAGGAGTGCCGTGATTTTCTGAAGCATCTGGGTTCGATCCTGGAGCAGACGGAAACGTCCTGTTTTGCCTGGTCTCTGATGCCCAACCATTTTCATCTGCTTTTGAGAACCGGCGCGGTTCCCATTGCCACGGTGATGCGCCGGCTGCTGACGGGCCACGCCGTCCGTTATAACCGACGCCACCACAGGCACGGTCACCTTTTCCAGAACCGCTACAAATCGATTCTGTGCCAGGAAGACCACTACCTGCTGGAGCTGATTTAAGTTAATAAGTTAAGGGCGTCCCCTATGATTTTGACGTTCATGTTGCCAAAAGGCACACATTGATCTATGATTTTTCTATGAAATACTTCTCGTGGAACGAAGAAAATAATGACCGGCCCAAGAGAGAAAGAGGCATCTCATTCGAAGAGGTGGTCTTTCACATCGAGCGTGGCGACCTGCTCGATATTATGGAGCATCCAAGTCAGGAGAGGTATCGTGCCCAGCGTATGTTCATCGTGAACGTGGACGATTACGCTTATCTCGTGCCTTTCATTGAGTCCGAGGCGGAAGTGTTTCTCAAGACCATTATTCCCAGTCGCAAGGCAACAAAGAAATACCTGAAAGGGAAGAACACATGAACAATCCAGATCCGGAAGAGAAAGAGCTCCTGGAATCCTATAACAGGGATGAGTGGCAGTCGGTATCAGACCTAAGATCGGAATCTGATCGATATCGGAGGTACGCGAGTGCAACCTTCAAGAAA
>CAZZHS010000010.1:0-85925 GCA_964654275.1 uncultured Syntrophobacteraceae bacterium
GAGGATCACCTCCTGGATGCCGAGTTTCACCGACAACTCTGCCAAAGTGCCGGAAATCGACTCATCCGGGACATCTACCACACCCTCGACCATGCGCTGAACGAGAGCCGCTCGCGGTTTTTGCAGAGTCACGGTCGCCGGCGGGCCTCGGCGGAGGGGCATCTCAAAATCATCGATGCGCTCGAGAAAAGAAGCCCTCAGGGGGCCTTTGCAGCCATGCGGGAGCATCTTCTCGAGGTGGAGAAAATGATCTTTCAGACCAGGGATGCTTTGGAGGGAGAGGAGTGAGGTCGCATTTCATTCACCGGAGCCGGGGGTCGCCGAGATTGCTGCAGCAGTTCCCAAGGCTTCGGAATGGGTCGTGGCAATTCTTGCAAACCGGTCAAAGGGGCACGCGCACCGCGAAAAAATCACTGGATCACGAAGGAGCTGTTTCATGACGACCGTTTTGGCAATGTATCTGGCGGCGGGCACTTTGGCCGGGGTGCTGGCGGGGCTCTTGGGCATCGGGGGAGGACTGGTCATCGTGCCCATGCTGGTCTTCTGCTTCGCACTCCAGGGGATTCCCCACGAATTCACCATGCACCTGGCGCTGGGCACTTCCATGGCGAGCATTGTTTTCACGTCCGTATCGAGCTTCATGGCTCACCACAGGCGCGGGGCCGTGAACTGGACCGTTGTGCGCCGCATCACCCCGGGAATCATCTTGGGGACGCTGCTGGGCACTTATGTCGCCGCGAACATGACCACAAATTTCCTCAAGGGTTTCTTCGTGGTGTTTCTTTATTACGTGGCGATTCAAATGCTGGCCGACCGCAAACCGAAGCCCTCCCGGGAGTTGCCGGGTTATGGAGGCATGTTCGGCGTCGGGAATGTCATCGGGGTCGTGTCGAGCCTCGTGGGCATTGGAGGAGGAACGCTCTCCGTGCCTTTCATGGTGTGGTGCAACGTGACCCTCCACAACGCCATCGGAACCTCTGCCGCCATCGGGTTTCCCATCGCCGTGTCGGGCACTGTCGGCTATATCCTGAACGGCATGACGGCATCGGGATTGCCTCAGTACTCGGTGGGATACATCTACCTGCCCGCGCTCATCGGACTCGTGTCTGCAAGTGTCTTCACAGCGCCGCTGGGTGTGCGGCTCGCGCACAGCCTTCCCGTGTCCCGGCTCAAGAAGGTATTTGCCGTTCTTCTCCTTTTTGTCGGGACGAGGATGCTGTTCAGCCTTTTCGAGTCTTCAGGGCTTTAGGGATCGTATGTGTGTGCAGGGAGCATCACGCATCAAGGACCCGGGTGAGGTAGTTGTGCAGATCCCTCACCTGGTCTTCCGTGAGGACCCCGGGGGGGTAGGAGGGCATGGGCGGTGCCGCGTTTCTGAGCCAATGCTCGAAAACATTCAAATCCCGCAGCATGGGGGAACCCTTGACAGGCTTGCGAGCATCCATGACGTTTCCGCCTCCGGGATGGCATCCCGAGCACGTGGATTCAAAAATCGCTCTCCCTTGCGCATAGTCCTGAGCAGACTCATCTCTCACCTCGCCCGGGGTCCTGCTGTAGACCAGGCTTCCCCCCAGATAGCCGAGGGCGCCCACAGAGAAAAAACAAAGGACGTAAATGGTCAGCACGGCTGAAGAGCTCTGCCGGCGGCCCCTCCCCAGCACAAACCCCATGCCGAGAAGAACCAGCAGCAAAGCCGAGAGAGCGAGTTTCGCCTGGATGGGGGCAATCCACGCGCCCGCCAGAAACTGCTGCCAGTCGAGCAAACCCGTGACAACGGTTGGAAAGAAAAAGAACAGGCCCAGCAGGAAGCAGTGACGTGCGGTGAGGTCCAATGAGGCCGCTCGGGCCAAGCGGGCGAGGAGTGCAAAGATCAGCGCTCCCACAAGGAGTCCCACAACCATGTGCACCTGGGTCGGGTGAATGGGGTGAGGGTAACCCAGGCGTCCGAGGACGGCATAGAAGCCTTCAATCCACTGAAACATGAGGTCCTTTCTGCCGACAAGGGCCGGAATTCTCCTCGGAAAACGGGATTGCGCCGCTTCCCGGAACTAGTACTTCCGGGCGCAAGTCCCAAAACTCTTGCTGGTTTCCAGGCTGGAGCCTGGAAACCAGGCGATCCGGGCAATCATTTCTGCCCGGCTGTACCGGACACGCTTTGACTGGAAAGTGTCTGGGGTTCAGTGTTGTGCCGGGGCTCAGCTCGGTTGAACAGGCATCGGGACCGGTAAACCCCGCATTTTGACAAAATGTTCAATACGGCATGCAGGCGGATCCTGCGGTCATCAGAGCTGAGAAGCGAACTTTCTGTGATCAGGAAACGGAGTCCGCGTCACCATTTTATTAACGTCGCCGGCGTGTGGGTTCCGTTTCCAGGAGGGTTACCTCATTATTTCTTCTTCTGCTGGTCATAGATGTATCCGCCCAGGGCACCGCCGGCTCCACCCACCACCGCCCCGGTGGTTGCGGATCCTCCCGTCACGGCACCGACGGCAGCGCCAGTGCCGGCGCCGATAGCGGCACCGCTGAGTACTCTTTGCTCCGTTGAACTCATTCCTGCACAGCCCGAGAGGAGGGTGACAGTAAACAGAAGTGAAAGAACTGCTTTTAACACGCTCATGAAATGTCCTCCTTGGTACGTTTTTTGTCTTGTTCAGTTCAATTAAAATTAGACATTGGTCGGCGAAACGCAAGCCGACCCTCCCGTCCTTCTGCGCGCCGCAGCGACGCACGCAGATCCTTTCGAAAGCTGTTCAGTCATCGACCAATGCCATGACTTCCTTTATTTTTTCCATCAACTTCGAAATCTTATAGGGTTTTTGAATGAAACCCGCAAGCCCTTTGCCCACGAAACGCTGCGCCACCTCCTGTTCGCTGTAGCCCGTGCTCATGATGACCTTCACGTCTTTCCTGATGCGTCTGAGTTCCTGAAAGGTCTCCTCGCCATCCATGTGGGGCATGGTCAGGTCGAGGAGCACACAGCTGATTTCCTCCTGGTGTTGTCGGAAAAGCTCCACGGCTTTCCGACCGTCCTCTGCAGCCAGGACACTGAGCCCACTGCTCTCGATCATCTGCCTGGCCACCTGGCGTACACTCTCCTCATCGTCGACGACGAGGACAAGGCCCTGACCGCTCCAGACCTCGCGAGAATCGGCCGGTTCAACAGCTTTCGAGATTTGATCCTTGCCCGCAGGCAGCAGCACCCTGACGGTCGTTCCCCTGCCGGGCTCCGAGACAATCTTGATAAAACCATGATGGCCCCGGACGATTCCGGAAACGGCAGCCAGTCCCAAACCGCGCCCTATGAATTTGGTGGTGAAGAAGGGATCGAAGATCTTTTCCCTGATCTCCGGGGGCATGCCGCAACCCGTGTCCGTGACCTCGATGTAAACATAGAGACCTTCCGGCAGTTCCTCATCCAGATAACTCCCGGAAACATAGTCGCGATCGCAATTCATGGCCCCCGTTGAGATGCTGATGACGCCATTGCACTCCCCGATGGCCTCCGAGGCGTTGGTGATGAGGTTCATGACCACCTGGGTCAACTGAGCTGCATCGGCTTCCACCGTGGGAAGGTTCTCAGCAAAGTGATACTTCAGGGCAGCTCTCTTGGAGATGGACACCTCGAGCATGTGGGCCATCTCCTTGACAAGCTGCGAGAGATTGACGGGTTCAATGACAAGCTTTCCTTTGCCCGAATACGCGAGCATCTGTCGGCAGAGGTCTGCAGCCCTCTGAGAAGCTTGCGTGATGGCTTGAAGATTGCGTCGAGCCCCTGAGGACTCCGGCAGATGGAGCCGGGCAAGATCGGCGTTGCCCAGGATCACCATGAGAATAT
The DNA here is from genome assembly GCA_964654275.1 of uncultured Syntrophobacteraceae bacterium. Taxonomy (GTDB): domain Bacteria; phylum Desulfobacterota; class Syntrophobacteria; order Syntrophobacterales; family Syntrophobacteraceae; genus SLCH01. The sequence goes on from CAZZHS010000010.1 coordinate 3,836, forward strand.
TGTTGAAGTCATGGGCGATTCCTCCCGCGAGTATCCCCAAGCTTTCCAGCTTTTGGATGTGCTGCATCTGGAGGTCGAACTGGCGTTGCCTGGCTTCGAGTTCTTTTCGGAGGGTGATGTCGAGCACGGTGATGATGACACCCCGGGAGAGATCCGACGGATCAACGGCTTTGGAACGGAGGTTGACCTGCAGGAGGGACCCATTTTTGCGTTTCCAGACGGTGTCCAACTCACCAAAACCACTCGTTCGTATTTGTTCGTAGAACACCGAACCGACTCTCTGAAATTCCTCCTCGCCTTCATAGAGCAACCGGGCACTGCGCCCCAGCAGTTCTTCTTTACGGTATCCCGTCATCTCCTGCATGTGGTCGCTGACCCACTGGAAGACCCGGTCCGAGACGAGAGCAATGCCGACAGGCGCGGCCTCAAGCACGGTCTTGAGGGTCCTGTTCCGCTCGCCCAGGAGCCGGCGCATTTCTTCACGCACCCGGAGTTCCAGCTGCAATCGATTGGTTTTTTCCTTGACCTTTTTCGAGAGGGACCAGGTCCAGAACCATGCTGCGCCCAGGAGAACGGTCAAGGCAAGGGCGAGCCAGAGGACCACGCCGCTGATTTTTTCCAGAGAAATTCCCTTATGGATGCCGAACCATTTCTCCTGGATTTCGTCGTAGCGCCCTGTGCTCTTGACAACGTTCAAACCTTCGTTGAGGCGCCCCAGAAGTGCCAGGTTGCCTGCCTGGACGGCAAAGCAGTATTGCCGTGGGAGGATGGGGGGGCCGACGGCCTTGAGCTGGTTCCAACCATATTGGTTTATGAGGTAGTGACCCTGCCACTTGCCGATGAGGGCGGCGTCATGGGAACCTGCGGCGAGCAGTTTCAAGGCCGCGGCGGGATCGGGAACCGTCACAATGTCACCGGTCAGGCGATGCACGAGGAGGTGATCGTGCATGATATCGCCCTCCTGGACGATGATGGCCTTGCCCTTGAGGTCGTCGAGCGTCTTCACAGGGGAGTCGGCTCGCACAAACACTGCGTGCTCCACGGTGATGAACGAGACGGAAAAATCATAGGTCGCCGTTCTTTCACGGCTGTAGAACATGCCGCTCAGCGCGTCGAGCCGGCCCGCTTCGAGGTCCTTTCGAAGTTCGGCCCAGCGACCGGTTCTCACGTCGAGTTCAAGTCCCATGACCTCGGCCACGGCTCGCATGAGTTCCACATTGAAGCCATCCGGCTCACCTTTTTCATTCCGAAATTCGTAGGGTGGAAAGTTCTCATCCGCACCCACCCGGACGACCCGATGGTCTTCCGGATCAAAAGCCCGGACGGGATGGATCCAAAAGATGAGGAGAAAGCTTGTCAGAACCAGCCAAATTCCAGCCCGTGCAGACCGCTTCCCAACGCGGCGCAGGACACCCGCCGGGCGGCGGCAAAAAGGCTTTGGGAATTTAGAAAGCATGGATAAAGGATCACCCGTGTGCTGCAAGTTCAAGTGTGTCGACTTTCCTGAAAGCACTCTACAAAATGGGACGGCAGCGATGCACCCCGATCCGTTTCGTTGCGATGGTCTTCCGTTTCGAACTCGTTGAGAAGCCTCCCCCCTCCGGTCTCCGGATGACCTCGAGGTCGTTAATTTAGAGCCTTCTTCCATCGAAAGGAAGTGAAAACGATGGGGCGGAGGCCGATGATCTCCTGAGGAGGGGCGGATCTTTTTGTTCCGCGATTCCGGGAGGGCAATGGGTCGCGCTTTCCACCAACGCCGTTTTCCGTGCATCTTCTCCCCGGGCCAGGCGGATTATGCAAGAGTCGTACAGTCACGGCGCCTTGGAGTTGACTTCAAAGAGACCATGTGCTAAATGACGGCGGAACTTCGCAGTGGAGATGAATCCATAACCATGACGCTGGATCGCTCGGAAAGCATGGCTGAACAGGATCAGGAATTTGTCGTCGCCAACAAGCTGGGCATTCATGCCAGGGTTGCGGCGCAAATCGTCAAAGTCGCCAACCAGTACCAGTCGGAAGTTTGGATCACCAAAAGCGGAAACACGGTGAGTGGCAAAAACATCCTGGACATCCTGACGCTGGTTTGCCCACAGGGCAGCACCGTACGCGTTTCCGTATCGGGAGACGATGCCTCCGAAGCCATGGACGCACTGGCTGCGCTGTTTCAGACCAAATTCGGAGAAGTCTGAGCCGTTGGTGCGAGAATCTCCTGCGCCATGTTCGGATGTCTCTGCGCCGTTCGCCGAGAGGGCCTGTGCCGTGGGAACCACTTGGTTCTCACCAGTGTTTTCATTTCAAATCCCTTCTCGTCTCACTTCAAGCCATTTTTGCCGGGTGCTGATTTTTGGGATGACCCCCAGATGCGTAAAACCTCCACGACACTTCAAGGAATAGGAGTCTCTCCGGGCATCGCCATCGGGAAGGCGCAACTCCTCGACCTGGAGCAGATTCCCATTCCCAATTACACTCTGCTCAGCGACGACGCCGTGGAAGACGAGTGCGCCCGATTCGAGGCGGCCGTGGAAAAGGCCGAACGCCTTCTGAAAACCATCAAAGAAGGCCTCAATCCTGCCCTCAAGGAACACGCGCATCTGTTGGAAGTCCACCAGATGATCCTTCGTGATCGCCTCATCTTCGATGAGACCCTCAAGACGATCCGCGAAGAAAAATACAATGCGCTCTGGGCTCTCACCCGTTCGCTCATGAAGGCCCACGAACTGTTCCGTTCCATCGACGACGAATACATACGCAGCCGGGTGGCCGATGTGGATGGTGCCGGGAATCTCATCCTGCGCAACCTGGCCGGCCAGGACCACGACCTGACCCATGAGATCAAAGAACGCGTCATCGTGGTCGCCAGAGACCTGTCTCCCGCCGACACCGCTCAACTCCAGCTGGAACGCACCCTCGGCCTCGTGACGGATATGGGGGCACGAACCTCCCACACCTCCATCATTGCCAAATCCCTCAACATCCCTTCCGTGGTCGGCGCTGAGGCGGCTACCCAGTTTGTGGTCACGGGCGATATCATCATCGTGGATGGGACCACGGGCAAAATCATCATCAATCCCTCCGAGGAAGAGATCAGCTATTACATCGACCGCCAGGAGGAGCAGGAGAATTACCTTAAAGAAATCAAACGGAAGGCCCACCTCCCCGCCGTCACGCTGGACGGTGTGGCCGTCGCGGTTGAAGCCAACATCGAACTTCTGGAGGAAGTGGTCGCAGCCAGAGACAATGGCGCCGAAGGCATCGGGTTGTACCGGACCGAATTTTTTTTCATGAACCGTGCAGACATTCCCGATGAGGAGACCCTGTACGGCGAATATCATGAACTGGCTGAGCTGATGGCCCCCCGGATGGTCAACGTGAGGACCCTCGACCTGGGAGCTGAAAAACTGGCCGTTTCCTTTCCCAGGTTCCAGGAAAGCAACCCTGCGCTGGGACTTCGCTCCATAAGACTTTGTCTCCACTACAAGGAACTTTTCAAGACTCAGTTGAGGGCCATTCTGAGAGCTGGAGCCGAAACGAGAAACTTGCGCCTCATGTTCCCCCTCGTTTCCGGCGTCGGCGAACTTCTCGAGGCCAAGGCCGTGCTGAAGGAAGCCAAAGAGGAACTGACCCTCCAGCGGCTGCCCTTCCACGAAGACATGCCACTCGGTGTCATGATTGAAGTCCCATCGGCAGTGGCCGTCGCCGACCTCCTGGCACGGGAAGTCGACTTTTTCAGCATCGGCACCAATGACCTGATTCAATACAGCCTGGCCATCGATCGGGTGAACGAACACGTGGCTTACCTCTATGAACCCCTGCACCCGGCAGTTTTGCGCTTCATCCGACAAACCGTCGATGCAGGTCACGCCGCCGGCATTCCCGTGGGGATCTGCGGTGAAATGGCGGGCGAGGCACAATATGTCCCGATCCTCCTTGGTCTGAAGCTGGACAGTCTGAGCATGAATCCGCAGGCGGTTCCCCGGGTGAAAAACCTCATCTGCCGCTCCAATTCGAAGGAATCGCGGCGGTTCGTCAACAGATTGCTCAAAATATCCACGGCTCGAGAAATCAGCGCTCTGCTTCAGGAAATTCTGCTCAAAAAGTTTCCCGAGGAATTCAGGGTTCTCGATCCGGGATTGGCGGCATCGGAAATGTCCTCCGGGCGGTCAACCCTTCGTGCGCCTGGAGCGTCTTCGCTCTGAACGGGTTGTGAACTTATCGTCATTCCACAGGGTCCAATCAGGTGGGTCGCATGTCCAAAAGCACGAAGAGTCCCGGCGACGGTATCCGTCTGGTTTGCCAGAATAGAAAAGCCTTCCACGATTATGAAATCCTGGAGCGTTTCGAGGCGGGAATGGTGCTTCTGGGATCGGAAGTCAAATCCCTGCGTGAAGGGCGCGCCAATCTCAAGGACAGCTACGCGAGGATCAAGGGGGGCGAGGTCTATCTCTTCGGGCTGCACATCAGCCCCTATTCTCACGCATCCTACAACAATCATGAGCCCGAGCGGGTCCGAAAACTCCTTCTCCATACCTACGAGATCAAAAAACTCCTCGGAAAGACTCAGGAACGGGGGCTTGCACTGATCCCCCTGAAAATCTATTTCAGCAAGGGCAGAGCCAAGGTCGAGCTCGCTCTGGCGCGCGGCAAGAGAATGTACGACAAACGAGACAGCCTCAAGAAGAAAGAGGAGGCACGAGAGCTGGATCGCGTGAAGAAACGCCAGTTTGACTGATCCACGGCGCCTCTTCCGATGGATCGGCACTCTCAAGACCGTGCGCAGGAAAAAGCCCATGCGGGCACGCCGGCTGCAATATCGACCCTCATCAGGTTTCCCATGAATGACCGAGTAAAACCCACCCGCCCCTCAGGAAAGTTCTTCCCCGGATGAAGGCACTGCAGCTGGAATCCCCCGGTCAGTTGCGGTTCCTGGAAGTTCCCGACCCATGCGCCTCCCCGAATCTTGACGAGGTGATCCTGGATGTGACCCACTGCGCCCTGTGCCGAACGGACGCAAAGATGTACCACGAGGGACATCGGGACCTCACACTGCCCAGAGTCCTGGGGCATGAGTTCTGCGGCACCCTGGAGGGCGAAGCCGACTCTTTCGTGGTCTGGCCGGGAGTGGCCTGCGGCACCTGTGATCACTGCGCCGGTGGGAGGGAAAATCTGTGCCCTTCCATGCGAATCATCGGATTTCATCGAGATGGAGGTCTCGCGGAACGCGTCTTGGTCCCCAGGGGTTGCCTCCTGCGGGTCCCCGACAGCCTGCGGCCCGATCTCGCCGTGCTGGCAGAGCCTCTGGGCTGTGTCTTCAATGCATTCCACCAGGTGAAAATCCGGGAAGGTGACCGGGTCCTCATCTATGGCGCGGGTCCTCTCGGATTGATGATGAGCCTGGTCGTGCAAGCCTTCAACGCGGAAGCGTGGGTGGTCGAGAAGTCCTCGACGCGCACCAGCAAAATCAAACCCTTCTGCCGAAGCACCGGCCTGGAGGTTACGGCGACACCTCCGCGAGAGACCTTCCAGGTGGCGATCAACGCCGCAGCCTCTCTGGACGCCGTGACGGATGGGGTCTCCAGGGTCAAAGCCGGTGGCTGTTTCTGCCTCTTCAGCGGACTGCCGGCGGCCGAGGCTGTGCCTGCAAACCTGCTCAACGAAATCCACTACCGTCAACTCAACCTGGTCGGTGCCTACGGATGCACACGCCGCAACATGGCGGATGCCCTCGAACTGCTGGCGTCCCACTCCAAAACCCTGGAACTTCTGATCGAAGGTCTCATTGGCCTGGAGGGAGTGCGCGAAATCCTGCCCGCCCTTCTTCGCAGCGAACTTCTAAAAATAGTGGTGCGGATCAGATCCTGACGGTTCTCCTTGCGATGCAAAAGCCGATTTCCCCGAACCGCCTGAAGATCCTCAACCGAAAGAAAGATGTGAAACATGCCAGATGAAAACCTCCTGCGTGAATTTGGACGCCTGATCTGCGAGGTGGCTGCAGGTCGATTCATGACCCGTGAAGAATCACGGGAAGCCTACCGGCAGATCATCCTGAACGAACAACCGGAGCTGCAGCAGGGCGCGTTCCTCATGGCGCACATCGCCCGGGGCCCCTCCACCGAGGAACTCTCCGGGGCGTGGGACGCTCTCGATCGATACGACACGGCAAAGATCCACTGTGACCTTTCGGGCCCCATCTGCGACATCGTGGGCACCGGCTCTGATCCTCTCAAAACCATCAATTGTTCAACCCCCGCAGCCTTCATTGCCTCGAGCTGTGGACTACCGGTCGCCAAAAAGGGTGCGCGGCTTGTCACGGGCGTGTCCGGAGCTTCAGATATTTTCGAGATCTTCGGCGTGGATCTCAATGCGCCTTTGGAGAGCGCGGAACGTGCCCTTCACGAGATCGGCCTGTGCTACCTGCCGGGCGAGGCTTTTCTCAAATCGGGCTGGGCGCGCCTCATCCGGTCCATGCGGTTCACCTCGGCGTTCAATATCATCGGCCCGTTGACCAGACCTTGCGCGAAGACCAACTCCATCGTCATCGGCGCCTATTCACCTCTCGTGTGCGACCAACTGATCGCCGTCCTGAAGGAAATCGGAATGGAGGCCGCACTCGCCCCCTACGGCATGGTGGACGGCGTGGACCCCGCCATGGGCATGGATGAATTTTCTCTTTCGGGCCCGACCCGGGTGGTGCAGCTGAAGGGTTCTCACGTCGAGACCTATGAGGTCACCCCGGGTGACTTTGGGACCAAAACCGTTTCTTTTTCTCACATTGCCAGCAAAGAAAATGCTCAGGCGAATGCCGACGTCATTCTGAGGGTGCTCCAGAAAGAACATGAGACTCCCCTCGCCGACTTTTTCTGCATCAATGCAGCGGCGGCTCTCTATGCGGCCGGCGCTGCACACAGCTACTCCCAGGGATTCATGGCGGCGAAGGAGGCTCTGGCATCGGGAAAGGCTTATGAAAAGCTGCAGGGCCTGAAGGAATTTCAGGGCAGAAAATAATTCCGGAGTGGGTTTTCCGAAGACTTTCCAGTCGGCAGGCCGGGGAAAAAGAGCGTCACGAGAACCGGGCTCACCGTAGAGTGCGTCGAGATGAGGGCTGTCGCCCGCGCGGCAGGGGCGTGCAGCCGGCACGTCCCCTCTCACACGCGACACACACCCACGACACGCGCCCGAAAAATTTCAATCGGGCGGAAAGCCCTCCACGTGCTCCCGCAGTTCCTCATAGGCTTCCTCTCCGATGAAATCTCTCAAGCGGCGACTCTCGGAGCACCTCTGGTCATACTCTTCTTTAAAAGTGTCCATGCCCGAGGGAATGCCTTCCCCCTTTTCGATCAACCCATGAAGTTCTTCGTGGAACTCCTCAAATCCTTCCAGCATGGCGCAGGCCGATGCGTCCATGGCCAACACAAAGAGGACATCCCCCGGCGTGAGCTTCTGTTTGAGAAAATTGGCGGTGAGATCGATCTTCATTTCGCGGTCGGCCTTTTTTACACGACATTCGTAATGGGTTGCCCGCTCCTGCATTTCGCCGTCGTCAGGGTGCCGGTTCCTGATCCTTTTGAGTTCGATTGAGAGCCCATATCGTTTTAGAATATTGTGTAATCTTCTGATATGCTCCATTTTTCCCTCCCTGATGGAATGATTCCCATGAGTTTTCGGAAAAAAGTGAGTCCTTTCTCCCTCCCGGCGAGTTAGAATCCAGGGCGTTGGACGACGTGATGGTTTTCATTCATCCAAAGTCTCCAGGAATTGCGGAGGAGGATCAACGGGAGGTGGACGTGCAGGCGATGCTTAGGTTTTTCGAGACTTGCAGGAGGTCATTCTTAACTGTAAGCTATTATAAAGAATTCACGTGGAATAACCAACCGCTCTGAGGCAGAGAATTCAGCGGTTTGGCATGATCAGGCCGGATGCTGCTCCATTCAGAGAGGGATATCTCCAAAATGAACGTAATTTTAAATTTTTGAAAGAAATTAAGGAGCACGACATGCCAGAGAGAGGATTGATTCCCATCTTGCGGGAGGGCATCGACGTGGTGAAACTGGTTTTTTTCAGAACGCTGAAGGAACACCTCTCCAGGGAATTTCCCCACAGAGACGCCGATTACATCCGAAATATGGCCGCGGCATTGATCAACGAAGTTTTCGGACCGCCCAATGTGGAGGGGCCCCTGGCTCTCTTCGTTGAGGAAAACCGATATGTGCTGCAGAAACAGTTGGCATCCCTGGCAAACCACGTGCAGAATCTGCGCATTCCGCTCACCGATGCTTTGAGAATCCAGTTTCTCTGTGATCACCAGGAAGGGACCGACAGCAGAGCGGTGCTGGAGAGAGCCCGGGATCTCGGAATTCTCATGACCGAGAGAGAAATCCCCCTTCCCGCCGGTTTCATTCACCTCGTCCGAAAAATTGGAGCTTCCATGAAGATCCTGGAGGGTCCCTGAGGGGCAGCGCGCGGTCGAACACGCCGGAAGATCGCCGGGTTCTGCCGATTCCCCGCTCTACTTCAACTCCTTCAGCTTTGTCTCCGCGACTTTGGCCTGAGGCGTACCAGGAAATCTATCGAGAACCCGTTGATATAAAATTCGCGCTGCGGTCACATCCCCCATCTCCTGGAAGGCGGTTCCCTGTTTGAGGAGGGCGTGAGGGACTCTGTTTCCCGAGGGGTATTTGTCGAGAACCTGTTGAAACATGTCGACGGCCTGCCCATAACGCTTCTCGGCAAGATGCGCTTCTCCAGCCGAATAAAGCGCATTGTCCGCGAGCTCCGACTTGGGGTATTTTTTCGCAAAGGCCTCGAATTCTCTCCCTGCGGCCGCGTATTTTTTCTGCTGGAAGAGCTGGGTCGCCTTGTCAAAATGAGCCTTTTCGGGGTCCACGGGCGGCGGGGCGGGTGCAGTGGCGGGCTGCTGAGGCTTGGGCGCCGATTCAGCGGGTTTGCTCGCAGCACTCTGCGCCGATGCTGGGGCCGACGTGCTTGGGGAAGCCGCCGGCGCACCACCTCCGGGAGGGGTAATGGAAACGATGGCACTCTGGCTCGCTGTAGAAGGGTTTTCCCTCGCCGACGATTGTTCGGCCGCTGCCCTGCTCTGCTGCTCGATCCGGTTCAGTTTATGATCGAACTCCTCCAGGCGCCCGTTCATGGCGCCCAGCCGCACCTGCATCTCTTCCAGTCGCGAATACAAATCCGCCGCAACACTTTGCTGACTCTGGGCTTCCGCCAATGCATCCACCCTTCGTTCCACATTGACCACCCGATCATGAAGCATGGCCAGGCTGTGCCGCGTGGAAGCCGTCTCCTGGGTGGAGACGCAGCCAAATGCAAAAAAAGGGAGGCAAAACATCATTCCTTGAATTTTCCATCTGTCTAAAATCATGTGGCCGACCCTCGTGCAAGCAACGCTTTGTCATTCGAGGCCCCCACGACCGGGGCCGCCCCAGGCAAGTCGCCGAACATTCCTCTTAAAAGATTTTGTCATGCGGGATCAACCGGGCAATCACGCCAAGGCCATCCCGGCTGCGATTCAGGCCCGGATCGGGTCACTCCAAATGCCTCCGCCAGTCGGGCAGCCTCAAGAAACGGATCGCCAGGCGCCTGTTTTCGCGGAAACAGCTCGGTGTCAGCACACGCAACGCATGGAGTGAACGCACGACGTTTCTTTCGTCAAAATGCCCAAATGTCGGCAATTTGCTCATAAACGAAGAGATCGCCGGTGAGTTGTACATGTCCACAGCGAAAAATTTATCCCCGGTGTGTGTGCCTGCGACTCAGAAGCACTCGGTCGGGGCTTCACGACTGCAGCGCAGAGCCCCTTTTTTGCGCTGCAGTCTCGGGAGGAGTTGTTGACACAAACCGGGCGGTCTTCGAAATCAATAGTCCAGAACAAAGTGTGCTCTTCGATTTTTCGCGTGGGAAGCTTCATCATCCCCTCGGGCGATGGGACGCTCTTCCCCGTAGCTGATCACCGTGAGATTTTGCCCGTTAACACCCGAGTTGACAAGGTACTGCATGGCCGCACTGGCTCGCCGTTCACCCAGAGCCAGGTTGTACTCGTTGGTGCCTCGCGTGTCGCAGTGTCCCTCGATGGTCACTTTCGCTCTGGGGTACTGACGCAGAAACGCCACCTTTTCGTCCAGGATTCTTTTGGCAGGTTCACTCAGCACGTAGGCATCGAAGTCAAAATAAATGTCGCGGTTTTCAAAGGCCTGAGCTTTATTCAGGAACTCCTGTTTTTCCGCCTCGCTCGTGATTCCGAGCTCCCTCCAGCGTGCATCTTCCATTCCCGCATACCCCCCCGCGCCGATGCCCTCGCTCACACCACCATAGCCCCCGGGCGGCATGGCGCCCGCACCAGGACTGGTGGGAACCGCCTTTTTCGAACACGCGCTGAAAGCCAGCAGCAGAAACCCACACACCGCACACAGAATCAATCCTCTAGAACGCTGCTTCGACATTCCTTTTCCTCCTCAAGATGATTCAATCCGATCCCATGACATTCAAACCAATCTCATCCTCTCCCTGTCTTCAGCGGAAATGCCCGGCGGATCTCTTCAAGAGCGGCCGGCCGACTCGGAGCGGAATCCGTCCTATTTCATCCGGGGGGACCAGTCGGGCATCTCCTGCCCGCCCCCTCGAGTGAGACGCCGCAACCCCGTTCCATTGGTCAGCAGCGCCCAGATGGCGGAGCCTCCCTGCCGTGTGGAACTGAAGGCGATCATGCGGCCGTCGGGCGACCACGTCGGGGACTCGTTGTTCCCCTCTCCGTGCGTCAACTGGCGGGGGTCGCCGCCGTCGGGACGCACGATGAAGATGTCGTGTCGCCCTCCGGTGAGGCCGCTGAAAGCAATCCAGTCGCCTTTGGGCGACCAGGAAGGTGAGGTGTTGTATCTGCCGCTGAAAGTGATACGCCGCTTCTGTCCGCCGGCGACGTCGAGCACGTAGATCTGGGGATTCCCGGTCTCGTTGGAAACATACGCGAGGCGTCTTCCGTCGGGCGACCAGGTAGAGGAAACATTTATGGCCCAGCTCTGCACCAGTTTTTGGACAATGTCGCCGTTTGAGGAAATGAGGAAAATATCGGGGTTTCCCGACACGGACAGGGTGGCGGCCAACTGAGAGGTGCCGGGTCTCCAGGAAGGAGCGATGTTGAGGCCGCGCTGCCCGGAAATCAGGCGCTGGGCTCCCGTAAAAACGTTGACCCCATAGATTTTGGCCGCCCCATCCTTGTAGCTGACAAAGGCCAGCTCAGATCCGTCCGGCCGCCAGGAAGGAGAGAGGTTCAAACTGCGGTTGTTCGTCACCTGAATCGGGTTGCTGCCATCGAAATCCGAGATGAAGATTTCTTTGGCGTCTCCCTGCACCTGCACGTAGGCCAGTTTGGTGTCAAACACACCCCGCTCGCCCGTGATCGCATAGAGGATTTCATCCGCAAAGCGATGCACCATGACCGGCCAGTTCCTGGATTCCCCCTCATAGACTTTGCCGATCACCATCCGTCCCCCCAGGACATCGAAGAGCCGCGCTTCCATTCGGAGCGTCCCGCCCTGGACCTGGTAAGAGGACCGGACCAGGTAGTCGGCGCCCAGGCGTTTCCAGTCGTGAAAGCGGATTTCATTGGCGGTCATCCCCATGGCCTGAGGATCTTCCAGAAAACCCCTTGGATCCATGGACCGGAAGATGCCCGAATATTCCAGGTCGTTTCCCAGGGTCTCGGACATCTGCCGTGCCAGCTGGGGTGCTTCAGCCGAGAGAAATTTGAAGTCGGGGATGGCGATGGAGATCTGCTGGAAATTCGGCTGTGTGATGTCGATGTTGATGCGTTGCGCCCAGGAAGCATTTCCCCAGAGCACCCCCCCCCACACGAAGGCCAGCCATACCGCCGCAACCGCGAGGGTGCAGCGTTGAAAGCGATTCATCATGCCTTTCCATTTTCCTTTCTCAAGATGAACTTGAGCTACGTGAGACCTTCCGGACGGAAACTGATGCCGAATTCAAGCTGATTCACCTGAAAGGCTTCCGGAAACGGATCGAGCGGCTCGGCTCTTCGGACCGCGCGAACCGCAGCTTCATCGAACAGAGCGTTGCCCGATTTCTTCTCGACCTGCAGGCTCAGCACCTTTCCATTTTTATCGATCACCACGACAAGGATCGCTTCAAGCCCATCCAACTTCTGGGCTTCGGGCAGCTTCCAGTACCGGGTGATGGACTGCTTCACCTTCCCCGCATACAAGTTCAGAACCGCGGTGGAAAGCTGTGTGCCTTGAGGCGAGCCCGAACCGGGTTTTTCCCGGTCTGCGGACCCGCCGGTCCCTGTTCCGCCCTGGGCCGTCTGGCCTGCGGCGCTCGCAGCCGTTCCCTGTGAAGGCTTTTCCGAAGAGGCACCGCCGCCACTGCCGGAGCCCCCTCCCGATGGGGCCTTACGGGCTTCCTGAACGATGGCCTGCGGCTTGGGATCGGGTTTCGAACGTGGGATCAATTGATCCAGATTCTTTTCCACGGACGGTGCCTTCCTGAGCCCTTCAGCGGCCCGCGGCACCTCCGGCGCTTCTAATTTCTTGATTTCACTGGGTGTGGTCCTGACCGGTTCCCCCACATGGAGCCTCTTGACCGGGACCACCGGATTTGCGGGCGACGCGCTGGAGCGCCTTTCGGCGCGAGGGGCGGCGTCCGAAGCGGCTGCAGGGGCCCCCTTATCCGTCTTGATGCCGGCGGGTGCCGGCGAGGAAAGACCTCCCAGTTCCTCGTGAGAGACCAGATTGACCATGGCGAAAGGCATCTCCACCTTTTGCCCGGCCCCTCCCCAGTGAGAAAACAGGGTCATGGAAAAGGCCAGCGCATGGATGAGAATGGATACCCCGATGCCCGTCAGGAAATCTTCTCTTGAAAGTCTTCTCTGCGAGTAGTCCAGATATTCCATCGGCTTGAATCCCTTATGCGAAAACAGCGCTCAAAGGCCGAAGACCCGGTGTGTAGAGGCGCCGCTGCGATCAGGCCCAGGCCCGTCTGAACCCGTTTCCAAATGACGGACTCCACCTCCGCTCACCCTGAAGCGAAAACCGGGAATTCCGGGGCATCGCCACCGGAGTGCCGCGCTTGTTCAAAAAAGGTGTCGAGATGGGGCCATCCTTAGCGCTTCATGTCCCATCACTTTTTAGCAGGGGTGGGCTTCGCTCCCGAAAGCGGCTCCGTCACCATGCCGATCTGCTCGATACCCGCCTGCCGGATGAGCCCCATGACCTCCATGACGAACCCGTAGGGCAGGTCCTCATCCGCCCGCAGGAAAACGCCCCGCTGGCCCTGAAGATTCTCGTGCATCGCCGCCAGCTTGGGCCCCATGGAGGCCATCTCCACAAGGTGCTCATTGATGTAGACCTTCCGGTCCTGTGTCACCGTGACCACCAGCCTCTCTTCCTCCGAGGGGATGGCCGGAGCCGCTGACTGAGGGACTTTGACATCGATGCCCTGCGTCATCATGGGAGCCGTGACCATGAAGATGATGAGCAGGACCAGCATGACGTCCACGAAAGGAGTCACGTTGATCTCCGACATGTAATGCCCGCTGCTCCCTCTGCCGTTGACGCTCATTCCCATGACACTCGACTCCTTGAAAGTTCACCCGTCCAAAGTCAAACCACCCGATCCCGCGCCGTCTCCTGCCGGGAACGTCTGAAACTTTCTCTCAAATCTCGGCAGCCAGCCGCGTCGGTTCGGAATGGGTTTCTTCGCTCCGCAGTTTCTTCATGAGATCCCGCTTGAGCAGGTTGATGAAATCCGCAGCGAAATGGACCATTTCATTCTCCATCACGCGTATGCTGTTGGAAAAGTGGTTGTAGGCCACAACCGCAGGGATGGCCGCAGCCAGACCGATGGCCGTGGCGACCAGAGCCTCGGAGATCCCGGGGGCGACCACGGCCAGGCTGGCGGCCCCGGTTATGCCGATGTCCTGAAAACTGGTCATGATCCCCCAAACTGTGCCGAAGAGACCGATGAAGGGTGCGGTGCTGCCCGTGGTGGCGAGGAGAGGCAGGAATCGTTCCAGTCGCTGGCGTTCCGACATGATGCCGCCCTGCATGGCACGGTCCACGTTCTCAAGGATGATTTCCGGATTGGTTCTCAACTCCTGGAAACCCTTGGATTCGAGGGATTTGCTCAGGCGCGTGAGTTCCAGATAGCCCAGGCGGAAGATCTCGCCCAGGTGGCTGTCGTGGAACTGCTGACTTTCCTTGAACAGCGCCGCGTAGCTCCTTCTCTGCCGAAAGAACGAGATGAACGATTCGGATTCTTTGCGAGCCTTTCGGGTCACCCGGATCTTGATGAAGATCACGCACCAGCACGAAACCGAAAGGACAATCAGCACGATCAGAACAAACTTCACCATCAGCCCCGCATGGGCCATCATGCCCAGGACGCCGACCCCCGCTCTGGGAGTGGCGGCCGGCATGGCCTCCGCGGCGGCATAGACCGTGGTCAAAAGGCTTTCCATTATCATGAGCTGTCACCTACCTCTGAATCATTTTTGTCGCGAATTGAGTTCAGCGAGAATCGCAGGAAGCACCCGTCCCGCCATGTCTGCAAAGTGCATATCGGAATACAGATCGCTCAGCTGGGTCTTGGTCGGGTTGATCTCCAGGAGGAATGCCCCCCTGCTCTTGGCCGCCCTGGGCAGAAAAGAGGCAGGTGCCACTGTCGCGGAGGTTCCCACCACCAACATGACGTCGCAGTGTTGAGCCGCGTCCATGGCCCGACGATACGCTTCCGGAGGGATCTCCTCCCCGAAGAAAACAAATTCCGGCCTCAGGAAAGAACCACAAGAACAAAGAGGTGGCAGGCTTTCCAGAGAGACGGATTCCCTGTCGAACCTCCTGTGGCAGCGTTCGCATCGCAAGGTCCGATTGTGGCCATGAAACTCGATCACGTTCCTGCTTCCGGCTCTCTGGTGAAGACTGTCGATGTTTTGGGTGATGATCGCTTTCAAAATCCCCATGTCTTCCATCTGTGCCAGGGCATAATGAGCCCCATTGGGCTGCGCGCGTCGCAGTAGCATATCCATTTCAGAAAGCATTTTCCATACCTTCCGAGGATTGGCCCTGAAGGAGTCAATGTGTCCGAACTCCATGGGGTCGTATTTGGACCACAATCCGTCCTTGCTTCTGAAGTCCGGAATACCACTTTCCACGGAGATGCCGGCACCCGTGAGAGCGACAGCGTAGCGACTCTGCAACAACTTTTCTGCAGCCAACTCACAATCGATCATAAATCACCAGAATCTATTAGTATTATGAGTGTTTAAAATCGGCCAATCGTATAGCCCCCTCCCCAGGTTGTCAAGCGTATACGAATGGGCGGCAAGCCGGGATCGGTCTGACGCCGCGGTCACAACACCCCTGAAACCTCAACCCCCTCTCTCAGCCGGTAAGGCGCTCCCTGCCGCTCAGGATTGCGGTATCCTGTGGATCACCAAGGTCTGATCGACTCGGATCACGTCGCCGGAAAGCTCGTTCCAGCTCCGCAAGTCCCTCACGGCCACGCCATATTGGGCGGCAATGCTGTTGAGCGTCTCCCCCTGCTTGACGCGATGTTCGATCCTCTGAGGCTTGAAGTTCTCTTTGATGGAATCCATGGTTTCAATGAAAATCTGTGCCTTGCCCTGAGGAACCTGGATCGAGTGGGTTCCCCGCGGCACCACAGTGGAAATGAAGGAAGGATTCAGCAGCTTGAACTGCCGATAGGTCACCCCGGCCACTTCGGCCACAGCCTGAAGCGGCGTGTCGTAGGGCAGGGTGAGGAAGACGGACTCCGTTGAGGGCAAAGGCCTGTAGCCCGCCCCCCCGGGCAGGGAGAAACCGTATCGTTCCGGACGTGAAAGAACGGCTTTGATGGCCAGGATGCGAAAGATGTACCTCTCGGTCTCCAGGGGCAGTCTCAGCGCATAGTAGTTCCCAACCTTCTGCCGCGCCAGTTCCTCCCGCACCCTGTTCTCGCCGCAGTTGTAGGCCGCCATGGCGAGGGCCCAGTCGTTGAAGATCGCGTGGAGGCCCTTGAGGTAGGCAAAGGCACTGGCGGTGGATTTCTGAAAGTCATACCTCTCGTCGATGCCCTCGGACTGGTTTAACCCATAGCGGGTTCCCGTGCTTTTGATGAACTGCCAGGGCCCCGCAGCCCCTGCAGGTGAAACGGCCGTGTGCAGCAGATCGCTCTCCGCGACCGCCAGAAATTTCAAATCATCGGGAAGGCCCTCCCTGCGCAGCTGCTCCTCAATCCAGGGGAAGTAGCGTTCCATTCGCTTCAGCCACAAATAGACCTGAGCATGGCTGTAAACCACGATGGTGAACTCGCGATCGAACCGTTCCATGACCTCGGGGTCCTCGAGAGGGACCCTCAGGCCGCACAGCGTCATCTCCTGGGGAGGAGCATGATAGGGGACAATGGGAAGGGCTCCGAGAACTTTGAAGCCAGACTCACCGGCTTCCCCCTTCTCGCTCTGTCCCCAGAAGCTCCAGGCTGCCAGACTCAGGGTCAGCAGGATGCAGACGGCTGCTCCGCGACGCGACAACATTTCATCCCCCGCTTTGACGTTTAAGAATCCAAGACAGGACCCATGTGCGTTCCGCCAAACATTGAAAAAACCGTACCAAACAAAAAAATGGCGTTCCTCGGTTGGGGAACGCCATCCGGGAGGCTCCGGCCGGCTTCGGCCGGTCACCTCCCTGTGTGCCTGAGGGTCTTCAGCAAAGTTCCAGGGCGTTGAAGAAGAAGGCGATTTCGGCCCTGGCGGTCTCGGGAGCATCCGAGCCGTGCACCACGTTTTTCTCGATGTCGGTCGCAAAATCATGGCGAATCGTCCCAGGAGCCGCTTCCTTGAAATTGGTAGCACCCATGATGTCCCGATTTTTCTGGATGACCTGGTCGCCTTCGAGCACCATGGCCACAATGGGTCCTGAAGACATGAATTCCGTCAGACTTTCGAAAAATGGACGTTCCTTGTGGACGGCATAAAAGCGTTTTGCCTCTTCTCTGCTCAGGTGCACCATTTTCATGGCAGCGATTCGAATGCCGGCACTTTCAAAGCGTTTCACAACCTCTCCCACCAGTTTCCTGGCAACGCCGTCGGGTTTGATGATGGACAATGTCCTTTCCATTCTTGATGCACCTCCATTGCTCATGAGTGATGAGTGGTCTTTTTCACGGAGCCATTCGAAAGATTTGAATTCTGGAGCGCTCGCAGCACAGCGGTTTGTCGAACCCCCCGTGCGGCTTCCCAACCCTCCCGGCCTGTGAACGGCCTGTGAACGGCCTTGGGGCGACGCACAGCGCCACCCGTGGTCGATCCCGGCTGAGGGCAAGCGCTCCCTTCGGCCCGATCCGTCCCGAGCCCGTGCAGAGGCTGCAAATTTCTCAGACAACAGGGTGGAAAAGCAAGAATTTTTTCGAAGAGGCGTCACAAGCGAGGAAGAAACTCATCGGCAAGAACCCCCGCCCCCTCCCTCCGGGGAACACGAGGGGGCGGATGTCGCTCCGTCAGCCAAACCGCTAAACCGCCCGGCACAAACGGCTGCAAATTGCCGGGTCGCTCATTTCTCCCGAACGTGGCACTCGCCACACATCACCGGACCGCTCGACCTGTCTGAACGGCGCATGTGTTCGTGGCACCCTTTGCACTGCAGGTGAAACGCATCCGCGAGAGGGAGGTGGACCGAATCGCCGGCTGCCGTGTGGCACATGGAACAGGATTGAGGATCACCGCCGACATTGTTGAGCATGTCATCATATTCATGATGGCAACGGGCGCAGTCCAGGCTGTCGGCGTGTTTTTCGTGCTGGAACGACACCAGTGGCCTCTGGTGAGGAGCAAGCTCATCACTTTTCATCACGATCACCGAATCCTGAGAGAATGCCGTCGGAATGCAGAGGAACAGCGCCAGTGCCGTGATCCCAAGTCTCAACCCCTTCATTGAACCCCCTCCTGGTCGTGATGTGTCTCCGATCCCGTCTCTTCCCGGCCCGGGAAAAACTTCCCCCTCAGGCTCACGGCCCATCCAGCGGGTGCGCCAACCTGCGGGAGGATCACTCTTCCTCGCCTTCCAGCTCATCAGGCTTGAACTCATCGGGAATGATCATGATTTCAGTGAGGATCTCCTTGAAGGAGAGGACCTTCACGCCCAGATTGTATTCCTTGTCCAGATCCCTGACCTGATCGAAACAGTTGTGACAGGGAGTGATGACGATTTTAGCTCCCGTCGCCTTGATTTGATCGGCCTTGACCTTGCCCGACACCATCCTTCGCTTCTTGAATTCGGGACCCATGGGAATGAAGCCCCCCCCGCCTCCGCAACAATGATTGTGCTCGCGATTGGGGCTCATGTCTCGAAAATCATGGGCCAGGTATTCCACCACTTTTCGTCCTTCCTCCCAGAGCCCGCCATTTCGGGAGACATTGCACGGATCCTGGTAGGTGACAGGTTCCTTCAGCTTCTTGTCGGGATCGATCTTGATGCGGCCATCGCGCAGGTATTCGTAGAACAGGCGCACCGAGTGGATGACTTCCAATGGAGGCTTTCCGTCGGGGCGACCGGCAAAATAGGGACCTTCGAAGGCAGCCGAACGGTAGGCATGGCCGCATTCGGTGATGGCGATCTTTTGCACGCCGAGCTCAACCGCCTTGTCGTACATGAGTTTGACGATCCTCCCCGCAAGAGGCCGGTCTCCGGCAAACATGGCCAGATTGGTGCAGTCCCACCCCGTGCTCGGAAGCGTCCAGTCTTCGCCGGCCACCGTGAAGATCTTGGCCGCCATTGCGATGTCCTGAGGGTAATACATGGGCTCCCTGGCGTTGACCGTGTACATGATCTTGGCCCCCTGCTTGTCGATGGGGATGGTCAACCCCTTCAGCTCTTCCCCGGTCTCCTCCTCCATCCACTGGCAGGTTTCCAAAAAGTCCTCGGTGCTCATCCCCATCTGGTTTCCCGACTCGATATAATGCTGCGAGGTGCGCGCGAGACCCTCGGGCACGATGCCCTGGGACTGGCAGATGGTGCGCGCCAGGGACACCATGGTGGCGATGTCGATCCCGAAAGGGCAATACATGGAACAGCGTTTGCATGTCGTGCACTCCCCCCAAAGAATTTCATAGGCCTGTTTGAGAAAGGCGCGATCCACCCGCCCCTTCTGACGAACCATCTTTCCAAGGGTGTTCTTAAATTTATAGGCCGGGCTGAGTCGGGGATTCCTGTCGTTGGCAAGGTAAAAAAAACAACTCTCGGCGCAAAGTCCACAGCGCGAACAAATGCTCAACCACATGCGAATGCGTGCACTGTCATTGGCATTAAGGATTTGCTGAACTTTCTTGACGTCGACCGGCTGCTCCACATGCTCGCTCATATAAGTCCCTGCTCCTCTTTATCACTGCCCTTGAGATCGGCCATCCAGCTCGACAGCCTCGCGTGCTCTCACCATGCCCGCGCACCGCGCCTGCCCCCCATCTCCACGCCGATGAACGCTCGCGAGAAGAAAAAGAGGAGGAGGTGTCCCAGCTTGCTGAAAGGGATGAGGATCAGCAGGAGGTGTGCGAAGACAAGGTGCAGGATCATCATGGTCTGATAATCGCCCACCTGGTGATAGGCCAGGAACCCGGTCAGGAAAGGAAGCCCGGTCAGCAGCAGTAGGGTGTAGTCCCACGCCGTGGTGAGGATGCGCACCTCCGGGCGAATCAGCCGCCTCAGCAGGAGAAAGATCAACGCACCAAGAAACACCATGGTCAGGATGTCCGCAAGCCGATCGGACATGGACCAGATCCGGACTCCAAAGGCTTCGTACCAGAGAGCGTTGTGCGCAAAGAGAAAAATGGGCACTGCCAGGAGGCAAAGGTGAAAAACAAAGCAGACCAGCGTGAAAACGGGTTGATTGCGCATGGACGCACTCCCCCAGGGCACGAGCCAGTGGAGGATGGACCGGGCGGCCCAGCTGCCGCTCATGTGGTCGTAAAAGACCCGGTCCCTCTCTTTGCTCAGACCGTAAAGAAACGCAGCGCGCACAGCAAGCCCGCCCAGGAAAACAGTGAAGGTGAACCACAGCGCGGGTCCTGTCAGGAATGCATAAAGGTCGTACATGGTGATCGCTCCCTTTGTCTCGTTCGAAAACGCCTGGGGTACCGGACACGGTTCAGCGGTCCTGTGCACAGGGTTGCGCACTCACCCACCGCGATGCATCATGCCGGGCCTGCGATACACATTTTGAACGCTTGCGTCTTTCAAGTCTCCAGGTTCGCCTCACCCCCGAAGATCGAGCAAAGCGTTGATCCGAGGGCAGTGTTGCAGAGAGTCAGAACCTCTGGAAGCCAAGGAGAGAAAAATACGGGGAAATCCAAGCCGGGTGCTTAGGTGCTCTCCTTGTACTCGGAATAGTATTTCATCACTTTTTTCAAATAATCCCGAGTTTCCGGAAAGGGCGGCACGCTGCCGTACTTTCGGACGTTCTCGGGCCCCGCGTTGTAAGCAGCCAGTGCCAGCGTGAGATCGTTGTCGAACCGGTTCAGCAGCCATCTCAGATAGCGGGCCCCCCCTTCGATATTTTCCCTGGGATCGTAAGGGTTGACCACACCCATGTCCCTGGCCGTGCCCGGCATGAGCTGCATGAGGCCCATGGCGCCCTTCGGGGACACCGCCTCGTGATCAAAACGCGATTCGGCCTTGATCACCGCTTTGATGAGGTGAGGGTCCAACCCATAATTTCGGCTGATGACCTTGATGTGCGAATCGTAAGCACTGGAGTCGCCCAGGATGTAAGTGATGTAGCGCAGCAGGGTTTTGGGGGACTTGAAGGCCAGGATGAGGGCAAAACAGCACAGGAAGAGCAGCGGAGAAAACAAAAGTACCCTTCGGCGAACACTTTTCATAGCACACTCCTCAGCCTATGAAACCACTTTTCGCAGAGAATTTCAAGTGTGATCGAACTTCTTTCGTGCACCGTTTCCGCAGGCTCCCGTGCCGGGAGAAGCCCCCTGGACGACGACCCGGCTCATCGCTGCTCACTCTCGCGGCCCGGATTCCCTTACATTCACGCCAAGAGTGTGATATCAGGTTTGTAGCGCATGGAATCACATGCCTGGATTTGGATCACCGATTGAGACTCTGCGCGTCCGCCATGGGGACGCCGGAGTACGCTCCATCCCCCCGAACACGCGGCGCCCAGACGGCTTCAAAGAGGGCTTCAAGAGGCATTGTTTGACTTTATTCAGACCTTTCGAACAAGGGGGCGTGAATATGATCAACAGTTACTGGCCCGATGAGTACCTGGCCAAACAGCGCACGGCGACTCAAGCCATGCAAATGATTCGACCGGGGCAGCGCATTTTCATCGGCACTTCCTGCGGGGAACCTCAGAGTCTGGTCAAGACACTGGCCGACCAATCCGAGAATTTCACCGATCTGGAAATCATTCGGCTCCTCAGTCTGGAAACTGTTCCCCTCACGATGATTGCGGCAAAGAGCAGCAAACAGAGTTTCAACATCCGCTCCTTCTATTCGGGATCGGCCTTCACGCGTGAACTCTCCAGGAACCGTCGCTTTTTTATTCCCATCAACCTCTCCGCCATTCCCCATTTGTTCAGAAGCCGCCAAATCCCCATTCATGTGGCTCTGATCCAGGTGTCCCCCCCCGACGACTTCGGCTGGATGAGCCTTGGAATTTCGGTGGACATCACCGCATCGGCCGCCTTGTCTGCAGACCTGGTCATCGCACAGGTCAATCCCAGAATGCCCCGTGTCCTGGGGCGAAGCTTCATTCACGTCAACGACGTCCACGTCATCGTGGAACAGGAGGAAGAGCTCCTCGCAGTTCAAGACATCCCGGAGCCCGAAACAGCGAAAACCATCGCGAGGAATCTTGCGCGACTCATCGAAGATGGAGCCACCCTCCAGATCGGCCTTGGAGCAACCCCCCAGGCCACGCTCATCGCCCTGAGAGACAAGAACGATCTTGGCGTGCACACCCAATCCCTCACCGCGGGAGTGATGGAACTGGTGTCCATGGGGGTGATCAACAATCGGAAGAAGGGGCTCAATGAAGGCAAGCTGGTGGCCAGCAGTGCCATCGGTGACAGCAATCTGTACGAGTTTCTTCACGACAACCCGGCCATCGAGTTTCATCCCTCCGATTATGTGAACGACCCGGGGATCATCGCATCCCATAACAAAATGACCGCTCTCAATGTGGCAACGGTCATGGACCTCACGGGACAGGTCGCCATCGACGCGCCGGCCCACAGTCATTTTTCCGGCGTCACAGGGGTCCTCGATTTTGTGAGGGGCGCCACCCTCGCCCCGCGGGGCAAATCGATCATGCTCATCCCCTCGACCACGCAGAGCGGCAAAAGAAGCCGGATTGTGCCCCTCCTGGACAACATCACCGTGGTCGTCCCCAGAAGCGATGTTCACTATGTGGTGAGCGAATACGGCGTGGTGAACCTTTTCGGGAAAAACATCCAGGAGCGGGCCATCGCCATGATCAGCCTGGCGCATCCCGACTTTCGAGACGAACTGTTCTTTCATGCCAAGGAAGTCGGCCTCATCGGCGCAGAACTGACCCTCAAGGAGACCATCCATGCCGTGTATCCCGTGAAGTGGGAGGAGCGATTCACGGTCGCCGGCCAGGAGATCACCATCCGACCGGTGAAGCCGGTGGACGAGCGAAGGATTCAGGAACATTTCTACAATCTCGACATGAACGACATTGTTTCGAGATTCTTCCACAAGAAGAAGACCTTTGTCCGCAACGACGTCGCGTCCATGTACCAGATCGATTATATAAAGGAAATGACCATTGTGGCCGTGATCGGCGAGTTTGGCTTCGGCAAGATCATCGCTGTGGGCGGCTACATCGTCGAACCCGCACACAATCTTGCGGAAGTGGCTTTTTCCGTCAGCAAGGCCTGGCAAAACCGGGGACTTTCCAAGATCATCATCAAAAAACTTGCTGAGGTGGCGAGAGAAAATGGGATTTCCGGGCTGGTCGCCTACACGAACATGAACAACCAGTCCATGATCCGGTTGTTCAAAAGCCTGCCCTATGAGGTCACCACCAGCATTCAGGACGACCTTCTGTGCATGAAGGCGCTGTTCGCGGCGCCCGTGTCCCCCTCGAGTTGAATCGAGGCCCTTCCTTGGCAAACGGCAAGGTGGAGGGGAGCGCGGACCGGTGGAGGTCTCCGCGCCTCCGAAGGTTCTTTCCGGCGGGCGAAAGGCATTCCCCGGCCCTGAAGGGTCACGAGGGCCGAAGCTTCAACGGAGC
Source organism: uncultured Syntrophobacteraceae bacterium (assembly GCA_964654275.1). Classification (GTDB taxonomy): domain Bacteria; phylum Desulfobacterota; class Syntrophobacteria; order Syntrophobacterales; family Syntrophobacteraceae; genus SLCH01. Next base: position 27,122 of record CAZZHS010000010.1, read on the forward strand.
ACCTCGGGACTCGGCGGGGCGCAGCTTCGGGGCCCGTCGGGAAGGGTTCCGAAGCTCCTCCCCTTGTGCAGGTCCTCACAATTACAAGGTTTTTCATTTCAGCCACCTCATTTTTTCATTGACACAGACCTGCCGGGTTGCTAGGATCACCCCTGAAACGAGATATTCCGCGAATCGCTTGCCTGACCAACTTGCCGTTGTCCCCCTTTCTCAAGCCTTCCCCGCCGTTCCAGGGCTGGACCTGACGTGAATCCTGGGTCTCGAGTCGACATCATTCTTAATTCACTTCATTTCTACCTTTTTTCAAAGGGGTGCCGCCCTGCGTGGCGAAACACATCGAACCTTTCAGTTTTAAGGAGGAATTCATGTCGAACACATTGTTTCCTGTGCCGGATTCCTGGAAAAAGAACTCATTTTGTGACAACGAAACCTATCTGAAGATGTACGATCAGTCCATCAAGGATCCCGAGGGGTTTTGGACGGAGCATGCCAAGCGGATCACGTGGTTCAAACCTTTCACCAAGGTGAAGGAAGGGGGGTTCGACGGGGACGTTCGCGTGAAATGGTTCGTGGACGGCAAACTGAATGTGAGCTACAACTGTCTGGACCGCAATCTTGAGAAACGGGCCAACCAGATTGCCATCATCTGGGAGGGCGACGATCCCAATCAACACAAATTCATCACCTATAAAGAACTCTACGAGGATGTCTGCAAATTTGCCAATGTGCTCAAGAGCTTTGGCTTGAAGCGCGGCGACCGTGTCACCATCTACCTGCCCATGATTCCCGAACTGGCCGTGGCCATGCTGGCGTGCACCCGCATCGGTGTCATCCACTCCATCGTGTTCGGCGGATTTTCCCCCGATTCTCTGGCCAACCGCATCATGGACTGCCAGGGAACCGTGGTCATCACGGCCGATGAAGGGGTCCGTGGCGGGAAGCCGGTGCCCTTGAAGGCGAACACCGATGAGGCTGTCAAACAGTGTCCTTTTGTGAAGAACGTGGTGATGGTGAAACGCACGGGCAACGATGTGCCCTTCACCCCCGGAAGAGACCTTCTTTGGGACGACCTCATGGCCAAGGCCTCCGTGGACTGCCCCCCCGAGGAAATGGATTCGGAAGATCCGTTGTACATTCTCTACACTTCCGGTTCCACGGGGAAACCCAAGGGCGTTCTCCACACCACCGGCGGCTACCTCGTTTATGTATCCCTCACCCATCAGTACGTGTTCGATTATCACGACGGCGACATCTATTGGTGCACGGCCGACATCGGCTGGGTGACGGGCCACAGCTACATTGTCTACGGTCCCCTGGCAAACGGTGCCACCTCCATCATGTTCGAGGGCATTCCCAATTATCCCGACTGGTCCCGGTTCTGGGACGTCGTGGACAAGCACAAGGTGAACATCTTCTACACGGCCCCCACCGCCATCCGGGCTCTCATGCGCCAGGGCGACGAGCCGGTCAAGAAAACCTCCCGCAAGAGCATCAAGCTCCTCGGCACCGTCGGCGAGCCCATCAACCCGGAAGCCTGGCTCTGGTATTACAATGTCGTCGGTGAAAAACGTTGTCCCATCGTGGACACCTGGTGGCAGACCGAAACGGGCGGCATCCTCATCACCCCGCTCCCGGGCGCCACCGATTTGAAACCGGGGTCCGCCACCCGTCCCTTCTTCGGCGTACAACCGGCTCTCATCGACAATGACGGGAAGTTCATCGAAGGGCCGGGCTCAGGCTACCTGGTCATAAAGGACTCCTGGCCTGCCATGCTTCGGACCGTTTATGGCGATCACGAGCGATTCAAACAGACCTACTTCACGGCGTACAAAGGCCTCTACTTCACCGGTGACGGCGCGCGCCGCGATGAAGACGGCTATTACTGGATCACGGGTCGCGTCGACGACGTCATCAACGTGTCCGGACACCGCCTGGGCACCGCGGAAGTCGAAAGCGCTCTCGTCGCCCATCCCGCCGTTGCGGAAGCCGCTGTCGTGGGCTATCCTCATGATATCAAGGGCCAGGGCATCTACGCATACGTGACCCTCACAGCTGATAGGCAACCCACCGAAGAGCTGCGCAAGGAACTCATCCAATGGGTGCGCAAGGAAATCGGCCCCATCGCCTCCCCCGATTTCATCCAGTGGGCGCCGGGTCTGCCCAAGACCCGTTCGGGCAAGATCATGCGCCGCATCCTTCGCAAAGTGGCCGCCAACGAGGTCAGTGATCTGGGTGACACCTCCACCCTCGCCGAACCCGCGGTGGTCGAGGATCTGATTCAACATCGCCTGGGTGCAGACAAATAAATCCTGAAACTTTTCATCCAACCAGGCAGGGGGCGCTGCCCCCTGCCTGGTTTCCGGCGCCCCCCTCACGCGGCAATCGTCAGGATGCCTGGTGCATCTGACGCGACGGCCAACCCTGACATAATCGCCTCGCAACTCAAGACCCTCTTTGCTTCCTCCTATCAAATTGACAGGCTCTCCCACCCGGCTGTAATATACTCACAGCATTAAAGAACCTAGTGTCGTCCTGACGAGAATCCTCATTCATGACCGTTTCCCAACGCCATTTTGGAGGTCATCCCGATGCCCATGCATGAACTCGCCGGCAAGCCATCTCCCAAGGAGATCCTCATCGACGTCCCTCGGCTCGTTTCTGCCTACTACACGCTTCAGCCCGATATAAAGGATAAGGCACAGCGGGTCGAGTTTGGGACGTCCGGGCACCGGGGATCAGCCCTCAAGAAGAGTTTCAACGAAGACCACATCTTCGCCACCACCCAGGCCATCTGCGAGTATCGAAAGCTGCAGCGCATCGACGGACCGCTCTTCCTGGGCAAGGACACGCATGCGCTTTCCGAACCGGCCTTCCGCACCGCCCTGGAGGTTCTGGTGGCCAATGACGTCGAGGTCATGATCCAGGAGGACATGGGCTACACGCCCACGCCGGTGATCTCGCACGCCATCCTGGTTCACAATCGTTCATACCCCTCCGGACCTGCCGATGGAATCGTGATCACCCCGTCTCACAATCCGCCGGAGGATGGAGGTTTCAAGTACAATCCTCCGCACGGCGGCCCGGCCGACACCGATGTGACCCGGTGGATTCAGGACAGGGCCAACCACCTGCTCCAGGAGGGCAACATGGGAGTCAGGAGGATTCGGTATGAACGAGCGTTGAACACGGACCTGGTTCATAAACATGATTACATCAAAAATTATGTGGAAGACCTTCACACGGTGGTGGATCTGGATGTCATCCGATCTTCGGGCATCCGCCTGGGGGTCGATCCCATGGGAGGATCCGCGGTGGGCTACTGGAATCCTGTCCGGGAGCGCTGCAAAATCGACCTCGAGGTCGTCAACCCTCATGTGGATCCAACCTTCAGCTTCATGACCGTCGATAAAGACGGGAAAATCAGGATGGATTGCAGCTCTCCCCATGCAATGGCCCGACTCATCGCACTCAAAGAAAAATACGACGTGGCGTTTGGCAATGACCCGGACTCCGATCGCCATGGAATCGTGACCCGCAGCGCGGGGCTCATGAACCCCAATCACTACCTCGCTGTGGCCATTTGGTTCCTGTTTCAAAACAGGCCCGCCTGGAAGGATCACGCCTGCATCGGCAAAACGTTGGTGAGCAGCAGTCTCATCGACCGTGTGGCAAGACATTTGGGTCGGGATCTTTCCGAAGTGCCCGTGGGCTTCAAATGGTTTGTGCCCGGACTGCTGGAGGGCTCGTACGGCTTTGCCGGAGAGGAGAGTGCAGGCGCTTCTTTCCTTCGCAAAGATGGAACGGTTTGGACAACCGACAAGGACGGGATCATCCTCGGCCTGCTCTCGGCGGAGATCACAGCAAAATCCGGCAGGGACCCGGGCGAAATCTATCGGCACCTCATCGCGGAATTTGGGGAGCCCGTCTACGAGCGGATCGACGCCCCTGCGACCCCTGCGCAAAAAGAGGTCCTCAAAAAGCTTTCACCGGACATGATCCGTGCCGACACCCTGGCGGGCGATAAAATCACGGCTATTCTCACCCATGCACCGGGCAACGGTGCGAGCATCGGCGGATTGAAAGTGATCACGGCGGAAGGCTGGTTTGCAGCTCGTCCCTCGGGGACCGAAGACGTTTACAAGATCTACGCTGAAAGTTTCAAAGGGAGGGACCACCTGAGAAAGATCCAGGAGGAAGCGCAGGCACTGGTGCGGAAGACATTTCAAGAGGCCGGGGTGTAGCCGGAGTTCACGGGGGAGTTCGCCGACAGAGCCGGCTTTTGAGCGGCGCAACTCCCACAGCGATGCGGTACCTCCCCTTCAGCCCTGCGGCATGCGCAGCACGCGGCTCTTATCGCGGAGGAGGACCGCCGCACTTCCGCATGGAGCGGCACCTTGCGGGGTTGCTCGAAAGGTGTCGAGATTCGGGAGGGGCGCGGACCATTCGATCGTATTCGAGGCAAATATCGGGCCGCCGCCCTTAAGGTCGCCTAATAGGCATTGCCCCAGGCTGAGCCCCCCAGAATTTCCCTCTCCATGGACCCGCGCCTCAGTTCCACCACCCAACCTCTCATGCGATTCTCTGTGGGAAACCAGCCCGCCTGCTCCATGGTACTCAACTGCCTCTCCAGGTATTCCACGAATTGCTTCACATCATCCTTTTCACTAAAACTTAACGATTTCAATGGACTGGATCCCGTGCTGAACGCCATGGCTCCCCCCTGCGGTCGCAAGTCTGTTTTTCGTGGACGCTGAAGACGCTTTAGCTGAACTAACTCAGCCCCAAAGCCTCTTTTGCACCCAGCCAACCTATAAGTGAATGTTTGCAATAATTTATAAAGTTCCGATCCTGTAGCACCGCATCGTGAACTTAGATTATATTAGTCACACTTTACAGTAAAGAGGTTTTTCACAGGGTCAGGGAATGCGTTGCGTCTTCCTTCCCGGACACCCAGGGGGGTCTCCTGAAAATCGCCGGCAAAGTCGGCGCTGAACGCGAAGCGGAGGGTTGCGTCACCATTCGGACTGGCGGCGCGCAGGCGGAATCTTTTCGACCACCCCGGGAGGAAAAATCAGGAGGGAAATTTGTGGGACTTATGGACGGGCTTTTTGCCCGGGCGGATCCAGTCAACACGCACAGAGCCGGATCTGATGAGATGAGAGAGGACAAGCGACGGGATGCAGAGGCGCGCCCCCCCGCAGCTCCTTCGCTGCCCCGTCAAAAGGTCGCGGGGACGAATCGGCTGTTTCGTCGATTTCCCCCTGGAGACGCACCGCTTCCCTGCTCGGAATGGAACCGGATAGAGTCCGCCGAGGAAGAGGAGATCACAGGGAGAGGTCAAGTCGGAGGTCGTCCCGGCAGGGACAACCTGAAACGGAGACCGAGATCACGAGATCAAATGGCTTCCCAGAACTCTTCCGGCATGTCCTGAGCCAGAGCCAGAGCACCGTCGGCACCGGCATAGAGAGGATCTTTCACGCAGACCATTTTGCAGGGGGCCCAGTCGGAAAGGTATTCGGTGAGATATTCTGCAATGCCGGCTATTTGACTGCCGCCACCTGCCAATATGATGTTTTGCCGCACTTTCTCCTGAAATTCCGGATCAAAAGCGGCGATGAGATCCATGGCCGTTTCAGCGATGGGAGCCATGATGCTCTCGCAGGCGCGTCGGATTTCCCTGGCTATGTCGTACGTCACCATCTTCCCTCGAACAGGAATCGACACTTCAGCCTTTTTGCGGACTTCCCCCACAAAGCTGTACTTTTCTTTGTAGCGGGTCACCATGTTCATGGTGAAATCGGCGTCCGGATATTTCTCCGACAGCAGATTGTAGAGCACCTTATCCACATGGTCCCCTGCCTTGAAGAGTGTCCTCTGATCTTCCTCGCCGGGCATGGAACCGTGCATGATGCAAAAATCTATGGTGCCGGCCCCGATATCGATGACCATGGCGTTGTCGAGCGCATTGATGCCGTACGCGACAGAAAAGGGCTCCGATACCACAATGAGCTTGTCCGCAAACCTGGAAACCGCCTGTTTGATCGCACTCTTGTTGACCTTGAGTGCCTGAGAGGGCACCCCCACAGCCGCATGGATCTTCTGGTTCTTGCCTGCACCCGCCAACCCGATCAGGTGGCCGATCAGTTCGATGGCCGATTCGCCGTCCTTGCCGTCAACATCTTTGATCACTCCGCTTTCCAAAGGACGCGAGAGTTGAAGCGCCAACCGGTGCTTCAGGGCCTCCTCACCGAAAAGCACGCGTTTTCCCAGGAGTTTCCGCGCCACAAAATCCTTGGGCCATCCGACATAGCTCTCCACCCAGTGGCGCACTCCCGCGCTCGTGGAAACAGCGGATCGCGAGGTGCCCAGGTCGATGCCTATAGCCAAAACTTCATCCTTTTCCATCGGTTCCATGCTTTCCATCTGGTTTTGCTCCATCTGTTAGGACTCCTCGAGAAAGACTGTTGTTCAAATAGTTCACAATACCGTGTTCCAGATGCGACGCCACATTCTCCAGATAGGAAGAGGTCGCCAGCCTCTTCTCCTCTCCGGGATTGCTGATGCAGGCGATTTCTGCCAGCACGCTCGGCATGTCGGTCCCGAGCAGGACCACAAAGGGGGCCGTCTTGACATGGCGACTGATGAGTCTTTCATCGTCGCGCCTGTTGGGTCGAAACAGGCTTTTCTGGATAGAGAGAGCGAGAGATCGGGACTCCTGGTGTTTGAACTGGTCGCTGATTTTTTTGATCATGCCCTCGAATTCTGCCATCAGATACTCTGAACCCTGGTTTTCAGCCTCAGCCAGCTTCAAGCTTTTCTCATCCGTCTGTGAGCCGAAATGATAGGTTTCGATGACATTATGCTGTTCCGCTTCCAGTGAATTGACATGGATGGAGATGAAAAGATCGGCCCTGTGGGCATTGGCGAATTCCACACGCTTCCTGGTCGAGATGTAGACGTCGCTGTCCCGGGTCATGAGAATCCGGTAATCGGGGTATGCTTCCAGCCTCTCACGCAACTTTTTCGCGATGCGCAGGGTAACGTGTTTTTCGAGCAGACCGCCTGGACCGATGGCTCCGGGGTCACGACCCCCGTGGCCCGGGTCGATGACAATGGTTTTGACACCCAGACCAAAAAGCCGCGCCAGGGAAATCTCCGGATTCCTGGTCAACCCCGCGAAATTTTCTAAAATTTCAACAGGCGGCTTGGTTTCGACGAGTTCCATCATGGAGGGCCAAACCTGGTCGGCAAGGCCGTTGGACATGTGGCCGTGGGTGGGAGAGTCGGAAAAAACACTTGTCACAGGCGGCTTCATGGGATCTGCAGCCCGCATGGCCGCAAAGCGGCGTCTCGAGGAAAGTCGCTCTCGTGCAGCTTCCGAAGACTCCTCCTGAACTTGCGCTGCCGCCATAAGTTCCTCAACAATGCTCCCCGAGAAAGACTCAAAGCCGGCACCCCCTAAACCAGTTGCTGTGTTGTGTTCCCCGCGCTTCGGAAGGGCCTGCATCCGGAACGGCTGCGGCAGGAATCCGGAAGCGTGAAGCCCGGGGATCCGACCGTCAATTGTTGCAACCGCGCCGCTTTCCATGTGGGAAACGATGGCCAGGACAGCCAGGAAAGCAGCGAGAACGGGCAACACAACCGGTCGCATTCGGGAATGGCGAACTCGCACCTCGGATGGCCTGACAACCCTCCGTCCTTTGCTCTGAGGTCCCTCGAGGTTGTCCCTGAGCACATCTCGAAGTATGGCTCGCTTTTGCAGCTGTTCCTTTTTTGCCGTTGGAGTCGACATCCTGAAACTCAAAACTGGGAATGGATCGGTTCACCTGACACTCGGGTCAAACACAGTACTTATGCAAAATGCAGACCTCTCGACACGCACCCCATTCAGCCACCGCAGGTTGTCGTTGGGGTCGAGGTGATCCAGGATTTGCGGGACACGCCGTCTTCACCTCAAGGACTCATCAAATCGGGACGGGGTCTCACTCCCCGGTCTGGGATTTTCACTTGTGCTCCACTTTACATTAAAGAGTCCTTCAAAAACAGAGGCTTCATTCACTTTTGCAACTTCATGCGATTTTCGTGGCGCAGACAGGGTCTCGATCCATTCAGCGGCCGCCCGATCCGGGTCTCCACTGAATCCCGGCGGCGTGGGGCCGTCGCGGCCGTTGATATTTTGACCGCCTTTTTTCGTCTTTTCCATGGAACCGAATTGAATTGAAAGGCGCACCCCCTCCGCCGCTCGTATCATAGTGAACCGAAACGCTCGAAAAGCTAAAGGTCGGGACAGAATTTCTGAAAGATCTGCCGAACCCTGCGCCGGACTCTGAGCACTCCCTCCCAGTTCTCCAACGCACTTCCCACACCCCGCACCGGCCACAAATCCAGCGCGGTCATGTCGGCCAGGTGTGCCGGAGTGAGCTTCGATGTCGTGAGATTGGTGAAGAGTCCCAGTCGATGTTCCAGTGCTCGAATGCCGTCGTGGATTGCGCAGACCTCGCGCGTCAGCGTCTCGTCGCCCAAGGCATGATCGAGAACGGCTCTCAGACTTTTGCGCACCGACGGCTGCCGCAGCTGCGGAGTCTCCCAACCGTGGATGAGCTGCGTTCCCTGCACCAGGAACTCGAGATCGGCGACGCCCCCATACCCCAACTTGAGATCGATGATATCGCCCTTCTCTTCCGCCCGCTCCCGCTGCATGCGTCCCCGAAGGTGGCAAATTCGTCCCCAGACCTCACCCGGGTCCCGTTTCCGAAAACAGATGTGCTGGGATTCCCTCTCAAGCCATTCGCTCAGGCCGTCGTGGCCGGCCACGCAGCGAACTCTCAAGAGCGCCTGAATTTCCCACAAATCTGCCTTGCTCTCATAATACTGAGCCCAGTTGTTGCGCGTGACGATCAAGGGCCCGTAATTCCCCGTGGGACGCAATCGGGCATCCACCGGGTAGCCCGGTCCCTCGCTGAGGGGCACACTGAGCATCCTCATGAAACGCTGGGCGAAGCGCACCACATCCATGGGAATCTGATCGGCGGAGTTCCCTGGAGGAGGATCGTAGACAAAGGCAAGATCGAGGTCCGAAAGATAGCCCATCTCGCGGCTTCCCATCTTTCCCAGGGCAAGGACAACGAGGGGGAGAGAGGCATCGAGACCCACGTGTGCCCGAACCCGTTCGTAGGTGTGCCGGATGATGAAATCCGCCAGAGAGGTCAACTGAATTTCGAGGCTCTCGTGATCCAGACTTCCCTTGAGATCCTGGAGAGCCAGCTGCAGCAGCCGCTCATTTTTCAGCCTGCGCAGCCACTCCATGCCCTCCTCCAGGTCTCGCGCCCGCTCCACCAGCAGATCGCTTTGCCTCTGCCAGGTCGGGTCATCGGGAAAGACCCCGTCGACCGTGGACACCCCCTCCACAAGACCCGGGTGGTGCCCCAGGAGTTCGGCCAGGAGTTCGCACCGGACCAGGCCGTCACACAGATCGAATATCCATGCTCTTCCGGACTGAAATACCCTTGCGAGCCCGGGCCGCTTGGCAACCTGTCCCAAATAGCGCACCAGTCTCACCGCCATCCTGTCTCGAAGTTCCGAATCCCTGAGTCCCGCATATTTCTGCAAAACGGCGAGGACCATCTCACCCGCAGAGGGGGGAAGCTTTTCGAGATGTTTTTGAATGTGGGTCAAATGGTTCTCAGAAAAGGCACTCTGCAGAGAAATCTCCGATGCGGCCCGGCGCGGGCCATCTGCCTGCCCCAACCGGCCCTCGAAGTTCTCGATGGATTGGAAGAATCCTGTGAAGTGCCCGTGAACTTTCATGCAGCACTCTCGGAGTCTCTCCAGAAACAACGCCTCCTGCCCATCGAAGTCAAGCGCCGCCAGGAGGCGTCCCATGGCTTCAGGAGCCTGCGGCAGCTTCTGCGTCTGGCGATTTTGGTCGAGCTGGATCCAGTGTTCAACCCGCCGCAGAAAAACATAAGCCCCTCTCAATTCCTCGACCACGTCGGGCGCAAGCAGTCGAAGGTTGGCAAGCTTCTCCAAGCATTTGAGCGTGTTGGGCTCATCCAGCTCAGGGTGTCTTCCCCCATAGACCAGTTGAAGGGACTGCACCAGGAACTCGATTTCCCTGATGCCGCCGATCCCCAGCTTCACGTCGAAACTCTTCCATCCCGTGGAAGGCCGCACCGCCTCGGCCAAAATGCGATCCCTCATGCGCCTCAGCTCGCCCAGCGCCTGAAAATCCAAAAAGCGTCTGAAGACGAAGGGGCGAACTTCCTGCAGGAAGGCCATCCCCAGAGAACGGTTCCCCGCAACCGGTCTGGCCTTCAGGAGCATCTGCCTTTCCCATGGATGCCCTCGAAGGAGATAGTACTCCACAGCCATGGCCGAGGACGGGACCAGGGGACCGTCCTTCCCCTGGGGTCGAAGCCTGAGGTCCACTTCAAAAACACGGTCCCCTTCCGCACGGTCACTGAGGAGTCTCGAAAGCCACTGGCATAGCCGATGGAGCACAAGAGGCTCCTCCCAGGGCTCCTCTCCAGCGCGTCTCTGAGGGGTGTGGAAGAAAATGAGGTCCACATCGGAAACATAGTTCAATTCCTGTCCCCCAAGCTTGCCGAGCCCCAGAACGGTCAACGGAAATTTCTCGAGCGTCTCCTGGAGGCTCTCGGATTCCTCGGAGTGCACCCATACTTCAGGGCGCTCTGTGAGAACCTTCAACCCGACCTGCAGTGCCACACACGCCAAGTCGCTCACTTGAGAAGTCGTCTCGGCAAGATCCGCCAGGCCGGTCAGGTCCCTGGCCCCAATCCGAAGAAAGTGCATCTGTTTGAATTCCCTGAAGACTTGAAGCAGTTGAGCAAAATCTTCAACAGGGAGTGCCCTTTCCAGGAGAGCTTGATAAAGGCCGGTGAGGGGGTAGCGCCGCTGCAGGTTCCGCTCGTCCACAAGCCAGCGGACGTAGTCAGGTCTGCGCCGGATAAGCGTCGCGAAATAATTGGAACACCGGGCAATGCGTTCGATCGCATCCATTTCAATTTCCGCCTGTCTGTGAGAGGTCATGGGGAGGATTGCCGGTAATCGGTTCCTTCCAAATACATATCACAGGGGTTCCCCGCCCTTGAATTCCTTTTTGAAGGAGTTGGGTGATCTTAATATTTGAAGCGGTTTGGTTAATGATGGCTAAAATCCGACCATCTATGATACTAATAATTTTTTTGGAGATCAGCCGTGTCGGCTGAATGCCCACTCCGGCATTCTTTCCGGTTCGATGGATTTCCCAAACCGGGCGGCGATCGACCGACAGGCGGAGCAATCTGAGAGGGCGCCGCGGCAGGGCGTGTGACGAGAACTTCGAGGAGCACCATGAAAAGAGTCGCCATCATTCCAGCCCGCTACAAATCCACAAGGTTTCCTGGAAAACCCCTCGCAATGCTTCGCGGAAAACCCATGATCCAGCTTGTCTACGAGCGGACGGCTCGGGCGCGTGTCCTCCAGAGGGTCGTGGTGGCCACCGACGACGAACGGATCGGCCGCACGGTCGAGTCTTTTGGTGGTGAGTGGGTCCTGACCGATGCCCATCATGAGAGCGGCACGGATCGCATCGCTCAGGCAGCCCGCATTCTGGATCTGGAGCAGGGAGACCTGATCCTCAACGTGCAGGGTGATGAACCGCTCGTATCTGCGGTCATGCTGGAGGTCCTTGCGGGAGCGCTCGAGCAGAGGCCGGACGCGGCCATGGCCACACTCGCCTTCGCTTCACGCGATCTCCGAGACTTCCAGGATGGCAATGTGGTTAAAGTCGTTGTGGGACTCGATGACTGTGCCCTCTATTTTTCGCGGGCTCCCGTGCCTTTCGTTCGCGATGCGTCAATGGCTTCCACAACCTTTTTGAAGCACCTGGGTTTCTATGCCTACCGCAATTCTTTTCTCCAGACTTTCACGGCGCTGCCGCAGGGCAGACTCGAAGCCCTGGAAAAACTGGAACAACTGCGTGCGCTGGAGCATGGCCACCGGATCGTGGTCGCCTTGTCCCCGCGAGAGACTCACGGCGTGGACACCCCCGAAGATCTGGCGCGAATCGAGGCCCAATGGGACGAGCACGGTTTGTGAAAATATGGCTGCAAATGCCCCCTCTGCGCGGCAATCCGACTTTGAGGGGGAATTGTGTTGCCATCCAAAGAAATATCGTTAAAATTTGTCGGCTTTAAAGATGAGGTGGTGCCTTGTTGATTGAAGCCTGCGCCCGATCCAATGGCACCGAGTGTGATTTTTTGCCCTGGTTCCCGTCAGAGCCACCGATCCCCCTGTGATGCGCACTCCGCGTTGCAGAACCAACGGGAGCCCGGGGGAATCATGAGGAAACCGCATGGTCTCACCCTGGAACAGAAGACGAGCGCTCCTTCTGCTTGAAGATGGAACGGCTTTCAAGGGATTCGCCTTTGCCGGGCAGGGACGAGCCCTCGGCGAAGTGGTTTTCAACACGAGCATGACCGGATACCAGGAGGTCCTCACCGACCCGTCCTATAAGGGCCAGATCGTGGCCATGACGTATCCCCTGATGGGCACCTACGGCATCAATGATCAGGACCTGGAGTCGGCGGCGGTGCAGGTCGAAGCGCTCGTGGTGAAGGAATATCAGGATTTCACCAGCAACTGGCGCAGCACCAGAAGCCTGTGCGATTTCCTCGATGAATACAAAAAAATCGGCATCGAGGGCATCGACACGCGTGCACTCACGCGCCACCTTCGAGTCACAGGGGCCATGCGGGGCATCATCGCCACGGACACGGACCGAGTGGATGAATTGATGGAGCAGGTCCAGGAATTTCCGGGGCTCTCGGGGATCGATCTGGTGCAGCATGTGACCTGCCGCAGTCCCTACCGCTGGATCGACGGCCCGCAGCCGGTGGATCTCCAAAATCCCTGGTCGGCCCATGACAAGCGTCTGAAAGTGGCGGCCATCGATTGCGGCATCAAGTACAACATTTTGAGAAAGCTGCAGGCTTCGGGATGCCAGGTCCTGGTTTTTCCAGCGGACACCCCCCCCGAGGAAATTTTGGCAACCGAACCGGACGGAGTCTTCCTGTCCAACGGCCCCGGTGATCCGGCAGCGGTGCACAACGTGATTGAAACCGTTCGAGGCCTTCTGGGAAAGAAACCCGTTTTCGGGATCTGCCTCGGACATCAGATGATGGGCCTCGCGCTGGGTGGAAAGACTTTCAAGCTCAAGTTTGGGCACCGAGGGGCCAACCAGCCGGTGAAGGACCTCACCACGGGCAAAGTGGAAATCACCTCCCAGAACCACGGATTTTGCGTGGCCATGGACTCCCTCGATCATGTGCCCGTCCGGTTGACTCACGTGAACCTCAATGACAACACCCTGGAAGGCATGGAACATCTCGAGGTTCCCGCCTTCAGCGTGCAGTATCACCCCGAGGCGGCCCCTGGTCCCCACGATGCGGCCTACCTCTTCGACCGCTTTGCGGCCCTTATGAAGAAGCACAAAAAGGCCTGACGCTGCCCGAGGCGGAAAACCGACCTGTCGGGCGTTCCGCTTCAGCGTCCTGGGCCGCGGAAATGTTCGCAAAGCAGGTGTGAATTTCGGCACACCGTCTGCCCCGTCACACCACCAGCGCTTTGAAGGCGTCATTGGTGAAGATCAGCTGAAAGAAATCAGCGGCAACCGAGGATAGGAACTCATGCCCAAGCGAACGGACATCCACAAGATTCTCATCATCGGTTCGGGCCCTATCATCATCAGCCAGGCCTGTGAATTCGATTACTCGGGAACGCAGGCCTGCAAGGCCCTTCGCGAAGAGGGCTACGAGATTGTCTTGATCAACAGCAATCCCGCAACCATCATGACCGACCCCGAACTGGCCGACAGGACCTACATCGAGCCCATCACCCCTGAAGCCGTGGCCAAAGTCATCGAACGGGAGCGTCCCGACGCGCTCCTTCCCACCCTCGGAGGGCAAACCGCTTTGAATGTGGCCGTCCGCGTGGCGGAAATGGGCGTTCTCGAAAAATTCGGCGTCGAGATGCTGGGGGCGCGTGTGGACGTCATCCGCAAGGCTGAGGACCGCCAGCTCTTTCGCGAGGCCATGAAACGGATCGGGCTCCGGGTTCCCAAGAGCGGCATCGCGCAAGACATCGGCCAAGTGGAGAGCATCGCCCAGGAAATCGGGTTTCCCATCATCGTGCGGCCCTCTTTCACGCTGGGAGGCACAGGGGGCGGGGTGGCCTACAACCGCGAGGAGCTCCTCGAAATCGCGCAAGGGGGACTGGACGCCAGCCCGGTGACTCAGGTGATGCTCGAAGAATCCATCCTGGGGTGGAAAGAATTTGAACTCGAGGTCATGCGGGATCACATGGACAATGTGGTGATCATCTGTTCCATCGAGAACATGGATCCCATGGGGGTCCACACAGGGGATTCCATCACTGTGGCACCGGTCCAGACCCTCACGGACCAGGAGTACCAGGTCATGCGGGATGCTTCCATCGCCATTCTCAGGGAAATCGGCGTGGAAACGGGCGGCTCCAACGTTCAATTCGCCGTCAATCCCAAGAACGGCGACATGGTGGTCATTGAGATGAATCCCCGCGTCTCGCGCTCTTCGGCTCTGGCCTCCAAGGCGACGGGCTTTCCCATCGCCAAGATCGCCGCCAAACTCGCGGTGGGTTATTCGCTGGATGAGATCGCCAATGACATCACCCGTGAAACGAAGGCCTCCTTCGAACCCACCATTGACTACTGCGTGGTCAAAGTTCCGCGGTTCACCTTCGAGAAATTTCCCAAGACCAGAGATTTCCTGACCACGGCCATGAAATCGGTCGGCGAAACCATGGCCATCGGGCGCACGTTCAAAGAGGCTTTGCACAAAGCGATTCGCTCCCTGGAGACGGGCCACTGCGGCTTCACCGATCCGCCGGAGCCCGCCGACGCCCACTATGTGGAGCAACTCAAACAGAAGCTCCGAACCCCCAATTCCAAGCGCCTCTTTCAGATCGCCGAAGCGATCAAGCTCGGAGTCGATGTCCGGGAAATCCACGAACTCACCCTGATTGATCCCTGGTTTCTCCATCACATCCAGCAGATTCTTCAGCTCGAAGACTCCATCCGCGCTGCACAGAACGGGCATGAATTCCTTCAGGATGCCGAGGCACTCCGGTTCGCCAAATCCTGGGGATTTTCCGATATGCGACTCGGCCAGTTGACTTCCACAGACGAGGAAACCGTCCGGCAGGCGCGTCTGGGCCATGGAATCACCCCCGTCTACAAACTGGTGGACACCTGTGCGGCGGAGTTCGAAGCCCACACGCCCTACTACTATTCCACCTATGAGACGGAAGATGAGTCACGACCTTCCGGACGCCCCAAAGTGATGATCCTCGGGGGCGGCCCCAATCGCATCGGGCAGGGCATCGAATTCGACTATTGCTGTGTGCACGCGTCTTTTTCTTTGCGGGAGGAAAATGTCGAGTCCATCATGGTCAATTCCAATCCCGAGACCGTGTCCACCGACTACGACACGTCCGACAAGCTCTATTTTGAGCCGCTGACGCGGGAGGATGTCCTGCACATTTTGGAAACGGAAAAGCCTCTGGGTATGATCGTCCAGTTTGGCGGACAAACGCCGCTCAACCTGGCCGTGCCTCTGGAGAAATGCGGCGCCAAAATTCTGGGAACTTCACCCGACGCCATTGACCTGGCGGAAGACCGCAAGCGTTTTCAGCAGATGCTTTTGAAGCTGGGGCTCAAGCAGCCGAGAAACGCCACTGCCTTCACCTACGAAGAGGCTCTGCGGGCAGCCCATCAAATTGGTTACCCCGTGGTGGTACGCCCCTCCTACGTTCTGGGCGGCCGTGCCATGGAAATCGTCTTCGACGATGCCATGCTCCAGACCTTCATGGAAACGGCGGTGCACGTCTCCCCGGGCCACCCCATCCTCATCGACCAATTCCTGGAGGACGCCGTGGAACTGGACGTGGATGCCCTGAGTGACGGGCAGACGACCCTCATCGGGGGCATCATGGAACACATCGAACAGGCCGGCATTCATTCCGGCGACAGCTCCTGTGTGCTCCCGCCCATCACGGTGTCCGCAGCTCTCCAGGAGGAAATCTGTCGCCAGACTCGTCTCATGGCCCGCGAACTGGGAGTCGTGGGCCTCATGAACGTCCAGTTCGCCATCAAAGATGATGAAATCTTCATTCTGGAGGTGAATCCACGAGCCTCGCGGACGGTACCCTTTGTCAGCAAGGCCATCGGCGTGCCCTTGGCAAAGATCGCCACCAAGGTTATGCTTGGAAAGTCATTGAAAGAACTGGGATTTGACCGTGAAGTGTTCCCCAAACACATTTCCGTCAAGGAATCGGTATTCCCGTTTGCCAGGTTTCCGGGCGTTGATTTGCTCCTGGGTCCTGAAATGAAATCCACCGGGGAAGTGATGGGCATCGGCCATAACTTCGGCATCGCTTTCGCCAAAGCTCAGGCCGCCACCGGTTACCAGTTGCCGACCCGCGGGACCATTTTCATCAGCGTGCACGATGCGGACAAACCCAGGGTGGTAGAGGTGGCCCAGAACTTCAAACGGCTCGGATTCAAACTGGTCGCCACCTCAGGCACTGCACAATATTTGCGCGAACATGGCGTGGATGCAGAGAAAGTGTACAAACTGAGGGAGGGGCGTCCTCACGTGGCGGACCTCATCAAGAACCACCAAATCCAACTGGTGATCAACACCAGCCTTGGCAAGAAGACTCACTCGGACGCCTACGAGATCCGCTGGACAACCTTGACCTACAACATCCCCTACACCACGACCATTGCGGGAGCCCGGGCCATGGCTCAGGCTGTGGAGGAGCTGCAGCACGGGGAATGGGGCGTCAGGAGCCTTCAAGAATATCATGCGGAAACTGCAGGACAAAAATCACCCGCATGACCCTGATTCACTCTGTGGAATCCAGCCCGTGAGGACACCGGCAGTCTCCTTTCCAACCTCTCGGCCTTTTTGCATGAACTCTCCCTCCCGTGAACCGGAGGTGCTCATCCAAATATGAAGATGCGAGCCATTCAGAATAAACTCACACCCTATCATCCGAGAAAGCGCGAAGAATGCGGCATCTTCGGAATCTACGGCACCAGCGACGCGGCCAAGCTCACCTACTTCGGTCTCTACGCCCTCCAGCACCGGGGTCAGGAGAGTGCGGGAATAGCGGTGTCCGATGGGTGTCAGATCAGCGATTACAAGCACATGGGACTCGTTCACGACGTATTTCGAGAACAGACCCTCAACAGCCTCTCAGGCCACCTGGCCATCGGACATGTTCGCTACTCCACCACGGGCGCTTCCCTGCTCTCCAACGCGCAGCCGTTTGTGGTCTTTCACGACAACGAACATTATGCCATCGGCCACAACGGGAACCTGGTCAACGCCTATGAATTGAGGAGAGAGCTGGAATCCAGGGGTGCCATCTTTCAATCCACCATGGACACGGAGGTGATCATGCACCTCATGGCCATGAATTTAAAGTATGGCGTCGACGAAGCCATTGTGGAAGCGATGAAGCGCATCCGCGGAGCCTACTCGCTCGTGATGTGCACCAAGGACAAGCTCATAGGTGTGCGGGACCCGCGGGGTTTTCGCCCCCTTTGCCTGGGAGAACTCAACGGCAGTTACGTGCTCGCTTCCGAGACCTGTGCCCTCGACCTGATCGAAGCCACTTATGTGCGGGACATCGAACCCGGAGAAATCCTCATCATTGACCGGCACGGCCTCCGTTCCATCAAGCCCCTTCCAAAGGTTCAGCCCGCTCACTGCATTTTTGAATTCATCTATTTTGCCCGGCCCGACAGCAACATCTTCGGCCAGAACGTCTACGAATTTCGAAAACGACTGGGGCGGCTCCTGGCTGAGGAGAACGGTCCTCTCGCGGGCGACCTGATTCTCCCCTTTCCCGATTCGGGCAACTATGCAGCACTGGGCGTCGCGGAGTCGTCCGGCATCCCGTTCGAAATGGGAATCATCCGCAATCACTATGTGGGCCGGACCTTCATTCAGCCAAGCCAGGCCATGAGGGACTTTGGTGTGCGTGTCAAACTGAACCCGGTCCGCGAGATTCTGAAAGGAAAAAACGTCGTGGTGGTGGAGGATTCCATCATTCGCGGCACCACCACGCGCACGAGGATCAAGGCCCTCAGACAGGCGGGAGCCAAAGAGATTCACATGCTGGTGAGCTGCCCGCCTCATCGCTTCCCCTGCCCATACGGCATCGATTTTTCCACCAAAGGGGAGTTGGTGGCTGCCTCTCACACGGTGGAGGAAATCCGAAACTTCATCGAGCTGGATTCTCTCAAATATTTGAGCCTGGAGGGGCTGCTCCGGGGAGCGGGTTTCTCCCTCGAACATCACCCCTATTGTCTCGCTTGTTTCAACGGCGACTATTCGGTGGCTTTTGAAGCGCAGGTGCGCAAGGACTGTCTCGAATACCGCGGTCATTAGGTGCGCATCCCGTCACTTCAGGCATCGACCTTTTACAGGAACCTTTATCGGAAGTGTTTCAGACTGTGAACGAGCTCCGAAAAGCCCGGTGTGAAATCGAGAGCAGCCCGTTGGGCGCCGCTCCATGTGAGTCGAGTCGGCAAAACGACGCAGCCGTGATGGAAGAGATCCTCATGACGGCGCGCAACGTTCTGAAGATCGAAGCGGAGGGCATTTTACACCTCCTGGACCGCCTGGACACCTCCATCTGTGTGGCTGCCCGCTGGATTTTCGACACCAGCGGCAGGGTCATCGTGACCGGCATCGGCAAGTCGGGAATCGTAGGTCGAAAGATCGTTGCAACGCTCAGCAGCACCGGAACCCCTTCTTTCTTCCTCCATCCCGCCGAGGCCATGCATGGGGACCTGGGCATGGTTCGCAGCGACGATATCATTCTCGCTCTCTCCAACAGCGGAGAAACCGATGAGCTCAACATGATCCTCCCCAGCCTCAAACGCACGGGGGTCCGAATCATCGCCTTCACAGGCAATCTCGATTCCACTCTGGCGTGTCAAAGCGACCTCGCGCTCTACACGGGGGTTCAGCGAGAAGCCTGTCCTTTCGGGCTTGCGCCCACGGCGAGTTCCACCGCTCAACTGGCCATGGGAGACGCACTGGCCGTGGCCCTCATCAAAATGAGGAATTTTCAGCCTCAGGACTTTCACCTTTTTCACCCGGGAGGCCACCTGGGGGAGCGTCTCCGCGTGCCTTTGTTTGAAGTCATGAAACAGGGGGATGACATTCCAAAGGTTCACGAGGACACGCGGCTTGCGGACGCCCTCGAGGAAATGAGCCGGAAAGGGGTTGGAGCAACCCTGGTGCTGGATTCCCGGGGCCGTCTCACGGGCATCTACACGGACGGCGATCTGCGGCGTACCCTCAACCGACATAAGGACTGGACCTCCATGCGCATTTCCCAGGTCATGACGGCGAATCCCATGTGCATCACCTCAGAGCGCTCCGTTGCAGACGCGCTGGAACTGATGGAGAAGCACCTCATCACGGTATTGCCGGTGATTTCGAGATGCGGAGATCTGGCAGGCATTCTCCATCTTCATGATCTGCTCGGCAAGGGCCGCATCAGGTTCACCGCGTGAGACACATTCGACCGTGCCTCCCTACGGTCTCCCCGTGGGACTCCGGAGGCTCCCTTCAGTGATCTACAAATCTAGAATCCGAGCGCATTCCCTCCATTTTCTCGATGTTTTGCGTGAGCCACCCCTCCTTGAGGGTGACGCGGACATCCATGCGGGTGACATAGGGTTTTATGTCCAACAGGGGGGTCCTGTCCACAACATCGACATCCAGAATGTGCAGGAGGTTTCCCTCGATCCTTTCGAGCCACACGATGGAGAGGCCGATGGGGTTGGGGCGTTTGGGCGCACGCGTCGCAAAGACGCCCCGAACCTCTGTGTCCATGAACGGAATCACCTGAAGATCAGAGCCTTTGGAAAGGTGGAAATGATAGAGGAGGATGAGGTGCGAGAAGCCCTCCAAGTCCTTCAGTCCGGGCACATAAGCGGTCTCCAGCTGGATCGTTCCCGGGACGTCCCGCGCGGCAGCGGACTGGATGGGCATGCCCTCTCTGGTTTTGAAAGGTGAATGAATGACTCCGATGGGACAGAATGTGACGGGACGCAACATGTTTCAGCTCCTCTATCTTGTGCGGGGGGAGGATGAATTGACATCGGGAATGAGTCGTCCATGTACAGTCAAATCATCTATTTTGTGATCGCCTTGTCTCTCTTCGGCCTTCAGCAGCCCGCACGTCAACCGGTGCTGCCGCTGTGGGCCACACTGTTGACCGCATTGTGCCTGCTGGGCGCCTTCGGCCTGGTCTGCCGACTCCTGTACGGGAGGCTCACGCAACTGGTGCGAACCGTGGGCCTTGCGCAGGAGGCAATCGGCCGTTACCACAGCCTCCACTCCCTCCTGTCCCTATCGGCCCTCCTCATTTTCGCACTGCAGGTTTACGTCCTCAACATCAAATCTCACCTGATCAGAATCCCCATCCTGGGGGAATCGCTGACGGCGACAGGTTTGGCAGCCCTCGCAATCTTTGGAATGCACTTGACGGTCATGTGGTCTCAGAGTTACGAGGCCCATCGGATCATCAACCACTCCCGGCTGACGCGTGAGGCCTACCTGAAAACGCAAGTGACCTTCAGTCTGGGGATACTCGCTCCGTGGCTGTGCATCTCGCTCGCCATCGATCTGCTGGTCGCCCTGGGGATTGGTGATGTCCTGGATTCGGCCTGGGGACAGATGGGTTTTCTCGGAACGTTCATGCTCATGTTTATGCTTTTCGGTCCCTGGCTCGTGGTTCGGTTGTGGCGCTGCGAACCCTTGACGGACCCCCACTCCCGAGCCGAAATGGAAGCCTTCTGCCGAGAGCATTCATTTCCTGTGGGGGCCTTTTATGAATGGCCCGTCATGGGAGGAGAATCTCTGACAGCGGGAATCGTCGGCATCATCCCCCGACTTCGCTACATTCTCATCACCCGGGGATTGCTCTCCATTTTGAACCCCGAGGAACTCCGCGCGGTCATGGCCCATGAAATGGGGCATGTCCGGCGCCTTCACCTGCCTTTCTTTCTGTTTTTGTTTCTCGGGTACTTCCTCCTGGCTTATGCGGTGAATGACGTTTTGGCGGTATGGCTCCTGCGCCACAGCGCCGTCTTTTCATGGGCCACCTCCCAGGACACCACGGACCAGATCTTGTTTTCCCTGGTCTACACCCTTCCCTTTCTGCTGATGCTCGTGATCTACTTTCGGTTCATTTTCGGATACTTTTTGCGAAACAGCGAACGTCAGGCAGATCTCTTCGCCATGGAACTCCAGGGACACCCCTTTGCGCTCGCGACCTCGCTTCAAAAAATCGCCATTGCAACCGGAAACACGGAAGATGTGCCCAGCTGGCACCACTACAGCATTAGAGAGCGGGTCAATTTTCTGCTGGATGCCTTTCACGACAAGACTCTGAGTCGAAGCCACAATCGGAAGCTCTATGCCGCCGCCTGCTTTTTTTTCCTTGTGGCCCTGGGGTCGAGCTACGCCCTTCATCGTTTTCAGCAAACTCCCTCCTTCAACAACTGGCAAAAGACGGTTCACCTTCACCTTCTGAAGAAAGCTTTGGAACCGGGGAGCGACGAACCCATGCTCTATGGCGCCTACGCAGGGCTCCTGCTCGAACAGGAGCGCTACGAGGAAGCCGAGTTGATCCTCAAAAAGGCCCTCAGCATCGATCCGGAACACCCAGCCAGCCTGAACAACCTGGCATGGCTTTACGCCACAGCACCCGGCACCTTTTTCGATCCGAAAAAGGCCCTGGAACTGGCAGAGAGGGCAGCAGGCCTCGAAAGCGCGCCTTACATTCTCGACACACTGGCCGAGGCCTACTACGTCAATGGCCAATTCGATGCGGCATTGGAAACCATCGCACGAGCGTTGGACCAGAAGCCCGACAACCGGGACTATTACCTTCAGCAGAAACGGAAGTTTCAGGAGGCGTTGGAGGAATCTTTAAGACCTGGAATCAGGGAACGGGCCGACCCGTGAAGAGCGCTGCCGTGAGGGAGGTGCGAGGCAGCGGGAGGCGACCCCGACTGGGGTAATCAGGGGCTCGACAGCCCCTGAAATTTGCCTGGAGGGTATAAATTGAAAGAGGGGGCCGTATCGGCTTCGCGACGACCTCCCTCGACCGCAGCGGCTGTTTCGAGGCAGGCCGGCAAGGCCGTCACAACTGGCTCATCACTCCCAGTAAGTGGAGGACCTCGCTGAGTGGGGCGTTGAGGTTCGCTCTGTGATTGGCAAACATTCCATCCAGATCGGAATCGAGAATGAGCCATGGGTTCATGTCTTCGACCCGCTGCAGTTCGCGAAGAATATGATCCATCATCTCGATGCCGTAGAGCGTTGTTTCCAGCTGGTTTTTGAATCCCACCCGCACCACCTTGAGAATTTCGAAGTAGACGTGGGCCACGCCTTTGGCATAGTAGAATTGATCGTCGGTTTTGAACCAGCTGACGGGAGAGACGACGAGCGTCTTGTTCACATTCCCGAGAAGGTCTTTATAGGCTCCGATGAGAGTGAGCAGCGTGTCCTTCCGATAATAGAAGCTTCTCTCCCCGTTCTCCAACTTCTTGAGAAACTTGCCGAGGTGCTTCAACGCCTCCGAGTAGGAGCTTTCAGCGGAGGGAAACCAGAACCGGGTGGCCTTGTTCATGAGGAGGTTCAAGGCATGCTCCAGATCAGGATCGTAGCTGTCGGCATCCCCCATTCTCGTGAGGCTGTCTTTGAGGCGGAGGGTCGTGAAACGCAGTGCTTCAAGAACACCCAGCTGGTAATTGTTGACGTTGTCGGTGAAGCGCCCGATGAGGATATCGTTGGGGCGCCATCCCCAAAAGCGTCCATTGAGCTCATGGTCGAGGAGCCCTATCATCGTCTCCACGAAGGTGACACCGGGAGTTGCTGAAATTTCGGGCAGGGAAATCCCCTGCGTATCCTCTTTAAAGTCATAAGTCGGGGTCGACAGACCGAACTCAACCGAAGGGCCCGGGGCTGACGACGCGAGGAGAGTCACCTCGCCTGCGGGAACATCCGATGCCGGCTGTGCCGCCACCGGGGGAATTTCGGTCTCCAGGATCTCGCGATTCTCTGATGGAGAAGCGGCTTCAGGGGAGGCA
Source organism: uncultured Syntrophobacteraceae bacterium (assembly GCA_964654275.1). GTDB lineage: Bacteria > Desulfobacterota > Syntrophobacteria > Syntrophobacterales > Syntrophobacteraceae > SLCH01. Next base: position 50,343 of record CAZZHS010000010.1, read on the forward strand.
TCGGAGCCGCGCGAGGTTTGAAGCGCGAGGACCATCGTCGCGGGATCCTGCGTTGTGGATTTGTCCGTGGATTCGAGCTGCACTTCCGACTCGACCACGTCACCCCGCTCAAGGGCATGCACCTCGCTGATGCCTCTCTGAGGAGTGCTGCCCAAAGTCACAACGATCAGCAGAGCAAGGACTGATCCCGGCAGGAGAGCCAGCCAGGTACGATTTGTCACATTCGAACCGCCGGAGGATGACCGCTCATCCTCCGGTGACAATGGACCCTGCATGCTTCGCTCCTCCATGGTGAAAACATGAAAACCGCTAACGACGGGACCCATTCATGTAGGTAGCGCACGCGTCGGCGGACTCCCACGCCGAGACACTGTGTATCCAGTGCGTGGTGCTGTTGAGTTTCGAAGACAAACCCTCGAAAAGAAAGCGTGCAATGTTCTCCGAAGATGGATTTCGATCTTGAAAGAAAGGGTGGTCATTGAGGTAGCAGTGGTCCAATTGGGAGAGCAATTCCCGTGTGGCGTGTTTCACCTCACCGAAATCGATCAACACGCCACTCTCTTCGAGCTGAGTCCCCCTCATCACCACTTCGATTTTCCAGTTGTGTCCGTGAAGATTCTCGCATCTGCCTCGAAAATTGCGAAGCTGATGGGCGGCAGCAAAATCACTAATGATTTTCACTTCATAAACGGCGTCCTGGCCGCCGGTCACGTCACTCAAGGCGGGTTCTCCTCATGAAAGCATCGGATCGCACCCTGCAAACCGAGGGGGCCGCTGCATCTTGCGCACGAGCACCAGCGGCATGGATTCGGGTTCATCTGAAGAAATCCAAAAAGCGTGTGAAAAAATGGAAATACGATTGTGCATCAAAGGGTTATCTACATTTAGCTGAAAGGGCCTGCTTTGTCAATTCCAAACCGGGACGGCGGCGAACCGGGGGCGATGCCCATCGGCGCGGGTGCCGCGTCCGGAGGGACCGAGACCTTTTCCGGAGAGTCTGGCAGGGCGGGCGGCCCTGGTCAGCAAGCGGCTTCACGGGTGCCGGGCCGTATTTCAGGGTCCGATGAGCTTCCCGAAGACTCGCACCTCCGAAACCTGCCAGGAAGCAGATCGTCATTTTGAGGTTGACTCCCCCCAAGTTTTCCATTACAAATCACCCTGCCTGTGGCGGTGTAGCTCAGTCGGTCAGAGCATACGGCTCATATCCGTAGTGTCCGGGGTTCGAAGCCCTGCACCGCCACCAAAGTCAAAAAGATCGGGGTTCCGGCTTCTGAGTTGGAACCCTATTTTTTTGTTGAAAAACAATAAATTGTATTTTATTAAGTAATTCTTGGACGTTATGAATTTATCCTCGTTGTTGTCCCATTGCGTCCACGATCTTCTGAGGACGGCCTACACTGAGAGAGGAATAGTTATGACGCTGACAAAGGCACATATTGTGGAAAACCTGTTTGCCAAAAACATCTTCACCAAAACCGAGTCCGCCCAGATCATCGAAACATTGTTTGAAATTGTCAAGCAAACCCTGGAGCAGGGGGATGACGTGTTGATCAGCGGTTTCGGCAAGTTCAGCGTCAAGGAAAAAAACCAGAGGCGCGGCAGAAACCCGCAAACCGGGGACCCGATCATGCTTTCACCCCGAAAGGTGGTCACATTCAAGTGCTCCGGAGTGCTCCGGGAGAGGATCAACGAACACAAATAACAGCCTTCCTCTCCGAGCCATTCCACGGCACGGACAGAATATTTTCGCTCTTCCTGGAACACGGGAGGGGCGGACGCCCCGGGGAAATCCCCTTGCGCAGGGTCGGGCAGGCCGGGATCGAGAATTGCGGAGGAATCAGGGGAGCGGAGAGGCTTTCTTCCTTCGGTTCGTGGAAACCTTCTTCCTTCAAATGGTCAGACAGCTTTTTTCCAGCCGCCGGCTGACGTACTCCACCTGTTGTTTGAAACGATTGTTTTTCCCGTCGAGTTCCTTCACCACCCCATTGACCGCATACAACACGGAACTGTGACTTCGTTTGAATGACTTGCCGATGGCACTGAGGGATTCGGTCGTGTACTGGCGCGCCAGGTACATGCCGATTTTTCTGGCCAGAGCAATGTCTTTCCGTCTCTGGGGCGATGTGAGCTGCTCCAGGGTCACTTGAAAACTGGCGCAGATGATCTTTTGAATGTGCTCCACCGTGATTTTGGGCAGGTTGTCCATCATGGTCTGGGTGACTTCCCGGGCCAGCTCCAAAGAAATGGGAATGCCCAGAATGCTGGTTTTTGCCATCATCCCCACCAGACAACTCTCGATCTGCCGCACATCCCCCGTCATGCGCTCAGCAAGGAATTCCGCCACCTCCATGGGCAGGGTCAGGCTCTCCGACCTTGCCTTGCGCTTGATGATTTCAAGACGCGTCTTGAAATCGGGGGTCTCGATGGGAGCCAGCAGGCTCCCACAAAGCCGGGATTTCAATTCACTGGAAAGCTTGGGGATATCCCGCGGGTGCGAATTCCCCGTGCACAGCACCTGTTTTCCCCGGTCCATCAATGCATCCAGGGTGTAGATCAGCTCGCTCTGCACTTTTTCCTTGCCACTGAGAAACTCCACCTTTTCGAGGAGGAGGACGTCACAGCCCACCCGAAATTTATTCTTGAAAGCCTCAATGCTCCCGTGCTTCAGGGCAAAGATCATCTCGTTGGCGAATTGTTCCGCCGTGATGTATTGCACCCGAAGGGCCGGATTGGTCGCAATGAAATGGTTTCCAACAGCATGCGAGAGATGACTCTTCCCGAGCCCCGTCTCCGACATGAGGTAAAGAGACTGGTTGTGAAACTGGGAGCCTTTCACCATGGCAAGGGAGGCTGCATAGGCAAAATGGTTGGAATTTCCAACAACGAAATGATCGAAGGTGAATCTGGGATTGAAGGAAGGTCCAGACCGCTTGATCAGGTCATGGAAAGAAATCTGCTTCGGCCCCTCCGTCTGCTCCTCCCGCACGTTTCCGGACTGGCTGTCCCGCAGGATCTGGTACTCAATGTGATCCAACTGGGGAAAGATCTCACGCGCCACAGGAAGGAGCCGCGCCTCCAGTTTTTCTCTCAGCCACTCGATATGGAACCGATTCCTGCACCCCAGCACCAAAGCATCCTTTTCCATTCCCAGGGGATCAATGGTCGAGACCCACAGGTCGAATTGACCCTTGGAGAGGAATTTTTGGAGCCCTTTCTTGATTTGCTGCCATTCTCGGTCCATAGACAAATCCATCCCCTTCAAAGCATTGGCGGTGGAAAAGACTTCCCGGCAACCTGTCCGACCGGAAAGGGCACTTCTCCACCCGTTCGAGGCCAAAGACAGCCCCTACACCGACAGAGGAGACAGCAGGGCCGTCTCCCAACGGCATCCCCATCAAAACCCAGTCAGACAGAGGAAAAATTTACATCAGGTAAGCTATTTGCGATGTGGACCGCTACAACTGTGTCGAGGTCGCCATCCTTCATATCGAAGAATCGCTCCGGGGTCAAAGTCGATATGGTCAGTTTCGTGGAGGTTCCTCGACGGAATCAGAAATTTTGAAATTCATCACGATCCATTGATGTTACAAATTGGAGAAGTCTAACGTCTTGACACCTATGCAGTTTTCTGAATTTAGAGTTTTCTATAGATTTCGAACTGTTATAAAAATCCCTGAGTCGTTCTCTGCCAAAAAGAACAGGTGAATCTTCATTTTTCTGGCATTTTCTCACGAAAGCTTCTTCCTGGATGCAGTCCTCTCTCCCTTGCACCCTCAGAGCCAAGAGAGGCAAGGCGTCGGGTTCCTGCAGAGTCCCAACATTTTCTTTTCATCCTCCCTGCCGGGAGCGCCTGCCTGCGCGCCCGCCCCTTCAGGTCGCGGTTGGGTGCGGGCCAGGCCGATGTTTTTTGGGCCCCGGGACGTCCCCGGTGCTGATTTTTTCCTTTCACTGTGGTTATATGAAGAGACCAACAATGGTCTAACCCGCTGATTTCGGAGATGAGTTCCATGCACGCTTCACCAATTCCCTCGCTTGATCAATGCCTCGTTCTCATGCATGATTGGAAAATGCCCCAGAACATTCAGCGTCACAGCATCCTGGTGGCCCGGGTGTCCACCCTCCTCGGCGAATTGCTCCTGCAATCGCATCCACAGCTCGATCTGCGGCTGGTGCTTGCCGCCTCTCTGCTCCACGACATCGGAAAAGCTCCGAGCTTGAGCACGGGAGAAGACCACGGCAGGCTGGGAGCCGGGATCCTGGAAAAACGGGGCTACCGCACGGTGGCGCTTATTGTGGGTGAACATGCAACGATGGATCTCAAGCGATCTCAAGGGCCCATCACTGAGTCGCTTCTTGTGAACTACGCCGACAAGCGTGTCCGACACGACGAGATCGTCACTCTCGAGGAGCGCTTCGAAGATCTGGCGGCACGCTATGGAAAATCGCGCCAACACCGTTTGACGATTTGGGACAAATTGAGTCTCTACCAGGGGATCGAGGCAAACATTTTCAGGAATCTTCCCCTGTCTCCGGAATCCCTCGAGGCCGTGACCCTCGAAGCCGGGTCCGCATGGCCCTCGGCGGAACGTTCGCCGGAGGCGGCCGCCGGCGAAAAAGGTTCCGCTTCCCGAGTCCCCGGATGCTGAGGGCTTGCACCCGGTTTTCGCCCCGTGGGTGGCGCTCCCCGGTCCGCCCAGCCGATGAGCACGAGGAGTTCGCAGAGGGATTGTTCGGCTTTCCGACGCATCGGCCCTTTGGATGGAGAGGTTTTTCTCGACAACGAAACCACAATCATGGAGATCACTTATGAGCGAAAAGAAAATCAGGCTGGCTCTCCTCTGCGGCGGAAAATCGGCGGAGCGGGAAGTGTCCCTCAAAAGCGGCGATCAGGTTTACCAGGCCCTCAACAAGGAGCGCTATGAAATCCTGCGCTACGATCCACGGGATGAACTCCCAAAACTGGCGAGAGACGCGGACTCCATTGATGCAGCCCTCATCATCCTTCACGGCAGGCTGGGCGAGGATGGGACCATCCAGGGTTTTCTCGAGTCTTTGGGGATTCCTTATCAGGGAAGCGGCGTCCTGGGCAGCGCGATGGCCATGAACAAGATCGTCAGCAAGGAACTCTATGTCCAAAAGGGCATTCCGGTGGCACCCTACCTCATTGCAGAACGAGGCAAAGGTCTCTCGGAATCGCAAGTCCTGGAGCAATTGGGCTTCCCGGTGGTGGTGAAACCCGAACACGAGGGGTCGAGCATCGGGTTGAGCATCGTTCGAGAGAAGGAAAAATTCCAGGAGGCCCTGCAGAAGGCCTGGGACTACGACAAACGATGCCTTGTGGAGCAGTTCATTCAGGGAGTCGAGATCACGGGAGGGGTGCTTGGGAATGATGTTCTTGAGGCGCTGCCTCTCATTGAGATCATTCCCGGGGACGGCTATGAATTTTTCGATTACGCGGCCAAGTACACTCCCGGCGCCTCGAAAGAAATCTGTCCCGCCCGGCTTTCCCCCGAAATCACGGCCCGGGCTCAAGAATGCGCACTGAAGGCTCACCAGGCGCTCTACTGCAGGGGATACAGCCGAACGGACATGATCGTGAGCGGTCAGGATCTGTTTGTCCTGGAAACGAACACCATCCCGGGCATGACGGCAACCAGCCTGTTTCCTCAGGCTGCAGCCGTTGCGGGCTATTCCTTCCCCGCATTACTTGACCGGCTGGTCGAACTGGCCCTCGAACGCTGAGGTCATGGAGGCCACGGTCGGAAGCTTTCGGATTTGAGCACATTTTCGATCGTGGCTCTGCGCCATCACGTTCGAAAACGCCACATCCGGATCACTTTCCGTGGACACCGTGACACGCAGCGAAGCATCAAGCTCGGCCAGGGGCTCAAACTCCGCCAGGATGGCATCGAGGTGTTGAAGTCTGGCATCGGAAATGCCCGCTTTTTTTTCCCGCGCCCGCAGCCTCCGTATCAAATGTTCCCTGGACGCCGTAGTTTCCACGAAAATGATGTTCGAATCCAGATCTTCCGCAAGCCGGCGTGCATCGTCACGCCACTTGCGGTGGCTGTAGGTTCCGTCCAGGATCGCCGATCTTCCGTTCTCCAGTCGCTCCTGGGCCGCCAGGAGCATGTGCGCATAGGTGCGGTGCCTGAGAACCGGCTTGTAGATTCCACTCCCAAAGGGAACCACCACCTTTTCCCGGATCGGCACCCCCGCCTCCTCTTTCCTCACCCGATCCGACTGGATGAGGGCAACCGACAGGGTGTCCGACAATCGTTCAGCCAGTGTGGACTTTCCGCTGGCAGGCAGGCCGCAAAACACCCACAGGGTCGGTCTACTGAATCCGACGGCATACCGATAGGCCTGCTGGAGATATCGATCGGCAGCCGCGCGGTGTTGGACAGGATAGTTCTCAAGACCTCCCTCACCGGCACTCAGGCAGGCCACCTTCAATTTCACCACCGCTCTGTAGGCGGCATAAAAATCGATGAACCCGTAGAGGCCAAAGTCGCCGCTGAAGCGCGTCACCGCGTTCAGGAAAGCGCAGCCCAGGTCCAGGTGTCCCAGCCGGTCCAGATCCATGTAGAGAAAGGCGATGTCGGACGCCACATCACCATAGCGAAACCGGTCGTTGAATTCGATGCAGTCGATGATCTGGATTCCATCAGAAAAGTAGACGTGTTCGGCCCTGAGGTCCCCATGACCGTCTCGAATGCGGCCCAATCGCACCCGTTTCTTAAAGTTTCCGTCGTGGTTTCTAAAAAACGCACGGCTGGACTCCCGGATGAAATCCCATTTCTCCTGATGAAACAGGCGGCCCACATAGGGTTCCACCTGAATGAAATTCTCTTCCATGTTGAACGAAATCATCCTGGGATCTCCAAAACGGCTGATTGCCTCACTCCGGATCGAGTTCGCATAGAAATCGGCCAGCTTTCGACCCAGGGACTCCATGTGTCGATCGGTGATCTCTCCCCGAGCAAGCAGGGCTTCGAGATTCCCCGCATCGGGGAGCTGGCGCATTTTGACCACATGGTCCACAACGCGCCCGGGCCCACCAAGGTTGAAACATCCCTCCGCGCCTTCACAGATATCCACCACGGAATCGTAGACCCCGGTGGTCAAGCGCTGATTCAAGACAACTTCCTGCAGACAGCAGGCTTTACGGGCCTCCCGCGTCTCGAAATTCAGGAAACCGAAATTCACGGGTTTCTTGAGCTTGTAGACCCACTCGCCGGTCAGGAAGACTGCTGAAATGTGGGTGTCCCGCCTCTCCAGACCGGACACCCTGTGCGGATAAAACGAGGGAACCGCCATGGCCCGGCAGATCGATTCGAACATCTCGAAGGTATTCATGGGATGAAAGGTTTTGTCCGGAAAGGCTGATGTTCCGGATGCTGCGGAAAAGGTTCAAGAGAGGTGCCGTCCCCGGAGGCGCTCCCCAGATACCGGGCGCAGGACCCGCGGGCGAAGAGCCTTTGGGAGCGCCCACGCATCAGTTCCTCACCCACACCGGCCGGTCGAACCCGATTCCGTTCGCTTCCTGCCGCAAGCTTTCTTTTCGGCAGACTCGCGTCGAGTTTCATTTTCTTCGTTCGATGCAGGCATAGGCACTGTGGTTGTGAATGGATTCGAAGTTTTCCACGTCCACCTTGAACCAGGTGATGTTGGTGTCATTTTTCAGTTGTTGAGCGATGTCGCGGACCACGTCTTCCACGAATTTCGGATTTTCGTAGGCTTTCTCCGTGACGTATTTCTCGTCGGGCCGCTTCAACACGGAGAAGACATCGCACGAGGCAGCCCCCTCGATGAGTTCAACGAGATCCTCGATCCAGAGGAATTTTTCAAACCGGACGGCAAGGCAGACCACGCCGCGCTGATTGTGGGCGCCGTTTGAGCTGATTTCCTTTGAGCAGGGGCAAACTGTGGTGATGGGAACATTCACTTCCGAAATCAGATCAAAGCCGAATTTGCGATCCAGAGACCCTGAGATGCGGCACATGTATTCCATGAGGCCGGCGGACAACGTGACGGGGGAGAGTTTTTTCATGAAGTACGGAAAGCTGATTTCGAGATGGGCGGATTCGGAATTGAGGCGTTCCTGCATGGATTCGAGGATCGTGGAATATTCTCTGATGTCCAGGTTGCCGTGAAACTCGTTGAGGATCTCAATGAAGCGGCTCATGTGAGTCCCCTTGAACTCCCGGGGCAGATTCACATACATGTTGATGCATGCGACAGTGTGCTGGACCCCGTTGTTCTTGTCCATGACGGTGATGGGATAGCGAATGTCCTTGACCCCCACCTTGTCCACGTTGATGTTTCTGTGATCAAGCCGGCTCTGCACATCGATCATGAGCTCCGTTCCTCCCTTGAGTCCTCCTTCAGACAGCTTCAGCACTCTTGTGCAGATTTTCTGCAATCTCAGACAAGCCCCTCAGAGTCTCCGCTCCCAGGTTTTCCGGGAAGACTCCCTTCAGATCGGCCTCGATGATCTGTTCATCGTAGGGGATGAACCCAAGAAAATTGTACTCCCCCAGCGTCTCAAGCAGAAAAGCCCTGTCGCCTGCATTACGGATCTTGTTGCCCACCAGGCTGACCCGGGTCAGGCCCAGGTCGCTCCCCAACTCCCTGATGCGCTGCGCGGTTTCCACGCTGCGGCGCCCGGGTTCCACCACGACAATGAGCCGATCCACGGCTTGGGAAGTTGCACGTCCCAGGTGTTCAATTCCTGCCTCCATGTCCATGATGACCACCTCGTCACGCCGCAGGATGAGATGCTGCACCAGGTTCTTGAGGAGGACATTTTCCGGACAGGCGCACCCCGTCCCGCCTTTCTTGACTCCGCCCATGACCATGAGACGGATGTTCGTTGCGCAGGGAACTGCAAGTTTGTCGGGGAGGTCATCCACTTTGGGGTTCATCTTGAAAAAACCGCCGAAACTCCCGGGAACGGACTCTGTTCTCTCTGCGATCAGTTCCTTCATGCTCGCAATGGGAACGATATCTGACGTGTCCCTCACTCCGAGGGCATTGCCGAGATTGGCATCAGGGTCCGCATCGATGGCGAGAACCGATTTGCCCCGGCCCGCAAACCAACGGGCCAGGAATGCAGAAAGCGTCGTCTTGCCAACACCGCCTTTACCACTCACTGCGATTTTCAAATGAAGTTCCTTTCCCAAAACAGTTTTTGGATGTTTCGCCGCATCTCACCTTCAGAGAAAACGGCCGAAAAAAATGTGGAGATGCTGCCTGGATTCTCGAAACCACGAACCCGGAGGAGTCACCCGCATTCAAGGAGAACGAAAGGGAAACCCGTGAACCCCTGGAATGATCGAGGTTCTCGCGTGACCGGAGGTCAGCGTTCGAGGGATGGGCGAACAGAGAGCCATGCGTCACCATGTCGCGGGAAAGCCTTGGAGCGGCATCTTGACTGTCATTTTATCAGAAATCTTGCGAATTGGAAAAAGCATGATTACCAAGTTTCTGCATTTGAGTTGAGTGCGCGTCCCGGCGACACGGGATTTACGAGCGAAAACCAACCGTTGACTTCTGGAACTTGTCCTCTGAAAGGGGAACCATGAACTCCAGGACACTGACCAAAGACATGCTGGTTCGGCCTGTGGAAATCCAGCTCGATGGTGAGCCTCCCGACTTTTTGAAAGCCTTGGAAATTGCCGACGCGAAGGCCTCCGAGCTGCTGGATTCCCCCATGCTGCTCGCCTGGTGGAACGGCACGACCGGCGAGCATTCACCCAAAGTGGAATGAAGCAGTGGACTCAAGCCCGGGTGGCTGGTTTATGCGGAATCCAGGGGGGGAGACACGGTGATCGACATCAACGGGGAGCAGTTCGTTTTCATTTACAGAGATTCAGCTTGACAGGATTGTATTCCGGGCCGCTTCTGTGCGATATCTGGTCCTCAATGGGACGACGTGCCGGCGTCAAGAATTGAAAGATCTTCCTCTACCTGCTGAAAAGGTGTCCTATGGTATTGTCTCGCCAAACCTATATCATCCGATGCCCCAATTGTGAAACGAAAAACCGGGTCCCCAAAAGCAAACTTTCTGATCACCCCGTTTGCGGCAAGTGCAGAACACACCTGCCCACCGAGCCTCTTTTCCCCGAGCAGCCGCTTGAGGTTTCCGATCACACTTTCCCCCACGAGGTTCTCTCCTTCCGTGGACGCGCGGCCGCTTACTTCTGGTCGCCCGGGTGCGTCTACTGCAGGAGCCTTGGCCCGGCAATCGATCATCTGGCTTCCATTCATGCCGGCCGTATCAAATTCGTCAAAGTGCTCCTGGATCACAATCCCTACGTTTCCTCAAAACTTTCGGTGATGAGTGTGCCGACTCTCATTCTTTTCGATCACGGCAAAGAGGTGGATCGTTTGGTCGGCGAAGTGCCACGCGAGCACCTGGAGACTCGCCTGAAGCGCTTCGCCTCCTGATCGGGCCGGGCTCCCTCCGTTTGGAATCGGCCTGTGGGCCCAGGGACACAAAAAGGGCCTGCTGATGAATCAGCAGGCCCTTTTTGATCAGTCATCCTGGAGAACCGTTCAAGATTCCAGGATCGGTAGCAGTTATTCGGCTTCTAAAATGCCCTGCACCTTAAGGAGTCGACGGCTGGCCACTTCGTCGGTGGAATAGTCGGGAAGGAGGATGGGAGCAACCACCGGGTTCTCGATGCCCTCTTCCGCGAGTTCCTTCTCAAACTTGACCACGTGATCCATGGTGAGTCTCTTCACCTCGACACCACTCTTCACATACTGGGCAGCCACGATGCCGGCGCGGCGGCCAAACGTGATCACATCCTGCAGGCTGTTGCCCATCAGGCGGTTTTCACCGTGGACCCCACCTGTGCATTCCCCGGCGCTGTAGAGGCCGGGAATCTTGGTCCGACAATCGCCGTCGATGGCGATGCCGCCGTTTTGGTAGTGAAGGGTGGGATAAACCAGCATGGGCTCCTTGCTGATGTCGATGCCGTGACGCTCGAACTGGATGAACTTGGCAGGCAGTTCACGGCGCACGGTGCCTTCCCCGTGCAGCATGTCGATCATGGGGGAATCCAGCCACACGCCATAACGGCCCGTCGGGGTGAGGACGGCCTTGCCCACTTCCAGAGCTTCCTTGATGATTTCGGCCGATTCCACATCGCGCGGTTCGAGAGGGAAGCAGAATTGCTCGCCGTCCACATTGAGCACGTGGGCGCCGAGACCGCGAACCTTTTCCGTGATGAGAAGGCCGACGTTCTGCTCGGGATAGGAAACACCCGTCGGATGGTACTGGGTGGACCACATGCAGGTAGTTCCCACTCCGGCGCGATAGCACATGACCACGCCGTCCATGGTGGCACCGTAGTGGTTCGTGCAGGCAAAACCCTTGATGTGAAGACGCCCGTTGCCGCCGGTGGCGATGATCGTGGCCTTGGCACGGCAGATGAAAAATTCACGGGTTTCCATGTTGTACAGGACGGCGCCGCCGCATTTGCCCTCTTCATCGATCAACAGTTCCACCGCGGGGGTGAATTCGATGCTGGTGATCTGGTCGGAGCGGTTGCGTGCCTCATCCCGCAAAACGCGCATGATTTCGGCGCCTGTCATGTCGCCGGCAGAGTTCATGCGTTTGCGGGAGGAACCACCGAAGTGACGAGAAACCAGGCGGCCGTCGGGATGCTTGTTGAACATCATGCCCAGAGATTCCAGCCAGGCGATGGAAAGAGGGGCATCGTGAGCCAGGGTGGCCACCAGGTCGGGTTGGTTGGTGAAGTGGCCGCCGCCGATGGTGTCCATGTAATGGTAGAAGGGGGAGTCGCATTCATGGACAGCGGCCTGAATGCCGCCCTCGGCCATCATCGTGTTGGCATCACCGTGGCGCAGCTTGGTGACCATGATCACCCGGCAGCCTGCGTCCGCCGCCAGCAGAGCGGCCGAAGTGCCTGCTCCACCCGCGCCGATGACCAAAACATCCGTGTCGAAATCCACCTGGTCGAGCTTCACGTTTTCCGGACGCAGCATGGAGCGGGACTCCAGAAGCTGAGCAACCTCTTCGGGAAGCACCAGGCCTTTATCGGGACCGACCCTGACGGGACGACGTCCTTCTTTCTGATAGTCGGGATGAAACTTCTCGAGAACGACCGCTCTTTCTTCCAGAGAAAGCGCGGGGAAATTCTCACCTCTGCGGGCCATTTCCAAACGCTTGGGGCGGGTGGCCTCAACCCTCTTGATCAATTCTTTCAGTTCCGGAGTGTAACCCATCTTCTATTCTCCTCATTTCCCTCTTGATTCGGAAAAATTCGTGACCGATTCCGTTCGATGCAGCGGCGAATTACAGGTATTGCGTGTCCTGGGGCGTCCACGTTCCGTTGGGGGCCAGGTCGGGCTCGCGCTCCCGCTCCTTGTAAAGCTTTTCCAGCTCCTCGTGGGACATCTTCTGGAGTTTATCCAGGATGGCATCGTACTTGCCCGAATTGATCTCCTCGACCCGCTTCTGCAGGTGTTCGGCCCTGGGCATGATGTATTTGCCGTACAGGCGTCGCGCGAGCTGCGCGATGTGGTATTGGGGAATTTCACCCATGCAGCGGCTGGCGCACATGCCGCACTGAATGCAGTCGAAGGAAAGTTCTGCGGCCCTGGCGATGTCTCCCTGCTTCAGAGCGGAGATGTAGGCAAGCACGTCCACACCCATGGGGCAGGCCTTGGTACAGTTGTTACAGGCCACACAGCGGAACAACTCCGGGTAGAGGGCGTTGATGACTTCCGGCGTGGCCTCGAGGTCCTCGATCTTGTAGGCGGCGCGGTTGGCGGGATAGAAGGGGATCTGCGCCAGGTACATGTTGGGCTCCACAACGGTCTGGCAGGCCAGGCCGAAATGGATCTTGTAATCGTTGGGCATGCGATAGACGGTGGGGCAGGCACCGCAGATGCCGCCGCGGCAGCCGGCTCCGCGCAAGAACCTGAATCCCGCAAACTCCATCGCTTTCATGATGGTCAAGGTCTCCGGAACTTCGTATTTCTTCCCCATGATGTAAATGGGAATCGTTCGCGCCCCTTCTGGAAGAATAGCCCTGTCACCCGTGGCGATCTGAGTTTTTTTCGGCTTACTCTCGGACTCGTGATGCGACATGTTCATTTCTCCTGCAAATGATCTGTTGACAAAATCTTATGATGAACGAGCATGAACCCCTGCTGATCCAAATTCCGCATTGGACGAATGTCGGGCTATGCAACCAGGCTCTTTGATTTCAGCAAATCGAGGCAGTTGGGGTCGTTCAAATCGAACCGGCAGGCCTCGGAGTCCAACCCAAGGGCGAGGGCCAGCAACTGCGTGAAATAGTAAACGGGAATTTCCTTGGAAAGTTTCTGCGTCTCGGTGAGCTGTCCCTGCTTCTTGGCGAGATTGTACTCACAGAGCGGGCAGCTCAGGATCATGGCTTCCGCCCCCTGAGCCATGGCTGAGGTGAGAATGGAGGCGCTCACATCCAGCGCAGCCTCCGGATTGGCCAGGATCTGGTAGGAGCCGCAGCACGTGGTGGCCATGGGGAAATCGACGGGGGTGGCGCCCAGTGCCTGCAGGAATTCCCCCATGACTTTCGTGTCGCCGATGGGCTCGATGGCCACATTGTTGGGACGCACCAGGGTGCACCCATAGTACATGGCCACCTTCATCCCGTTGAGGGGCACCTTGACGCTTTGCCGAAGCTTGTCCCATCCGATCTGGTCCCGGATGAAATTGAGAAAATGGAGGACTTCCACTTCCCCATGGTAGTCTTTCTCTTCATCCATGAAGTCATTGATGGTTTTGCGCTTCACTTCATCGTCTTTCATGATGAGGTTGGCGCGGGCCAGCGTGTTATAGCACATGGAACACAGGGTGACGACCGCATCGCTTCCCTGCTCCATGGCCCGGACCAGATCCCGGACCGGCGCGACGTGGTGAATCAGATCGTCATCGGCGAGAGAATGGACGGCGCCGCAGCAGTTCCAGCGGGTAAGTTCTTCCATCTCGACCCCCAAAGCTTTCATGGAGGCCACCGCTGCGTCTTCCAAGTTTTTCGCCTTGGTTTTCAGGGTACATCCCGGATAGTAGGTGACTTTCATATCGCTCCTCAACTTGTCAATTTTCTAAAACAACTGACCATGGCAATTTGCGGCAGATCCTTGACCAAATCAGCGGGCAGATCGGATAGTTTGACTTTGTCCTCGTTCGTTTTTCGCAGAGTCAGGAGCCGAATGGCTTCCATGACACGGGCGATATCGATTCCCCTCGGGCAGTTGACGGAGCAGGAGTGGCAGGAGAGACACATCCAGCAGGTTTGGGAGTCGGTCACCGTTCCTTCCAGCCCGTATTGTGCCATGCGCATGATCTTGCGGGGCACGGCGTCCACCTTCTCGGACATGGGACAGGCGCCACCACAGGTGCCGCACTGAAAACACTGGTTGATGTCCTGTCCGCTCAGCTTGATGACTTTCTCGATGAAGTCACGCTTGACCGTCTTATCGGAAATTTCGATTGGCATAATTCCCTCGTTTCATATGAAGTCCTAGACAAGATCCCCCAGATGCTCAGACGCCTCAGGAGAACGACGGCTCTTTTCACATTCCCCGGAATTCCAAACTTCACTCAGCATCGGCATGACCATCACTGTCTCATTCGGAAAGCCCATGCTCTGAAAGAACCTGAGCAAATCCAACATGACACATGACAAAAGATAGGCTTCAGGACTGATCCTGGCCCGTGCCGTCACGGCCTCAAACCGCACGAAGAGAAGGCCGGACCTGCAGGAAAAGCTTTCCACGCAGCGAGTTCATTTCTTCACAAATCGAAGTCAAACACCTCAATAACTCCAAACCCGATTTGAGGCAACAACCTCACCCGATATTTTCGTTGGCCCCGCAACGGCCCCCCTGCCCTCTCTTCCCCTCCCTCATCGGGGAAAAACAGGAGCCGTCATGGCTTTTACAGTGTTTTTGTGATTTTCTCCACAAGAATCTGCACCCGGACCCTCGTTTTCTCCCAGGACCACCCACAAAGGCGAATGGACATCATGGCTTCGAAAAGTGGATGCATCATCCGCCGATGGATCAATTGAAAACCTCACCCGTGAAAGACTTGCTTGAAAAAACGTTCCGCAGCAGAACCGGCGCTGTCTTCCGGGAGCAGCTCCCACAGGCGCGGGGCCCTTTGCGTGCCTGGGTGGATCAAGTGTCGGGGGCTTGGCATAAAAGAGGGATGTTTCCGGAAGGTGCAGACAGAAACGCCGGGAATCCAAATTCTCAGCTGGGACGACACTCAGGAGAGCGGTGCCGGAGGGGGCGGATTCTGACACAAGCATGAGCCTTGGATTTCTCCACTGGAATCAGAAAGCGAATCGGGACGCTGGCCGGTTCTCACGTCGAATTTCCACAGTCAAATGGAACATGAGCACTTGGAGAATTAAAATTCACGGAATTTTTTAATCCATCCTTTCTGTTTTTGTCAAATTTTTTTATATTCCTCACGCATCGCTGTTTCCGAACCGCAAGCGCGGGAAGTCCGCCACAGGCGATGCAATGCTCAGCGCAGGGCGATGCACGCCGGCATCCGGTTGTTTGAAGAGGGATGGCAAAAACAGGCTCTTCATGACAGGACATCCGGCCGTGGCAACACAGCACCTTTTTGCCTCCGAGAAAGAATGCGCTCTTCATGAAACTCGTCGCACTGGGTCCTTGCGGCACAGAGAGCCAATGGGCTTACCCTTCCTCCTTCATCGTGGACGACCTTCTCCTCCTGGACACGGGCGGGGCCACCCAGTGGGGTCCGGATCAAGGCCCCCCGCCGCCCTCATCCATCCTGCTCACACACGCCCACTTCGATCACATTCAGGGACTCCCCTTTCTCGCTGAGGCGCACGCTTTTTCAGAAAAGGATCCATCCCTGACCGTCTTTGGAAGCCCTCGCGTGATCTCGGACCTGCGCACCCATATCTTCAACGGCATCATCTGGCCGGCTTTCCACAAGCTTCCGGCCCCGGATCGTCCCTGCCTCGCCTTCCAGGAAGTCCAGTTGGAGAAACCGTGGCACCTCAACGGGTACACCGTCGAAGCCGTCGAAGTTTCCCACTCCGTTCCCTCGCTGGGATACATTCTCACCAGTCCGCAGGATCACTGTCTGATTTACGCCGGTGACACCGGCCCCACGGAAAAAATCTGGAACTACGTGGGAGACCGCCGCATCGATGCACTCCTCATTGAAGTCTCCTTTCCCAACGGGGAGGAACAACTCGCCGGCGTTACCGGACATTTGACGCCACGCCTTCTGGAGAGAGAACTGGCCAAGCTCCCGAGAAATCCGTACAGAGTGCTCGTCCACCACCTCAAGCCGCGCTACCGGCATCTCATTGTCAAGGAGTTGCAGGCACTCCACTGCCCATCCCTGGAGGTCGTGGAACCGGGACGCGCCTATCAAATTGGAACATCTCTTCGAAATTGTTGAGAGATCATAAAAAAACCGGGCAGTTGCCTCTTTGAAGACAACCACCCGGCTTTCAAATCTCGACGGGGCCGATTTCCTACCGGAGCAACTCCCGTGCAATGATCAGTCGTTGAATTTCGCTGGTGCCTTCATAAATGGTGGTGATTCTCACGTCCCTGGCGTACCGTTCGACGGGAAAATCCTGCGTGTAGCCGTATCCTCCAAGAATCTGAAGCGCGTCATAACAGGCCTTGTTGGCCGATTCCGTGGCATAGACCTTGGCCATGGAGGCTTCCTTGGCATAGGGCTTTCCCGCGTCCTTGAGGGCGGCTGCACGATACAGCAGCAACCTCGCTCCTTCCAGACGTGTGTAATTGTCCGCGATCATCCACTGGATGGCCTGGAGGTTGGAGATGGGGTGGCCGAACTGAACCCTCTCTTTTGCATAGCCCGTGGCAAAATCCATGGCCGCCAGCCCGATGCCCAGAGCCATGGAGCCGATGCCGATTCTTCCCCCCGCCAGCTCGGCCACCGCGATGCGGAACCCGTCGTTGAGACGGCCCAGCAGGTTTTCCTTGGGAACCCGGCAGTTGTCAAAAAGGAGTTCATTGGTACAGGAGCCGTGCTGGCCCATTTTTTTCTCATCCTTCCCCACGATGAAGCCCGGGAAGGAGGGCTCCACGAGGAAAGCGCTGATCCCTTTGCCCTTGCGGGCCTCCTTGTCGGTCACAGCCCACACCACAAACACCCCGGCATATTCTGCGCTGGTGATGAAGATCTTTCCTCCGTTCAGGACCCAGTGATCGCCGTCCAGGACTGCGGTCGTGCGCATGGCGGCAGGATCCGATCCCGCGCAGGTTTCTGTGAGACCGAAACTTCCGGCATAATATTCGCCGCTGCAAAGGGGCGGGATGTACTTTTGTTTCAGCTCTTCAGAACCCACCACTTGAATGACTTCGGCCACCATGTTGGTGACGGACGCGGTCACGGTGGTGGCGGAGCAGGCTCGACCCAGTTCCGTCATGGCGAGGGAGAACGCCAGAGCTCCTGCGCCGGTGCCCCCGTATTCGGGATCGACAGCCAATCCCATGAAGCCGAGCTCCGCGAGCTTTTTGAGGTTGCTCTTGAGTATTTCCCGGTCCTTGGTCTGGTCCAGCCGGCCGGCCACCGGTTCCAATTCATTCTTGGCAAACTTTGCCGCCGTGTCACGGATGATTTTCTGCTCTTCGGTCAATTCAAAGTTCATGATGCGCCGTCCTATTTGTAATCATAGAATCCTTTGCCCGACTTACGCCCATACCACCCGGCTTCCACATATTTCCTCAGAAGAGGACAGGGACGATACTTGGAATCACAGAAACCCTCGTAGAGCGTCTCCATGATGGCAAGACATGTGTCGAGCCCGATCAAATCGGCCAGGGCGAGGGGCCCCATGGGGTGATTCATGCCGAGCTTCATGACGGTGTCAATGGCCTCGGCAGTGCCGACCCCGTGGTACAGGCAGTAGACGGCCTCATTGATCATGGGCATGAGAATGCGGTTGGCGATGAAACCGGGGAAATCATTGGCTTCGGCGGGCGTCTTGCCGAATTTCACGGACAGATCCCAGGTCAGCTGGAACGTCTCCTCGGAGGTGGCCAGGCCGCGGATCACTTCCACCAGCTTCATGACGGGCACCGGATTCATGAAGTGCATCCCGATCACTTTGTCGGGGCGTCGGGTTTGAGAGGCGATGCGGCCGATGGGGATGGAAGAGGTGTTGCTGGCAAGAACGGTGTGGGGCGGGCAGAAGCCATCCAGATCCTGAAAGATCTTGAATTTGATGGGTTCGTTCTCTGTCGCGGCTTCCACGACGTAGTCCGCAGCCTCCATGTCTTTGAGACTCGTACTGGGCTGGATGCGGCCCAGGACAGCTGCTTTCTCGTCGGCGGTCATCTTGCCCTTTTCCACATTCTTGGCAAGGATGCTGGTGATGTTGTTCATGCCGCGCTGAACGAATTCGTCCTTGATGTCGCTCATGATCACCCGGATCCCGCTCATGGCGGCGACCTGAGCGATGCCGTTGCCCATCTGACCCGCTCCAACCACTCCGAAGGTTTTCACTTCCATCTGCTCTCTCTCCTTGCATCGATCTGAAAATCTCGTCACCTTGGCCGCAGAGGCTCGGTGAAGGTCGCCAGCGGGCGTGGCCCCGGATGAGGAACCGGAAACCAGGACCACGCTCAGCCCCGACCCTCTTCCATCGCCAGGCGGTCAGCCAACAGTCCGTCGAATCCGCCTCAGCGCCGCACGATCAGGGAGACCGCCTCTCCCCCTCCCAGACACAGGGAGGCCAGACCGTATTTCTTGTCCCGGCGAATCATTTCATGCAGCAGCGTCACCAAAACGCGACAACCGCTTGCGCCGATGGGGTGCCCGAGAGAAACGCTTCCCCCGTTCACATTGACCCGGCTTGGGTCCAGACCCAGCTCTTTGAGGACGGCAACCGTGGAACCGCTGAAGGCCTCATTGATCTCGAAGAGATCAACGCGGCTTTGATCGATTCCCTCTTTTTTCAAGGTCTTGGGCACCGCCCAGATGGGCGCCACAAGCACATATTTCATGTCGATCCCTGCCGAAGCCTGAGCTCCCACCGTGGCAAGAACCCTGCAACCGAGCGCTTCGGCCTTCTCTCGGGCCATGACGACCACAGCAGCGGCACCGTCGCTGATGACGGAAGCGTTTCCCGCAGTGGTCACTCCTCCGTCCTTGAACGCCGGTTTCATCTTGGCGAGCAAATCGTAGGGGGTTTCCCGGACACACTCATCCTGCTCGAACACGGCCGCCTGTCCCTTTTTGGGAGGCAGAGCCACCGGCAGAATTTCCTCTTTGAATTTTCCCGCCTTGGCGGCTTCCAGAGCCCTGCGGTAGGATTCAGCCGCATAACGGTCCTGATCTTCCCGGGAGACATGGTACTTTTCCGAACAGAGTTCGTTGGATATCCCCATGTGAAAATCGTTGACAATGTCCCACAACCCATCGTGCACCATGTGGTCGATGAGCCTGCCGTCCCCCATGCGATAGCCCGTACGCGCCTTTTCCAGGTAATGCGGTGCGTTGCTCATGCTCTCCATGCCCCCGGCAACCACCACATCGGCATCCCCCACCTGTATGGCCTGGGCAGCAAGCATGACGGCCTTCAGCCCGGAGCCGCACACTTTGTTCAGAGTGATGCATTCGACTTCCCAGGGCATTCCGGCTTTCACTGCAGCCTGTTTGGCCGGGTTTTGCCCGTAACCGCAGGGAAGGACCATGCCCATGATCACCTCGTTGACCTCGCCCTTGGCGATGCCCGCCCGCTTCACCGCTTCTTCGATGACCATGGCCCCGAGAGCCGTCCCACCAAATGGGCTCAAGGAACCATTGAAACTCCCCAATGGAGTCCGCACCGCACTCACAATCACAGCCTCTCGCATTTGGTCCTCCTGAAAGAATACGCACACAAGTCTTGATGAGCACCGGAAAAGCACGAAGACAGTTTTAGCAGATGAACAGGGAATTTACAAAAATAATTCCACCAGATCAAACTTTTCGCCCTCAGACCCGCAGGATTTCCGTGAAACGTTTTTCCAGCTCGTCCAGTTGTGCCTCCACAATGCGGATGCTTTTTTGGCGGGACCGCTCCCCCTGAAAGATTGCCAGTTGGGACCGAGAAAGTCGCAAAATTTGGGACAGAAATTTCAAACACTCCCTGTTGGCTTCCCCCTCCACCGGTGGAGCCTTCAAGCGTAACTTCAGGCAGCCCTTGTGGATACCTACAATTTCGTTCTTGCCCGCCCTGGGCTGCACGTGGATCTCCAGGATCACGTCATGTCCCCGCACTCTCAAAAATTCAAATTTTCCCATGGACCCTCTTCCTCCGGCGTTCGGGTTCGCTCGTGTCTTGGGAGCGGCCCGGGCACCCCGCATCCTCTGAAGGTCAACCGGCGCCCGACCTGAAATCTTTACATTTCGCGGCGATTGTGGTCATAGAAACGGTACGAATCATGGGGAGGGCGAGCGACCCCGTTTCCAGCACGATTCACGCCCCGGCGATGTGCAGGCCCCCCGGATCATGAGACATCCTGGCTCAAGTCACCTGGAGACTCAAGCCTGTATGACCATCCCGGAAGAGACGGGGGAACCTCGCAAGAACCGGCGGGGGCAACATCGTCAGGGACAGACCGGCAACAGAAGCTCCGCACCTCACGGGAGGACCCCGGGGGCATGCTGTGCAGGGGATGATCTCCCCCGAAGTTGGAGAGCGTGTCTATGCCCAAACCGCAGCCCCATAAGCTCGTTCCCGCGAGGGACACCCCTCTCGGGACTCAATGGAAATCCCGAAGCGGAAGGTCTTGACAAATGCTGGAGCCTCTTGGTTCCCCGCTGGTTCCTTTCCCGACGACCTGCACAGTGGCCCGATTCAAGCAGCGCCAAAAGCGGTTCATGGTCGAAGTCGAAACCGAAGGCGAGAGTTTCTGGGTCCACACCAACAATTCCGGCTCGATGCTGGGACTCCTCCAACCGGGGACGCCTGTCCTGGTGAGCCCATCCCCCAACCCAAAGAGAAAGTTGCCCTACACCCTCGAGATGGTTTTCACCCGCGGTTTCTGGGTCGGGGTGAACACATCCATGCCCGGTCGTGTTCTGCGCGCTGCCTGGCAGGAGGGCCTCCTTACGCAGGCTGAGGGCTACCCCCGCTTCGAAAGTGAAAAGAAATCCGCTCACAGCCGCCTCGACGCACGGCTGCACGGACCCAACGGCACGCTGTGGGTCGAAAGCAAGAACGTCACACTGGTGGAAGACGATGTGGCCTATTTTCCCGATGCGGTCACGACCCGAGGCCAGAAACATCTGCAGGAGCTCACAGCTCTCAGGGCTTCCGGCGTGCGATGCGCCTGTTTCTACCTCATTCAGAGGCCGGATTCACTCTGCTTCGCCCCCGCCGACTTCATCGATCCGACCTTTGCGGAGCTCTTCTGGACAGCCTGCAGCGCCGGTGTGGAAATGTGGGTCTACGAAGCCCGCCTGGGAGTGGATGGCGTGAGCCTCGGACGCCGGATCCCCCTCAAGAAACCGGACAGGAAGACCCGTTCCCCTTTGTGACCTGAGACGGTCTCCGTCTCCGCAGCCGGGCGGATGGAACCGGACACTCAGGAATCGAGTTTTTTGCAAGCCTGCCGCACGTTCGTCGGTGACGCCGGGTTGTGGTAGCCCCCTTGCGTGTGAACATGCAGTCCCGCAGGGAAAGCCTTCCCCGAGGAGTTACGGTAACGTCTTGTTAATTTTTTTATTATCGTATAGTAGATGATTTTGTTCTAAGCTGAGAACCGATGTGCTTGTGGCAGCGGACCAATCGGTGAGGAATCCTGGGGCGCGCTGCACCCGACTGCGCCGATCTCCTGCGGGATTTGCGGTCGAGGGAGGTAGGGGTTGGTTGCCTCCTCAGGGGACCGAGGAGCGCAGTTCGCAAGGGTTTCGCAAATGGTCCCTCATGGCGAGCATCACCCCGCTCAATTGGAATTTCGACATTTGACAAGCTGCCTTTGCTGATGCGTCATGCATCTCCGTCCCGATGGAACGATGCAGATTTTTAAGGAACAGACATGTCTGAACGACACCGCATATCCTCGGGT
Organism: uncultured Syntrophobacteraceae bacterium; assembly: GCA_964654275.1. Lineage (GTDB taxonomy): Bacteria > Desulfobacterota > Syntrophobacteria > Syntrophobacterales > Syntrophobacteraceae > SLCH01. Next base: position 72,450 of record CAZZHS010000010.1, read on the forward strand.
GTGAGTCAACTGGACAAGATTCTTGGCGGGCTCTACATCGGCGACAACGTGGTCTGGCACGACGATTCGGGAAGTCTGGCCTCCGTCTTCTGCTTGAATTTCATACAATCCTCGCAGCTTCTGAACCGGCCCGTCATCTATATCTCCTTCGACCGCTCCCCCAACAACCTGCTTGAAAAACTGGGTCCTCTCGGGGAGAGCCAGAATTTGACCATCTTGGACTGTTTCACCTGCGGAAAGGGCGCCTCATCGCCCATTTTCCTCAAGTTCTACGAGAGCCGGAATGCAAAACAGCCGTGCCGCATCCTCCTTGTGGAAGAGCCTCGTCAGGTGGACAAGGTCATGGATTGTCTCTACGATGTGCACGCGACCATGAAGGGGGATGTGCGGCTGGTCTTCGAGAGTATCACGGGCATGGCGGAACTCTGGGGAGGGGAAGAATACATTCTCAACTTCTACACCCATTCCTGCCCTCGACTTTACGAGTTGAACACGGTGGCCTACTGGGTCATGGAAAAACGGGCGCATTCGCCACGCCTTCGAGCCCAGATCAGCCAGATCGCGCAGGTGGTGATCGACCTCTCCATCAAACGGGGCACCACGTCGCTCACGGTCCTGAAGGCCGAAAAACGGGACCCCGACAACCTGCACAAGCCCCACATCTACTGGTACAAGGATCTCAATGTCACATTCGACGAGGAAAAAAGAACAACCGGCAGCATCGATCTGGGGCTTCGACTGAAGGAGCTTCGCACCAAGCGGGGGCTGTCCCAGACGGAACTGGCCAAGCTTGTCGGCGTCACGCCCAGCACCATCTCCCAGATTGAAAGCAACCTCATCTACCCGTCTCTGCCCGCGCTGCTCAAAATGGCGGAAGTGCTCTCGGTGGAAATCAGCGCTTTCTTCCAGGAAAAGAGCGAGATCAAGGGACGGATCATTTTCCCATCCACCGAGGCCGTGGAAGTCAGATTTCCGGAACTTCCCGAGGACAGCATCGTGGCGAAACTGCTGACCACGGTGGACTTCGACGCCAAAGCTCAACCGTACCTCATCGAGATCCCACCCAACCGGACCCTGTCTTCCCATTTTTTCATCCACAAGGGTGAAGAGATTGGATACGTCCTGTGCGGCAAGATACAGGTCAAACTGCAGAAGGCGGCCTACACCCTTCGAGCGGGCGATGTCATCTACCTGACCACTGAAATGCCCACCATGTGGAAAAATCCTGGTTCAAGTCCGGCACGATTGCTATGGATCAAGATCAAATAGCGGGGAGCGGAACATTCATCCCATCGGGCAGTGCGGTCTGCCGGGGCATTCCAGGGAACACGGCACATTGCGAAAACCGGCCTTGGGGATTCCCATCGGAGGGGGACTTCAAATAGAAAACAACTTTAATCCTGGAAGAATTCATTTTTTCTTTGACAGAGTATTACCTTATTTGTACAAGTAAGAAATATAAATTTCAGAGATATCAAACGTTCCAAAAAAGCCGGCACGCTGCAGGAAAAGCGGAGTCGCCGGCGTAAGATTCAGGCTTGCCTTCACCGGATTGCCTTTTCTCATACCCCTCACAGGGAGTCGTCGGTGCCGTGAAAAAAGACGTCATTTACAGCATGCGGATGAGTCGACGTGTGCGCGAGGCTTTGAAGAAAGCTGCGCGCAGAGAGCGGCGCACGGTTGCCTCTCTCCTTGACAAGGTCATCTCCGATTACCTCGAAAAAGAGGGTTTTTTGCCCCAAAACAGTGCACCCGATGAAAGACGCAGGTTCCCCCGAAAGCAGGTCACTCTTCCCGCGATCACATTTCTCAAGACGGAATCCGAAGTCAAAACATTTTCCTCCATGGTGCACGACATGAGTCTGGGTGGGGTCCTCTTCTCCTATCCCAAGGGGTCCGATATCCGACTGGACTCCATCGGACAATTGCCCAGATTCGTCCTCGCTCTGCAGTTGCCCAACGGGGGGCACATGCTCCATCTCGACTGCGACACCCGAAGGATTGCGGAGGTGGGCGACGAAATCCAGGTCGGCGCCACATTTTCCAACCTCAAGGAAGAAGAAATCGAGCGCCTCACTTCCTATCTGATGTAGACCATGAGGTGATCCTCACGGTTGCCGATGTTTTCCAGAACCTCCTGAAACGCGTGACAGGGTTTGGCCGCGGGTGGTGCTTTTTTTTGCCGCACCCAGCTGGGTCGCACCGTAGGGCGCTCCTTGACCGGCGAGCGAGGGGGAAATTTTCGGCCTCTCGTTTCACAAAGCTCGATCTGCCCGCCATCGGAGAGGATCGCTCCGCCCCGGCCGAAATGCCCGGCGCTTTCGCCCTCCCTGGGCACGGGCAGGAGGCGAGGGGCCCCCACAATGCATCAAGCCTCGCTGAATTGACGCCCCGGGTGTTGAGAGCACCTGCCTTCAGGGATTCGGGGACGGCGCCCCCGTCGTGTCGGGGGCACTGCCGGCTCTTCCGGTCAAACCGGCACAAGATTCTTTTCCGCAAACTCCCAGTTGACCAGATGGTTCATGAAAACCGTGATGTAGTCCTTGCGCAGATTCTTGTAATCCAAATAATACGCGTGCTCCCAGACATCGATGGTGATCAGCGGGTTCAAGCCCTCCACGAGCGGCGTGTCGGCATTGCCGGTTTGCACGATCTTGAGTTGGCGGCCGTCCTGGACGAGCCAACCCCAGCCGCTCCCGAAGATGGTGAGCGCAGACTGTGCAAAGGCGTCGCGGAATTTGTTGAAATCCCCGAAGGATTTCTGGATCATCTCGAGGAGCCTCCCCGAGGGTTGGCCTCCCCCGCGGGCCTTCATGCTGTTCCAATAAAACGTGTGGTTCCACACCTGCGCCGCGTTGTTGAAAATCGCGGCCTCGTTCTTTTTGCCGGCGGTTTTGCGAATGATGTCCTCGAGCGAATCACGGGCCAGTTCGGACCCTCGAACGAGCTTGTTGAGGTTGGAGACATACCCGTCGTGATGGCGGCCATAATGAAAGTTCATGGTCGCCTGCGAGATGTAGGGAACGAGGGCCCTGGGGGAATAAGGCAGCGGTGGCAGCCGAAAGGCTCCCCCTGCTTCCGACGCCAGAGCCTGCCGAGGCAGCCCGGAAAGGTTCAGAGCGAGAAGCGCACTCCCCACGCTCACCGTTTTCACAAAAGATCTTCGATCGAAACTGAGAGGCTCTTTTTTTGTCTCCATGGCTCCTCCTTGAGCGGCCAAAAACAAAGCGCTTTGTGAGGCATTGCAAACCTGCAGCAGCCGGTGATCCCAGCCTTGAAACCTCAGGTGTGCGAGGTCGAAAACTGATCTGAAATCGATCCACGATTTTTCAGTCGCTGAACAATGGTAGATTGCGCGAAAAGGTAAGGCAAGAAAGATTTTGGGAGGCTCTGACGCTGCAGCGTGGTTTGACCCGGCAAGGGGAAGGGAGCTCGCTACCCACAGGCAGGAGACGGGAGCGAGCCGGGTGCCGCGGTCGAACGAACTCCGCGACACCCTCGCTCCTTGACTTGAGAACGGCTTTCCGATGAGACCTCAGCTGTTGAGGATGCTTTCCACATCGTCCATATAAGCATCCATCACGTAGGGAATGCCCGTGACCCGGGTGCACTCCTCGGTGAGCGACATGAGCTCTCTTCGAGTGATGCAGGGGACCTTGAAGCACCTGGCTCCGGCCATCAACTGCTGCAGGCCGACCTTGATGCGGTCGGAATAGCTGAAGATTCCGATGGCACCGAGGGGAATGCTCTTGATCTGATCCGCTCCCACCAGATCCTTGACCGTTGTGTAGTTCACAAAAATCTCTTCAACGCTGTTGCCGAATTGACTGACCGTTTTGGGCAGATCGTCCTTGGCGAGCCATTCGCCGATGTTTTTGCCCACCATGCCCGGAATCATCAGGGCCCGACCCATGCACACGGCTTTCACGTAGGGCGCTCCCAGAGCCAGGGCCTTGAACACACCGTCCTCGCTCGAGAATCCTCCGGCGAAGGCCAGATCGGGAGTCCGCTCGCCGCGGGCTGCGAGTTTCTCGCAGAAGCTGTGTGCGGCGGAATGGATGTAGATGCTGGGGATTCCCCATTCCTGCATCATCCTCCAGGGACTCATTCCGGTTCCACCTGGAGCGCCGTCGATGGTGAGCAGGTCGATTCGAGCCTTGGAACCCCACTTGATGGCCATGGCCAGTTCACGGAGGCTGTAAGCGCCGGTCTTGAGTGTGACGCGCTTGAAACCGAGCTTTCTCAGGCGATCCACCTCCGCCATGAAGCTCTCCTCACTGACGAAGCCGAGCCGGCTGTGCCGCTCGAACTCCTTGATCGCACCCTCTTTGTAGGCCGCCTGGATGACCAGGTCGGAGGGGTCGGGAGTCACGATGTAGCCCCGTTTCTTCAGTTCGAGAGCCCGTTCCAGACTCTGGACTTTGATTTCACCGCCGATGCATTTGGCGCCTTGTCCCCATTTGAGCTCGATGGTGTCAAGGCCGTGTTTTTCGGCAACGTATTCCGCCACGCCCAGTCGCGTGTCTTCCACATTCATTTGAACCAGCAGTTCACCGTACCCTGAATGATACCTTCTGTAGACCTCGATGCGGCGGTCCAACTCGGGGGATTTGCTGATCTTGCCATCCTTGTTGAGTTCCAGCTCCGGGTCGATGCCGCACACATTTTCGCCACACACGAGCGTCACGCCGCTGAGGGCGGCGCCGATGGCAAAATGCTCCCAGTTTTTTCGGGCGATTTCCGTGGAGCCCAGAGCACCGGTGAAGATGGGGACCTTCATTTTGACTTTGAGATCCCATCCATACTCGGTTTCGGTGTTGACTGCAGGAAATATGGCCGTGTCGGGACCGGCCGAAACCCCCGCCGGGAGACCGTTGGCACCCATGGCATAGCCCTGGATGTTCAGGTGGGAATAGTCCACGGGATAATCCTTGTCGCCGCCCGCGGTGACCTGGCCGAAAGGACCGGGATAGATCACCTCTCGCCCGCGGAAAGTGGAGCGGAAGACTTCACAGTTTCCACGGCACCCGTCGACACACCGGGAACACATTCCACTCATGGGCACCACACTCTTGGAGCGATTGAAAGACAAGGTGGCGTCATTGGCATTTGGTTTGCTCAGATTCATGCTGGGTCACTCCCTTTCACAAAGATTCATCCCGTTTTCGTTCCACACGGTCACTGGGGCTCATTTGCCGTGATCAAAACAGAATTTTGTGTTAAAAGATCAATGCTTGCTTGCAGCTCCGCCGAGCGTCTCATCAAGACGGCTCCAGGAGCGTCGAAACCTCACCACCACACGTTTTTAGTATAACTTATCCGTTTTCGGCTAATCAATTAGCCACACTTATTTCTTTTGTCAACAAAATTTCTCTTGAATCGCTTTTGGGTGAGATCAGGGACCCTTTTGAGCATGCGAAGCGCCTGGTGAGGCAGCTTGTGTCGGCGACCTGCCTCACCGCGTTCTCCCCCAGAGGGGGGTCCTGGTTCAGACTGGAAAATCTGCAGGCAAGGGCCGCGTGTTCAGTTTAGCTGAACGGTGTCGCGTGAGCCTTAAAGCATGACTCACAATCCGGTCCGGCCTCAACGGAGTTCCCCGTCCCATGAGAATCCTTTTTTACAGCCAGCATGTGCTCGGCATCGGACACTTCTTTCGAAGCATGGAACTGGTGAAACACCTTGCTCCCCATGAAGTGCTTTTCGTGGAAGGAGGTGAGGCTCTCCAGGGCTTCACCCCCCCACCCCACGTGCGAAAGCTTCAGCTCCCTCCCATCATGATGGACGCCGGATTCCAGCAGCTGCTGGTGAGTGGGGCCTCCGAAGAAGAGGTCAAACAGGAACGCACAGACACGCTCCTCGGAACCTTCGATGCCTTCCGGCCTGATGTGGTGATCACGGAGCTCTTTCCTTTCGGTCGCAAGAAGTTTGGCTTCGAGCTGATGCCCCTGCTCCGCAAAATCAAGGACGGTGACCGCCGAACCCTCGTTGTCTGCAGCCTGAGAGATATCCTCGTTGAGAAAAAGGACCGGCAGGCTTTTGAAACCCGTGCGCTCGACATTCTCAACACACACTACCACCTCCTGCTGATCCATTCCGACCCGCGATTGATCAGTCTGGAAGAAAGTTTCAGTCGGATGGCCTCCATAGAGATCCCATTTCATTACACGGGATTTGTCGTGCGAAAACCGTCCAGGCAGCCTCCACCCCACCGTGCAGAAGGCGGTCACATCCTGGTGGCGAGCACGGGTGGCGGCAAGGTGGGTGGGGAATTGCTCAGGAGCCTGCTCGCAGCTCTGCGCCGCATCGAGGACCCGGCCCTTCGCTTGAGGCTCTTCCGGGGGCCCTTCATGGAGCAGGAGGAGGCTGAGGACTTGGAGGAACAGGCAGCACAAGACACCCGGGTTCAAATTCTGCCTTTCTCCCCGGACTTCCTCCAGGAGCTCCTGCAGGCCAATCTTCTGGTCAGCATGGCGGGATACAACACCTGCATGGACATTCTTGCGACCGGCATCAGAGCGCTGGTCTACCCATTCCCGCAAAATTGGGAACAGGCCCGCCGGGCTGCAAAGCTTCAGGAACTTGGACTCGTCCGTATCCTCCCGGATCTGGACCCCCGTTTCGTCTCCCGGGAGATCCTGAGGAGCCTGGACGAGAAACCTCTGCGATCTGCGGCTGAACTCGACCTGAACGGGGCACGGAAATCCGCGGAGCTCATCAGGCAATACGCAATCAGGTGACCGCTTGCCCGCGAACATGGGAGAGTCGTGTTGAAAATGCATTCCCTGAGTACTATGATAGTTTCACGAACCGCTGTCGTCTGCTCGGCAACTCCACATGATCTCAAGAAGATAGCTTTCCCATCCGGGTATTTCCTGCGCCGTGAGTTAAAAGGGCCTGGATAAAGCATTTCTTCACGTCCTGAGAGGAATTTTACGGGAGCATGTTAGGGGTTAGGCGCGCGCGGCCACAGCGCAGTGGGCAATCCCATTTTTTTACCTGCCTTGCAAGAGACGTGGAGGGGCGGCATCACCTGACGCAGCTCCGCGGGACAAAGGTCGAAAAGAGTGAAACGATCTGTTGAACGACAGGTGGTTCTGCCGTGGGCCCAAGTCATGAGAATCGCTTTCAACGCGATCCGAGTGAGATTCTTTCGCTCCATGATCACGACCATGACCCTCGCTCTAGCCATCGCGTTTGTCGCGTACATCTGGTCCGGCTATGAAATCCTCAACGCCATGTGGCCCCGTAGTTCCGACGATTTGAAACAAAAGATCCTGCTCAGCGGCTATGAATTCGCCGGGAGCCGATTTGGAACCGGCCCGAAGGATCTGTGGTTGGCCATATTGTCTCTCACTGTCTGTGTGGTGGGGATTGTCAACGCTCAACTCATGGCCGTGACGGAGCGCTTCAGGGAAATTGGAACTTACAAATGTCTGGGCGCCCTCGACAGCTTTGTGGTCCGCATCTTTGTGCTCGAGTCCATCTATCAGGGAATCATGGGAGGGACCGCAGGAGCGCTCATGGGCATTTTGATCGCGACCATCACCCTTTTCACTAAGTTCGGCACCATCGTGTTCACCTCCTGGCCGGCTCTGTCCATGCTCATCACGTTTGCGGAAGCCCTTCTGTTGTCCGTTTTCCTGTCATTCATCGGGGTCCTGTATCCCGCACTGGTTGCGTCGCGCATGCACCCTGCGGTGGCACTGAGATCCGATCAGTAATAAAGTCATCAGGCCGGAGCGAAATTCGCCTCGGCTCGAGCCGGACAATGAAGGCCGGCAAGAATTTGACCCCAACGGGAAGAACATCGGGACCGGGGAGTCTCCCCCCTGCCCCGTCAAACATACGATTCCAAGGAGATTTGAATGACGAAAGAACTCGTTCACTATGTCGTCCGGCTGTCCGAGGTCACCAAGGTGTTCAAAATGGGCGACAACCTCGTGGAAGCGCTCAAAGGAGTGAACTTGTCCATCAAGGCGGGCGAGTACCTTTCCATCATGGGACCTTCAGGCTCGGGCAAATCGACTCTCTTCAACATGATCGGGGCTCTCGACAAACCCACCTCGGGCAGGGTTTTCATCGACGAAGTGGACGTGGCGCAGCTGGATGCCTACGAACTGGCCTGGCTGCGCTGCAGAAAGATCGGGTACATCTTCCAGACGTTCAATCTCATCCAGGTGATGTCGGCCATGGAAAATGTCACCCTGCCCATGATTTTTGCGGGAATGCACCGGGATGAGTATCTTGAAAAAGGTATGGAATTGTTGCGGTTGGTGGGCCTTGCCGAGCGGCACAGTCACAAGCCTTCGGAACTTTCCGGCGGTCAGCAGCAGCGTGTGGCCGTAGCGCGTGCCCTGGCCAATGACCCGGCCATCATCCTGGCCGATGAACCGACCGGGAACCTGGACCTCACGACGGGAGAGGAAATCATCACCCTTTTGAAGCAGCTTTCGACGGAACGCAATGTGACGATCATTTCTGCAACCCACGACATCAAGATGTTGAACGTGTCCGATCGGGTGGTCTGGATTCGGGATGGATTGGTCGACCGGGTCGAAGAGCGAGACAAATTGCAGATTTCTATCGGCCGAGTCGCCTGACGGTTTCCGGCCCGACTTCTTGACCGGCCTCGGGGGCCGGGGGCTCACTGGTTTTATACGAAGGTTGCACGGCGCGAAGAGCTGGGAATGAAGTCATGCGAATTTTGAGACATCCACTGATCCCTATCCTTCTTGCCGGTCTGTGGATCCTGTCCGTTATCGGCCCTCAATCGGCCGAGGCAGGACTGCGGGAGGATCTGGCCTTTTTCGCCTCCATTCAGGACCGATCCGTCGGCACCCGGGGCAATGAGGAGGCGGCCGATTACATCCTTCATTCTCTCGAGCAGATGGGGCTGACGAGAGTGGGGGTCCAAAAGTTCATGACTCCTGTTCCCGAGGTCCTTCTTGCCACGCTTGCCGTGAACGGTCAGACCTTCGAGATCTTCCCCTGGGGTCCCAACCTGGCCTATCTTCCCAAGACACCCGAAGGGGGATTTCGGGGGCAACTGGTGCACGCGGGAAATGGCGACCTCGCTTCCATGGACGGCCTCCCCATCAAAGACAGCATCGTGCTCCTGGACATGAATTCGGGCGGCAACTGGATGAAAGTCGCCATGCTCGGCGCCAGAGCGGTCATCTATCTGGGCCGGGAAGACTCACCGCAGGGCCAGTTCCAGGACAAAAACATCCCCTCGCCCGTTGCATTTCCGAGGTTCTGGGCGTCGCCCTCCGTGGGCCGTCAGCTGCAGGAACTGGCCTCCACCGCGGAGGTCCCCGCCATCCTCGAGGCCAACACGAGATGGCAGAACAAAATGGTGCGCAACGTCTACGGCCTGCTTCCCGGCAAGGATCCCAGGCTTCGCAATGAGCTCATCATCGTGGACGCCTTCTATGATGCCTCCTCACCCATTCTCGGCAAAGCGCCCGGCGCCGACGAAGCCTCCTCCGTCGTGCTGATGCTGGAGATGGCCCGCACACTGGTTGCAGATCCGCCCGACCGCAGCGTGCTTTTTCTGGCCACCACAGGGAATGGCCAGAGTCTCGCGGGAATGCGCCACTTCATCTCGGCGATCACGGCCCGGACCAAGATGGTGCGAAGGGACGAGAAGCTGCTCAAGGATCAGAAGAAGCTCATCGACGAACAGATCGAGCTGCTCGATGTCCCGGATCCCTTTTCCATCAGTGATCCCGTTCAAAGAGATCTGATCTGGCAGCTTGTGGTCCGGCGCGCAAAGGACAAGGCGGACCTGTTGACGCGAGAGGCTCAGTATCGGAAGCGAATCGATCGGGAGGGCGATTCGCGCGTGGAGGACGCCCGGCCTTACCGGCGCCTTTCCTGGATCACCAGCATGGATGAGGCCACCAGTCCCGAAGCCCGCGAACTTTCGAGGCAGTTGCTGGAGGAGGCCAAGCCCCCTCTGAAGACGGCACGCCGTGAGCTGAAGGCTCGCACCGAGGTCATTCGCTCCACAAAGATCATTCGCGATATCGTGGACGACCATGTTCCCATCCTTTTTCTCAGTCTCAATCTCTCTTCCCATTCTCCTTTTTTCGGTCTCGTCGAGATGGGGGACACCTATCCCGTCCGGGAGCGGGTGCGTCGCATGGCCAGGGCCACCCGATTGAACAACCTGATGAGCTCCCTCGGGGACGAGGTCTCCGATGAGTTGAAGGCTCCGGGACTTTTTCGAGACCTGTCCCGCAGCAGTGCCTTCGAGGGCGGTTTCGGGGCGATTGCGGCCTTCACTCACCCATGCTGCGACGTGGGGGCACTGGCAGGTCTTCCCTCGGTTTCTCTCATGACACTGGACGATTACCGCCAATATTGGAACAGTCCCAGTGACACGCTGGACCGTGTGAACCAGCAAAATCTCGAGCAGGTGAACCGGTTTCTCACCGTCATGCTGCCCAGGCTTTTTTCCCGGCCCGAACTCTCCACCGCCACCGAGGGGGGCTTGCGCGGTCTCGCCGGTCTCGAGGGACGAGCCCTCTTTCAACGCCAGGGCGAACTGTTTCCCGACCAGCCCGCACCCGACACGATCGTTTCGGTGCTCGAGGGGCAGTCGGTTTTCAGAGCCATGGTGCACCAGGACGGGACGTTTTTCATCCCCGGGCTTGCCAATTCACGGGCAGCCCTGGAAAAACTCATCATCGAGCCTTACGGAATCGACCCGACCACGGGCCGCGTGGCCTGGACGGCGGACAAGCGGCAAACGGGCAAGGACAACTACCGCATCAAGGTCAAGAGCGATTTTGCCAGCACCACCCTGGTCGTGTTTCACTGCGAACAGACGGACATTCTCCCTGCGTTCAATCCGAGAAATATGGGACACCTCACCAAGGTTAACCTGCTGGATGCGGCCACAGAGGCCACTCCCATGCGCTACTGGTACAGCCGGGTGGACGGAAGAGACACCATGGCCATCTCCCTCTTCCTGGAAAGGGGCACCCGCTTCAAGTTGATTTTGTCGGAATCGCTTCTGAGCAGAGACTTTTTCCTTCTCAACAACTCCGACGAGGATACCCAGGGCAGGGGATTTCTCATCGGGGAGCCCCCCATGCCGCGGGCCATCCCCTATCAGGTGGCCATGGACCTGCACCGGTTGCTCGGAGGGCGGCTGGCCAACCTTTCGGAGCACGGCATCTCCAACCGTTACCTGGAGAATCTCTACGAGAGGTCCTCACAGCAACTGGAAACCGCCAGCCAAGCGCTGGACCAAAAACGCTACGGCATTTTCTGGCAAAACACCCTCTCGGCATGGGCCACTCTCAACACCATCTATGCGGAAGCCGAGCGCACCCAGCGGGACGTGCTCACAGGCGTGATGTTTTTCATCGCGCTCTTTGTGCCCTTCGCGTACTGTCTCGAACGCTATCTTTTCGCCTTTCGCAATGTTTACAAGCAGATCGTCGCCTTTTTCACGATCCTCATGACCACCATTTTTGTCATCAAGGGACTGCACCCTGCTTTCGAATTGACCTACAGCCCGATGGTGGTCATCGTGGCCTTCTTCATCGTGGGCCTGTCCGTCATGGTCTCGTGGATCATTTTCATGCGCTTCGAAGAAGAGATGGCCGACACGCACTCGGTCACGGGCGAGTCGCATTTGAGCACGCCTCAGGTCAGCAAGTGGCAAGCCTTCGGCGCGGGCTTCGCCATCGGGGTGTCCAACCTGAACCGCCGCAAGCTCCGCACGGGACTCACGTGCCTCACGCTGATCATCCTGACTTTCACGGTCATGTCTTTCACCAACGTACGGAGCCTGCACACCACCACGCACACGCGGATCGCCGCCACCAACCCCTACGATGGGATTCTCATCCGTCATCAATACCGGCTGCCCCTGACCGCGCTCACCCTGGAAGACATGAAGACCCGCTTTGACGGTGCGGCCGTTCTGTGGCCCAAAGGCTGGATCGACCCGGGGCGAAGCAGTGCACGAGCCCTCACCCGAGTGTGTACCCAGGTGTGTTTTGTGCCTGTGGAGGGAATTCTGGGGGTCGGGGACCAGCCCCCGGAATATTTCCGGCAGATCGTCACGCACGGAGCCTGGTTTGGACCGGATTCCGGCCGCAGTGTCCTCATGCCCCTGGACATGGCCCAGAGAGCGGGACTCCATCCCGATCGGGATGTGGGCACTCAAATTGAGGTCATGGGGGGGCAGTTCACCATAGCGGGATTCTTCGACGGGGACCTCCTGGAGTCCCTCAAGAATCTGGATCAAAACCCCATCACACCGGCCTATTTTGAATTGAGCCTGAGCGACGACCTCTCGGAAGTGGAAATCGAGGCCATGCAGTCCGGGGAGGAAATCCTCCCGCACACGGACCGATTCCGCTATGCCAATGCCAATGCAACCCTGATCATGCCCTTCGAACTCATGCTGTATTACGGCGGTACGCTCAAGAGCATCACCATCCTGCCGCCTGCCGACACCCCGCCGCTCTCGGTGGCGGATGACCTGGCGACATGGCTCCGATTTTCTCTGTTTGTGGGCGATAACGGCACGTTCCACCACAGTGCCAGCACGACCATTCGCTACCAGGGGGTCGCCAACCTGCTGGTGCCCATCCTCATCGTGATCTTCATCACATTGAACACCATGATCGGGCACGTGCACGAACGGCAGAAAGAGATTTCCATCTACACTTCGGTGGGCCTGGCCCCGACCCATGTGGGATTTCTCTTCATCGTGGAGGCCCTCTCCCTGGCGGTGCTCTCCACCGTCATCGGCTACATCATCGCCCAGATGAGCGCCAAGTACCTGGCCAATACCGCAATGTTCTCCCAGCTGACCTTCAATTATTCGTCCCTGTCCAGCGTGGCCTGCATGTTTCTCGTCTTTTCGGTCGTCTTTCTGGCGGCTCTCTACCCTGCACGGGTGGCCGCAGAAATGGCCATGCCCGATGTCAACCGTTCCTGGTCGCTTCCCGAACCCCAGGGCGACACCCTGTTCATGAACCTCCCCTTCCTGCTCAAGCAGGAGGAGGAGAGGGGAATCATGAGCTTTCTCTCCTTCTTCTACAAATCGCATCAGGACCTGACCCACGGCACTTTCACGGTTGACGAGCTGACGCTCGATGAGGATTCTCCCGAACCAAGACCGGGAGAAATCCCCACACCTGCCTGTCTCCTTTTGCGCACCAACGTCTGGCTTGCCCCCTTTGACTTTGGGATCAAACAGCGCCTGCAACTCCACTGCTGTCCTTCCACCGAGAGTCCGGGATATCTCGAGATCTCGATCATGATGATCCGGTTGTCGGGCGAGCATTCAGCCTGGATCCGCACCAACAGGAATTTCATCAAGAGTCTGCGCAAACAGTTGTTGTTGTGGCGACTCATGAGCAAGGAGGCCAAGGCGGTCTTCACCACCTGAGCCCCTGTTGCACGTCACCCCTTTGCCCATCGGGAAGGTTGATCATGAAACGGCGTCAA